>JAEEGQ010000057.1 GCA_016280395.1 Lachnospiraceae bacterium | reverse complement strand
GCGTGTTATATCCGTACCAAGCACCTTGTCAGCCTCAACAATTATGCCGTGAGAGCCGTTCACGCTCTTCCTGCCCATTATGGAAACGGTGACTGTGTCAACGCCTGCACGGCGCAGAACATCCACCGGAGTCAGTGCCTCTATCTCTTCAAAACCGTCTGCCAATAAAACATATACCTTACTCATTTCTTTTCTCCTCTCTTCTCCGATAAGATCGTAGGGGGGTGGCCATGGGCACGCTATGGATGAGCCCGGACGCGCTCCGGGGAACTATTGAAGCGCATGGATGCGTTCCGGACGCGCGTTGATCTCCCCACGGATCATTTTATCATTCGACGGCAGTTTTTTCAAAACAATTATGGAAGGATTACGATCGGATGGGTTTCATTCTATCATGATCCTGCCAAGCTTAGGTGAAGCAATCTCCAGCACGATTGAAAGGTCTTTTCTCGAGACCACTACAAGCGTTGTGTCCGACTGTTCATCCGCCTGAGTGTCTTGTGTATAGAAAGCCAGATACTCCTCCGTTACCGCAAGATCGCGGTAAATGTGTATTCCGGGCTTTGTTGTATAGATTACGTTTCCCTTGGAATCAACTACCGATTCGCCAACGCTTGCCTGTGCAGAGTGCGGAACAGGGTCGACATAATACAGCTCTCCCGCGGGATCTCTTGTAAAAAGCAGGCCATGGTAATATTCTACGCCTGTTTTGTCATTATAGACCACAAGCACCTCGAGTGACGGGCTCTCGTGCAAAACACCCCAGACCGTCTCCTCATCCATCCATTTAACTGTCTCAACGTTCATGCCAAGCGGGTATTCAAGTTCAATGCTCACATCCTTTTCGCCGCCCTTAACTTCAAGCAGGAACCGGTATGAGTTATCGATCCTGGTTATAGATGCATATCTGCCGCCGCTGCTGTAGGCTTCTGTGTTTGCCGTAAATACATCATTCGGGAAAATGTCTATGAAAAGGCTGTCCGCAAGCTTGTAGATTTCGGTACAGCCGATATAGGTGCCGTTTGACATGATGCTGTTATATGTCACTCCGAGTTTCCCGTTGTTGATGGCTTTGAACATGTCACCTTTGACCGTTATGGGTGCAGGCAAGCCGCTTTCCGCATAATACAATTTGTTGTTTTCATCAAGGGCGTACCTTTTGCCATCGACCTCGATATAGATAAATGCAGCATCGGGAGTGCTCTTGAAGTGATTCAGGCTCTCAACGTTATATCTGCTGTAATAAAGCCCGTCACCTTTTGATGCAACTTCGACAGCGCCCACGCCGTTTCCCAAAGTATCGTACAGGCAGAACAAAACAGAGGCAGAAAATGTGCCTTCAGAGTAATCATAGGTGTAGACCGGGGACGACACAACATAGGCGGCTTTTTGATTTGAGCTGACAAGTGCGTTGTACTCCGCATTGTTTGAAAAACTTATAGAGTTCGCAGAGTTTATGAACATGTCGGAAATATAGTTCTCGTTTGATTTAACGTTTCCAAGCCATTTTGCGACCCATCCGAGTTTCGAAGTATCGGGTGTTTCCGCAACTTTACTCGCATCGATCGCGGGCTCTCCTTCTGAAGATGTGGGCCCCGCGGGCGTGCCCGAAACAGCCGGATCAACTGGACTTCCCGAAACAGTAGGCCCGTCCGGGTCTGCCGGCTTGCGGTTTCCGGCCAACTTGATCACAAAAGGTGTAGCGGTAAGAAGCAATGCCGCAACAACAGCCGCAGCAACAGCGATCTTTCCCGTTATGACACTCCTGCCCGGCTTTTGTTCTTCTGTTTCCGCAGCTTCTTTTATATATTTTTCATCAATGCCGTCTATGGCCTTGTAAAGATCTTCCCGTTTCATATGCATCCTCCTTTATTGCTTCGAGGGCAGTCCTCAGAGAAATCCTTTCTTCGTAAGAAATGCTTTAAGATCCTTTCTGATCCTTGCAAGCTTTGTTCTTAACGCTCCGTTGCTCATTCCCATGAGCTTCGCAATATTCTCATACGAATCGCAGAACCATATGCGTCGAACGAACACTGTCCTGTCGCGCTTTGAAAGACCCCCGAGGAATTCGTTCAAAGCCGCTTTAAGCTCGTCTTCGTACACCTTTTCATCCGCACCGCTTCCTAAGATCAGTTGATCCAGTTCATCCATGCTTTCCACATAGTTCGTCATTCCGTTCTTCGCCTTGTTCCTGTTGTACATCCGCAAAGCTCTGTTTTTCACTGTGGTGCACAGATATGGCAACAGCCGCTCCGGGTCATCCGGCGGAGAGTTCCAGACCTGCAGGTACGCGTCATTCAGACATTCCTGCACATCGCGCTCATCGGAAAGGATGTTTCCGGCTATCTGCGCGCATACCCGCTCATATTTAGTTGACAGTTCCGCAAGCGCTTCCTCGGACTTTTCCCGTATCAGCGCTACGATCCGGCTGTCATCCATACATTTTCTCCCCCATCAAATGTTATGTCAAACTGCATGCGGACAAACCGCCCAGATGAGCTTTCATCCGTGCATCGATTATTTTTTCACAGGTGATTCCCCCTCGGACCACAGCACCCTGCCGGGGTTTTTAAGGTCTTGTATCGTTGCGCGCAGTCCAAGCCCGCTTATCTCGACGACACGTGTAAGGGTGCATTCCGTTAACACTCCGTAAACGTAAGTGTCAGCATAATATGATGCATACGATATATCATAGCCTGAGCTTGACATACGTGAGTAATTGAGAACGACCCTGCCTCCGGATTCGGTCAGCGTAAGCCCCAATAATGGAATACCGGAATAACTGAAGCAATAATGATCATCACCGTCTATGACAGCAAGAACAAAAGAGTTTGTACTGGAAAGCGGAATGTAGCCAAGCAGATAAAGCTCATCTTCTCCGTCTTCGTCAATATCTCCGAGCGCTGCTTCGTAATACTGCACACGATCCGTTACATCATCCGGGATAGTGAACGGAAGCTCGTCCGGCTTACTGAGATCTTTGAAAAGCTGCACTTTTGATTTCGAAGACTGCCCGGCGCTGTCCGGATAGAGCATCTTCTTCACTTTAATTTTGTAATCTTCCATGAGGGTCTTAGCATCCACATTGTCATGGATAACTCTGTAACCGGGAATATAACTGGAAAACGGGTTTTGCCAGGGCACAATATAAACTTTGCTTTCATCAACAGCATAGGTCGCAAGGATAGCATACATTTCCGCTCTTGAAACTCCTTTGAGCCCAAGCATTTCACTCGACAGCCAGTCGCGCTCCTCTTCCGAGTGCGGAAGCAGTGCAAAAGAATAGCTGTCCTTAGCCATCTGCCAGACATAAACATCGAGACCGTTTGTTGCATCAAGACCAAAGTAGGCCGGAACTTTATCGATCAGTTCCGCCTGCTTCAATGTCAGCTTCTCTTTGTCCGTTTCCCCTATAACAGGAACAGGAGATGGCGTTGGGGTCAACTTGTCGCCTGCAGGTGACGGTGTTGTATTGGCGCCGACAGTTGTGGGAGTGGCGTTCTCGTTTGATCCTTTGGCGGGATCCGAAGATGCATTTCTGCCTTTAAGATACACAATATAGATCGTCGCCAAAACCGCATAAACAGCAAGTATAATGATAACAACAATGAATCCTTTTGACTTCATAAGCACGCTCCTTCTTGCTAAAATATATCATACAATGTATTTTCATACAACCTACGTTCGGGCTGCTCTTCACACATCCTCTCATACTGTAAGATACACTCTTAAGAGAAATGTTACAGACTTTTTTTGCACATGAGTCACTGAGTGAGTCACTGAGAAACGACCCTGCTGACTCATTTTTTGAGTCACTGAGAAACGACCCTGCTGACTCATTTTTTCGCATGAAAAACCGCCCCCGCACTCGCGGGGACGGCCTTGGTCCAACATTATTATCTTAAAGTATATCCTTTTGCTTCCAGGAGTTTAAGGATCTCTGCCTTGTAGCCGTTTACGGTGTCGAGCTGCAGCGTGCCTTCGTACGATACGAACTGCAGGCGGACTGTCATGCTGGCTTTGCCTTCGGGCATCGTTTCGTCTGTAAACAGGTCGATGAATGAAATGTCGCGCAGGTACTCGCACTTGTAGTCCGAAATGGCATCCTTAACGGTTCCGAAAGGTGTTTCCTTAAAAAGATCCGCCCGGGACTCTGGCCCGCGGCGGACCTTTTCTTCTGTTTCAAAGGATCTTGCTTTTATCCTTTACTTCATCATATCATCGAGCATGTTGCTTTCTTGCCTGAAAGCAGACCGAGTCTGCCGTAAACGCTCGGAGCGGCACAGATGGCAGCCAAATATTTTCCGTCCCTGTCAAAAGCCCTTGCCAATTCCGCCACTTCCACATTTGCGGCAAGGGTTTCTGTACCTTTTCCGCCACCCGGAAGAACAAGCATATCCGCGTCCGTCATCCGGTCGCGTGTTATATCCGTACCAAGCACCTTGTCAGCCTCAACAATTATGCCGTGAGAGCCGTTCACGCTCTTTCTGCCCATTATTGAAACGGTAACCGTCTCCATGCCTGCACGACGCAGGATATCCACAGGAGTCAGCGCCTCGATCTCCTCAAATCCGTCTGCCAATAGAACATATACCTTACTCATTTCTTCCTCCTGCAATATGATCGTTGGAGTCACGCCACAGTTGTGTTTTGAACGTGCTTTGATCCCCCATGGATCTTTATATCATCCGGTAGCTGTTTTTACAAAACAATTATGGAGTATTTCAAAACAAGGCCGGCTATGGCTCCGAAATGCTTTACAGGGACGCCGTCACGCTTTCTTTTTTGATCAGAAAAGAAAAACTGTATTCTTTTGTCATTGGGTATTGGTATCGGTTGCCGGCGATGGGGCCGCAGCTTCCGGTACCGATACCGGCCTGGAACATCGAAACAGTCACATAGGTACCGCTCCGTATGACATCTTTTGTGTGGCGCATCGGGATCAGCTCCCGGTCCGAACAGGGCTTGATTCCCAGTTCAAAAGCAGCTTCCACCGCTTCAAAGGCGTATGTCTCGTGATCGCCGGATACGGCTGCGAACCTGGTGTCCGAGCGGTTACCCGATTCCTGGGGCCGGATGTATGGCTCCACCATATCGGAAACCCGGCATTTCACGTGTTCGATAGGCGCATGTTCCTTCATATCGGCGTAGCTCTCGCCGTTTCGACCGTAGTAAGATACCCTGTCAAAGGTTTCTTCCAGGCGAAAGGCTTTGGCATACCGCGGGAGAAGTGTTTTTCCCTTCAAAGGCTTGAGAACGCACCTGACAAGAATCCCCTCATCGGTGCCGATATAGTCTGTCGTCTCCGAAAACTTCAGTTTCCCGCAGGAAAGTTTCTTTCTGACCTCCACATATCCGCTTTCCCTGTCAATGGCGACGATCTCCTCCTTAGTGTTATAGAACTGCTGCACATGCAGGGCTCTCGGGAACACTCCCATGATAAGCGCATCATTGTCCGTGGCCGCCCGATAAAGAAGAGTATCCTCTTTAGCCGATTTAAGCGCGCCGAAAGAAACATGCCCCCGCTCATTCACGGAAAAATCCTCGGGAAGTGCTGTTTTTTTTAACTCGCGCATCTTTACAAAATGCTCATTAAGAACAAGCTGCTCCGTTGACGCTGTACGGCCGGTGACGGTATCCACTGTCTCTATATCGATAAAAAAGTCAGCCCCGGTATCATGCCCCGGCATCGGGACCGTGATCTCTTTCCTGCCAAAAGGCGGTACGGGATATGCTTCTTCGTGGAAAAGCTTTCCTCCCGTAAAGAAATGTAAAAGATACCGTTTCCCGTCGGAAAAAGCAGTTGTATTGAATATTTCAAAGCGGTTCTCTCCGCAATGGCGAACCCGGATCGGGCGATAAACAAACCTAATGTGCTTTGCGCCGGAAGAAGGGGTCCTGTCGGGAAAGAAAAGTCCGTCGACACAAAAGTTTCCGTCATGCATATATTCGCCATGGTCGCCGCCGTAGGTATAACTGCCGTCCCCGTGCAGCACCGCATGGTCTGTCATCTCCCAGACGCACCCTCCAAGGAGGTTATCATAGGCATATATCTCCTTCCAGTAGCTTTCAACGTCTCCCGGTCCCACTCCCATGGCGTGGGCATATTCACAAAGAAAATAGGGTCTGTCCATGAAAGCCTGCTGCCTGTGGGTACCTTCGCCGATCCTGTGAAGGTCTTCTGCGGGCGCATACATCTGGCTTGCTATGTCATAAGCGATCCTTTTGCTGTGCACCGCCCCTTCATAGTGAATGGGAAGCTCTGAACGGGCCCTTAAAAACGCCGCCATCTCATCCTGGCATACGTATCCGCCTGCTTCGTTTCCGAGGCTCCAAATGATGATCGACGGGTGATTCTTGTCCCGCTCATACATCTGTTCTGCCCGCTTTACGTAGTGTGCCGCCCATTTGGGGTCTTTGCTGATCCGGCTGAAATCCGGCGGAAAAAGCATAGACTCGGCACCGTGGGTCTCGATATCCGCTTCATCGATTATATAGATTCCCAGTTCATCGGCCAGTTCCAATAAAAGCGGGTCCGGCGGATAATGGGAGGTGCGGATGGTGTTGATGTTGTATTCCTTGCAAAGCTCAACATCTTTTGCTATTTCCCCCGCGGTCATGGTGTAGCCTGCCCTGGGTGAGGTATCGTGGTGGTTGACTCCCTTTAGTTTTAAGAGTTTCCCGTTTAATAAAAAGAGATTTCCTTCGATCAAGACGTGCTTAAAGCCCACCTTCGCGCAGACCGCACAGCTTTCGGTCTCCATGGTGAGCTCATAAAGAACGGGATATTCCGCATTCCACTCCAGGGGCTCAAGATTCTCAAAACAGACGGACCTAAAGCCGTTTCCGTCAATGACAAGAGTACTTTCTTTTTCGATGTTGTGACCCTTAAGGGTTACTTTGCAGTTTGCTTTCCCGGTGCCGAGGATTCCAACCTCCGCGCGGTATTTTCCGTCGGAAAAAGAAGTCTTGAAATTATAATCAAAAATATCCGTTTCATCGCAGGTATACAAAAGAACATCACGGAAAATGCCGTTGTTTCTGAACATGTCCTGACATTCAAGATAGCTTCCCGTGCAAAAGCGTCTTACCACGCACACAAGCTCATTCTCCCCTGCCCTTAAAAAGGGCGTCAGATCGAACTCGCAGGTGTTGTGGCTTCCTTCGGAATAGCCCACGTAAGCGCCGTTAAGGTAAAGTTCCAGACAGCTCGCCACACCCAGAAACGATATGACGGTTCTTTTTGCCGCGTCCCTTATATGGATAAAACGGCGGTACACGCCCACGGAATTATACTCATCCTCCGGTGTGACCCAATGAAATCCGGGCTTAACATCCGCTCCCGTCGTAAAGAAGATCCTGCCGACCTTTTCGGTGGTGGGGATCACCGGGGGGTTAAACGGAAACATGTATCTGGTATTAACGTAGAAGGGCTTAGCGTAACCCGTAAACTGCCAGCAGGAGGGAACCTGCACCCGGTCAAAAGAAAAAGCATCCGTATCAAACACCGTGGGCAGGTCTTTCGGATCCTTAAAAAAGCAAAAGTCCCACTCGCCGTTCAACATTTCAACTTTGTCGGAACGATACCGCTTTTCCGTGATGGGTATCCCTGTCATGAGTTCCTTTTTCCCAAAAGGAATAAAATAGCTCCTGGAGGGCAGGACATTATCCCGTATCACGTCAAAACTGTGATAATTCCCGGTATTAAGTACATATTTCATGTTCCGGTCCTCCGTTAATAAGAAATACTCATTTCAGCAGCTCCCTGCCGATCTGTGTTGTCTTCCCGTCCACCACGTTCTTTACCCACTGAAGCCCCGTACAGTCCTCACGTTCAAAGCGCATGAACTCGGGGACCCAGAGACAGCAGTGCGAGGTTGCTCCGTTATAGGCCACGGGACGGCCCTTGATGTCGTTAAAATTGTAATTATAAAGAAAGAAGCTAAAGTCCGGGATAGAAGCGGCCAGACGCTTCACCGTACCGCAGATGATACGTTCCATCCTCTCTCCCGCTTCCGGGGACCGGCCCATCTCTTTCCTTGTGTCCAAAAAGTTTTGATACATCATCAGCACGTAATCCCGCAGAGAGATCACATAACCGATCTTTACCCTGCCCTTTTGATGAGCATAAAGATATTCAAGTCCGTCGGCCACGGGGTCGCTTGTATGAAGCGCCGCGCTTATGGATTCAGGCACCTTCCAGAGTTTCCCGGCGCATTCCTTCATGTCCAATTCCAAAGCCGCTCCGTCAACGATACAGGTGCAGTCTTTACAATCTGGAAAGCACATAAGAATATCATTGCCCACAAAGGCCGTTCCGAAGCCACCGGCACTGCAGCCCAGCACAGTCAGTTTTTCGGGATTCGGACAAACTTTTTTTGCAAAATCGATGCAAAGATGCAGATTGATATTGCCGTGAGCATAGAAAGTCCGCTCCTTACCCTCTGTATCCCTATAGGTAAACTCACCTGCCCCGCCGTGCATGTCGCCGCTTGAGTAGGGCACATACAAAAGGTTCCAGCCGTAGAAAGGACCCTTTTTTAACTTTTCGTGAAACATGCCAAGTCGGGCGTAAGCGTCCTTGGAGGGTTTACACCAGCTGTCGTAAAAGGTTATGCTGTTTTCATCGAAGGTATCGCCGGAAGGACGGGCAGCGCTGAATTCATCAAAGGCAAAACCGCCGCCGTCAAGCACTATCAGCAGTTTATTTTCCCGTCCGGCGCGAAACAGTCCGTGATAGCGGCTTCCATCACTGCTTACGGCATCTTTGGGATAAAATTTCACAAGATGGTCAGGCCTTAGGGTTCCGTCATATTCGTCTACTTTTTGATAGCGCTTCATGTCATGTAAAAGGCCGATCCATTCCAAATATTTAAATATCATTTTGTCTCCTCTCAGGTCTCTGCAAATGCCTTAAAAAATGCATTTCTGGCTTTCAGTTCTTCAACCGTGCCCTCATCCTCAACGGTTCCGTTTCGCATCACGATCACATGTCCCGCCTTGGCCACAGTGCGGAAATTGTGGGCCACCACAATGGCGGTCCTGCCCCGTGTGAGAACATCGATACCTGTTCTGATCTTTTCTTCCGTAACGGGATCCAGATTGGCTGTTGCTTCGTCAAGGATCAGGTAATCCGGATTTTTGAGCATGGCTCTGGCTATGGCGATGCGCTGCTGCTCACCGCCCGAAAGTTTTCCTCCGTTAAAGCCCACATTGAAGTCCAGTCCGCCTTCATGGGAGGCCACCAGGTCTTCAAGACACGCCAGCTTTATAACTGCCGAGAGTTCTTCTTCCTTTACGTCCCTGACACCGTAACAGATATTGTCACGGATGCTTCCTTCGAAAAGACCTGCATTCTGGCTTACGACACCGAAGCGGTCACGCCAGGCACGCAGGGATACCTCGTTTCCGGCGTCACCCATCCGGATGTTTCCGTCAAAATCCGGATACAGGCGGTCAAGCAGCTTCAGAACCGTTGTCTTTCCGCTGCCGTTGGGACCCACAATGGCTGTGATCTTTCCCTTGGGAATGCAAGCACTGATGTTATGGATCACTTCTCTGCTGCCATAACCGAAGGATACTCCCTCAAGTATTAAGTCAGCATTCCCGGGAAGTTCGCAGCCTCCGAGATCCGGATCTTCTTCTTTTTCTTCCAGAATGGAAACGATTTTTTTACTGCCGCCCTTTGTGGCGGAGAACACGGAGGGAAACTGCGAGAAAAACTGGAACACCAGCACCAGATTGCCTCCGTACGCGTAGAACGCGGCCAGTGTGGTACCCGACGAGACACTGCCGTTTGAGATCAGCAGGCTTCCCACAAGAAACGCTGTCGCAAGCAGTACAAAGGGCAGAAAGAACTGTCCGAACTGCACGCAGGTATTGGCCATGGCGTTATACTTGTCAGCCCTGTAGCGCTCCTCGATACAGCGAAGGCTCGCCGCATTTTCTTTTTCCTCGCTGTTCATTGCTTTAATAAAACGGATGCGGCCGAAGCGTTCCGCCAGAAAAGCGGTAAAGGCCGACAGCTTTCCTGCCACATACAAAGCTCCCCGCTCGCTGAAACGGGCGGTAATGAACATGATGATGATATTAACGATAAAACCTATGATCAAAAGCGGTACCAGTTCTGCGATAGCCGCGTCTCCCACCAAAACCATCAGTAAAAAAGCAACAAGCGTGAAAACAAGCTGTAAAAGTTTGAAGGGCAGGCAGGAATATTCAGGATCCGCGGTAACACGGCTCAATACCCTGTTGGGGCATTCCCTGTCGGAGTAACTTAGGGGAAGATGCATGATCTTCCTCCATATTTTTTTTCTGATACGGGTCGAAAGTTCCACGAATCCCAAATCCGCTACCACGGCCGCGAAGGAAAATATGTAGCCCACAAAACACATCAGCGCATACATAAAGATTGGCGACAGATCCTTGAATTTTCCGACGGAGATGGCGGCTACGGCGTCAGCCTGGGTTGCGACGATCAGCGTACCCACAAGGTATAACAGTGAGCCGAAAAGTGTTCGGAGCACCGGCAATCTTACCCCTTTATAAAGAGTCCTCAAGGGCTTTTTGGTTTTGACCGTGATGTTTTCCGTTACAAGACCGGACTTGTTCCTCATGCCTTTTCCTCCTCTCCTGCCGTTAACAGCCGACGGTAAGCGGGACAGGTTTCTTTCAGCCTGTCGTGAGTTCCCATGCCATCGACACGGCCCTTGTTAAGGACCAGTATCATGTCCGCATCCTGTACTGTGGAAAGATCGTGGGCAACAATGATCCTTGTCTTTCCCGCGGCATTTTTATCGATAAGAGACGCAATGCGCCTTGAACCTTCAAAATCAAGCGCACTTGTTGCTTCGTCCGCAAGGACCGTCCCTGCGCCCGTAAGGAGCATTCTGGCCACCGCAAGGCGCTGTCTCTGCCCGCCGGAGAGTTTTGACGCTCCCGGCCCCACTTCGAAGTCAAGGCCCCCCATGGCCTCAACGGATTCCGTCATGTCAACCTCACGCAAAAGCTCCCTAAGTTCTTCATCCGAATGCAATGTACCCGATCCGTAACAAAGAAAGTCTCTCACCGTTCCGTCAAAACCCGGAGCATTCTGTGGAAGGTACGAAAACAGACTTCTGTAGCTGCCGATCTCAAAATCCCGTATATCCACACCGCCAAGCGTGATACGCCCCTGTTCCGGGCGGTAAAACTGCTCAATCAGATTCAATATCGTTGATTTTCCGGCGCCGCTTCCGCCCACAATGGCAAACTTGCTGCCGTTTTTCACCGTAAAGCTTACATCCGAAAGGATTGTTTTCCCGCCGATGGAGAAACTGATATTTTCAAAAGCAAGATCACCTGAGCCTTCGGTCTGCCGCTCACCGCCCCTGTCTTCCTTTAGCATCAGGATCCCCGAAATTCGCAGGGTGGCACCCTGGGCCTTTTTGGCCAATACCCAAAGAGTGAGGTGTTCGGCTATATATTTCTGATATGTGGCTCCGAGACCAAAATAAGCGACAAACTGAGGTGTTGAAATGTCCCCCGCAAGAAGCTGCAGCGCACCCGCAGTCATGATGATGAGCGTAGGCACCACAAACAGAACATTTGCCACCAGCTGGTTAAAAGCTGTCGCCAGAGTCGTTTTCTTCTGTGCGGCCCTCATTTCGTCGATAAATATCTCTCCGTCTGCGATTTCGTCCTCGGTCCTGTTGTAGGCCTTGATGATCTCCGCATGTTCCACCTTCTCGGCGAGTCTCGCCGTAAGACGCGCGATGGCATTTTGAAGACGGGTCTGGCTCCTGTAAGTTACATATCCCGACCAGAAAGAACCCAACACGATGACCGGAACAACGAGCACAAAGCCCAGAAGGAGCATGCCGTTACCCATACGGGAGACCTTTATGAGCGTACTGACAAGGAAATACAGCCTCGGTATTTCCATCACCAGAAGATCGATGAGAAAATCGCTCACAAAGCCGGTATCGGTGGTTATACGGGAAATGAACTCCTTTGGATCCCTTGCTTCCGCCTCCTCCGTGGTAAGATAGAATACTTTTCTCGCGGCCACTGCCTGAAAGTCCCGATTGATGCGTGCTTTGGCGATATAAGTGATATAGGTCGCAGCCATTACACCTACAAATTCAACCGCCGCCAGGACAAATATCATGATACAGATACTGACGGCAGTCTTTACTGCAGAACTGCCTGTTCCCGTAAATTCGAATCCGGTCAGATCGGCAATCTTTTCCGGTATCAAAAGTTCTATCTCTGCTTTGCCGCAATTAAGAAGAAAGGCAATCCCGATAAGCAGGATCGGCAGTTTGATCTGCCGTATCAGATGGATGAAATTTTTCCAGACGGACCTATTCTTTGTCTCTGTCATGTGACCCCCTGTAATCCACAAAAAAATCCGCAGTCGGCGTTCGAACAGTTTCGACGCTTTCTGCGGATATCTTAGCATATTATGACTGTGATTCATACCCCTTCGGAGGGTTGTCGTACCAATACGCGAAAAAATGTACAATATCGTATTACCGGTTTTCGGGCGGATCGGTAAAGTTTCCGATGATCTCCATCAGAGTATCCATACCCCTCCGAAAAACCTCGTCTTTGATCTCCGGTGTTCCCTGAACAGCCACCAGATTCTGCAAAGCTCCAAAGATGCCGAAGGCATGGTAAAGTGTGGTGACATTGACGGAAATGTCCTCGGGCTCTCTTTGATATCGGGCCGATATCTCCTCTTCAATGATCTCCCGAAGATACATGCTGAATTCGCGCCCGAACACACCGCTTTCCAAAAGCAGCCTCAACTCGTCGCCCTCGTCCTTCAGAGAATCGAAGAATTCCCTGGTAAGGCGTCTGCCCCGCAGCTTTTCCATATAGGCTTCGCTCATTTCCACGACCACATCATTAAAAAGACGGTAATTGTTGTAAAACGTAGAACGGGACACCTTTGCTTCCCGACACAGTTCGCGGACAGAGATCTCGGTATAGGGTTTGACCCGGGACAGTCTGATAAGCGCTTCGCGGATCGCCTTTTTCGAGTATTCGTTTCTCTTGTCCACAGGCTCGGATCTCCTTCTTCTGTTTTTGCCACTCTGCCTGCGACAGTGCTCATTTTGAATCATTGTTTTATGAACAATGCTCTTTCAGCGGGGGCGGGCTTATGTAAACAATATTATCTTAAAGTATATCCTTTTGCTTCAAGGAGCTTGAGTATTTCTGCTTTGTAGCCGTTTACGGTATCAAGCTGCAGCGTGCCTTCGTAGGAAACGAACTGCAGGCGGACTGTCATGCTGGCTTTGCCTTCAGGCATTGTGTCGTCTGTGAACAGGTCGATGAACGAAATGTCGCGCAGGTACTCGCACTTGTAGTCCGAAATTGCATCTTTAACGGTTCCAAACGCGGTCTCCCTGTCAACAAGGAGGCTTAAGTCGATGCTGATGCCCGGGAACTTCGAGATCTCGGTGATCTCTACATCCTTCTCCGCAACGCCCGCAAAGAGCTCGTAATCGATCTCTACGTAAGCTGCGGAAAGCTTCTTGTCGATCTTTCCTGCGATCCTCGGGTCAAGAACCGCTATAACGCCGAGTGCCTTGCCGTCTGCCGTGATAACGGCGGAATTCTTCCTGTGCGCAAGCTTAGGCTCAACGATCAGCGCTTTCTCTGCATCATTCCATGCCTCGCTTCCGACAGCCGCGTAACCGAGAGAGGTGTGTTTAAGCCTTCCGGCGATTACATCGACTATCTCCTTTGCTTCACCAAGAAGCGCATTCTCGCTCTTTGCCCTTGAAGCAAGAACAAAGCTTAAAACCTTGCGCTCGTTTGCAAGACCGTCTTCTTTAAGGCCTCTTGCAACGCGGCAGATCTCAAATATCCTTACATCCGCTAAACCTTCCACATTCTTCTCAACGAAAGAAAGGAGTGTGGGAATATCGGTGCGCCTGATCTCGACATTGTCCGAAAATTCAGAGTTTACAATGCGGATATCGCTGTCCAGGTCAAGGCCCAGCTGCTTGTTCCACTTGTTGTCGTACCAGATATAGCTGTGAACCTCGCTCATGCCAAAACGACTTGAAAGAAGCTGCTTGATGCTGTATTCGTCCTCTCTTGCCTTATCCGGACGGACGGGAGCAAGGAGCGACTTTGTGGATCGGATATCGAAATTGTCGTATCCGTAGATACGCGTGATCTCTTCGATGATATCTGCCTTTATCGTAACATCCTTTGTTGCGCGGAACGAAGGAACCACAACGCTGAAGGAATCGCCGTTACGTGTTACGTCGAAAGCAAGGAGCTTTAAGGTCTTCTCGATGCGGTCCGCAGAAATATCGATACCGGTGTATTTGTCAACGTATGCCTTGTCAAAATCGATCTTTATGGTCTCGTAGTGCTTAGGGTACGAATCGGTAAGCGATGTGATGACCTTTACGCCCGGATCTATGTCGATAAGCAGCTTTAAGAAGCGCTCGATAGCCGGAACAGTGATCTCCGGATCGAGAGTCTTCTCGTAGCGTGCGCTGGCTTCGGTACGCATGCCAAGCTTTGCGGCGCCGCGCCTTACGGTAGCAGCCTCAAAGTTTGCGGACTCGAGCAGAAGATTGGTCGTCTTTTCCGTGATCTCGGTCTGCAGGCCGCCCATGATACCGGCTACCGCTACGGGTGTGTCTCCGTCGCAGATCATCATCGTGCCGGGATCTACCGCTCTTGTGTTGCCGTCAAGTGTTACAAATTCCTTAACGGTATCGAACTGCTTTACGCGGATGTTCGAAACAGTGTCCTTGTCGAATGCGTGCATGGGCTGTCCGAGCTCGAGCATCAGGTAGTTCGTAAGGTCGGCAAGAAGGTTGATGGGACGTTGTCCGCAGTATGTAAGACGAACCTTCATCGCAAGCGGTGAAACATTCTTTGTTACATTGCTTACGCCAAGGCACGAATAACGGAAGCAGAGGTCTGTCTCTATCTTCATGTCGATGGCGGGAAGGCCGGCATACTCTGCAGTATCCTTTACTTCAAGCGGCTTTAACGGACGCTCTAAAAGTGCCGCGATCTCCCTTGCGATACCGTAATGTCCCCAAAGGTCCGGGCGGTTCGTAAGTGACTTGTTGTCCACTTCAAAGATGGTATCTTCAAGCGGGATGAAGGTCTTTATATCAGTACCGAGCTTGTCTGCGTAAGACTCGTCAAATACCATGATACCGCTGTGGTCCTCGCTTATGCCAAGCTCCTTTTCCGAGCAGCACATTCCGTAGCTCATGTAGCCGCCGACACTTGCAGCTGTTATGAGCGTTCCCTTAACGGAGCCGCCTTCCCTGCAGAGTGCCACAAGCTGTCCTGCCGCTGCGTTTGGCGCGCCGCAAACAACATCAACAATGCCCGAGCCCGTGTCGACCTTAAGAAGATGGAGCTTCTTTGAGTTCGGATGGTTCTCAAGGCTTACGATCCTTGCCACGATAACATTGTTCGTATCCTTGCCGTATTCGTAAACGTCCTCGACTTCTGCCGTCGAAAGCGTAAAACGGTTGATGAGTTCTTTGATATTGACACCGGACAGATCAACAAAATCCGATATCCAGTTCATAGATATATACATTTGCCGATCCTCCTACTTAAACTGCTTCAGGGCTTTGAGATTGCCGCTGTTGAGCACTCTTATGTCTTTAATGCCGTATTTCATCATTGCAAGGCGCGTAAGGCCAAGGCCGAATGCAAAGCCCGTATACTTGTCGGGGTCGATGCCGCCCATGCGGAGAACATTTGGATGGATCATGCCGCAGGGCAGAAGCTCGAGCCAGCCGGACTGCTTACAGGTAGGGCAGCCCTCGCCGCCGCAGATAAGGCAGTTGATGTCAAGCTCGAAACCGGGCTCCACGAACGGGAAGAAGCCGGGGCGCAGGCGCACTTTAACATCGCGCTCGAATACTTCCGAAAGGAGCACTTTCATGAAATATATGAGGTTTGAGATCGAGATGTCGTCGCCGATCATCATGCCTTCCATCTGGAAGAATGTATTTTCATGGCACGCATCGATATTCTCGTTTCTGAAGCACCTGCCGGGGAACAGCACGCGAAGGGGCTTTCCGGGCTCCGGAGCGCCGTATTTGCGCATGATGTAGTTCTGTGCAGCGGAAGTGTGCGTCTTTAAGAGCTGGCCGTTTGAAAGATAGTAGGTATCCTGCATATCGCGGGCCGGGTGGTCCTTCGGGATGTTAACGGCTTCGAAGTTGTTGTATTCCGTCTGGATCTCGATGCCGTCCTCGATGATGAAGCCCATGCTCTTGAAGATGTCTTCGATCCTGCGCTGAACGATGGTAATGGGGTGCAGGCTTCCGCCGTTGTCTTCCGAAGGGATCGTGAAATCGAATTTCGGTGAAGCGGCCATAGCCATGTCATAAAGAGCCTCTTCAAGGCGCTTTCCGTTTGCCTTGAGTGACTCTTCCATCTCGCCCTTTAATGCGTTTACTTCCATGCCGACCTGTTTCTTGGTCTCGGCATCCATATCCTTTAAGCTTTTCAGAACGTCGGTAAGAGCACCTTTTTTCCCAAGGAACTTTATCCTTAACGCCTCAAGCTCTTCCGAGTTCGAAACGGCTTTAAGCCCTGCCTCGAATTCGTCTTTGATCTTTGAAACTATCTCTAACATTTTATCCTCATTTCTAAGACATGGCACAGACCGGCACCTTAAGGCACCGGTCAGCCTTTCTCAGTCTATATTTACTATCCAGCCTTCCGGAGCCTTTATCGTACCCATCTGGATACCGGTAAGGGTCTCACGCAGCTTTGTTGTGACCGGTCCCATCTTCTCCATACCGCTCGGGAAAGCTATCTCCCTGCCGTGGTCGACGATCTTGCCTACAGGCGAGATAACTGCTGCAGTGCCGCAAAGGCCACATTCCGCAAAATCCTTTACCTCTTCGAGAGTGATCTCGCGCTCTTCAGCCTCAAGTCCAAGGTACTCTCTTGCAACCTGCACAAGGCTTCTTCTTGTGATCGAGGGAAGGATGCTGTTGGACTTGGGAGTAACTACCTTGTTGTCCTTTGTTACGAAAAGGAAGTTTGCACCGCCGGTCTCTTCAACCTTTGTGCGGGTCTTGGGATCGAGATAGAGGTTCTCGTCAAAGCCTTCGTTATGTGCGGTAACGATGGCATGGAGCGACATAGCGTAGTTAAGACCTGCCTTGATGTGACCGGTTCCGTTGGGTGCCGCACGGTCAAAATCCGAAACCTTGATTGTAAGGGGCTTTGCGCCGCCCTTGAAGTAAGGGCCTACGGGTGTGCAGAGTATCCTGAACTGGTACTCTGTAGCGGGCTTAACGCCGATAACGGGGTTGGTTCCGAAAATATAAGGGCGAAGATACAGTGTTGCGCCGGTTCCGTAAGGAGGAACAAAAGCTTCGTTTGCCTTTACTACCTGCTTTACAGCCTCGATAAAACGCTCCTTGGGAAATACGGGCATCTCAAGCCTTGCAGCGGACTGTGCAAGTCTTTCGGCATTAAGGTCCGGACGGAAGGTAACTGTCTTACCGTCTACCGTTGTATAAGCCTTTAGGCCTTCAAATACAGTCTGTGCGTACTGCAGTACGCCTGCGCATTCGTTAAGGACAACATTCGGGTCTGTTGAGAGCGTACCCTCATCCCACTTACCGTCCTTAAAGTTCGAAACATAGCGGTAATCCGTCTGGATATAACCGAATCCGATGTTTGACCAGTCAATGTTCTTCTTTTCCATAACTCATTCCTTGCCCTTTCTATGTTACTTTATCTTTTATCTTTTCCCTTTTTCCCTATGCCCTGCGGGATCCCGCCTGTTCTGTCGAGGCCCCGTTTTTATCTTGCCTTGTTTTCTTTAACATGTACGTCGATCTGGTTGAAGGGTATCTCGATCCCGTTGATCTCGAATTTCTCCTTTACCCGTTCAAGCACCGCAAAGCGCACCGGCCAGTAGTCCTTTGAATTTACCCAGAACCTGTAGATCATGGTTATCGAGCTGTCGGCAAATTCGGAAACGCAGATATCTACGCCTTTTTCCTCAAGGACTTTGTCGCTGTACTCCCCGAGAACGTCCTGCAGGACTTCGCGTACACGCGTAATATCAGAATTATAGCTTACCGGGATCTTAAGGTCAACACGTCTTGTATTTTCCCTTGAAACATTGGTCACGGCAGTGTTTGAAAGTGTTCCGTTCGGGATGACGATAACGCGGTTGTCCGGTGTTTTCAGCCTTGTATAGAAAATATCGATCCCGGTCACGGTGCCTTCGCCGCTGCCCGTAACGATATAATCGCCCACCTTAAAAGGCTTTAAGACCATTATCAGCACGCCGCCCGCAAAATTCGAAAGGCTGCCCTGCAGCGCAAGGCCTATGGCGAGGCCTGCGGATCCGAGCAATGCGATAAGCGACGCCGTCGGAACACCGAGGACCTGTGCGATGATTATCAGGAGCACTATGTAGAGCGCGCCTTTCAGGAGTGAAAGTGAAAAGCTCACAACTCCCTTTTCCACCTTACTCTTTGAAAAAGCCTTGTTTATAAGCTTTAAGATAAGCTTTATGAGAAGCCGCCCAAAAAACAGGATGGCAACTCCCGCGAGAAGTTTAAGGCCAAGGTCCAAAAGCTTAGGCCATATCTGTTCCCACATTTCTTCCCAGCCGCTTAAGCTGTCCGGAAGTGAAGAAGTTAAGATCATTTTGTCTCCTTTGCTGCGGTATCCTGCGCAGCTTTAAATGTATTATCCGGATATCCGGTCAGCCGATCACATCGGACATGTCATACATGCCGGGTTCGCAGAGCGCAAGGAATTTTGCGGCCTGTACGGCACCGTTGCCGAATATCGAGCGCGAATAGGCAACATGCTTGATCTCTATGACTTCGTCCGGTCCCGCAAAGATCACCTCATGGTCGCCCACTATCGAGCCTCCGCGCACCGCCGAGATGCCGATCTCTTTTTTCGGTCTCTTTTCCCTGCGTTCCGATCTGTCGTATACATACTCGTACTTTTCGGGAAGCGAATCGTTTATGGCGGCAGCAAGGGCCATCGCTGTGCCCGAAGGGGCATCAAGCTTCTGGTTGTGGTGTTTTTCAACTATCTCGATATCAAACCCCGCATCAGAAAGCATGCAGGAATTCTCTCTTAAGAACTTGATAAGGGTATTGATGCCGAGCGACATATTTGCCGAGCGGAGCACCGGGATCTTCTTTGATGCCTTGCGCACTTTTGCAAGCTGGTCTCCGGAAAGACCTGTTGTGCAGAGCACAAGAGGAAGCCTTCTTTCAACACATTCATCAATGAACTCGTCAAGACCGTCAACGGATGAAAAATCGATGGCAACATCAGCTTCCGAGCCGCATTCGCCAAGATTTTTGAAAACAGGGTAATTGCATGCGCCGGTATCAAATACATCAAGTCCGGCAACGATCTTGCTGTCGGGATCGTTCTCGCAGATAGCAGAGATCACCTTGCCCATACGGCCGTTACAGCCTCTAAGTATTATCCTGACCATATATTCCTTCTCCTCCGAAAATTTGATATTGTACTAAGACCCATGCTCCCGGCACTCACCGGGAATTGCGGGATGCTTCTCAGATTATTCCGAGCTTCTTCATCTCTGCCTCAAGAACAGCTGCATTTCGGGGCTCCATCTCTGTAAGCGGAAGCCTTAACGGACCTGCGTTCATGCCCATAAGGTTAAGCGCCTTCTTTACGGGGATGGGATTGACCTCCGAGAATAGTGCTTTTATGAGCGCATGATATTTGTGCTGCAGCCCGATCGACTCCTGTACGCGTCCGTTCAGGAAATACTCAACGATATTGTGTGTGTCGCGCGGCGCAACATGTGAAAGGACCGAGATAACGCCGAGTCCGCCTGCTGCAAGGATAGGCGTGATCTGATCGTCATTGCCTGAATACAGGTCGAGCTTGCCGTCGCAGAGTGCCATGGTGCTCATGGTCTGCTCAATATTTCCCGTTGCATCCTTCATTCCGACGATATTGTCGAAATCATCCACAAGGCGCTTAACCGTTGCAGGCTGGATGTTTACGCCCGTGCGTCCGGGAATGTTGTAAAGGATTATGGGCAGATCAACAGCTCTCGCCGCTGCGCCGAAATGTTCGTAAAGGCCGTTCTGCGTAGCCTTGTTGTAGTAGGGTGAAACAAGAAGGAGCGCATCCGCGCCGGCTTTCTTTGATTCCTCGGAAAGATAGACCTCGGTAGCCGTGCAATTCGAGCTTGCGCCCGCGATAACAGGTACACGCTTGTTGATGTAGCTTACCGCGAACCTGATGGTCTCGATGTGCTCTTCATGTGTCATGGTCGAAGGCTCACCTGTCGTACCGCAGATAACGAAAGCATCCGTTCCGTTCTCTATCTGGTAATCGATGAGTTTCCCCATACTGTCGTAATTAAGTGACCCGTCTGCATTCATGGGTGTGATGAGTGCTACCGCAGCTCCTTTGAAAATAGCCATACTGTTTACTCCTTTGAGATGTATAAAAGAAATAGGCCGGCGGATACCGACCTAAAGACAGCAATTAAAATGCGTCATGCATGATAACCGATCTTCGGGCAGCTCTCCACCGCTTAGCGGTGACAGTCGGCCGGTTCTTAACCGCTCGACCAGACAGAACGGCTTCAGGCTCCGCACCATCTTCGGCATATCATCCTTTCGGCCCGTTTCAACTGCCCTGAAGCATTCCCGGGATTACTCATAATCAATGCGCCTCTACCATATTCTTAAAAGAATATATCATCATGTATTTGGGTTGTCAAGGGGTTTGAAGCGACTTCAAAAACTTTACCGTCTCAGTCCAAACCGCCGCTTACCCCAGCAGGTTTTCCATAAGCGCGCGGATATTATCCTCGTGATGCCCGTAGAATATGATGTGGTGGTTACCGCACGGGTGTTTTAACAGCTCCCCCACGTTCCTTTCAAGTTTCACAAGGATCTGCGTCCTGCAAAGGTCGGGCTCCTCAAGATTTTTGACGATCCGGCCGTTGCTTGCGAAATACCGTTTGAGATCTGCGGAGATCCTGAATACCGTAACGTCTTCCTCTTTAAGATAGCCCTTAACCGCGAGGCCTGTACCGGATTCAAAGTGCGTATCGAACGTATAGCGCTCTGTCATGGCAAGCGGCAGCGTACAGTGCGCAAACACTACGGTATTGTCCTCTGTTGAGATGCGCGACGGGTTCGCCTGGAAATTCGCTTCACCCGTCAGAAGCCTTGCAATATGCATCGAGATGAGCGCCGCGATATCTCCTTCGCAGGCTGCCGTAATGCCGCTGTCGTTAAGGAGTGAAAGGCCCGCGCAGCCTGTGGTTCTCAGCGGCCCGAGCAGGTCGAAGCAGCGCACGGTAAAGCCGTTCAAGCCCCGTTCTTTTGCAATCCTCCTAAATGCCTCGTACACGCGCATGGCCTTTATCTTTTCGTCGTTGTCGAAGGGCGCCGGAAGCTTTGAAACATCTACTACCGCCGTCTCTTCAAACAGCTTTTTAACTTCATCAAGCGGTACATCCTCGAAGGTTATGCCGAGCGTGTCCTTTGCTTTTCCGTATTCCGGAACGGATGCGATAAGCCAATCTGAGGGCTTCCCGAGCACACCGAAGCGCGTCTTTTTTAGTTCGCGCCTTATCCTGCCCGCAAGTGCAAGTTTCTTAATGCGGTCTGCAATATACGGAATATCGCCGTGCAGGATCTCCCCTTTTTTCCCGTTGATGTTGAGATACGTCATTATCTCGAGCGAGGCCGCAAGCGAATTGTTCGAGCCGTTCGTAAGCAGATAATACGGCTCCTGCAGCTCGTCCATGTGCTGTAAGAACAGGCCTTCGCTGCCGCCCGACTGGATAAAGATGAGTTTCAAATCGCAGTCGTAGTCCGAAAGCTCAGTCTCCGTAAGCGGCTCCCCCGCTGCTTTCTCAACTTCTCTTATGAATTCTCCCGTAATGGTGTTCAGTTTGTCATTGTAATTAAGTGCCGAACGAAATCCCGCGATCTTAATGCTCATGTTGACCCCCTTGTTGATCGTGTTCTGCAGAACTACTGCAGATCGCTGTAGCGTTTTCCGTTTACGGGTGTAACGCCCTTGTAATAAAACAGTTCGCTGACCGTCACGCAGATGAAGCCCTTAGAATCGAGATAGTCGAGTATCTTGTCGACAGCCTCGGGTTCTTCGGCGTAATTTACGTGCATAAGTATTATACCACCGTCCACCGCGTGTTCGGTAACATTTTTATAGGTCTGCGCAAGTTTTCTTGCATATCGGCCTTCCTTTGTCTCTCCGGGCTGAAGTTCTCTGCTCTCCCAGTCAAGTGATCCCCATGTCCACCCTATCTGCGGCATGGGCACGTATTTAAGATAATCTGTCGTGCGGCCCCCGGCCATTCTGAGGAACCTCGGCGCGGTGCCTGTAATGCCCGCAAGGTCGAGATTCGCACGGTTCACCTCGGTCCAGATCTTCTTCTTTGGCGTATCGTCATAGAAAAACTCGTGGCCGTACTCGTGGCTTGCGATCTCGTGTCCCGCATCGCGAAGGTTCAATACGGACCGGCTGAAATTCTCTTTTGCGCATTTATACGTGATTATAAAGAATGTCGCGCGTGCGTTGTGTTTAAGCAATACGTCTGAGATCTGCGGATCGTAAACTGGGTTCGGGCCGTCGTCAAACGTGAGCGCGATCATCTTTTTCGACGGATCGAGTTCGCGGATAAGCGGACGGTTGACAGGGTTGCCTTCTTCATCATAAAGCATAAAGGCCCGCGCTTCGGCAAGATCGCACGAATAGGTAAAGGTCGGGTGTTCCGTTCCCGTGAGCGTTTTTCCCGCAAACGTGAATATGACCTTGCCGTTCTCTATCTTATAATCCGAGTAGTCCGCAGCATTGAAGGGTGTGTCGTAGGATGCGAAGGACGAGTTTACGAGTGCGTTCCCTATCTTGTCATCCGTATATGTCTGAAGTCTTTCCTTGATTATCGCAAAATACGCCGGCATGAACATTTCGGATGCAGGGATAAAGCCTTCCCTCTTTGGTTCCGCAGGCATGAATTCCTC
This sequence comes from Lachnospiraceae bacterium, assembly GCA_016280395.1. GTDB lineage: Bacteria > Bacillota > Clostridia > Lachnospirales > Lachnospiraceae > SZUA-448. The sequence continues at coordinate 19,567 of JAEEGQ010000057.1, read as the reverse complement.
AGGAACAGGCGTATTTGCAGGAGTCGGTGTATTTGTGGGCGTATTTGTAGGTGTGGGCGTATTTGTAGGTGTCGGTGTATTTGTGGGTGTGCTTGTCGGTGTGGGCGTATTCGTCGGAACCGGCGTATTCGTTGGAGACGGGGTATTGGACGCAGCAGGCGTGTTCGTTGGACCCTCTAAAATCGGTTCATGAGTATTACTGTTGAAAAAAGAGCATGCGGAAACCGCGGTAAAAACAACTGTAAACAAGCCCGTTATTACTATACGGGCCCAAAATCTTTTATTCATATTTTAACCTCCATGCTGCGAGTGCAGCGAGCAGCTAATGGTTGCATTTGTGCGAGGATTACGCAGCGCAAATGCGCTCTTTGAAAGTTTACTTTCAAACTTAACCTCCATGCTGCGAGTACAGCGAGCAGCTAATGGTTGCATTTGTGCGAGGATTACGCAGCGCAAATGCGCTGTTTGAAAGTTTACTTTCAAACTTAACCTCCACCCGGTCACTACTATATGTCAAAACATTATCACAACCGTTCTCCCATTTCAACCAAAAAAAGAACTCCGTATCCCTCCATCCGCTAGCTCGTCGCGCAAATCCAAAAAGACGGTCCCGTGGCAAAGACCACGGAACCGTCACCGGTTCATACTTATTTCCTGTTCATTGCCGCTCTCTTTCGAAGCGTCGGATCAAGGATCTTCTTTCTGATCCTGAGGCTCTTTGGCGTTACTTCGAGGAGCTCGTCCGTATCTATGAAATCTATCGCCTGCTCGAGGCTTAAGATCTTGGGCGGTGTAAGGCGGAGAGCCTCATCCGCTGCGGAAGAACGGGTATTTGTCAGCTGTTTCTTCTTGCAGACATTAAGTTCTATATCTTCGGGCTTTGCGCTCATTCCGACAACCATGCCGCTGTAAACCTTTTCGCCGGGTCCTATGAACAGTATACCGCGCTCCTGCGCGTTAAACAGGCCGTAGGTTACGGATTCGCCGGCCTCGAACGCGATAAGGCTACCCGTCTTACGATAGGCTATATCGCCCTTATACGGCGCGTAGCCCTCATATAAGGTGTTAAGTATTCCGTTACCCTTTGTGTCAGTAAGGAATTCGCCCCTGTAGCCGATAAGGCCGCGCGCAGGGATCATGAACTCGATGCGCACCATACCGCCGCTTGCCGTGCTCATGCCGATGAGCTCGCCCTTGCGGTAGCTGAGTTTTTCAATGACAGTACCGGAACAGTCCTCGGGAACATCAAGGTATGCATGCTCCATAGGTTCCAATCTTTCGCCGTGTTCGCCGGTCTTATAGATGACCTCTGCCTTGCTGACTGCAAATTCGTAGCCTTCACGACGCATATTCTCGATAAGCACGGAAAGATGCAGCTCTCCTCGGCCCGAAACCTTGAAGGTATCGGTATCGTCTGTCTCCTCGACACGCAGGGAAACATCGGTATTAAGCTCCGCAAACAGTCGGTTCCTTATATGCCTTGAGGTAACGTACTTACCCTCCTGTCCGGCAAGAGGCGAGTCGTTAACGATGAAATCCATAGCGATCGTAGGCTCTGATATCTTCTGGAAGGGGATAGGCTTCGGTTCATCGGGAGAGCAGATGGTATCGCCGATATGAATATCCTCAATACCGGAAATGGCAACGATTGAGCCCACTCCGGCCTCCTGCACCTCGACTTTTTTAAGCCCGTCAAACTCATAAAGCTTGCTTATCTTGACCTTGCGCAGCTTCTCGGGTTCGTGCGCATTAACGATGACAGCATCCTGGTTGACCTTTATAACACCATTGTCAACCTTTCCGACACCGATACGGCCCACATATTCGTTGTAGTCTATAGTGCTGATGAGCACCTGCGTTCCGGCATCCGGATCGCCTTCGGGCGCCGGGATATAATCAAGGATCGTCTCAAACAGCGGTTCCATGCCCTTCGGCTGGTCGTTAAGCTCGAGTATGGCAACGCCCTTCTTAGCCGAAGCAAAGACAAACGGGCAGTCAAGCTGCTCATCGGATGCGTCAAGATCCATAAGGAGCTCGAGAACCTCGTCAATAACCTCCTTCGGACGTGCCTCCGGACGGTCTATCTTGTTGATGCAGACAATAACGGGAAGCGCGAGTTCAAGGGCCTTTTTCAGCACAAACCTGGTCTGCGGCATAGGGCCTTCAAACGCGTCAACAACAAGGATAACGCCGTTTACCATCTTTAAGACACGCTCAACCTCGCCGCCAAAATCCGCATGGCCGGGTGTATCGATGATGTTTATCTTCACGCCTTTGTAAAAAACGGCAGTATTCTTCGAAAGTATGGTGATACCGCGCTCACGCTCGATATCGTTCGAATCCATCACGCGCTCTTCAATGACCTGGTTCGACCTGAACACGCCGCTCTGCTTCAAAAGCTCGTCAACAAGCGTGGTCTTGCCGTGGTCTACGTGGGCAATGATCGCAATATTCCTTACATCTTCTCTTTTCATTATGTTCCTCTCGTTTCAAAAATGCTTCTTCTTTTATTGGTTTCAGTCTTTTGCCATTTTATCACATTTTTTTTGATTGGCAAGTGTTTTTTTAATATCACTGCGCCGCCGCAGCAATGCTCCCCCAAAAATGCCATAAAAATGAGTCACCGGGAAACGACCCCACTGACTCACTCAGATAAAAAAAGCAGCGGACCGGGTCCGCTGCAAAATATATGTTATTCAAAATCGAAGTGGAAATCAAGTCCAAGGTCGTCTCTTACCTTGATGAATTCCTTCTGAACTGCCTCGCCTACGGGAACGCCCTTGTCTTTTCTCTCGAGCCATACAAGGTATTCCTTTTCGCCCGCGGTATAGATCCTGTCGTGGCCCGGTGCCTTTTCGGAAGCGCGAAGCTCGCGGAGGATGTCGCCTGTTGTCTTTTTGAAGCTCTCAAGTCCCATGAATGCTTCGGTATCGATTGCAATGAAGAAGTGCCCGAGATGGTAGGGAACCTTCTTTCCTTCTGCATCAACGCCCGAAAGAGCCTTAAGGAAGCTGCCTGCCTGGAGCGCTGCGGAAAGGATCTCGACAACGGTTGCATAGCCGTATCCCTTGTAGCCCGCAAGTTCCTCGCCGATCCCGCCAAGCGGTGCAAGCGCTGCCTCGCCCTTTGTAAGATCCTTAAGTATCTGCTCCGAATCCGTCTTCGCCTGTCCGTCCCTGCCGATTACCATCCCTGCGGGAGTAGGCTTTCCGGTACGTGCGAAATACTCGATCTTGCCGCGCTGCGTGATACTTGTTGCGCAGTCAAGAACGAACGGGAAATCTTCATCTGTCGGCATTCCGAAGGTCAGAGGGTTTGTACCGAGCATATTTTCAACACCGAAAGTAGGTGCGATCGAAGGTCTTGCGTTTGTACCCGTAATTCCGATGCATCCTGCCTTTGTTGCCATTGTAGCGTAGTATCCCGCAATCCCGTAATGTGTCGAGTTGCGTGCGGCAACCATGCCCATGCCGTATTTCTTTGCTTTTTCGATAGCCATGTTCATTGCCTTGTAGCCGACTATCATGCCCATGCCGTCATGCCCGTCAACAACCGCTGTAGTAGGCGTTTCGCGTACTATCTCGAATTCGGTCACAGGCTTCTGGATGCCTGCGTTGATGCGGTCGACATAGATGGGTTTGAAGCGGTTGCAGCCGTGGCTCTCGATACCGCGCCTGTCGCTCTCCATGAGGACATCCGCGCAGATAGCGGCTTCTTCCGCGGGCACTCCGAGCTTTTCAAAGGCCGCCGTCATAAAGTCTCCCACAAGTTTCCAGCTTACATAAGGTCTTGTCTCCATAATAAACCTCCAATAATGTATATTTACCGGGGATCCCACTGTCGCGGTATTCCCCTGATGCCGTTTTCCCGGCTGTGTTTCCTGTTTTGATGCTTTTACAGCTTAATGTCTGCCTTCCGGGCGGTTCAGGTACCTGCATCTCCCGTAGGTTCGGGCTCTGCCGTAGGCGATAATCCCGGCGAAATATCCGGTTCCTGTGTCGGTTCCGGAGCAGGGGTTTCGGTAGGTTCCGGCGACGGAGTCAGGGTCGGTTCCGGCGTCGGAGTCAGGGTCGGTTCGGGAGTCGGCGTAGGTTCAGGCGTCGGTTCCGGTGTCGGTGTCGGTGTCGGCGTAGGTGTCGGCGTAGGTGTCGGGCTCGGAGTAGGAGTCGGAACCCCGAACACGTAAACTTCAAGCACATCTCTTGTAACTTCGTTCTGCGCCTTCGCCTGATCTGCTTCCGTAGCATATCCGACAGCGACGATCCTCAAAACCCCGGGTTCAACGGGTGTGAACTTACCGCCGTTTATCTCCAGCCTGTCGCAGGAATACGTGCAGAAAAGCTGGTTTGCAGCCATCGTAAGATCATTGCCTTTTCTGTCATACGTTCTCGAGATAAGCGTGTATTCCGTGCCAATCTCAAGTGGAATGCCTTCATTTACACCGCTTACAACAGTAATGATCTCTTTTGCCCCCTGTGAGACATTAACGGTATAGGACCGCGTCTTAACATTTCCCGAAGCATTTTCCGTAACCGTTACGGTAAGCATTGCGCGTCCGTTCGGTCCCGGCATGTTGCCGTCTTTGTCCGCCACGGCAACACCTGTTGCGGGATCCACGGAAAGGACTGTTTCATCCGAGGAGCTCCAGACCACAGTATGTGTGGTGCTTCCCGGCGCGATCTCGGTCCCGTTTTCAAACACATTAAAGTCCGCCGTTTTCGTCTTCTCGAGGGAAAACGCGCCGCGGACTGCCTGCGTGCCGTCGGAAACGGCAACAGTCAGCCTCTGGCCCGCCGTGATAACGATAACCCCTCCGAGGACAGTTACCAGAACAAGAACGACCGGAATCAATATCTTAAGGTGTTTTCTCATATTTCTCCTTTGGTTGTAAACAGCGTGCAAAACCTGAATCAGAGAGTTTCGCACCGTATCAGGACTTGCTTTTCGCCTCTTCGCTCTCAGCCTCTTTTTTAGGCTCGCCCTTCCTTGCAAGGAAAAATGCGCACGCAAGCCCGAGCGCGAGTGCGATAACGGAAAAGACGACAGTCGGGATGTCGGGTGTCTTTATCTCGTTTGATGCGAATATCGCATATGGCGACGCAGCCACAAGCCCGAGTATTGCGCTGTAGGTATATATCTCAAACTTCCTGAGCAGGAAAGAGATAAGCTTGGCTATAAGCCAGATCCCGAGTATCACGCCGATGCCGAAAGGCAGGAGCAGCGCGGCCGGTGTGAGCATGCCGGCGAAATCAAACTTGACTGCTGCCGAAACAAAGCCCTTTATCGAATTGATTATAACATTGTAATAGCCTATCGCCATAAGGATCATCGAACCGCTGACTCCCGGGATGACCATTGTTGCGGAAGCGATTATGCCGGAAAACAGCATCTTTACTACGGTCAGGAAACCCGGAACAAGCTCGCTCGATTTGTCCGTATTGCCGCTTATAAGCGGGAGTACCACTATCATAGCCGCAAATACAACAAAAAGGATGATGCATACGGCAATATTGGGCTTCTTCTCCGCGTTCATGAACACCTTTTTGAGGATGACGGGGATACCGCCCAGTATAAGTCCGATGAACAGCAGGATCGTCGGGAGCGGATGATGCTCAAACAGATAGCTTATGGCAAAGGAAAGACCTATTATCCCGAGCACGATCCCGATGCCGTAGGGAAGCAGTGTCCTGAAACTCTTCTTAAATTTCTTGAAAAGATTGTTCACAGAAGTGATTATCTTGTCGTAAATGCCCATGGATACGGCCAGGGTGCCGCCGCTTACACCCGGTATGACATTCGCGATACCGATAACGACACCGCGTAAAATATCAAGTATAAATTTCATGTTATCTCGTAAACCTTTCAGTGTTCTTTTACATAAATTTACCGCAGCGGGCTGTTGTTGTCAAGTATTTAGGGCATAAAGAATAGGGCGTGAATGTTCCTGCCGGGTACTGCAGGGCGCAAAAAAACCGGACACAGGTTGCCGTGTCCGGCTTAAATTCATCCGTGCAGGCCGATCAGAGCCTGTCAATGAAGCTCTTAACGACTTCGGGCATCTTATCGGTTTCGCATACCGTATCGTGAAGAACAGGTGATGTTCTTGCTGTCGTAACGGTTGCGGGCTGTTTCACCCCTATGAGCTTTTCAAGCTTGTCGGCAAGCGCAAAGGCATCCTCGTTTTCGTCCGCATCGCCTGTTATTGCTCTCAGGACGCTTGCTGTGAACTTGTAAGGACTTGCCGTCGAAACGATCACGTTTACATGCTCATCCTTCGTTTCCTTCATGTATTTTGCCGCAACAGCCGCTGCAACACCTGTATGGGTATCCATGCAGTAGCCGTATTTCTCAAAGGAACTCCTAATGGCCTCGCGCATCTCCGCGGTGTTTGCGGAGCCCGCATAGAAATCGCAGAGACCTTCCTTCATGAGGGCATCGATCGCATAAACTCCCTTGCCCTGAAGGCCTGTCATAAGCTCTGCAGTCTTCTTTGCGTCTTTCCCGGCAATGTGGTAGATAAGCCTCTCAAGGTTACTTGACACAAGGATGTCCATGGAAGGCGACTCTGTAAGGATGAACCTGCGGTTCTTGTCATATACGCCGGTGTCGAAAAAGTCCGTAAGCACGCGGTTGTCGTTTGACGCGCAGATGAAGCGGTTTACGGGCAGGCCCAGCTGTTTTGCGTAAAAACCGGCAAGGATGTTGCCAAAATTGCCTGTCGGAACGGTAAAGTCGATCTTTTCGCCGGGTGCTATAACACCGTCTTTAAGAAGCCTGCAGTAAGCCCACACATAATATGCCACCTGCGGTATCAGACGCCCGATGTTTATGGAGTTTGCAGATGAAAAACGGAATCCCTTGGATTTTACATATTCCTGCATGGCAGGATCGGTAAAGATCTTCTTTACGCCGGTCTGTGCATCATCGAAATTCCCTGTTATACCGGCTACACAGACATTTTTCCCGGCCTGGGTAACCATCTGGCGCTCCTGGATCTTTGAAACGCCGTATTTGGGATAGAACACCGCGATCCCGGTTCCTTCAACATCCGCAAAGCCGGCAAGCGCTGCCTTTCCGGTGTCGCCTGAGGTTGCGGTAAGGATCACTATCTTCTCTTTCACATTATTCTTCTTTGCCGCTGTAACAAGAAGATGCGGAAGGAGCGAGAGCGCCATATCCTTAAATGCAGCCGTTGCGCCGTGATAAAGCTCAAGGTACCATGAAGTGCCGGCATTTACCATGGGGGCAACAAGGGGTGTGTCAAACTTATCGTCGTAAGCGGCGTTTATGCAGGCGCGGAGCTCTTCTTCGGTATAGTCTGTAAGAAATTCTTTTATGACGGTATAGGCGAGCTCCCTGTAATCCATGTCTTTTAAGACGTTGAAGTCCCAGCCCGGTTCCGGAAAGCTCACGGGAACATAAAGCCCGCCGTCCGCTGCGATCCCGTTTAAGATCGCCTCCGACGCCGTTACTGTCTTAGAACCGCCTCTTGTGCTGACATAAAGAATCTCGCTCATTGCCTGCCTCCGCCTGGTTTATTTATAGAATTCGTGTCCGCCGTGTCTGAAAAGATGGGTATATATACTGATCCAGCCCGTTGTTGGCGAAAGCTCCGGGTGTCTTGCCCATGCATAGAAGAATTCCGCACCGTCGGAGTAGTCCTCACCCGCAATGGCGCGCATTACCGCTTCCTTCGAGGAATCGGTGGGTTTTATGGAATTCCAGTAATATGAATTTGCCGTTGACTGGAACTGGACGGCTCTTCCGTATCTTTCATAGATAACGCCGGTGACCGTATTGGCCCAGCCTTCATTTAATACCCTGTTCAATACTACGTTTGCAACGAGGATCTTGCCAAAGATGTCTTCTGCCGGAGCCTCGGCCTCAACAAGCCTTACAAGAAGGTCGATCTCCGTCTGTTCAAGCTTCATCTTGAAGCCCTCGTTTGTTCTGCGTGTAAGATAAGAAGGAAGCTCGGGGTCGTCAACCCTGTAAAAATCAAGCGGATCCGCAACGACGCTTACAAGGCCGGTAGCGATCTCGCCTTCTTCACCAAAAAACTCTTCCGCAAGCTGAACTTGCTCTGCTGCCTCCGGTTCTTCCGTCGGAACCGGAGTAGGTGTTGCGGGTACCGGAGTGGGTGTTGCGATATCCTCCGCCTTTGCAAGTTCCTCTTTTATCTCTTCTTTCACGGTCTCGCCGGGAAGGATGTCACCGTTCCTGTTTTCCTCGACAATCTGAGTGTCCGCAACCTGTTTTGCTTCCGCATCGACTTTGTCATTATTGATAACAACTGCAAGGATGACCACAAGCGCCGCTATCACGAGCACACTGCCTGCTGCTGCGATGATCGCCTTTATCCCTGTTTTCTTTTCTTTTTTGGGCAGGGCGGCTGTTTCCCTGTTCCTGAAAATGTACTCCTGTGTTTTGATCTGTTCTTCGTTCATTGTCCTAAAACCTTTTTGTCGTAACGCACTGCAGACCCCAATCTGCAATAATGCTGCATTACCGGTGATCGGCGCCCATTCGCCGAATGGAAATATTAGTTACAGTCTTTTGCATTATATCATCATTCCCGCCAATGTCAAGCGCAGAATAAATTATATGTAGACTTAACGAATGAGATTGTGTATCATTATTGTGACAGCTTTGCGAACGGGTTGTTTTAACTTTTTGAAAGGAGGGACCGCGATGAAGACTACCGGCATCAGCGAGGCAAAAAGAAAAGACGGGAGCGTTTACTACAAAGCCTACTTCACCTTTAAGGGCAGGCATATCAGTCTCGGAAGCTTCGACAGTGCAAAAGATGCCGCCGCAGCGTATTCCCTTGCCGTTAAAATAATCCGGGACAAAAAGCATTTCCACCTAAACGCCGCAAGCGAGATCGAAGGCTACCCAAAGAATGCAAAAAGTCTTTCCTTTGAGAAATGGGTAATGCTGATAAACTTACGCGACTCCGGGATCTACAGCCATAACCCCATCTACCTCCAGAGGCGTTTTTTTGACTATTATCTTGATCCCGACGCAATGCTCCGTTTCGATATAGAAGAGCTTTTCTACTATACAAACCACAAGATCCAGAGGCGCGGAGGCCATTTCTTTGTGGCCGATTACGGGATGCAGGTTAATATCCTTACACGCTACGGGATCAAGAACTATGCTGTGTGTGACAGGGATTACCGGTTTGTAAACGGCGAAAAATGGGATTTTCGTGCGGGAAATATCGAGATAATCAACTCCTATCACGGAGTGACGGAGCGGCTCGTAAAGGGAGAGATCCGTTTTATCGCAAAGATACACATAAACGGCGACTTTATAGTGGGCAAGTACAAAACCGTTGAGGAAGCCGCCACCGCCTATAACAAAGCGGCGGATTATCTCGAAAAAAAAGGCCTGAAAAAACGCTTCCCGCGCAACTTCATAGAAACTGCGGATGAGGTGGAATATGCCCGCCTCTACCATGCGGTCCGTATCAGCAGCAGGCTTGCGTCCGCGCTGTCCAAAACAGCAGACCGGCCCTCAAGCAGGCAGTAACCGGCGTCCGCATTGCCCCCTGCAGCAGCCCCTGCCCTCAAGCAGGCAGTAAACCTGTATCCGCAAGGACAATAAACTCTCCTTGACATTAAGACGGAATCTGTGATAAAATCTCACATCTGAGAGGTGCAGACGGTCGCGCCGAAAGGTGAGGAAAGTCCGGGCTTCACAGGGCAGTATGCCGGATAACGTCCGGTGGGGGCGACCCTAAGGAAAGTGCAACAGAAAAGAGACCGCCGCGCAAGCGGTAAGGGTGAAACGGCGGTGTAAGAGACCACCGCTTCCGTGGTAACACGGAAGGCTGTGTAAACCCCATACGAAGCAAGACAAACAGAGGGCTATATGGCTGCCCGTCATGCCCTCGGGTTGTCGCGTTGTCTGTCAGGTGCGTTTCGCATACCGGCAGGCAGGAGCCGGCAGGTAACTGCCGGTCAAGATGGATGATCGTCTGATACAGAACCCGGCTTACAGCACCTCTCAATATGCAGGAAAAAAAGCGCAACCGCATGTGCGGCTGCGCTTTTATTATCGGTATCATTTTCTTCTCGGTAACTGTGTGGGAGTTGGTGTAGGCTCGGCGTAATCAGCCTTCTGGCTCAACGTTACCTGAACCGTGATCTCCTTCCATTCTCCGTTAACCTTACGCTTAAGCGTCACATCCACCACGGTACCATATCTGTATGTTGTTACGGTAGAAATGAGCTTGTCAGACTCGAGTACTTCGCGGCCGTTTACCGCTGTAATGATATCGCCTACTTCAATGCCTGCTGCTTCTGCGGCGCTGTTCTCGGTAAAGCCCTTTACATAGATGCCGCGCGGCCAGTCATAGTAAGATGCGATCTCTTCCGTTACTTCCGTGATGTAGATGCCTATATACCCCTTTTCGTCATCAGACAGGGCATTCATAAGGGTCTCTATGATCTCCTTGACATTGGTCACAGGGATCGCAAAGCCCATTCCTTCGACAGATTCATCCGCGTATTTGACCGAATTGATGCCGATGACCTCACCGTCCATATTGATGAGCGCGCCGCCGGAATTACCTGGGTTGATCGCAGCATCTGTCTGAAGTAGTGTCATTGTATTGTTATCTACGGTCACCTGACGGTTCTTTGCGCTGATATAGCCGACCGTGACGGACTGCCCGTAACCTAAGGCATTACCGATCGCAACTACCATCTCGCCAACCTTTACATTGTCGGAATCACCAAGCTTTGCGAAGGTTATGGAGTTCATTGTGTCTTCGCTGATATCCGAAAGCTTTACGGCTATAACTGCAAGATCTGCCGAGGAATCGTTGCCTTTTCCGACAGCGCTTATCTCCGTTCCGTCGGCAAATACGACAGCTACGGTCTTTGCCTTGTCAACCACATGATTATTTGTGACGATGAGAAGCTCCGTGTCATTCTTTCCGACAATGATGCCGGTGCCCGAACCCTGGGATGTGTACTGTCCGAACCACGAGCTTGAGGTGAACGTGCAGTTTACCGCAACCGTGAAAGGAAGCGATCTTTCCACTATATCACTGACGCTCGTGCCGGCTATCTTATTTGCGGAAACGGTTGTCGTCGCAAGTATTCCCTGATCCGACACTGTGCTTACCGCCTTTCCGTTTTCTTCACTCACGGCGGTACCCGTACCAGCAAAAGCTCCGGTATCAAAGTGCTTTATCAGCCTGTTTGTGCAATAATACGCTCCGCAGGTCAGCGCTCCGAAGAGGATCGCCGCAAAACATATTCCGAGAAACTTATTAAAGACACCGCTCTTTGGTTTTTCCTCCGGAGCGGAAGTGTACGTGACATGCGGACTCTGATAAATACTGTCCTGTTTTTCTCCGCCATAGATCCTATAATCGTTCTGATCATCAAATCCAGCCATGATAAACCTCCTATGTGACTCATATCAGGCCTTTCCGCCTGCTCTTTCCTTAACTCTATGGTCACATGATAAGCCCAGTTTGTGTTTCATGTGTGAACAGATTAGGGTGATTTTGTGTTCATTCCGGAACCGGATAATGTCCTCAGCCGCCGAACAGTCTGTTAACGGCACTGAACATGGCACGTACGGAAGCTCTTGTGATGTTGGAGCTTACACCGACACCAAAGGTCGTTTCGCCGGTAGCGGCATCCATTATCTGCATATATGCGGCAGCCTGGGCATTCGATCCTGAATTCAGGGCATGCTCGGTGTAGTCGAGAACGCGGATCTGGTGTCCGAGCTCTGTCTGGAGCGCAAGCTTCGCGGCATCAATAGGGCCGTTTCCTCTTGCTGTGAGCGTCTTCTCAACGCCGTGATCCGTATATGTGAGCTCGATGAGCGAATGGTAGGTCTCCTCGCTCTCGGGAATATCCTCGGTCCGGAGCTTTCTGAAATGATACGGCTCTTTCCTGTCGATGTAATGCCTCTTAAACTCCTCCATGATGCGCGCGGGTTCGACTTCGCCCTCCGTCTCGGAGATATGCTGCACGATATCCGCGAACTCCTTGTGCATCGGACGCGGAAGCCTGAAACCGAAATAGCGCTCGAGCACATAAGCCACGCCGCCCTTTCCGGACTGGCTGTTGATGCGGACAAGCGATTCGTATTCGCGGCCTATGTCACGGGGATCTATTGAAAGATACGGAACCTCCCACGTATTGCTGTGCTTTTCACGCATAGCGGCAAGCCCCTTGCTTATTGCATCCTGATGCGAGCCGGAAAAGGCCGTGAACACAAGCTTTCCGGAGTACGGATACCGTTCGGGTATCGGAAGCCCGCAAAGACGCTCGTAAACATAGCGGATGCTGTCTATATCCGAAAGCTCAAGACCCGGGTCAACCCCCTGCGAAAACATGTTGTAGGCAATAATGAGCAGATCCACGTTACCGGTGCGCTCTCCGTTTCCGAAAAGTGTGCCCTCGACGCGCTCCGCTCCCGCCATGATGCCGAGCTCTGCGGTCGCAACGCCCGTTCCCCGGTCGTTGTGGGGATGTATGCTTAAGATTATGTTCTCACGGTCCTTAAGATGCCTGCTCATCCACTCGACCTGATCGGCATAGACATTCGGCGTATCCTGCTCAACCGTCGCAGGAAGGTTGATTATCACCTTTTGTCCGGAACCTTCGTAGAGTATCCCGGCCACAGCGTTGCAGACCTCAAGGGCAAATTCGGGTTCCGTCGCATTGAAGCTTTCCGGGGAATACTCAAAGCGGATATCGCCCTTAAAGCCCTTAGCGGCTTCAACAAGCCAGGTCGCCCCGTCTGTTGCGATCTTCTTTGTCTCTTCTTTTGTTGCATGGAAAACAACATCGCGCTGAAGCTTCGAAGTATTGTTATATATATGGACGATGCACCTTTTTATGCCTTCGATGGCTTCTATCGTTTTTTCTATAAGCTCTTTCCGGCACATTACAAGAACCTGTACAGTCACGTCCGATGGGATCAGGTCGCGCTTTACAAGTTCCCGTACAAAGTCGTATTCAACTCTCGATGAAGCGGGATAGCCTATCTCGATCTCCTTAAACCCAAGCCTTACAAGGAGCTTAAAGAATTCGATCTTCTCCTCGACCTGCATCGGCTCCTCAAGGGCCTGGTTGCCGTCGCGAAGATCCACACTGCACCATATCGGCGGTTTATCAATGGTCTTTGAGGGCCACTCCCTGTCCGGCAGGGAAAATGGCTTGTTCCGCTTATATTTTTCATATGGCAGGCTCATTTCAGTTTTCTCCCGTGTCTTCTGCTTTTATGACGATATCGAGCTTTACCGGATCCGCCTTTGCGCCGTTGACCGGCTCAATGTATAGTACTACCGAGCTGTAAGGCCCCGTTTTGCTGATAAAGCTGCAGTCAATAAACGCTTTTACATCAGCGCTCACAATATTCCTTACCGCCTCTTCCGTCCCCCTGAACGTAATCTCGACAGCTGTTGCATCGATCTCGCAGGAAAGGTCGTCGGGAAGTTGACGGATCTCTATCTTGTCGGTAGGCAGTGTCACCGTCTTCTGTTCAAAAGGCACGATCTGCGCGCGTACGGAGATCTTCTGGCTGTCGTTCACAAGAACGATATTATCGCCGTAAAGGTCACGCAGCGCACTCCTTACGTCAAGCGATGTCTCTGTTGCCTCAGCTGCGCCGGCAATAGGACAGTCAAGGGTAAGGCGTGTTACCCTCGAAAGATTTGCGGCAGTTCCCGCAAGCGTTATATAATGGGGCGCATACTCGACTGACTTAAGATAATAGCCGTCAGCAGGGTTCCCGACAGGATTTATGTAAACCTCGACCTCTTTGGTCGGAACTATCTCCATGTCGATCTTTACCTGGTTTTCGGAAAAATGCAGGCTGTCGGAGGAAACCACGTTACCTTCGCTGTCATAGGCCTGGACCGTGCATGTCTGCGATATGCTGTTTGACATGCCGTCAACACCGACTATTATGGCCACTCTCGAAACCTTTGAAAGAATTGTCTCCGAGCCTCTTATGGTCACAAGATTCGGACTCACGGTGCTGTTCAAGATGCAGAACCCGTCCTTTACGTTTCCGTCTGTGATCACGGCCACTCCAAAGCTCCTTGAAACAAGGTCCACAAGCGAAAGATGCAGCATTGTGGAGCCGTCCTCTGTTGCATGGCTTAAGATCTCAAGTTCGGCATCGCCGTAAGCCTTGCATGTAACTATGATCGGCACGGCATTAAACTCGTTCTTGTTGGTAACGTCGGCAACAGCTTCAAAGTCCTTTACCGAAAGCGAATTCGCAACGGAGCGCTTTGCGCGGAAACGCACCGATACCTTGTCTCCGGAAGTGACCTCGATAAGCTTGTTGACGCTGTCCATGGTCTCGCGGTTGAGCACGGTAACGGGGACGTTTTCAACGGTCATCACCACAAGCGGGTCGATGACGTTGTTAATGGCAAACCAGAAGAAAACAGCCACTACGATAGATATTAACTTAAGCCCGATATTGCGGGTCAACTTTTCTTTCATGACTTAGCTTCTTTTTCCTTCTTGAGCTTTGAGAATAGTTTTATGATACCTGCAGGCTCCACTACCTTGCGCTGTGCGGCAAGGAGCTTGTTGCGAAGCTGCTCGCTGCCTGCGTTTCTTGTAAGTTCACCGTCCTGCGCGATGGAAACGCGCCCGGTCTCTTCCGAAACTATGATAACGAATGCATCCGAATTTTCCGAAAGCCCGATCCCGGCTCTGTGCCTTGTTCCAAGCTCTTTTGGAAGCTTCAGGTTGGTTGACAGGGGCAGATAACAGGTGGCGCTTGTGATCCTGTCGTTGCGGATGATGACGGCACCGTCATGGAGCGGCGTATTGTGCTCGAAAATGTTGATGAGCAGCTGGCTGCTCACGACGGCGTCAATGTCGATGCCCGTCTTTATGTATTCGTTCAGCATCACATCCTGCTCTATTACGATAAGGGCTCCTGTCTTGTTCCTTGCAAGTTCAAAGGTCGCACGGATGATCTCATCAAGCGTTTTGTCGGTAAAGTTCTCTTTTTCGTTGTCCTTTAAGAATGTAAAACGGTTAACGGAATATTTCTGGCCGAGATTTTCAAGCACCTGTCTGAATTCAGGCTGAAAGAGTATGATTATCGCTGTGATCCCGACCGTTATGGTGTTTGCGAATATCCACAGGATAACGTTGAAATCCAGCAGATAAGCAGCAATCCAGACAACAAGAAGAACAGCCAGACCCTTAAAGATGATCCAGGCCCTGGTCTTCTTGATCCACTTTATTATCTTGTAAATAAGGAATGCGAGTATCAGAATTTCCAGGATGTCCGTTACCCTGATCTGCGGCAGGGCCACACGGCTGAAGAAATTCTGGAAGAAATGCTGTATCTTATACCACATATCCGACCTCCGCACCGTTTATGAGTTCTTTATCACAGAATACAGATCATTTATCTTTTATGTCTTTTTTGACTTTTGTTTCTTTTTTGTCTTTTTTGTCTTTGTCGTCTTTTTTATCTTTGTCGTTTTTATCGTCCTTGTCGAGCTTTTCGCCCGGAACGCGCTCCATGGCATGCTCTTCATCGGGTTCTTCTATAACGACCTTGCTTTCGGGCTTCTGTTCCGGCTTTTTGTCCTTCTTAAGGTTAAGGAACGCAGGGCGCTTCTTTTCTTCGCCCGATTCTGCCCTGTTCTTCTTTTCTTCGCCCGAAGCCGCTTTTTTAGCTTCCTTTGGCTTGCGCTTCTGCCTGTTCTCCCTGAACTTCTCGGGTTCAAGCACTTCGCCTGTCCTCGGATCCGTGAAAGGATCATCCTCAAAAGCTTCGGATTCCATGCTGCTCTCGAAGTATGTGGGAGCGTCCATCTTACGGATGTTGAGCTTCTTTAATCCGGACTTGATCTTTGGTACCGCACGTACATAGTAGTAATAATCGTCATCTTCAAACTGCACGTTCTCGACTGCGGTATAATCGAGGATCCTTAAGAATGCGTAAACGATCATCACAAGACCGCCGGAAATAAGCGAGAACATGAGCATCTTGCCGATACCGCCGTTAAGCGGATACCTGCCGTCTATAAAGACATGACCGAGTATACATGCGGCCGTTCCGATAACAACGGATATCTCGAAGGAAAAGCTGAATTTAAGCTTTCTGATCAGGAAAGCAACAAGCTCCACCATCGCGAAAACGCCCATGAAATAGAGCATTTCCTTACTCTTTAGGAGATTGTCGACAATAGCGTTCACAAGCTCGAGCAGATTATCTGTATTGAGCTTGGTAAGGTCCACTTTTATACCGACGCAGTTCCTTATCACGGCAATAAGATACCTGAAGAAGATACCGCAGCACATAGGGAATATCGTTGCGGGTGATGTTGTGAGCCCCGCAAGGAGCGGCACCGTATAAGGAATGTTGAAAACCCCGAGCACGGGGATGGCGATCATTATGTATGCGTATCTTGGCGTGAACCTTAAGAAAAAGGCGTACAGGATGATCATGATAAGTCCCACGAAGACCGCAAGCGCAACATTGACGCTGTAAACGTGGATAACAGTCAGGACAAGGCACATGAGCGCAAGGACACCACCGGGTGTAAATGCGCAGATGATGCTCATCATCATGACAACGCCCGGCGCTGCAAAACGCGGGTCATAGCCAATTTCGGTATTGAGTGTCGTGATAACGAGAAACGACACTGCAAATTTGAAGATAAGGTTCAGGGCAAACTGGAACTTCTGGTATATGAGACATACCTTAGCCCTGAATTCCAGCATCGCTTCTATCATTACAGATTCCTCCCGCCTTCCGTTCCGGTATCAGCGGCGGCTGCCTGTCCGGCAGTGTCCGCAATGCCTTCGGCCTCGGCTTCTTCCTTCAAAACATAGTATTTTTTAAGCTTTTTGAGCAGATTGTAGTAATCTGAAAGATGCTTCCTTGACACATTGTAGTGGATCAGGTATCCAAACAGCGAGATGACCGCGAACACCGCAAGTATCATGAGATAATAGCGCAGGATGGCCTTTCCTATCGAAGCATAATCCAGCGTGACAGCCTCTGCTATCAGGTAATCCGACTTGTATACGGCTGCAAGCAGCAAAAGCAGCACATACCCCAAAGTCACTGCTATAAGAGTCCTTAGCACCTGATAATGTACATAATCCGACCGGTAGAACTTGGCAAGTTTTATGTCGTACCGTCCTGTTGTTTTTTCGTATATCGACAGTTTTGTCATTATACGGACTTTCTTTTCGTCAAGCATTTCTTTTGCCTTTACTGAAGTTTGATATTGAGCCTTACGGGATTATGGTCTGAGTACTCAAAGCCCGCATCTATGGTGTTTACCGAAACGACCTCAACACCCGGCGATACAAGGAACCCGTCAATTATGAAATACTGGGTCGCGGGATCCGAAGGATCGTAGGGTCTGTTGAGGAGACGGCAGGTAGCATGCTCGCCGTCATACACAAGCTGCCATCCTTCCGGGAGCAGGCTTGTATCAAAGATTCCCGGGGACCAGATATCCGGATTCTTAACCGGGAACACCTCAAGCGTTCCGGGGAAGGACTGGTTAAAGTCGCCGCCCGCGATAACGTAATTGCCTTTGTTATATTCCTCGGTCATTATCTCGAGAACGCGCTTGCCCTGTGCCACGTTACCTTCACCCGAATCGTAGGCTTCAAGGTGGAAGTTGATAACGGCAAGCTTCTTATCTGTTCCTTCAATGTCATAATGCGTTATTAGAACGCAGCGCTTAAGCTGTGCAACGCGCATCGGCCAGGTAAAGGCTGTCGGGAGCGCTATCCTTGTCGCAGTGTTTTCGGAAGTCTTTGCAACGGAGTAAGTGGCAAGCCCGCCTTCAACACGCCCGATGGGCGGCCAGGGGAAAGGAACATAGCCGCATTTATAATTAATGGCTGAGGCTTCGCTTGCTGACTCGAGTGCGATCCTTAAGGATTCTACCTCGTTATACCTGTAGCTTCGCTTTGAATTGACATCAACCTCCTGAAGAATGGTTATGTCAGAAGGATTTTCCTTTAATGTGTTGATAACGCCGCTAAAATACGTCATGAACGTATCTTTGGTATCCGGGGTCCCGTCAGTCTTGCCGCCGTCAAGCACAAAATCCTCGTTTTTTCCGAGACCGCAATAACCCACATTCCATGTCATGATTGAAAGTTCATTAGTAAGAGTCTTTGCGGAATTCCCAAAGACCACAGCAACTTCTTCCTTCGGTGCGGGCTTATATTCCGTTATTGTAAGCCAGGCAATGAACCCGACCGCAAAAAGCACGATCGCGCCCAGTACTGAAAGCACCGCTATGATTACTTTCTTCCACGGCCCGCTCTTTCTCCCGTTTCGGGCAGAGCGGTTTCTGTAACGGTTTACGCGCGGTTTATAATATTCAATTTTTCTTATCTCGCTCATTTTGGCCCTCTTTACCCCATAACTAGTCAACCTACATTATGACATTTTTTTGCGAATAAGTCAAATAAAAAATACCGCCTGCGGGCAAATCCCGCAAGCGGTATCGATCTTTTTGATCAGTTATTATTTATAGAGCTCAACAAGCTTCATAAGGTGCTCGTAACGAGCCTTAGCTGCTGCTTCGGACTCTGCGAACAGACGCTCTGCTCTTTCAGGGAACTTAACCTTGAGTGATGTGTAACGTGTCTCATTGTTAAGGAATGCCTGATATTCGCCGTTGCCTTCCTTGGAAGTAAGGGTGAAAGGATTCTTTCCTTCTGCCTTGAGTGCAGGGTTGAAGGAGAAGAGGTTCCAGTAGCCTGCTGCAACTGCTTTCTTCATCTCATCCTGGCAGTGGTTCATGCCGCCCTTAACTCCGTGGAGTTCACAAGGAGCGTAGCCGATGATGAGTGAAGGACCGTTGTAAGCCTCTGCTTCCTGAAGTACCTTAACAGCCTGTGCAGGGTTAGCGCCAAGAGCGATCTGTGCAACGTATACGTAGCCATAACTCATAGCGATCTCAGCAAGAGACTTCTTGCCAACTTCCTTACCTGCTGCTGCGAACTGGCAAACCTCACCGATGTTGGAAGCCTTCGAAGCCTGTCCGCCGGTGTTCGAGTACATCTCGGTATCGAATACCATAACGTTAACGTTCTCGCCGGAAGCAAGTACATGATCGAGTCCGCCGAAGCCGATATCGTATGCCCATCCGTCGCCGCCGAAGATCCATACGGACTTCTTTGACAGATACTGCTTCTTCTCAAGAACCTCAGCTGCCAGAGCATTGCCCTTCTTAGCAGCCTTCTCGAGCTCTGCAACGAGAGCGGATGCAGCTGCGGGATTCTCCTTGGTGCTGTCCTTGGTAGCGATGAACTTTTCGATAGCGCTCTTTAAGCCTGCTGCGGTCTTCTTGTCGTCAGCGAGCTCGTTGAGCTTAGCGATAGCCTGGTCGCGGAGAACCTTCTGGCCGAGATACATACCGAGACCGTGCTCTGCGTTGTCCTCGAACAGTGAGTTAGCCCATGCGGGTCCGCGTCCGCTGTCCTTATTAACGGTGAAGGGTGATGTAGCTGCGGGACCGCCCCAGATCGAAGAACAACCTGTAGCGTTCGAGATGTACATCTGCTCACCGAAG
>JAEEGQ010000056.1 GCA_016280395.1 Lachnospiraceae bacterium | reverse complement strand
TTGGTATCAGCGCCTAAAGTAATATCGTCAGCTTATCTCGGCACCTGAAGGCATATCCCTTTCGGGAGCAAGCAGAGCAAGCTTTCCGTCGGGATCTTCTGCACAAAGCAGCATTCCTTCGGATGTTACTCCGGCCAAAGTGGCAGGTTTAAGGTTAAGGAGCACCATTACCTTCTTTCCTACCATCTCGGAAGCAGAATAGCTGCTCTTTATGCCGGAAACGATCTGCTTTGTCATGTTGCCGATCTTTACCTGTGAGCAGAGGAGCTTCTTAGATTTGGGAACCTCCTCGCATTTTATTATCTCGCCTACTGCGAACTGGAGCTTTGCAAAATCGTCATAGGTGATCTCAGGCTTAAGTTCAACGTTAATGGCGTTTTCCTCAGGAGCTGCTTCGGGAAGGCCGGCTTCTTTATTGAATTCAGCCTGTTGTACAGCCTTTATCCTTTCGGCTTCAGCCTTTACGGCTTCCGGATCGATCCTTGCAAAGAGCTGCTCAGGCGCATCGGTTACCATTCCGTTGGGGAAGAGGCCGAAGGTCTCAAGGGTGTCAAATTCACGAAGGTTTGTATTAAGCATCCTTGCGATCTTTTCGCCGGTTGAAGGAAGGAAGGGAGCGATAAGCGCAGCGCCTATGCTGATGGACTCAACAAGGTTGTAGAGCACGGTTGCAAGCCTGTCTTTATCGGCTTCGTTCTTCGCAAGTACCCAGGGAGTGGTCTCGTCTATGTATTTGTTGCATCTCTTGAAAAGTGTGAAGATCTCGGTAACAGCATCTGCAACGCGGAGCTTTGACATCTTTTCCGCAACCTTTTTGTAGGTTCCGGTCACGACAGCCTTAAGATCTGCATCTTCTGCGCCTTCGACGCCTTTGTTCTCGACCATTCCGCCAAAATACTTGTTGCACATGGAGATCGTACGGTTTACAAGGTTTCCGAGAATGTTCGCAAGGTCGGAATTGATGCGCTCCGTCATAAGATCCCAGGTGATGGAACCGTCGTTTTCAAAAGGCATCTCGTGGATCATGAAGTAACGAACGGCATCTACGCCGAAGAACTTCACAAGGTCGTCGGCATAAAGCACGTTACCGCGGGATTTGCTCATCTTGCCGTCGCCCGAAAGAAGCCACGGGTGTCCAAAAACCTGTTTAGGCAAAGGCTCGCCGAGCGCCATTAAGAAGATAGGCCAATAGATCGTGTGGAATCTTACGATATCCTTACCGATAAGGTGAAGGTCCGCGGGCCAGTATTTCTTATACATCTCGGAAGAGTTGCCGTCAGCATCATATCCTATGCCGGTGATGTAGTTTGAAAGAGCGTCAACCCAGACATAAACAACATGACCGGGATCAAAATCAACGGGAATGCCCCATTTGAAGGATGAACGTGAAACACAGAGATCCTGAAGTCCCGGGAGAAGGAAGTTGTTCATCATCTCGTTCTTACGGGAAACAGGCTGTATAAATTCGGGATGGGTGTTGATGTATTCGATGAGCCTGTCGGCGTATTTGCTCATCTTGAAGAAATATGCTTCTTCCTTTGCCGGCTTTACCTCACGGCCGCAGTCGGGGCATTTGCCGTCAACAAGCTGTGATTCTGTCCAGAAGGATTCGCAGGGAGTGCAGTAAAGGCCCTCATAAGAACCCTTGTAGATATCCCCCTGGTCATAGAACTTCCTGAAGATCTTCTGGACCTGGCGTTCATGGTCTTTATCTGTGGTACGGATGAACCTGTCGTAGGAACAGTTGAGACAGTCACAGATGCTTTTGATCTCGCCGGCGATGCCGTCAACGAGCTCTTTCGGGGTTACGCCCTTTTCTTTGGCTTTTTCCTCTACCTTCTGGCCGTGCTCATCGGTTCCGGTCTGGAAAAACACATCATAGCCTTCGGCGCGTTTGTACCGGGCGATGGCATCCGCAAGAACGATCTCGTAACTGTTGCCGATATGCGGTTTTCCTGATGTGTACGCGATAGCGGTTGTAATATAATACGGTTTCTTCATGTCAAAAAATCTCCAAATCAAAGTTTAAATCAAGTATAGTATAAAAATGTACTATTTGCAAGGATAATGGGCTTTCAGGAAGTTGATTTTTTTGCCTTCATTGAAGAATCTTTCCTCATATTCGGTGAAGACATTACCCTCCGAAAACTCACTGTTGTGAAGGTCAAAAGACAAAGCGTCGATCACCCAGCCGCAGGTTTCGAGCCTTTCGACCGAATAGTTAAAAAGCGGCAGATTATCTGTCTTAAACTGCAGGGTACCGTTTTTCTTCAGTATTTGCCTGTAGGTGTTCAGGAAACCGTCGGATGTAAGACGGCGCTTTGCATGCCTGTCCTTTGGCCAGGGATCGGAAAAGTTGAGGTAGATCGTGTCTACCTCGCCCTCAGAGAAATATTCCGCAAGGTCGCTCGCGTACTCACAAAGGAGCGCAAGATTCCGTATGTCATCCGCGGTCTTTTTCTCGAGGGCGCGAAGCATGACTGCCTCGAATTTCTCTATGCCGATATAATTTATGTTTGGATTCTGCTTTGCAAGAGTGGATAAAAACTGCCCTTTTCCCATACCGATCTCAAGATGTACGGGATTATCGTTCCGGAAGAATTCGCGCCATCTTCCGCGATATTCTCCGGCGTTATGGACTATCCCCTCATGCGAGGCAATAAGCTCTTTCGAGCCCTTTACATAACGTAATCTCATAAAGTTCCTTTCAGACCGGGGGCTTAAAAGTCCCGGCCGGGTAAACAAAAGCCGCAGGCGTGCTGCGGCTTTTAGCTGTAATCATAAAACCTGTCTTGCAGGTGTGTCTTACAGGTTGGTAGGCAAATGCTTATGCATTAAGTCTGCACAGTTTGAGCTTGCTTCAAGAGAATCGAGAGTCGAGCGGAGAGGCCTTGAAAAGATGGTCGGAAAATCGATCTCATCCATCTCGGGGCGGACCTTGTACGTCAGGATCTCTTCATCTGTGGAAAACTCGGCGGGATTGCCCTGACCACCGCGTGCGTCAAGCCTTACCCACTTGCCAAGTGAATGGAAATATACAACGTTCATTGCATGAAGGAAATATCCGCTGTCGGGAATATCATCCCTGGCAATGCGCTGATAGCAGAAACCTGCGGCAAAACCTTCATGGCGGAGGAGAGCCGCAAGGAGCATGGTCTTCGAATAGCAGGTGCCTTCGCCGTAAAGAAGCACCTCGGTAGCGGTCTTTGTAACACGCTCGCTGCCTGTATCAAAAGAATGCCTGATCTCATCGCGAACGAATTCGTAAGCGGCCTTGGCCTTTCCTACCTCGTCGGGTATGTGGGAAAGCAGTTCTTTGGCCTTCTCATCGATCGCAGGATGCATGAAATCGATAGTTTTGTCGGCAGCCATATATTCGGCCAGATTGTTTTCGTCAAAAACAAAGTCCATCATCTAACCCCCTGTGTATAAACCGCAAAAATGTGTATTTGTGCAGGGCTGAGAAAAACATTGCCGCGACCGCACACCTTACGACCCCATTATACTCACCTCGGAGTTGAAATACAACAGAAAAATGTATATTTTATAACAGGTTTATGATATAATGATAGACACTTAAAGATTGCGTCTGTTATCGGAACGAGCATAACAAACGCCTAAAGAGCGTGCTGAAAGGAGGGAAACGCATGGATATCAGGATCAATCAGACACAGCCTGTACAGCAGACAGAAAACAAACAGAATATCCAGCAGACCGACGGTCAGTTCAAGTTTACCCTCATCAGCAATATTGAAGAGAGCGAGCTTCAGACCAAGCTGAAAGGCCTGCTCGAAGAAATAACGGCTCAGGGAGAAAACATCAAGAAGCGCCGTGATATCAAAGAAATGAAGAAATACCGTGAGATGATCAAGGAATTCATGAACGAGATCACTACACGATCTCACAAGTTCTCAAGAGAGAATTTCCTTGACAGGCGCGGGCGTCACAGGGTTTACGGCATGATAAGGCAGGTCAACAGCAATCTTGACGAGCTTGCCGCCGCATTGCTTTCGGAAGAGCAGGATTCGATCACCATCCTAAGCAAGATAGATGAGATCAGGGGCCTGCTGCTCGATATTCTCGCGTAACGGTGGCGGTATGGTATATTTTAAGGACATTTACGGAAATAAGGATCTTGTAAGGCACTTCCAGACTGCACTGAGGACGGGAAACGTTTCACATGCCTATCTTTTAAGCGGTGAGCAGGGATCCGGCAAAAACATGCTGGCAAATGCCTTCACGGCTGCGCTTTTGTGCGACGAAGGCGGTATCGAACCGTGCGGAAGGTGCAGGTCCTGCATACAGTTCGCGTCCGGGAACCATCCCGATGTTTTCCGCATCACTCATGAAAAGACGGTTATCAGCGTTGACGATATCCGAAGCCAGCTTAACGCAAACGTAGTCATAAAGCCATATTCCTCTGAACACAAGGTGTTTATCGTTGATGAAGCGGAACTTATGAACGAAGCGGCACAGAATGCCCTTCTGAAGACACTCGAAGAGCCGCCGGAATATGTAGTCATACTGCTTTTGGCAGAGAGCGAGGATATGCTCCTGCCGACCATTCGGTCAAGGTGCGTAAGGCTTAATACAAAGCCGCTGCCACCGGATGTTATAGTGAAGTATCTTACGACGAATCACGGTCTTCCGGATTACCTTGCCTCAACGGCAGCGGTCTATTCGGGAGGAAACCTGGGAAACGCTGTGGAATTTGCAACCTCACAGGAGGCTTCGGACGAGCGGACGGCAATTCTTTCCCTGTTAAGAAATCTTGACGATTATTCGATCCCGGAGCTTGCAGAGGCGGTAAAGCTGCCGCAAGCGGAGAGGGAAGCGGCGCTCGACCTTATCATGATATGGCTTCGCGACCTGCTTGTCTTTAAGAGCACGGGAAAGGCAAAAAAGCTTGTTTTACAGGACGAAGCCCCTTATATCGAGAGAGCTTCGCATGTGCGGAGCTTCGAAGCCATTTATGATGCGGTAAAGGCCGTACATGAAGCAAGATCCCGCTTAAAGAGCAATGTAAATCCCGATATCGTCATGGAAATACTGATACTTGCGCTTAAGGAAAGATAAGTTTATAATATGCAACTGTGGTTTTATAATTATTTGGAGGTCAGTTTTGAAAGTTACAGGAGTAAAGTTTAAGAATACAAATAAGATATATTATTTCGATCCCGGAAAACTGGAACCGAAAAAGGGCGATCATGTTATTGTTGAGACTGCCCGCGGTGTTGAGTACGGAACGGTAATGCTCGCGGATTATGAGATAGCGGATGAAAAGATTCCCGTACCGGTGAAACCGGTCATAAGGATCGCAACTCCGGCAGACGACGCCGTTGCGAAGAAGAATATTGAGAAAGAGGCCGGGGCCCTTGAGATATGCCGCCAGAAGGTGGAAAAGCACGGGCTTGAGATGCGGCTTCTGGGCTGCGAATATACTTTTGATAACTCAAAGATCCTCTTCTATTTCACCGCCGACGGCCGTGTGGATTTCAGGGAACTTGTAAAGGATCTCGCCTCTGTGTTCAAGGTAAGGATAGAGCTCAGGCAGATCGGAGTGCGTGACGAGACAAAGCTTATCGGAGGCATCGGCATCTGCGGAAGGCAGCTTTGCTGCAATACGTTCCTCTTTGATTTCGCGCCCGTTTCCATAAAGATGGCAAAGGAGCAGAACCTTTCCTTAAATCCCACGAAGATATCAGGTGTCTGCGGTCGCCTCATGTGCTGCCTAAAGAACGAGCAGGATGCTTACGAGGAGCTTAACAGTCATCTTCCTTCCATAGGCGACCATGTTACCACAAAGGACGGTTTTGCGGGTGATGTTATAGACATCAACGTATTGAAGCAGATCGTCAAGGTTGCGGTTGAAGTGGGTGACGAAAAAGAAGCAAGGGATTATAAGCCTTCGGAGCTGAATTTCAAGCCTTCGAGACGCAGAGAGCGCAGGGACGAGAAGGAAGAAGCGGAGCTTCGTGCGCTCGAGGCACTTGACCGAAAGGAAGGAAATCACATTGATTAAAGACGGCGAACGCCTCGATGATCTTGAACTTTCCAATTTGAGAATAATACAGAACCCGGATAAATTCTGCTTCGGAATGGATGCAGTGCTGCTTAGCGGCTTTGTAGCCGTGAAACAGGGAAGCCGGGTTCTTGATTTATGCACGGGAACGGGAATAATCCCGCTGCTCTTGAGTGCCAAGACTCCCGCAAAGGAAATAACCGGCCTCGAGATACAGGAAGAGAGCGCGGATATGGCCGCAAGAAGCGTAGAGCTCAACGGGCTTAACGAAAAGATAAAGATAGTGACGGGAGATGTTTGCGAGGCCTCAAAGCTGTTCGGAAAAGGCACCTTTGACGCGGTAACGGTAAATCCGCCTTATATGACGGGCGGTCATGGAATTGCAAACCCTTCCGACACCAAGGCTGTCGCAAGACATGAGATACTCTGCACTCTTGATGACGTGCTGAGGGAATCCGCGGCGGTGCTTAAGCCCAACGGACACCTGTTCATGGTGCACAGGCCCTTCAGAATAGCAGAGATAATCGCAGGCATGCTTAAATACAGGCTTGAGCCGAAACGGATGCGTTTGGTATATCCGTATGTAACAAGTGAGCCGAACATGGTCCTTATCGAAGCCGTTAAAGGCGGAAGAGCAAGGGTTACAGTGGAGAAGCCGCTCATAGTCTGGAAGGAGAAGGATGTTTACTCCGACGAATTAAAGGAAAAGTACGGGTACTGACATGGCAGGGACTTTATTTTTATGCGCGACACCGATAGGAAATCTCGATGATTTCACCGTAAGAGCCGTCAAAACGCTGAAGGAAGCCGATATCATCGCTGCCGAAGATACAAGGAACAGCATGAAGCTCCTGAATCATTTCGAGATACAGACGCCGATCACAAGCTACCATGAATTTAATAAATTCGAAAAAGGGCCAAAGCTTCTGGCTTCACTCCTTGAAGGCAAGAACGTGGCTCTTATAACCGATGCGGGAACTCCCGGGATCTCGGACCCCGGGGAACATCTTGTGATGCTGTGCGCGGAGGCGGGTGTCAATGTTGTTCCGATCCCCGGAGCCTGTGCATGCATAAATGCTCTCATTGTTTCAGGACTTCCCACGGGCCGCTTTGCTTTTGAGGCCTTTCTTCCGTTTGATAAAAAGCCCAGGGCAGAACGCCTTGAAGCCTTAAAAAACGAGACGCGCACCATCGTTATTTACGAGGCACCGCATCGTCTTTTACGAACACTTACCGAGCTGCACGAGACTCTCGGGGACCGCAGGATCTCTGTCTGCAAGGAAATAACAAAGAAGCACGAAGCAATCTACAGGATGAGTCTTGGCGAGGCGGTCACGTTTTTTACCGAAAATGAGCCAAAGGGTGAATATGTGCTTGTGATCGAAGGGAAGAGCGAAAACGAGCTTAAACGGGAATCAAAAGAGGAGTGGAATAAGGTTCCGCTCGAAGAGCATATGAAACACTATACGGATATGGGGCTTGATAAAAAAGAGGCCATGAAGGCTGTGGCAAAGGACAGGGGAGTCTCAAAGAGCGAGATATATAAACAGCTGCTTTAAAGCAGGATACCGCACGAGCAAAGCTGCCCGTGCGGTATCATAAAAAGCCTTTAAAACAGAAAAAATCCGAAACCGGATTTTCCTGCTCTCCAGATAATTTTTTTCATAAGGCTTAACCCCTGTACAAAAGCCTGATGTTTGTGCAGCAGCTGCTTACCGCTCGGTCCAGTGAAACCAGCCTGTATCAAGGACGTACGGCAGCGGGAACCGGTATTCCGGTTAACCCCGACTGTAAAACAAGAGGGATTTGAATGGGTTAAACAACGTCCCCCAACGTTCCTCTGTTAATACCTTTCTCCGATATCAACCTTGCACATAATATCATGTTTTGTTCAAAATGTCAAGAACTAGTTAAATTTTCTTGAAAAAATGTACAAATTAGATATACACTACAGGAAATGCAATATGATCGCTACATGTGGTTCGCATTTTCGAAGATTAAAATCGCAAAAAGACGGAAATTTTTAAAACTATAGAAAAACGAAGGTAAAAATATTGGTTACCAGGATCATACTCTATATACTTGCGGGGATATCGCTCTGTTACAGCCTTATCATTTACAATGTACATTCGGGTTCGAAGTTTTTTCTGTTCTGGGATGTCCTTTGCATCGGACTTGTGGCACTTGCGGTCTGCCTTAAATTCCGCGTGTTCTCAAAGATACCGAAGGCCGTTACGGTATGCGCGGCATCGGTGCTTGCGGTCGGTCTTATTACATGTATTATATGTTTAGTTCTGATTTTTACCACATTTAACGCAAAAGGCTCAAAAGGTCTTGATTATATCATAGTCCTCGGCGCCCAGGTGCGGTCGGACGGCCCGAGCACCGTTCTCAGGTTCCGGCTTGAAAAAGCGAAGAAATATCTTGATGAAAACCCTGACACCGTCTGCATCTGCTCGGGCGGACAGGGCGAAAACGAGCCTGTTTCCGAAGGTGCGGGGATGAAGGAGTATCTTGTGGGGCTTGGCATTGACGAAAGCCGCATAATCGTTGAAGATCAGTCCCATAACACCCGCGAAAACATAAAAAACTGCGCCTCCCTTATACCGGAAGGCGCATCTGCAGGTATTATCACAAACAATTTTCATGTTTACCGCGCGCTGTATCTTACAAGGCGCTACGGAATGAAGGGGGCAGAAGGGATAGCTGCGGACTCGCTGCCGCTTTATCTTCCGAACAATGCTGCCCGTGAGGTTGTTGGACTTATTAAGGACCTGATCGTCAGGAGCGGGTATACCGACTGAAAAATTTAGTCCGCAAAGCCCGGGAAACATCAGCAGCCCCTGTATCCGTTGGGATTCTTGCTCTGCCATCTCCAGCTGTCTTCACACATCTGCTCTACGCCGCGGGTAGCTTCCCAGCCAAGCTCTGCTTTTGCTTTCGAGGGATCCGAGTAGACCATATCGCAGTCGCCGGGGCGTCTTGCGTCGATAACATAGGGAATGGTCTTCCCGCAGGCCTTTTCATAGCTCTTAATAAGCTCAAGCACACTGTAACCCTGTCCTGTACCGAGATTGTAGGTAACAAGACCGGGGTTTTCGTTTAATTTCTCGATGGCCTTGATATGTCCGAGCGCGAGATCGACTACATGGATATAGTCGCGAACGCCTGTGCCGTCGGGTGTATTGTAGTCATTTCCGAAAACATGGACCTTTTCAAGCTCGCCGATGGCAACCTTTGCGATGTAAGGAACAAGGTTGTTGGGGATGCCCTTGGGATCTTCACCGATCTCGCCGCTTATGTGGGCACCGATGGGGTTAAAGTATCTTAAGATGGCGATATCCCAGGAATTATCGGCCTTATAGATGTCACGGAGCATATCCTCGATCATGAGTTTTGTACGCCCGTAGGGGTTGGTTGCGGAAAGAGAGGCTTCTTCGTTGATGGGCATTTTGGTCTGGAAACCGTAAACTGTTGCAGAAGATGAGAAAACAAGCTTTCTGACTGCATACTTATCCATTACGCTTAAGAGATTCAGCGTGCCGATAAGGTTGTTGTTGAAGTACATGAGCGGGTATTCGCAGGATTCGCCGACAGCCTTAAGGCCGGCAAAGTGAATGACAGCATCGGGCTTTTCCTTCTTAAACATTGCGTCCATCGCTTCTTTGTCGATCATATCGATCTTGTAGAAGGTGATCTTTTTCCCGGTAAGCTTCTCAACCCTGCGTATCGACTCTTCGCTGGAATTGCAGAGATTGTCGAGAACGACAACTTCATAGCCTGCATTGAGGAGTTCAACGTTTGTGTGGCTGGCAATATAGCCGGCACCGCCTGTAACAAGTATTTTCATATATGTCCTTTCCTGCCGCCCTGGGCATTTAAGTTTATTTTCCGAAAAAAGCAGTAAGAAGATCTATAAGGGCTTTCTGGTCATTTGTGCCCATTGTTTCCCTTGCGGAATGCATTGCAAGGATCGGAACACCGAGATCGAGGCCCTTCATCGGAAGCCAGGAAGCAAGCATGTTTCCGATGGTGCCGCCGCCTGCTACATCAGATCTGTTCACGAATCTCTTATAGGGGATGTCATGATTTTTGCAGAGAACTTCAAGTTCCGCAAGCACGCCGAGATCGTTTATGTATTTTTGGTTGCTGTTGAGCTTGAACACAACGCCGTCGCCCATGAGAGCATAGTTTGTAGGGTCATACTTGCCTGTCATGTTAGGGTGATATGCATGGGCAACATCGAGAGAGAGCAGCGTACCGCCGAGGATATCGCCGTTAAGCGCGCTTTTGCTCCTGCCTAAGGCTTCGTAAAGCGATTCAAGGAGCATCGGGAGTACTCTCGAATCGGCGCCGTTTGCCGAAAGGGAACCGACCTCTTCGTTATTGAAGAATGCGGCGATGTTGATGCTTGCCGGCGCAGGCTCTTCGCAAAGGGCGCAAAGGAGCGCATGGGCGCTTGTCAGGTCGTCAAGACGCGGACATGAGAAGAACTCGCCGTTAAGGCCGGAGAAATTCGGCTCTTCAGTATTATAGACGTAAAGATCAAGATCAAGTATCTCTTCGGGCTTAACATGAAGCTTTTTTGCAAGGAAGCCTGTGAATGCCTCACCGTCCTTTTCGCTTCCGGAAAGACCGAGGAGCGGAAGGATATCGTTCTGACGGTTTAATTCGACTCCCTTGTTTACTTCACGGTTCATGTGGATGGCAAGGTTCGGTATTGAAACAACGGGGTCCTTAGCGTCAAAAAGCTTTAAGACGGGACCGTCTGGACCGGCAATCGCAACCTGACCCGCAATAGAGAGCGGTCTGTCAAGCCATGTATTTATTATCGGACCACCGTAAACATCGGCATTTAAGCGGATGTAATCCTTGGTCTTCATTTCGGGATTGGGTTTGATATGGATACAGGGAGAGTCGATGTGAGCGCCTGCAAGCTTTAATTTCAGGCCTGCTTTTGCGCTGCGGGGTTTTGCGCCTATAGAAAAGGCAAAAAGGCTTACATCAAAAGGAGCGTAGTAGAGCTTGTCGCCGTAACCGGCCTTTTCACCGGGTTTCCAGGGCTTAAAACCATTAGCTTCAAGACGGCGTTTTCCTTCTGCCACTGCGTGGAACGGCGTGGGAGAAGCTGCGATGAAAGAGGAAAGATCCTTGATAACAGTGTTTTTCTTCATGAGAATCTCCATTTGGGATTGATTTATGATCCGCTCTTTGTTAAAATGTACACAGACATACCTTTAAGTGAGCTTACATTATAGCATATTCTAAGGATTTTGCAATGCTAAATATTATTTCTGATGCGGAAAAAGAAAGATTTTCTGAGATCACGGCAGCGGTGACCGAAAGCGCGGTCGAAAGGACGACTATCGGACGTCTTTCGGAGAAGACGCTGCACGCAGCCGTAAAGGCCTTTTGCGACGAAAACACCGCGCATCATGAGATAAAGCTTGAAGGGTATGTTGCGGACATCTTTGACGGAAAGCGCATTACCGAGATCCAGACAAAGCATTTTTATGTCCTGAAGAAAAAGCTTGGGGTCTTTGCCCGCAAATACCCCGTGACTATTGTTTACCCGCTGATAAGGACCCGCGTGATACGAAAGGTCAACACTTTGACCGGAGAGGTCGGTCTCGCAAGAAAGTCCCCGAAAAAAGGCACTTTGCATACCTTTTTGGAGGAGCTTTACGGGCTTTCCGATCTCATCCGCGATCCAAACATCAAGTTCCGGGTATATGCGGTGGATGTGGAAGAATACCGCTTTGTGAAGTCTGAAAAGGACAGGGGGGAAAAAGGGGACATTATCCCGACAGCGCTTGTTGAAGGGTTCATCTTCGACTGCGCAGGGGATTTTGCGGAAATGCTTCCTGACGGGCTTCCGGAGGAATTCACTGCTGCGCAGTATTCTAAAGCGGCCCGCATAAACAAGGGTAAAGTGTCTATGGAACTGAATGTGTTCAAGCGGCTCGGCTGCGTTAAGGAATCCGGAAGGAACGGACGCGAAAAGCTCTGGAGGAGGGCTTAAAAGGAGGAGAAACATGAAAAGAAACAAACTGACGGGAATGCTGCTTATCCTGCTTGCAGCGGTATTTATTGCCGGGACGGGAATTACGCCCGTTAAGGCGGATCACGGTCCAAAGCCGTCTATCGAAGTGACCGTCAAAAACGCGCCGGCGTATAAATACGTGACGATCCTTGAAAAAGAAAAGGGTTCCGCATCAAATAACAGCGTTTTAAAGGTCGAAAACCTTGAAAAAGAAGCTGTAAGGGAATACCTCAAAAACTTTTCGTATGACGGGTATAAGACTTATGTTCTTATCAGCGATATCGAACTTAGGGAACACGGGCAGGGTGACACCTACAGTTTCGGGTATTTTGTGCCGAATCCGTTCAAGGTCCTTGTCATCGCCGATGACGGCACGGTCTATATCAGCCCCGAGCTTGCCCAGAAGGAATACAACTGCGAAACGGAGTATGATGTTAAAGCAGGGACACTTACCGAGAACCTTGCGGGAAAGACTGTGAAGCGGATCGTTTACATCCTTTGCTGTTTTGTGCTGACGATAGGGCTTGAGCTGCTGATCTTCATGTTGTTCAGGTATCCGTTCACAAAGCCTAACCTTATCTGCTTCTTTGCGATCAATATCATAACCCAGCTTGGCCTCAATATTTTCCTTGCATATTCGAACGGCGGCTACGGGATGTTAGGCATATATACCGCTGTCGAGATAGTGATAGCGGTCGTTGAAGGCATTTTCTTTGCGAACACGCTTAAAGACAGCCTTGGCTATAAGAGCAAAGCAAAGGGCTTCATGTTCGGTATCGTTGCCAATCTCTTCAGCTATGCTGCCGGATTCCTGATCTCTTTGGTGGTACGCGGTACATGGGGCTGGCTGTAACAGGTCCTTTATGGGAAACATATAAAAAGATCCGCAGTCTGCAATAAAATATAGCAGGCTGCGGTTTTTACAGAACCGGGCAGGGATCGTCTGCCCGGTCTTTTTACGAAAAGTTTATGAATTTTACCTCGGGATGCCAGATGCCCTCGTCATCCACCGTTATGACTATAAAGCTGCTCCTGCCCGAATACGGGCGCGAAAGGCTTCCGGGATTCATAAGCCATGGTTTTCCGCTCATTTCGAGCAGCGGAACATGGGTATGGCCGAACATCGCAACATCGGCATTCTGCTCTTCCGCGCGGTATTTAAGCCTGTCAAGGCCGTAGCTTACATGGAAACGGTCGCCGTGCGTCATATAAACGGTCTTTCCGGCAATCGGTACCGTGAGCTCGCGCGGAGCCCGTGAAAGCCAGTCGTTATTGCCCGGTACAAAGTACAAAGGGCAGTTCACGCGCCTTGCAAGCTCGTTTTCATCATCACATATATCTCCGAGATGGATGAGTGCGTCGATCCCGCCCGTTTCTTTAAGGGCCTTCGGGAGAAGCATCAGGTCTCCGTGGGTATCGCTTATTACAAGGATCTTCTTCATTTCACAAACCCGTTTTATTAAGGCCGGGGAACCGTCCCCCGGCCTCGTTTTATTATTTTACAACGATGTTTACAATGCGGCCCTTTACGTAGATTTCCTTAACAACGGTATGCTCCGCAAGGATTGCTGCGACGTTCGGAAGCTCGTGGGCAGCGGCCTTGACGACATCATCCGCTGCGTCGTTTGCAACCTTAACGGTGCCCTTTACCTTGCCGTTGATCTGTACTGCTATCTCGATGGTGTCCTCAACCGTCTTTGCCTCGTCATGCTCGGGCCATTTCTGTGCATAAAGGCGTCCGCCCATTCCAAGCTTTTCCCAGATCTCCTCGGTGATATGCGGTGCAACGGGATTAAGAAGGATAAGGAGCGTTGCAAAATCGTCTTTTGTGATGCTGCCCGCCTTGTAGAACTCGTTAACGAGCGTCATCATTGCTGCAATCGCGGTGTTGAACTTGAGGGCTTCAAAGTCCGAGCTTACTTTCTTTATGGTCTGGTGGATCTTTGTCTCAAGCTCCTTGCTGTAGCCGCGGGCATCGCTTACGATCTCCTGAAGCTTCCAGACCCTGTCGAGGAACCTGCGGCATCCCTTAACGCCTTCCTGTGACCAGGCTGCCGAAAGCTCGAAGGCGCCGATGAACATTTCGTAGGTACGGAGCGTGTCTGCGCCGAATTCGTTAACGATATCGTCGGGATTTACAACGTTTCCGCGGGATTTGCTCATCTTCTCGCCGTTCTCGCCAAGGATCATGCCGTGTGAGGTACGCTTCTGGTAAGGCTCCTTTGTCGGAACAACGCCCTCGTCATAGAGGAACTTGTGCCAGAACCTTGAGTAGAGAAGGTGGAGTGTGGTGTGCTCCATGCCGCCGTTGTACCAGTCAACGGGAAGCCAGTATTTAAGCGCTTCTTTCGAAGCAAGAGCCTCTGTGTTGTGAGGATCGGTATAACGGAGATAATACCATGAAGAACCGGCCCACTGGGGCATGGTGTCTGTCTCGCGCTTTGCGGGGCCGCCGCAGCACGGGCATGTTGTGTTAACCCAGTCTGTCATTGCAGCAAGCGGTGATTCGCCGTTATCTGTGGGCATATAGCTGTCAACATCGGGAAGTGTGAGCGGAAGCTCTTCTTCGGGGATGGGCACAAAGCCGCATTTATCGCATTTTACGATGGGGATGGGCTCGCCCCAGTAACGCTGGCGGGAGAATACCCAGTCGCGGAGCTTGAAGTTGGTCTTGCTGTGACCGATGCCCTTTTCTTCAAGCCATTCGGTTATCTTCTTCTTGGCGTCCGCAACCTCAAGGCCGGTAAGGAAGCCGGAATTAACGAGGGTTCCGGTAGCAACATCGGTAAATGCCGCTTCTTCGACATTTCCACCGGCCACAACTTCGATTATCGGAAGGCCGAACTTTTTAGCGAACTCCCAGTCTCTGTCGTCGTGTCCGGGAACGGCCATGATGGCGCCTGTTCCGTAGGACATAAGAACATAGTCGGAGGTCCAGATCGGGATCTCTTTTCCGTTAACGGGATCTATTGCACGAAGGCCTTTGATCTCTACGCCGGTTTTGTCTTTTGCAAGCTCGCTGCGCTCGAAATCCGACTTCTTTGCGGCTTCTTCGCGATAAGCGATAACTTCGTCGTAGTTCTCTATCTTGTCTTTGTATTTCTCGATATAAGGGTGTTCGGGCGAGATAACCATGTAAGTTACGCCGAACAGTGTGTCGGGACGCGTGGTGTAAACCGTAAGAACGTCATCAGTGCCTGCGATTGAGAAATCAACCTCTGCGCCCGTGCTTCGTCCGATCCAGTTCTTCTGGGAAACCTTAACCTTTTCGATGTAGTCGACAAGGTCAAGATCGTCGATAAGACGGTCTGCGTAAGCGGTGATCTTGAGCATCCACTGGCTTTTAACCTTTCTTACGACAGGTGAGCCGCAGCGCTCGCAGACGCCGTTTACAACTTCCTCGTTTGCAAGGCCGACTTTACAGCCCGTGCACCAGTTGATGGGCATCTCGGACTTGTAGGCAAGGCCTTTTTTGAAGAGCTTAAGGAAGATCCACTGTGTCCACTTGTAATACTCCGGATCCGTAGTATTGACCTCGCGGTCCCAGTCGAAGGAGTAGCCGAGGTCCGAAAGCTGGCCCTTGAAGCGGGCTACGTTGTTCTTTGTAACGATCTTCGGGTGGATGTGGTTCTTTATTGCGTAGTTCTCGGTGGGAAGGCCGAAGGCATCCCAACCCATGGGATAGAGCACATTATAGCCCTGCATACGGCGCTTTCTCGCAATAATGTCGAGAGCGGTGTAGGGACGCGGATGCCCTACATGAAGACCCTGTCCCGAAGGGTAGGGGAATTCAACGAGGGCATAAAACTTTTTCTTTGTGTAGTCTGTCCCGGTGTGGAACGCTTTTTCGTCCGTCCAGGTTTTTTGCCATTTCTTTTCAATGGGCTTTGGGTTATACATTTCCATAGTGTTCCTCCGTGCCGGACGGTGCCGGCATCTGTATTTTTCTGTGCTCTGCGCGAACGGGGCTTTTTCCGGTAAGCCCCGCGCAAGGTACTAGCACAGTGCTTTAACTTTAATATCGGTCCATTTTGTGAGGTCGATAAACTCGGTTCCTACCTGGACCATAGGGCATGAGAGCTTCTGGCGGTTGATCATGACAACTTCACCTACAAGGCCGTTGCTAAGCAGCACGGGTACGCCGATATAGGCGTTTGCGATGTGCTCAAGGAAGGGCAGCAGGTACTGCGTCTCAAACTTGGTGTAGCCGTCTTTTTCGAAGTTCGCTACAACCTCAAAGGGGCTTATGCTTTCACGGTACTGGCGCTTTGCGGTCATGGCGTCGTAAACGTCCGCGATCGCAAGTATCTTAGCAAAATCAGGTATCGAATTCGCGGTCAGGTGGTTGGGATATCCCGAACCGTCGTTCCTTTCATGATGCAGCGCAACGCCGTCGAGCACACGCGGGTCTATGTTGCTGAATTTTTTCATGATCTCCAGGCCGAAATCGGGATGGCGCTTGATTATCTCATATTCCTCGTCCGTAAGCTTGTCGGGCTTTGTTAAGATCGAAGAAGGGATGTTCAGCTTTCCTATATCGTGCACAAGGCCCGTAAATACAAGAAGGTTCAGGATGTCGGCATCCATGTTCAGCCATACGCCTATCGAATGCACGATAAGCGCAACGTTCAGGCAGTGCACGTAGATGGAATCGTCCATTTCGCGCATGCAGTGCAGAAGGTCGAATATATGCGTCGCGCTGTAGCTCGATTCGCATAGCTTATAGACCATGTCCGTCAGCCTGTTCACATCACACTTTGTACAGGACGGATCCGACAGCGTCTGGAATTCCGAGCGCAGGTCGTTCACCGTCGTTCTGTACTCGCGGCTGAAAGCCTTGAATTCAGGCGTGTTGCGTACCGTGTTCCAGTGGCTTACGGAAGCGCGGTCAACAGCCTTTGCGACATTCTCCGGAACAAGGACGGGTACCTTGTTTATGTTGAACATTTTAAGTTTCAGGATATGCTTCACCGACAGGACTGTCTGCTTGGGCATCAGTTCCGTTTTGTCAGGAAGGATGATGTCGTCAACAACGATCATGCCGGGTAAAAGCTGTTCATTTGAGAGATAAAGAATGTTCATAAGTTTTCCCCCGTAATACCTTTTATCGAAAAATCCGATATTCCATTAAAAAGTATATCGCAAGTAATATTTAAAAACAAGAGTGTTTATGCCTGTTTTTATAGTATTTTTGTAGTATAATAAAGACAGGGGCGGGTAATAAATATGATAACGGCGGCCGAAATATAAGATATGGGGAAGAATAAGAAAAAAAAGAAGAAAAAGCACATCCTCGGAAAGATCCTCGGAGGTCTTTTGTTTATTGCCTTTCTTGCCGCAATAGTGCTATATTTCGGCTTCCAGTCTTATATAAAGGCGTTTTTTGAATACAGATCAAAGGCGAAGCTTATCGCGGCAGGGTCTTCGGCTTCGGATTTCAAGGCAAGCGAGGCGAGTTTTCTTTATGCGGCTGACGGGTCGCTGATAAGGGACCTTGGCGGCGAAAGACGGTCATATTACCTTGAATTTGCCGATATCCCCCAAAGAGTTATCGACTGTATGCTCGTTACGGAGGACAGGCGCTTTTACTCGCACCGCGGCTATGATATAAAGGGAATCGCGGCAGCGGTGAAATCCTATGTCGATACAGGCGAGGTTGTGCGAGGCGGAAGCACGATCACCCAGCAGCTTGCAAGGAATGTGTATCTTTCGATGGAGGTCACTCTCGAGAGAAAGATAACGGAAATATTCCTTGCGGCGGAGCTTGAGAAAAAGTACACCAAGAACCAGATCCTCGAGTTTTATTTGAACAATATCTATTACGCAAACGGATATTACGGGATCCAGGCTGCGGCAAACGGATATTTCGGGAAGGGCGTCTCAAGCCTCTCCCTCGGAGAGATCGCTTTCTTATGCGCCATACCGAACAACCCGTCAAGATACGATCCGATAACCCATTATGAAAACACTCTTGAGCGAAAGAAAAAGATACTAGACCAGCTGCTTGAGTACGGGGACCTGAAGCAGGAGGATTACGACAGGGCTGTTGCCGAAAAGCCCGTGCTTGTGACTGCGACTCATGAAAAACAGGACTATGCCGAGACCTACAGCTATTACTGCGCGATACGGGCCATAATGCGGCGTAACGGTTTTGAGTTCAGGAACGAATTCTTAAACGAGGAAGACAAAGCCCTTTACGAAACACAGTATTATGAGCAGTATTATGCAATCCAGAGATCGCTCTACACCGGCGGTTACAGGATCTACACCTCCATCGACCCTGAAAAACAGTCCCTTCTTGCAAAAGCCCTGGATGATGAACTTGAGAGCTTTGACGAGGTAAACGGGGAGGGTGTTTACACCCTTCAGGGATCGGCGGTCTGCATAGATAACGAGACGGGGCGCGTTGTTGCGATAATCGGAGGCAGGACGCAGGACCTTAACGGATATACGCTGAACCGCGCATATCAGTCCTTCAGGCAGACAGGGAGCTGTACGAAACCGCTTATCGTCTATGCCCCTCTGTTTGAAAGAGGCCTTTCGCCCGAGGACAGAGTGCTTGATGAGTATTTTGAGGGCGGGCCCAAAAACTCCGGCGGTTACTACTACGGGGATATTTCCGTAAGGGAGGCTGTCTGGGTATCCGCAAACACGGTTGCCTGGAAGCTCTTCACCGACCTTACGCCGAAGATAGGGCTTTCGTACCTGCTAAAGATGGATTTTTCGCATATAGTCGATAAGGATTATTACCCTGCGGCATCGCTTGGCGGGTTTACCTACGGCGCGAGCGCAACAGAGGTTGCATCCGGCTTTGCGGCCCTTGCAAATGACGGTCTTTTCAGGACTCCGACCTGTATAATCACCATCAGGGATTCTTCGGGGAAGACCATCGTTGCGGATCCGGTGGAGACAAAGCGCGTTTACTCGGCAAACGCCGCAAGGACAATGACGGATGTCTTAAAGGATGTTATGAAAAGAGGGACAGGTTACAGGCTGAACCTTGACAATGCCATAGCGGCCGGAAAGACAGGAACAGCGAGTACGGAGCAGGACGGCTGGTTTGCGGGCTACACAAGATATTACACAACGGCCGTCTGGATAGGGTACGATCTTCCTAAAAAGCTGAGAGGCCTGACAGGCAACAGCTATCCCGGACGCATCTGGAAGAATTTCATGCACAAGATACATGAAGGGCTTGAGATAAAGGACTTCCCGGGCTATACGGATCCGGGGAACCGGACGGGGCAGAGGGAAGAACGGGAAACCCCGTATTATCCCGAATTCGATGCCTTCGGTAATCCCATCGATCCCGAAACGGGCCTTGCATATCCGACGGCAACACCGACTCCGACACCGGAGCCCACGCCGACAGAGGGGCCGGAGCCAACAGAGATGCCGGCACCTACAGAGGCACCGGCAGGTGAGCAGTGACCCACACCGACACCCACAGGTGAACAATGACCCACAGCGGCACCGGCAGGGGAGCAGGTGTCCGCCGAAGAACAGACATCCACACAGGAGTAACAGAGATGATAATAGATACACACGCACATTATGATGATGAGAAATTCGACGAAGACCGCGAGAAGCTGCTCTTGTCCTTAAAAGAAGGCGGAATAGAGCGGGTCATCAATATGGGGACCTGCGTAAAAACAAGCAGGGAAGCGGTTAAGCTTGCAAAAACATATGATGCCGTTTATGCGGCGGTGGGTGTCCATCCGGAGGAAATAGCGGATCTTTCCGGGGACTGGCTTGATGAGATAAGGGCTCTTGCAGGCGCGGAAAAGGTAGTGATGATAGGCGAGATAGGGCTTGATTACTACTGGGTAAAGGACAACAAAGAGGAGCAGAAGAAGGTTTTCAGGGAACAGCTTAAGCTGGCAGCGGAGCTTGATCTGCCGGTGTCCGTGCACAGCAGGGATGCTGCCGAAGACACACTGGCTGTGATCACTGAAGAGGTTGCCATTGCAAAGGCAAAGGGGCAGCGGCTTACAGGGATAATACACTGCTTCGGGTACAGTCCGGAAATGG
The DNA here is from genome assembly GCA_016280395.1 of Lachnospiraceae bacterium. Lineage (GTDB taxonomy): Bacteria > Bacillota > Clostridia > Lachnospirales > Lachnospiraceae > SZUA-448. The sequence goes on along the minus strand of JAEEGQ010000056.1, from coordinate 194,100 downwards.
CCGAAAGCTTCATCAAACTCGGTTTCCTTATCGGTATCGGCGGGGTGGTCACCTTTAAGAATTCCAAAAAACTGAAAGAAACCGCAGAAAAAATACCCCTTGAAAAGCTGGTACTTGAGACGGACGCACCGTATCTTGCACCGGAGCCTTTCAGGGGTAAGCGTAATTCTTCGCTTTTCCTCCCTTATGTTGCGGAAACGATAGCACAGATCAGGGGTATCGCACGCGAAGAGGTGGAAAAGATCACAACGGAGAACGCGTACCGGCTTATAAAGGGTCTGTGACGGGGGAAAACAGGCCAAAAACAGCAGGCATGTCGCAGGAAGCCGGTCCAAAAACAGCAGGTATACCGCGGGAGCCGGTCCAAAACAGCAAGTATACCGCAGGAGCCGGGCTAAAGGCTGCTCTCACACAGTACGTTCGCCAAGGGCATTTGCAAGCGCCGCAAATTCGGGAAGCCCCAGCTTTTCGCCGCGGATGGCGGGGTCGAGGCCGCAGGTTTCAAAGGCCTTTAAGACCTCTTCCTTTGTAAACCCGAGACCGCCTGTCGTGATCCCGTTAAGGAGCGTCTTCCTGCGTTTGTTGAAGGAGGCCCTGATAAGCGAAAACATGAGCTTTTCATCTTTTACGTCAACAGGCGGGGCTTCATGCATTTTAAGCACTATAACCGCAGAATCCACATTCGGACGGGGCATGAAGCAGTTCATCGGCACATATGCCGCAATACGGGGCGAAGTATAGTAATTGACCGCAAGCGTGACCGCGCCGTAGTCTTCGGTGCCGGGAGCGGCCTGCATCCGTTCCGCAACCTCCTTCTGAACCATTACGGTCAGACTGTCAACGGGGGCGCGGCTTTCAAGAACTTGCATGACTATAGGCGTGGTGATATAATACGGGAGGTTGGCTACTATCCTGGCTTTTCCCCTGACAGGCCGGTCTTTTATGAGCTTTTCGATATCAAGCTTTAAGATATCGGCATTTATGATTTCTACATTGTCGTAGTCTTTAAGGGTATCATTTTCAAGGATGGGGATAAGGTTGCGGTCGATCTCCACAGCCACAACTTTTCCGGCTGCTTCGCAAAGATACTGCGTAAGCGTGCCGATGCCGGGGCCGATCTCTATAACAAGGTCGTCCTTTGTGATATCCGCGGCGGCGACTATCTTTTCAAGAACGTGGGTATCTATGAGGAAATTCTGACCGAATTTCTTCTGGAAGCTGATATTGTATTTTTGCAGGACAGCAATGGTGTTCTGCGGGATTCCAAGGTTTGCCATGATATGCCTTTCGGTGTTTTCGTAAAGATGCAGCGGATTTATCAGCCCGCCACGGATCATTATACATGGAAAAGCTGAAAACTTCAAGGAAACATAAGGAAAGGTGCGGCAGACACGGAAAACCTTTCTTCGGAGGTTAGAGATGAAAAAGAACGGTGTTTATTTTACAAAAGTTAAAGAAAAAGAAGAACTGCAGAAGGAGGATCTTAGGAGAAAGGGCATTTTTACTGCCCTCATCTTTGTGATCATAACGCTTTGCGGGATCGCGATCTTCCTTGCGGTAAGGACTGCGGGCCGGCAGAATCTTGTTGTGCTTTTGCTCGCGCTTGCGATAATCGTATTCTCTATCGAAGTTTACTGGTCGAATCCGGACAAAAAATCCTTTGTGCTTTGGAAAAAGCTGTTCAATAAGCAATAATGCGTAAAGCGGCCCGGACCGGCCGTCATGGAGGGAAGATGTTTACGAAACGCAGTTTTACGGACGAAACAGGGCTTTTCCTGTTTGCGCCCACGTTTTATGTGTATATACTCGGAATAGCGATAGTGATATTTGCGGTATTCCTGCCGGAGATAAACGCGCAGGGAGCACTTGAGTTTACCGGAGCCGGCAATTCCGCAGGTTTTGCTTACGCAAGACTTTTTGCAAGCGAGATAGGAGAGATAGTGCTGTTCCTGCCTGCTTTTGCAGTTGCGGCATCGGTTGTGCGCGATAAAGAACGCAGGAAACGCGGGCTCTCCGACACAAGAGAAGGGCTAAGCTCCCGCGGAGCCGTGCTGGTGCGCTTTATTTCACAAGGCATGCTTTTATGCGTTCCGGTGATCATTGCGGGATCCTGCATGTTTGCCTACAAGGCCGGAACAGCCGGCGCTTTTGCGTTTGTGGAGCTGGCATTTTTCTGGCTCTGCCCTGCGATCCTTTTTGAAACCGCGCTGGTGCTCTGCCTTAACGAGTGGACAGGGTTTTCGCTGCCGGGCATCCTTGCATCTCTCGTGATCTGGGTATTTTCACAGGGGTCGACGGCAGATGTCGGCGACTATGATTCCTGCATCGCCATCCGCCATGCGAGTCTTGAAGGCTATCAGGAATACCTTGCTGGTGTGAACATCCTCACGATAAACCGGATTGCGGTCCTAGTTCTTGCGGGAGTTCTGGTATTTCTCGCGGTCCTTGGCAATGAATTCAGGAGAAAGAAGGATAAAAAGGCTTGAAGCCCATCAACATCTATGCCTTTACCCGAATACAGGAGAAGGCTGCGCTTGAACGTTTTGAGCGCCAGCTTTCCGGACGCAGCCCGTACCTTAGGATACGGGACTGGGAAGTTGCGGGCTTAAGGAGCTTTATCACAAGGCTCTGCGAAACCACGGAAAAAGCCTACGAATACGAGTTTTACTACTCCTTTACCATGCCAAAGCTTGGGAAGGAATTCGATCTTCTGCGCGTGAACGACGATTATGTGGTCAATATCGAGATAAAGAGCCGGGATGTGTCAACGGAGGCCATCGGAAGGCAGCTTCTCATGAACAGATACTACCTTTCGACCATAGGACGGACCGCATATTTCTATACTTATGTGAGCGATACGGGGAGACTCTGCAGACTTTCAAACAGCGGGCGCGTGGTGGAAGCCGCATGGGAAGAGCTTGCGGCAATACTCGAAAAGCAGTCGGAGTGCAGCAAGGGAGACATCGAGGATCTTTTCAAGGAAGACAGGTACCTCATCTCGCCCTTTACGGACCCCGGCAGGTTCCTTAGGAACGAGTATTTCCTCACAAATCAGCAGAACGACATACGCTACCAGATATTGAAGAGGATCCGGCAGAAAAAGGCCGAACATGATGAAAATCTGCTTGTCACGGGCTTTACGGGACTTCCGGGCACAGGTAAGACCATATTGCTGTTTGATCTTGCGATGCAGCTTTCAAAGACCGACAAAGTCTGCATCTTTCATATGGGATCGCACGAAAGGGAGCTTGAGGAGCTGGACGGCAGGCTCAAGCGCATAGATTTTTACTATTTTGCGGACAAGGAGAAGCTGTCGGAGATAAAGCCGTATTCCTGCATCCTCGTAGATGAAGGGCACCGGATGACAAAGCAGGATATCGAATATATCCTTGGACTGGCGAAGAGCTGGAATGTTCCGGCCATTTTCTCCTACGACAGAGAGGAGCCTGTTTCCGAGAAGGAAAGGCAGGACAGCGGCTATGTTTATCTGACCGGAACGGAAGGTTTTATCGAATACAGGCTTACCAACAGGATCCGCCTGAATATAGAGCTTTCTTCCTTCATAAAAAGCGTGATGAGCGTGACCGGCGGAGCAAGAAGGCGGGAATATCCGTCTGTTACCGTGGTCTCGGGTGACAGCGGCGAGGCTGAACGCATGATAGAGACTTTTATTGACGACGGGTACATGTATATCTGGGACAGCAGCATAAAACAGCCGGACGAGGGGCTTGTTTTCAAGGAGATGTCGCCGGCGCTCGCCGCGGCCGAGCGTATCGAGGTAAACGAAGCGACCTGCAAGGAATTCGACAAGATCGTGATGCTTGTTGACGATACATTTTTCTATGATGAAGAAGGGTATTTAAGGAGCAAAAACGGCGGAAACGACAGAAGGGTGCGTAATCTCTTCCACGGGTTAAGCCGCGCAAAGGAGCGGATCGCGATAGTTGTCAGGAACAACAGACGGGTGTTCGATGTACTGCTCTACATCCTTCAGGGTTACAAGGCGCCTTATGTTACGGCAAAGGGCAGAGAACCGAAAAAGAGGTACGGAAGGGCTCAGAAGCGCTCAAGCACATGATACACGGTGGTGCTTTCTATCGCGAAGCCAAGCTTTCCGTAAAGTGAAAAAGCAACGGGATTTTTATCCGAAACCTGCAGGATCACAGCTTTTCCTGCAGGTATTTTTTTTAGGAGCGCGAGCATAAGGCGCTTTCCGAGGCCTTTTCCCCTGTATTCTTCGCGGATGCCGACGCTGAAAACGGAACAGCAGGTCACGCTCTCCACAAATCCCGCGCAGCCAATGAGTTTGCCGTTATCCTCATACCTGAAAAGACGCACACTGTCGGAAGCGGAGAGGGAGGAAAGCCAGGTTTCTGCGGCATTTTCGTCTATGTCAAAAAGCTCTGCGAAAAGGTCTTTAAGGGAAAGGAAGTCTTTGGACGAAAGCCGGGTAAGGATGGGACTAAGTGCCGGTGCGGCAATGTTTTTGCGTGTTTTGGGCCCGGAGCTTTCGGAAACGGAAGGCGGCGCGCTCTGTAACGGGATTGCCGCGTCCGGAAGGATCATCTTGTATTCCGAAGAAGAGTATCTGACAGGGAGCTTTTCTAAGACTGCTGCGCCTGCTTTTATCCGCGGGTTGCTGACAATATATACTGTTGTGCAGCCAAGCGCCTTTAAGGACTTTGCCGCCTCGCCCAAAAGCATTGAAAAAAGCCCTCTGTTTCTGTAAGAAGGGGAAACAAGGGCACTTATTTCGGCCGTACCGTCTCCCGGTAAAAAAAGCGACAGCACGCCAAGGGCGCGGTTCCCGGAGGTTGCAAAAAAGAACGCGGGAACCTCTTTTGTATAGTTAAGAAAGGTATCTGAAAAAAGCGGGTACGCTGCCCCGTCAGCCCTTGCGGCTTCCGCCTCAAGGCTTGCTATCTGGGTCTTTCTCAGTGCAGACAGGGTTTTAAAAGCTTTGATAACCATAATTCCTCCGCTGCCGGAGAGCTCTGCGGCAGGAAAAGGCCGTCACCGGGCTCACCGGCTCCTGAGGAGTATTATACAGTTTTCAGCCTTCGTTTGCAAAGCGTTTTGTTGTGAAAAATGCTTTGGATACTGCGGGAATGCAAAGGATTATGATGGTTATGAGGGCTTCCGCAAAGATATACGCGCCGTTATACGCAAGTGAGTAAGGAAGCGGATTCCAGCCTTCCCATGCGTATTCGCCGAAGAATATCCAGCCTGAAAGGACTGCGAAAACATAGCGGCCAAGGACACCAGCGATATAGCCCTTTATAAGACCGTGCTTGCTCTTTGCGAAAAGACCCGAAAGACCGAGGGCCGTAAATGCAAGAAAATAGTCGATAACAAGCTGAAGCGGCAGGATAACGTAGGGTTCGAGGAAAAGCTGTAAAAGACCGTAGGCGAGACCTGTCATAAGGCCTGCGCCAAGTCCGAAGTAATAGCCCGGAAGGCAGATGATGAGCATCGAAAACGCTGTTACCGACCCGCCAAAGGGGAATTCAAAAAACTTGAGAAGGGAAAGGACTGTTCCGAGTGCAATGCAGACAGAGCAGAATGCAAGCTGTTTTGCGGACAGTTTGACACCGTATTTATTGTTTCCTTCAGCGCTCTTTTTTGCGTAGTTTCTGGCAAAGAGCAGTGCAGCGGCGATGAAAATGGCAATAAGGAGCCAGATCATCACATTGCCGAGCGTTGTGGGATAGTACAGCTGAGTGCCGTACTTATCGGTTTTGGAGTAAACAAAAGGTTCAAAAACGGTACTTTCCCAAAGGGATGATAAAAACATAAAAAAACCTCCTAATTCTGCATAGGAGGGCTCACATCAGTTACGCTTCCTTACGCCGGTATTACCCGGTTCAAGTAGTGAGGGTTAGATGCATGGATGCGTCCATGTCTCAATCTCAGCGATGTGCTCCCCTAGCTGTATTGAATGTGATTATAATGATGCGCGGGGAGGATGTCAAGAAGAAAATTAAGAAAGTTGGACAGACAGGAAAAAACAGGACCGCGATCATTCGCGGTCCTGCGGAAACCCTATTGGTTAAGGCTCATTCTTCGGAGTCGTCGGTAAGGAGGCCATCGGTATTGATGCCAAATTTCTGGGCACATATCTTGCAGAGACGGGTACGGTTTGCTGCGATGGCTTCATCAACAGTGCCGTATGTGAAGGTAGTGCTGTTCTTTGTTGATGAGCAGTCGCAAAGCGGATCGCCGTCGGTATCCTTTGCATCGCGGTCTTCAACTGTACCGCAAATGTGGTAAACCTTGCCTGATGATGTCCAGTAAACGGTGGATGTGATCCTGCCGGTAGCAGCTTCCATCTCTTCCTGGGAGATAGGGTTATAGTCGTAGGAAGCGGCACCTGCGATAAGAAGAGCAACAACACCTGCGATGGAGGCGATCATCTTGGTCTTCTTGTCAAGGTTCTTGTTTGAAAGAACAAGGATGACAAAAGGCAGGAATGCTACACAGCATGCGATGAGGCCCATGTTGTTCCACAGCCAGAAGAGTGTTTTGTTCTTCTTTGAAGCGGGTTTGATGCGGTTTGCTTTCTTCCAGAACTGTGAACCGATTATCACAAAGATCAGGTCGAGAACAAGTGCGGGGATCCAAAGGATCTGGGGATTCTTCGGAAGAAGGTTGAGCTGTCCGAAGATGAAGAGTAATGCAAGAACTTCGCATCCGATGGCAAGTACCCAGAAGAGGATCGCAAGGGCGCGGTATCCGCCTGCGTTACCAACGGGAGCGGCTTCGGTTATTTTCTTTTCCCCGGAGGACTTCTTTGAGGAGTCGCTTGCCGGAGCTACGGTTTTCTTTTTTGTTTCAGCCATATGAAACACCCTCCTTTTGATGTGGCGGAGCAGAGGCTCCGTTTGAAGAAATTATAACCAAACGGAAAGAGTATTTCAAGAAATTTTCAACAAAAATATTGATTTCATAAAATTGTTAGAGCATAATGGACTAAAGGGGCAAAATTACTAAAGAGTGACCCGTGATAAAAGGAGGATATCCATGGACGTTAAGAGCATATTAAAACAGCTTCTCACAAAGGAAAATGTCAGCAGCATCAGCGAAAAGAGCGGCGCGCCCGGCACACAGGTCAAGAGTGTACTGGCCGCAGCCATGCCTTTGATCGCCGGCGGGACCGAAAAGGGCGGAAAGAATCCGCTTGCGATGATCACATCCCTCCTTGGCGTCAATTCCGCAACAACAAACGAGGTTGCCGGAGAAACGGGAGTAAGCACGAACAACACAAACAATATCCTGTCGGCAGCGGCTCCGCTCATCGCATCTCTTCTTATGTCGAATGCGGGAAGCTCGTCTTCAAACAAGCCTAAGCCAAAGCCCGGTTCAAATAACCAGAACAGCGGCGGCGGTTTCTTAAGCGGCCTGTTCGGAGGCGGAAACAACAACGGTGGCGGCGGCGGACTTTTCGGCGGTATAATGAACCTTGTTTCCACCGACACAAGCAATGACGAAGAAGAGGAAGAGAAGCCGAAGAAGCCGAAAACATCGGCAAAGAAGCCCTCAAGCGGAAAGACCGGAAGTTCCGCTAAGAAGCCTTCAACAGGAAAGACCGGCAGCACATCGGCCAAGAAGCCCTCGACAGGCAAGACCGGCAGCACATCCGCTAAGAAACCGGCAGCAGGAAAGACAGGCACCTCATCTGCGAAAAAACCTGCAACGGGCAAGACTTCCACGGCATCGGCCAAGAAACCCGCTGCGAAGAAAACTTCTAAATAAACCAAATTTAAGTAATCGTTTAAATTTTTTGTAAAAAATGTTTGCATTTTGAATTGTACTTGTATATAATAGTCGCGTACGGGTTTTCCGTGATGAATAGAATACTGTTTAGAGGAGATATTTGTTTATGAAGAGCACCGGAATAGTCAGAAGACTGGACGAACTCGGAAGAATCACAATACCGATCGAGCTTAGGAGAACGCTCGACATTGAGGACCGCGAGTCTCTTGAGATCTATGTAGAGGACGAGAAGATCATCCTTCAGAAGTACCTCCCTGTTGACATATTTACTGGCAGCAGACAGAACCTTATCGAGTATAAGGGCAAGAAGGTTTCAAAGGAGACCATCGAGGAAATGGCAAGGATCGCCGGCCTCATCAAGTAATAAACCAAATCTGCAGCTGAAGCGGCTCGCCTGGCGGGCCGCTTTTATCGCGCCTGTAGGCCGGAAGGAATTGTTTTATGAAGTATGAATTTAAGATCGATCTTGGAGAATGCCTGAAGAAACTCGGAGAATACCTGAAGAAACTCGGAGAATACCTGAAGAAAAAGTGGAAGAATATTCTCCTGATGCTGGTTGCGGTGTTTATCATGGGTGTGGGCGTTGCCGTATTAAAGATCACGGGACTCGGCCCGGATCCGTGCTCTGCCCTGCATTACGCTATGGCTGAGGTCACGGGCCTGTCTTTCGGAACCTACCAGCTTTGCATAAACGCTGTTCTGTTCCTGTTCCTGCTGTTCAGGGACCGTTCGCTGTTTGGGCCGGGGACCTTCGGAAATATGATACTTGTGGGATATTCGGCGGATTTTACAAGCTGGATCATCTCCCTTATCTTTGGCAGGGATTTCAAGATCGAGTCGCTTCCGGTGGCGATCGCTGTCATGGTGCCGGCACTTGCGATCTTCGTTGTTGCTGCGGCGGTGTATATGAACAGCGACACGGGAACATCGCCCTATGACGCGTTTTCGTTCCATATTCACAAGACACTTGAGAAAAAGACAGGGAAAAAGATAGCCTTTAAGCTTGTCAGGATATCCTACGACCTTGCGGTCACAGTCTTAGCGGTGATCGTGTGCCTTGCAGCAAAGATAGACATGACGGTTGGAGCTGTAACGGTGATAATGGTGTTTGCGCTCGGACCGGTAATAGACCTCGTCGGAAAGATCATGTTTCCTAAAAAAACTGCAGATTCCGAAACACAGAATACCAAGATATGAAGGCCGGCTGCAGGCTGTAAAAAAGCACGCGCCGGGACAGAAAACGCGTGCTTCCTTTTTTGTTTTTGATCCGGCAGGAGCTAAAAGCTCTTTTGACCGATTGCCTTCAGCAGGCGTCAGATGCAAGGAAATCCTCGATCACATCATCAATGTGGATCGGGCTCAGATGTAACCTGTTTATCCTTTGCATCAGTTCCCGCACTTTCTGCGCGTTTCCGGACAGATCCGGAAGAGTGCGGAAGGTTTTTGTCAGCCTCCTGAATTCGAGGCCGTAGCGCGTGATGCTTGCGCCGTTTTCGTCAACAACACAGCTGCTTGTCATCCGGCAGTGTGCTGCATTTGCCAGTTGGCGGAGCCGTTCCGCCTGTGTTTTAAACGTGATTCTCATTTTGATTCCCCAACTCCGTAAATATTGCATTTTGGTTGACCCGCCAGAACGGGAAAACCACCCCTGCTGACTAACTCCTTTTGTTCTGTCCCCCGGCCGGAGAAAAAAGTCAGCGACAAAATTATAACCGATTTTGACAAAAAGTCCACAATTATCTATGCTATGACCCAAACTTCCACGTAACGAAAAGATTATGTGGAGAAACCCGTCATAACGTTTACTCGATATTACCCTTCGAATACTCTCTGTACATAAGAGGAGGCTGTGTACGGGATGAGCAGGAAAGAGAGCATAGAGCCGGGAATACACGGAAAGCTGAAAAAACTCAGGAAGATGAAGGGGTTAAAACAACAGGAGCTTGCAGACCGTCTGGGGATACACAGATCTACCTACTCGGGCTACGAGACGGGGAAATCGGGCGTCGGAAGAGAGCTGATGATAAGGCTTGCAGACTTCTACGGGATGCCGCTCGATGCAATGCTTGATGACAACATAGTCTTTCCGGACAATGTAAGCGAGACACCGCTGTACAATACGAGGAAGGATCATGAGACGAGACTTAAAAATCTTATGAACATCATGACCCCCGAAGAAAGGGAAATGCTGCTGAAATACGGACAGTTTATAGTCCGGGAGCGGATCGCGGGACGGACGGGAGAAAAACCGAAAAAAAGGGGAGACAACACACATAAACAGGGGATACAAGGCAACCGTGAAAAGAAAACGGAGAAGTGAGTGCCCTTGTTGACCTGACAATATCATGACCGCACCGGGTAATTGTATTCGGTGCGGTTTTGTAGTATAATCGGAATATCAAAAAACAGGAGAAGAAGTGCAATGATAAAGAATGTTGTTTTCGATATCGGGAACGTGCTCGCGCAGTTCCGTTATAAGGAGTACATCAAAGAGATTGGCATCGCGCCGGAAATGTGCGACAGAGTGGCAAAGGCAACCGCAGAGGGCCCCTACTGGCCGCTGATGGACAAGGGTGTGCTCACGGCAGAGCAGACCATGCTCAACTGCATAGCCCTCGACCCCGGTGCGGAGCCCGAAATAAGGCTGTTTTTCAAGGATATGCACGGGCTTGTGGTGGAATACCCCGACTCCTGCGAATGGATACAGGAGCTTAAGAACCGCGGCATGAAGGTCTATCTGCTTTCCAATTACAGCAAAGAGAATTTCGAAATGGCGGAAAAAGAGGGACTTTTTAAGTTCTTACAACTTGATGAGGGCAGGGTCATCTCTTATACCGTCAGGATGCTCAAGCCCGATGCGGCCATATATAATCTTCTTCTTGAAAAATATGGGCTTGATCCGAAGGAATGTGTGTTCCTTGATGATTCTCAGAGAAATGTTGAAGCAGCCGAGAAGCTTGGCATGAGGGGAATACTTGTGGACGACAGGGAGTGGGCAAGAGCAGAGCTTGACGTGCTCCTTGACAGCCAGGGAGTGCACTGAAAACGGGAACATATCTGCCGCCGGAGCGCTAAAACCGGGCCGGCAGCGCAAACGTATCAAATACCGGGAAGCAGCAGCCGGACCGGCAACGCAAACATATCAAACACCGGAAAGCGGCAGCCGGACCGGCAACACAGAGCACAAACAACACCGGAAAGCAGCAGCCGGACCGGCAACATAACAAATGCATAATGCAGGGAAAGGGGAAAAATGAACAGTTTTGAAGAGCGGATCGATGCATTGAACGACCTGATCGCGTCCAGCAGACACGCGGTTTTCTTTGGCGGAGCCGGGGTTTCGACCGAAAGCGGCATCCCCGATTTCAGGAGCAAAGACGGGCTTTACAACACAAAAGACGTGCGTTTTGAGGCATATGAACCCGAGTATCTGCTTTCAAACGAATGCCTTTATCACGATTCAAAGGTCTTTTTTGAGTATTACAGACAGAAGATGAACGTGGAAGGGATAGAGCCCAATGTCGCACATATCAAGCTTGCTGAACTTGAAAAGGCCGGAAAGCTTGATGCAGTTATAACCCAGAATATAGACGGCCTGCACCAGAAAGCCGGAAGCAGCCGCGTTTACGAGCTCCACGGGACTACAGAGAGATGCTTTTGCGACCGCTGCGGGAAAAAATACCCGGGAACACGGATATTTAAGTCAACGGAGCCCGTTCCGCACTGCGAATGCGGTGGGATGATACGCCCCGAAGTGACGCTCTACGGTGAGGGGCTTCCCGAAGCCGCATGGTCGGGAGCCGTAAGAGCCCTTGCAAACGCAGATCTTTTCATCGTCGGCGGCACCTCGCTCATGGTTTATCCCGCGAACACAATGATACGTTACTACGGCGGCGACAAGCTTGTAGTGATCAACAGGGACCGCACATCCTACGATTCCGAAGCCGATATCGTGTTCCGCGAGAATATCGGGACCGTTATGGCGGGAGTCAGGGGCTGACCTGCGTTGCGATCTCATGCGCAAAGATCCATTGCTGGATTATCCCCTTTGCGCCCTTGAAATCTGCGAAATGCTCTTCAACCGCCTGCGAGAACACAGCATCGGGCAGAGTGCGGTAGGAGCTTCCTCCCACGCCGTATTCGCGGTGGAGGATATCCTTGATATGCACATCTACCGGGAAAGCGTCTTTATAGCCCAGAGCAAAAAGGCAGATGCAGTTTGAGACCTTTTCGCCGATACCGCAGTATCCTTTCAGATACTCCTTTGCATCCGCAAAAGACAGCTCCCTGAAGGCGCTGCTCTTTATAAAGCCGTCACCGGCATATTTTGCCGCGGTTTCATAAATATATTTTTCACGGTATCCGAGGGAAAGACCCTTTACACCGTCGGGACCGGCCGAAGCAATGCTTTCGGCAGTCGGAAAGCCGTAATATCCGAAGCCTTCTGCGTTCTGCTTTTCTCCGAAGCGGGCGCAGAGGGCTTCTATGCATTTTCTTATCTCAGGTATCCTTTTCTGCTGGGAGATGATAAACGAGATCATCATCTCGAAAAGATCCTGGTTCAGGACTCTTATCCCTTCTGAAGATAAGGCGCAGTCGCGGATATAACCGCCTTTTCTTTTTGCGCGTTCAAAAAGGGATGCGTAATCCGTGTCAAGATCAAAATAATCCTTCCAGTAATCTTCAAAGTCCTTTTCGTCGCATGAAAACTCAAAGAAACCGTCTGCAGTCCCGCGGATGTTCAGGGCCCGGGAACCGGAAAACACAGTAAATACGCCTGTTTCGTTGTCCTTATACATGCGGAACAGCTGGCCCGAGTTCATGATCTTTTCAGGCGAAAAGAAATCGATCTTTTTTTTCAGAGTAAATATTTTTTCCATGCGAATACTTTAACATGTGCCCTTGAAAAAGGCAAGTCTGTGTACCGTTGTAACAGAGTCGGTTAAAAAATCACTTAAAAATTTGTTTAAAAATATCCTTGATTTAAAGTTGATTATCGTTTAATATACCCTCGAAATGATTTTTGACAATGCGCGTAAAGTTCTTAAAACGGGTTTAGACAATCCGGGGGATCGTTATGAAATTACTTGAAGAACGCATCCTGGCTGAAGGCAAAGTCAGCGCAGGGGACATTTTGCGAGTCGACAGCTTTATTAATCATCGCATTGACGTAAGCTTTTCCACTGAAATGGCAAAAGAAGTCAAGCGTCTTTTTTCAGATACCGAGATCACACTGGTACTTACCGTGGAAGCTTCGGGTATCTCCATTGCAACGCTTGTGGCACAGCAGTTAGGTGTGCCGCTTGTTTTTGCGAAAAAACACCAGACCACGAATCTTGACGGGGCGCTCTACAGCGAGCCTGCGTGGTCCTATACCCATCAGAAAGAAAACAACATAGTGGTATCGAAAGAATACATCAATGCCGGCGACAAGGTCCTCCTTGTGGACGATTTTTTGGCGCGCGGCGCAGCTCTTTCGGCACTTGCAAAGATCGTTGAGAAGGCAGGGGCGACCGTGGCGGGGGCAGCGGTCGTAATAGAGAAGGAATATCAGGGTGGCGGCAATGCGCTCAGAGCCAAAGGCTACAGGGTAGAGGCTCTGGCAAAGATACTGAAATTATCCGAAGACGGGATCGTTTTCGGCTGATTTATTATTTTCTACGTGGAGGAGAACCATGAAAAGAATTACCGCACTTATCCTTGCAGCAGTCATGATCGTGCTTGGCGCAGGTCTTACCGCATGCGGAAACAAGAACACCGATTTTAAGGTCGGCGTTATCCTTGTCGGCGACGCAACCGAGGGCTACACGAAGGCTCATATCGACGGCATCCAGGCAGCAGCCAAGAAGCTTGGCTTAAGTGACAGCCAGATCGAGTGGAAATACAGCGTTCCCGAGACATCCGACTGTGCCAATGCAGCAGAAGACCTTGTTGACAAGGGCTGCAAGATCGTTATCTCTAACAGCTACGGTCACCAGAACTATATGGCCGAAGTTGCTCCCAAGTACAAGGACGTTACGTTTGTTGCAATGACAGGCGACTTCGCTGCTATCAGCGGCATCCCGAACCTTTGCAACGCGTTCACAAAAGTATATGAATCCCGTTATGTATCGGGCGTTGTTGCAGGTCTTAAGCTGAAAGAGCTTGTTGACGCAGGCACTGTTTCAAAGACAGCTACACCCAACGCGTTTGATGCAAACGGCAACATCAAGATCGGCTATGTAGGCGCTTACCCCTACGCAGAGGTTGTTTCCGGTTACACCGCTTTCTTCCTTGGCATCCGCTCCGTTGTATCCAACGTTTCCATGAGCGTTCAGTACACAAAGAGCTGGTTCAACTACGAAGATGAGAAGAGCGTTGCAAATGCTCTTATCGACGCAGGCTGCGTCATCATCGGACAGCATGCGGATTCGACAGGCGCACCCACAGCATGTGAAGATGCAGCAAAGAACGGCAAAGTCGTTTTCTCTGTAGGTTACAACGTTGACATGCTTCCCGCTGCTCCCAAGGCTGCCCTTACATCTGCTACAAACAACTGGGAAGTTTATTACGAGCATGCCATCAAGACCGTTATGGAAGGCAAGACACTCGAGCAGGACTGGGCACAGGGCTATGAGTCCGGTTCCGTTGCCATCACAAAGCTTGGCACATCTGCAGCAGCAGGTACACAGGCTAAGGTTGATGAAGTAGTAAACGGCATCAAGAACGGTTCCGTTCACGTATTCGATCTTAACACCTTTACCGTAAACGGCGCAAAGATTTCCACCAACATGGTTGATTTCTCATACCTTGACTTCTCGGGTGAAGCTCCCCGCGTTGTATACCAGGGCCAGACACTTGAGACTGTAAAGAACGGCTACATCGAAGAGTCCGTTATCCGTTCCGCTCCTTACTTCTCTGTAAGGATCGACGGCATCACGGAGCTTAACTAAGGAAACCGTACAGGCCGGTTTCTTAAAGGTTGCGGGAACACACGGTTTTTGCGATCAAAAACAAACAATGAGTTTTTTCCCGAAGGGAAACCCTTGCCGGTTTCCCTTTTGGGGTTTTTATGAAGGAGAACGGATATGTCCGAAAACAACGCAGCAGTAAGGCTTAAAGGGATATCAAAGACCTTTGGGCATGTGGCGGCAAACAGCAATGTCGATCTTGAGATACGTCACGGCGAGATACTGTCGCTCCTCGGTGAGAACGGCAGCGGAAAGACTACGCTGATGAACATGCTCGCAGGCATCTATTATCCGGATGAAGGCGAGATATTCATCGATGGCAGACCGGTGCAGATCCGCTCGCCGAAAGATGCCTTTGACAACGGGATAGGCATGGTGCACCAGCATTTTAAGCTGATAGATGTGTTCACTGCGGCAGAGAATATCATACTCGGCGAAGAACACACCGGAATGCGCATAAACAGGAAAGAAACAGTCGCTAAGATCCGCGAGATCTGTGATAAATACGGCTTTGAAATAGATTTCGAAAAAAAGGTCTATGACATGAACGTGTCGCAGAAGCAGACACTAGAGATAGTCAAGATCCTCTACAGGGGCGCAAATATCCTGATACTTGATGAGCCTACGGCGGTGCTTACCCCGCAGGAAGCCGAGAAGCTTTTCAAGGTCATAAAGAATATGCGTGACGCCGGAAAAGCCATTGTCATCATCACCCACAAGCTGCAGGAGGTGCTTAGCGTATCCGACCGCGTGGCGATCCTTCGCAAAGGCGAATGTGTTGACAGCATCGCCACAAAGGACGCGAACGAGAAGATCCTCACAGAGATGATGATGGGCAGGAAGGTCGATCTGAACATAGAAAGACCGGATCCCGTCAATCCCGTAAAACGCCTTGAGATCAAGAATCTTTCGGTAAGGGACAGAGAAGGAAACCTCGCATTAAAGGATGTCTCGTTTGTCGCAAACGGCGGCGAGATACTCGGCATAGCCGGTATTTCGGGATGCGGACAGAAGGAGCTGCTTGAGGCTGTTGCGGGCCTTGCCGCGGTAGAGAGCGGAAGCATCGAATATCTCCCCTCCGGAGCAGACGCCCCGACAGAGCTTGTCGGCAGGAATCCAAAGCAGATAAGAGAGCTTGGCGTGGTCCTCTCCTTCGTTCCCGAAGACCGCCTAGGCATGGGACTTGTGGGTTCTATGGGCATGAGCGAGAACATGATGCTCAAATCCTACGAAAACGGAAATTCCATCTTCCTTGAGCAGAAGGCTCCGAGAGAGCTTGCCGGAAATATTAAAGAGGAGCTTGAGGTCCAGACGCCGGATATCGCAACTCCCGTCAGAAAGCTTTCGGGCGGAAATGTCCAGAAGGTGCTTGTAGGACGTGAGATAGCCGCTGCCCCGCAGGTGCTCATGACGGCGTATGCGGTCCGCGGGCTCGATATCAACACATCATTTACCATTTACCATCTTATAAACGAACAGAAACAGAAGGGCGTTGCGGTCATCTTCGTCGGCGAAGACCTCGATGTGCTGCTTGCCCTCTCGGACAGGATACTTGTTATGTGCGAAGGCAGGATCACAGGCCTGCTCGACGCGCGGACCTGCACAAAGGAACAGGTCGGCCTGCTGATGACCGGCGGCATGGAAGGAGGGGAGCAGAATGGCACAAACTAAAACTGCAAAAGAACCCTTTGTACATGTGATCAGAAAAGAAGACACGCCAATGCTGAAAAAGTGGCTGATACGCATTTTTGCCGTCGTTGCGGCTCTTATCGTGACGGGCGTGCTCGTCTTTGCCGTGACCGGTATCAACCCTTTTAAGATCTACAGTTCCATGATAACCGGCTCCTTCGGAACACCAAGAAGAATCCGCAATACCATAAAGCTGATGACACCGCTCCTGTGCCTTGGGATCGGCCTTGCGCCCGCGTTCAAGATGAAATTCTGGAATATCGGGGCCCAGGGACAGATGCTTGTGGGCGCGCTCGCCGCTTCCTTTGTGGCTCTGACCTTCAGACACCTTCCGGGCGGATTGCTTATCCCTCTCATGGGGCTTGCGGGCCTGCTCGCCGGCGCAATATGGGGCGTTATCCCCGCGATCTTCCGTGCTTTCTGGAACACCAACGAAACGCTGTTCACCCTTATGATGAACTACATTGCCACCTTTGCGGTAATGTACAGCGTGGATAAATGGAAGGGCGAGAGCTCGGGCTTCGCTTCGTTCAAGCAGATAGCCAAAAATGCTGTAATGCCGGCTGTCTTAAACGAGAACTTCTATATATGCACCGCCATAGTCCTGCTGCTCGTTTGCCTTATGTATATCTACATGAAGCGCACAAAGCATGGCTACGAGATCGCGGTTGTCGGCGAATCCGAAAAAACGGCGGTTTACGCCGGGATAAACGTTAAGGCGGTCATGATCCGCACGATACTTCTTTCCGGCGCTGTCTGCGGCCTGTGCGGATTCCTTACCGTTTCCGGCATCGACTTCACGCTGTCGAGCACCATGAACAACGGCTTCGGCTTTACCGCAATAGTTGTCGCATGGCTTGCAAAATTCAATCCCTTCACGATGATAGGGACTTCGTTCATGATGGTATTCTTCCAGAATGCCGCATCGGAGATAAGCAGCATGAATGCCAATGCCACGGAATACTTGTCGTATGTCATTTCGGGGATCATCCTCTTCTTCCTTATAGGCAGTGAGTTCTTTATAAACTACCGCCTTGTTTTCCGCAAAAATCACGAAAAGGAGGGCAAATAACATGGGAATAATCTGGAACGCAGACAGTATGCTGGGCTGGATCGTTATGGCAGTCAACTTCGGAAGCGTTATCCTGTACGGTGCCATGGGCGAGATCCTTACGGAAAAAGCCGGACACCTTAACCTCGGTGTTCCCGGAATAATGCTCTGCGGCGGCATTTCGGGATTTGCCTCAACTTTTCTTTACGAACAGAGCACCGAAAACCCGTCCAAATTCGTGATGCTGCTGCTTGGGCTTGTGTCCTCTGTGGTTGCGGCAACACTTGCGGGCCTTATTTACGCATTTCTTACGATCACGCTTAAAGCGAACCAGAATGTTACGGGCATTACGCTCACGACCTTCGGAGCAGGCCTTGCAAAGCACTTTGGAAGCGTGATCAGCGCAAAGAGCGGCAGTACAGCTATACGTTCCGCTGTAGCGGATGATGTTTTCAACGCCAAGATCCCGTTCTTGTCAACAGACCTCGGTGTTGTGGGAAAGCTGCTGTTCAACTACGGTTTTCTCGTTTATCTTGCGGTGATCCTTGCCGTGCTTCTGCAGCTTTTCTTTTACCGCACACACCAGGGGCTAAACCTCCGCGCCATAGGCGAAAATCCCGGAACCGCGGATGCAATGGGCATTAACGTTACAAGATACAAGTACTCTGCGATCCTTGCAGGTTCTGCGATATCGGGCATCGGCGGTTTCCTGTACCTTGTCATAAACAACGTCCAGTGGTCAACGGCGCTTGACATCGAGGGAATGGGCTGGCTTGCGGTCGCGCTTGTCATCTTTGCAACCTGGAAGCCTGTCAACGCGATCTGGGGCGGGTATCTTTTCGGCTTCCTCTCGAAAGCCGGAGCATATGCGCCAACCTTCATCACAGGGATAACCATATCGCAGAATATCTGGAGCATGACACCATACATAGTGACTATAGTCGTATTGATCGCAGTAAGCTTCAGGATGAAGAAGGAGAGCCGTCCGCCGGCAGCGCTCGGGACAGCTTATTTCAGAGAAGACAGATAATTCATATGTGGGACAGAAAAATACATTGAATTTATCAAAAAATACTTGCATTACTTGCCTTGAATGCTTATAATCGAGGATAAAGTAGTACAAGTATTTTTTCACTTCATAGGAGGTAGCAATGAACAAATTTAAAAAGAGTTTTACAGCAAGGCTGATAACCCTTGTGCTTTTACCGGTTCTTGTAGCAAGTATCGCTCTTACGATCATTTCAGCTACGAAGCTTTCCGATTCGATGAACAAATCCACCATCGAAAAGCTCCAGGGTGCGACAAGAGCTTTCAAAGCTGTATTTGAACAGCTTGCAACCGAGCAGTTCTCTATTGACGAAAACGGTGTCATGTATGCAGACGGCAAGGATCTTTCATATTTTCTCCCGATATTCGACCAGTACACCAGGGATACGGGAATCTATGTGACGATCTTCTATGAGGATACAAGAAGGCTCACGTCCGTTATAGGAACAGACGGAGCGAGAGCAGGCGGAAAGGCTACTGATGCGGTAATCGCAGATGTATACAGGGGCGGAAAGGAATTTACATCCTTAAAGACCCCCGTTGCCGGAAAAGACTGCGTAGTTGCTTACCTTCCTCTTAAACAGCCGGACGGCAAGACCTGCGGTATGGTATTTACGGGTATTCCGAGGGATACCTTCCAGAAGAGTGTAAGAGATGCGATCATCAGCACCGTTCTTATCGCAGTTGCGATCCTTGCGATCACCGTTACGATCGCGGTCTTCGTTGTAAGGACCATCAGCCGTGCAATCCTCGGTGTTTCGAAGGTTTGCAACGATCTTGCGGAAGGCGATTTCACAAGAGAGCCCGCATCAGACGGTATCAATCGTCCGGATGCAGTCGGAGATATGGTCAAGAATGTCAACTCGCTTAAGGAAAGCTTCACCGAAGCTATCGGCGGCGTTAAAGAGAACATCGGCATTCTTGTTAAGGGAGCCGAAGGCCTTGATACGGCAGCCGGTGAATCCGCTCAGTCCATGACAGAGCTCACCAATGCGGTTGAAGGCATTGCAAACGGTGCTACAACACAGGCTCAGGAAGTTGAAACATCTGCAAGAGAGGTTGCCGAGATCGTTCAGACCGTTGAAGAGAT
The DNA here is from genome assembly GCA_016280395.1 of Lachnospiraceae bacterium. Classification (GTDB taxonomy): domain Bacteria; phylum Bacillota; class Clostridia; order Lachnospirales; family Lachnospiraceae; genus SZUA-448. Next base: position 174,500 of record JAEEGQ010000056.1, on the reverse strand, counting down.
CAACGAGAGCGTTAAGAAGACCGAAGAGTGCGCTGCAGAGATGAAGAAGAATTCCGACGAAGTTGACGACAACTTCAAGATCCTTCTTAAGAACACAGCTACTACCATAGAGAAACTTAAAGAGATCATCGAGAAGATGAAACACGTACAGGATGCGGTTGAGACCGTTACCACAGCTGCTAATGACATCAACAGCATCGCATCCCAGACCAACCTCCTTTCTCTTAATGCTTCCATCGAGGCAGCAAGAGCAGGTGAGGCAGGCCGTGGATTCGCAGTTGTTGCAGGCGAGATCTCGACACTTGCCGATCAGTCCAACAATGCAGCAGTCAAGATCCGTGACATCATGTCCAACCTTAAGGATGAGACAGATGGTGCCGTTAACATGGTACGCGACATGTCCGCTATGATGGACAAGCAGGAAGAGACCAGCAAGGCTTCACAGAACAGCCTTGAGACCCTCATCGGCGAGATCGCAAAGACCCGTGAGACGGTTGAAAATGTTAAGCAGAATGCCGATGAAGTTCAGAAGCTCTGCAACGGCCTTAACGAGAACATTACGAGCCTGTCGGCGATCTCCCAGGAGAATGCCGCTTCCGCAGAGGAAACAAGTGCTTCCATCATGCAGATTTCCGAAGCTACAAAGAACGTTCAGGATATGAGCGAGGAAATGAAGCAGGTAGCACAGAAACTCGACGAGCTTACAGCTCAGTTCAGAGTAGGTCTGTAAAACAGAATTTCATGAATACCAAAGCCCGGGCAGGAATGACTGCCCGGGCTTTTTTCTGTGCGATAAGCGAATGCCCTCGGCAGCAAGCTCGCTTGCTGGACGAGGGCTGAGCGAACGGTCATTGAGCGGACTTCGTACGCGAGATGACCCGTCGAATCGAGTAGGAGTCAGCCTACTCGATTGATCGGGGTTTATACGGGATAAAAGGAGATGGATTTGGTTGTTACAGGTGCAGCAACTTTCTACTCCCCGCATCAAAGATCCTTGAAATGAAAGGCGCTCCTGCCTTCGGCATAATCCGCAACGATATGGCCGTTGCCTTCAAGCCTGTATTTGTAGGTAACAAGACCTTCGAGACCTACAGGACCTCTGGCGTGCAGCTTCCCGGTGCTGATGCCCACTTCTGCCCCGAAGCCGAATCTGTAACCGTCGGCAAAACGGGTGGAGCAGTTTACGAAGCAGTCGGCAGAATCCACAAGAGCGCAGAATCTGTCGGCAGCGGCTTTATTTTCCGTGATTATGGCATCTGTGTGGTGGGAACCGTAGCGGTTGATGTGCGCTATCGCTTCATCAACGGAATCAACGGCCTTGACCGCAAGGATATAGTCGAGATACTCATTGGCAAAATCGTCGTCGGCGATGACCTCGCCGTGAAGAACCGGTTCAAGCTCTGCTGTATGGCGGAGCTTAACGTTTTTTTCAAGGAGCGCGTCGCGGACTTTCGGAAGGATGGTGTTTACAACGGCTCTGTTTACAAGCAGCGTTTCCGTTGCATTACATACGGAAACATACTGGGTTTTGGCGTCTGTAACGATCTTTACGGCTTTACCCAAGTCTGCCGCGCTGTCTATGTAGGTGTGGCAGATACCGTCTGCATGACCCATAACCGGGATGTGGGTGTTGTCCATTATGTAGCGCACAAAGGCATTTGAACCGCGCGGGATGATAAGGTCGACGTTCCCTTCGCATTTGAGCAGTTCGGAAATCTCGGAGCGCTCCTCACAAAGCGCAAGGCAGTTTTCGGGAAGACCGGCATCAACGGCGGCTTTATAAATGATATCAAAAAGAACGCGGTTGGTGGTCCTGGTCTCGCTTCCGCCCTTTAACACAGCGCAGTTGCCGGATTTAAGGCAGAGAGTCGATATCTGAACAAGAGCATCGGGACGCGCTTCGAAGATAACACCGATAACACCTATAGGGCAGGTAAGACGCGTTAAAACAAGGCCCTCATCGAGCTCGCGGTTAAGAGTCACTTTACCTAAGGGGTCGGGAAGGCTGCAAAGGTCTTTGATCCCCGAAAGACAGGCGGAAAGCTTGCTTTCATCAAATTTAAGCCTCTTTTTTACAGGAGTCGGAACACCTGTCGCATCGGCATTTGCAAGATCTTTGGCATTGGCCTCAAAGATCTTTTCCCTGCCGGCTTTTAAGGCATCGGCAATGGCGCGAAGGGCGTTATTGCGCAGTTCCTCGCTGCTTGCTGAAAGAGCGGGACTGCTTGTCAGTTTCATTGTCCTTGTAAGTTCTGCGATGGTCATTATTTTCTCCTTTGCCAGAGCCCGCCGGGACGGGCGGTTTTCCCGGGCGCCTTAATGTTCGCCTGCTTGTTTTTGATATAATAACAGAAAAAAAGTCAAAAGTACAGTAAAAATTTTATCGCTTTAATGTGGTAAAACGGTTGAAAGATTTGCGAAAATGTAGTATAACAGAGAGCGACAGCGTATTAAACGGGAGAAAAACGGACCCGGAGGTGCTTAAATGAACGTTAAGAAACCAATGATCAGCAAAGAGGAATTGCTGCAGATCGTAAAGGAGTACCCGACTCCTTTCCACATTTATGACGAAAAAGGCATCCGCGAGAACTGCCGCGCCCTTAAAAAAGCCTTCGCGTGGAATAAGGGCTACAAGGAGTTTTTTGCTGTAAAGGCAACGCCTAATCCCTATATATTAAAGATCCTCCATGAGGAAGGCTGCGGCACCGACTGCGCAACCTTCGCCGAGCTCGAGATGTCAAAACGGAGCGGCATCACGGGGCGGGAGATAATGTTTTCCTCAAACGACACGCCGGAGGGCGAGTTTTCCTATGCAAAGGAGCTCGGTGCCATCATCAATCTTGACGACATCACCCTTATTGATTTTCTCGACAGGGAGTGCGGTGTACCGGAGGTCATCTGCTGCCGTTACAATCCCGGCGGCGTTTACAAGGTCAGCAACGGGATCATGGACAATCCCGAGGACGCCAAGTACGGCATGACAAAGCCCCAGCTGATGGAGGCCTTTACACGCCTTAAAGAGCTTGGCTCAAAGGAGTTTGGCATTCATTCGTTCCTTGTGAGCAACACAGTCACAAACGATTATTACCCCATGCTTTCGCGCACGCTTTTCGAGCTTGCTGTGGAAGTAAAGGAGAAGACAGGCGTTTCCGTCTCGTTCATCAATCTTTCGGGCGGCGTGGGCGTGCCCTACAGGCCGGACCAGACGGCGAACGACATTTTTGCCATCGGAGAAGGCGTAAGGAAGGCATTTGAGGAGATAATGGTACCTGCAGGCCTTGGCGATGTTGCGATCTACACGGAGCTCGGCCGCTATATGCTCGCGCCTTACGGCCAGCTTATAACGAAGGTCATTCATGAGAAGCACATTTACAAGGATTATGTGGGGGTTGACGCCTGCGCGGCAAACCTGATGCGTCCCGCCATGTACAGGGCATATCACCACATCACGGTGTTTGGCAAGGAAGACGCGCCCTGCACCTATAAGTGCGACGTTACCGGATCCCTTTGTGAGAACAACGATAAGTTTGCGATAGACAGGATGCTGCCGGAGGTTGAGATCGGCGATTACATGTGCATTTATGATGCGGGTGCCCACGGCTTTTCGATGGGCTACAACTACAACGGAAAGCTGCGCTCGGCCGAGCTTCTGCTGCGTACGGACAGGAGCGTAAAGCAGATCAGGCGCGCAGAGACGGTTGAGGATTACTTCGCAACACTTGATTTTGGCGAGCTCTAAAAAAGACCGGTTTTGTGCCGGTTTAACGGGCGAATAGAGGTTTTGGGACATGGAAAGAAAATATTTATACGAAACACATCTTCACACCGCGGGCGTAAGTGCCTGCGGTGCTTCTACGGGTACCGAGATGGCACGGTTCATGAAAAGCTCCGGTTTTGACGGGATCTTTGTGACGGATCATTTCTTTAACGGCAACTCGGGGATACCAAGGGACCTGCCCTGGAATGAGCGGGTAGAGCGGTATTGCGGGGGATATGAGGAGGCAAAGAAAGAGGGCGAAAGGATCGGGCTGGACGTATTCTTTGGCATCGAGTGGAATTTCGCCGGCGACGAGTACCTGCTTTACGGGATCGACAAAGAGTGGCTGCTTAAGTATCCGGATATGCTTTCATGGAGCCATGAACGGCTTTTTGCAGAGATAAACGCAGTTAACGGCCTGATGGTACAGGCGCATCCCTTCAGGGACCGAGGGTATATCACCGGCATCCATCTTCATCCCGCGCATGTGCATGCGGCCGAGGTAGCAAATTCGGGCAACGATCCCGAGTTTGATTCGCTGGCGTATGCCTATGCAAAGCATTATGATCTTCCGATGACCGCAGGAAGCGATATTCACAGGGACTCAGAGCCCGGGCGCGGTTTCAGGGGTGTTATCCTTCCCGAAAAGATTACAGGCCCGGCAGATTACGTAAGGCTTATAAAGGGCAGAAAACAGGAGCTTTTTGCAAAGGATTCGGATTTCCTGCCTCCAAGGCGCGAATGGCTTTCGCCAAAGCCCACGACACTTACGGAAGCGGATGGTGTTGAAAAGACGGCGGAGCTGGAGTTCTTGTTTCATTGACAGACGGATGGCGTGACCTGCGGCCGGCGTAGGTCACGCCATCTGTCTGTGTCAATTCGTTGAAACTATTGCTCCTTCGCTGCCAGCATAAAGCAACCCAGCACCGCCTGGTTGCCGTTAAGTGCCGACGGAACAATAAATGAGTTGAGATCATCAAGAGCTTTGACTGAAAGATACCCGTTCATGAGTTCTTTGAACTGTGCCCGGATAAGCGGGAAGAGCTGTTCCTGGGCCATTACCCCGCCTCCGAGGACTATGCGTTCCGGAGCAAGGAGAAGAGTGTAATTCACAAGAGCCTGTGCGATGTAATATGCTTCAAGTTCCCAGACTTCGGGCCTGTCCGCAAGCTCGAAGCCTTTTTTTCCGTAACGCTTTTCAATGGCAGGTCCTGCGGCCAGCCCTTCAAGACAGTTATCGTGAAAAGGACATGAGCTCTTTACGGTATCGTCGCTCCTGCGGGCGATAAGGATATGACCGCCTTCGGGATGCAGAATGCCGTGAAGGAGTTTTCCTTCCGACAAAACGCCGATGCCGACGCCGGTGCCGATGGTTGCATAAATCGCATTGTTAAGCCCTTTTGCGGCACCGAAAGCGGCTTCGCCAAGCACAGCGGCATTTACATCAGTATCGAAACCAACGGGGACGTTCAAGGCATCCTTAAAAGCCTTTACGATATTGAAATTCCGCCATGCAAGCTTAGGAGTGGTGGTGATATAGCCGTAAGTCGCGGAATCCCTGATCAGATCTATCGGCCCAAAGCATCCTATGCCAAGGGCTTTGATGTCTTTATTCCCGAAATAATCAAGCATTTTTGGCATCGTTTCTTCGGGAGTGCCTGTCGGGAACGAAACCCGGTCAATAACCGTGCCGTCTGCCGTGCCGACAGCGCAGATCATCTTTGTTCCGCCGGCTTCAAGGGCGCCAAGCAGTCCGGTGTTTACGGGGCTGTCCTTAATTTCCATACAATGTTCCTCCGGAAAGTCATGATCATCATTTCGTTATATTGCGGATATCACGCCTGCGGCAGATTCCGCTCATGAAAATAACGGCTGTCTGCTGACGCAAACAGCCGTATTTCTTACTGATTCTTTTCAAGCGCTGCGATCTGTGTCGGATGAAGCTCGAAGAAGTCCACACGGGGTTCAAGGAATTTGAAGGTGTGGGTCGAAACATCACCGTCTGCAAGATCGTCCATAAATGCCGTAAGAGGCTCGAAAATGTAGTCCCAGTTGTAGATGCGTTTGTCAACGTTAAGGTATTCGCGGACTTTTTCAACACCGACGGGAGCGATGGGGTGCAGGAGCGCAGTTGCCACGCGAACGCCATGGAAGGCATCGACAAGAACCTGCGCGCGCAGGTCGTTATCGTCGTTCGCATCCGCGGTACGCATGTTGTTTACCCACATCTTGTTGATGTTGCGGATAAGAGTGTCGAGAACATACGTGATCTTGTGGAACTGGTGGTCGTACATGTTCTGTTCGTAGGTAAGCACGGCCTCTTTGCATTCCTCAAGAAAACTCTCGGAAACGGGACGGTCGGGATATCTGCCGTCAAAGTTCTTCTGCAGCGTGTAGAAGCAGGAACGCACAATGCGGTTGAACACATTTGTAAGGAGGTTGCCGTCCTTCAAAACGGGATCGGCGCCGTTACGCTCGGATTCGGGCAGGTAAACCTGCGGATCGAAGCTTACACTCTTGTTTGCGAGGCCGAGGCTTAAGAAATGCATGCGCATCTGCTCCGCGGTATAGAAATCAAGGAGATCCGCAGCCATGGGAGGCTTAACGGAGCCGCTCGAGCTTGCTTTTTTGTTCATGAACAGGATGTGGTTGTTCGGTATAAGGAAGGTGCGCTTTAATCCCAGCGCATCCCACATGGCCTGCTGCGCGATGCCGTAGAAGTAGATGTTGTCCTGGCCGATGAACTGGTAAACCATGGCATCATCATCATTCCACCACTTTTTCCACTCGTCCTTATCGGCACCCTTGCTCTCAAGGTATGTCTTCGAGAAGGAGATGGGAGCCCAGAGGGATTCCGGCCAAACCCAGAAGGTAAGCCCTTTTACGTCTTCTGCTTCGGGGAAAGGCACGCCCCACTCGATATTTCCGGAAAGACGGAAGGGAACGAGCGTTTTGCCGGTCCTGCAGTTGATGTCGAGCTCTCCGAGGATATTTCTTGCGGTTTCGCGATCTTCAAGGGTTTTGAAGACGAATGTATAGGAATTCTTGTTGTCTTCAATCATCTCGTGTTCGGGGAAACGTGCGCGGAGTGCGTCAAGATCCTCGACAAATTTTTTCTGAACGTAGATGTAGGGCGGCTTTAAGAACTCTTCGATGGTGTTGAGCATGTATTTCCTTGCGTTAGAGTTCTTCCGGAGGTCATCTACCATCTCCTGCATCTCTTCGGTGCATTTCTCAAGGGAGAAGTACCAGTTGGTAACATTGCGGACTTCGGGAGTAAGGCCTGAAAGAGTGCTCTTCGGGTCGATAAGCTCTTCCGGCATGTACTGGTGGCCGAGGTCGCATTCATCGGCATAGCCCTTTTCAGACTGGCAGCCCTGGATGGGGCATTTTCCGATGACCTGGCGCCCGTTCAAGAGCACCTTGAATTTCGGATCGTAAAACTGCGGAGTGCTGAGCTTTTCAAGGGTTCCGGCCTTGTAAAGGCCTTCAAAAACATCTGCGGAGACTTCGTTGTGGATCTCTGCGGCGCGGCCGAGTGCTGAAGCTCCGTAAAGGTTCAGACTTACCTCGTAACGCTCGAGAGTCTCTTTCTGCGAAATGTGGTTTTTCTCGACATATTCCTTGATGGTTCCTGTGAAAGTGCCGCTTTCCTTTGCTTTACGGTAGCTTTCAAGGATGGGGGAACCATAGCAGTCCGTGCCCGAAACAAAAATGACATTATCCTCGCCGATCCTGTCTCTTAAGAATCTTGCGAAGGTGTCGGCATGCACAAAAACACCGCCGATGTGGCCGAAATGCAGTTCTTTGTTGCCGTAGGGCATACCGGCTGTGATGATGGCTCTTTTAGGAAAAACGGGACGTTCCCGGTTTTGTTGGAATTCGCTCATATTAACCTCCATGCTGCGAATGTAATGAGCAGCTGACGGCTTTCGCCTCCTGTGGACATGCCGGAGTTTTTGGATTTGTATGAAACCGATTGCGAAGGTTCCGATCCGACAGTACACACGCTGTTTCGTATTAGTATTTTACGCACAAAACACTGCGTTGTCAATAAGCCTCTTTATGCAACAACGGATGATATATAAGGGAATTTTTTTATTTGTGCAAAAATATATTCCGTCTGACAGTGTTTTTTGTCTAAATTTCCAATTCCGGATACGGGTAAATTGTATATAAGGATTAAAATTGACGAAATATACCCGTATTTTTGCTGGCAAATAATTCCTCAAATTATATCCGAAAACAATGACAAATGCCGAAAACAAGCCAAAGTCCATTTAAAAACATAATTAGGGTGCTTTTTGTGATTTTTAAAAAATTTTAGACAAAAGTAACAAATTTGACTTGACAAAATTGGGGCAATTTGTTAGCATGAATGTGCGGGTTTATTTTTTAGAACAGTATTTTCTCTTTTTTATGGGCATGAATTGGGCATGTCCGTGAAGTATCACTCTTTTACGAAGAAGGTAAAGCATGAAGAAAGCAGGCATATTTGCCGGCATGGTGGTTTCCGCCATCATCGCCGTTGGATCCTTCGGATCCCTTAAAAAAGTACATGCGGAGGAAATGAACATCATTGGTCTTTCCAATGAGCTTATCCGCTTGCAGCGAGGAAATGATAATTCTCTTGAAGTCATAGATGAATCCTTTATAGATGAAAATGTTGAATTTGTCAAGTCTCTTACTATAGGGGACGGTGTTGGGATAGTTTCTCTTTCCCAGTTTACATATTGCAAGATCGAAAACGGTTTTGCAAATGTCAGAAAGGGACCCGGCACGGAGTACGAATCGCTCGGACGTTTTTACGGCGGCGCAGTTGCAACGGCCATCAAGAAGGATGAAGAAAAGGGCTGGACCAAGATAATTTCCGGCAACATCGAAGGTTATGTAAGCAACGAATTCCTTGTATTCGGGCAGGATGCAGTGGATCTGCAGAAAGCCAGGAACGAGAAGAAGCGCAGGGTTATGGGTAAGACCGTAAACTTAAGGTCTGCTGCAACAAAGGAAAGCGGCATCGTACATGAGCTTCCCGGTTATATCGAAGTTACCATCCTTGAAAAGACCAACATCAACTGGTACAAAGTCAGATATTCAAACGGATACAAGACATACATAGGTTATATAAGCACCTCGTATCTTTCGGACGGATATTATTATGCGATAAACGCAGCACAGGCAAAAGAGCTTCAGAGCAAAAGCCTTCTGGACAATATTGCATGGCCGTATCCGACAAACTTTAACATAGCAAGCGATTACGGATACAGAAAACATCCGATCACAGGCGAATACAAGATGCATACCGGGCTTGATATAGGCGGAAGGACCGGAGATACCGTTGTAGCGGCACTCGACGGTGTTGTTGCCGAGGTCGGCTGGGATAACGGCGGCGGCGGAAACTATGTTGTTATCCGATCAAACACCGGTGGCGCAACGGTAACCTGCCACTACCTGCATCTTAACAACTGGAGCGTTTCGGTTGGACAGACGGTTGTACAGGGCCAGAAAGTCGGCTCTGTCGGAATGACCGGTTCTGCAACAGGCCCGCATCTTCATTTCACAATGAAGGTCAACGGAGTCAAGGTTGACCCGATGAACTACCTTTTCAAGTATGAATATGCATTGAAATGGTTGAACGGCAGAAATCCGGATTAATTGACAGAGAAAATAATAGAATGTATCGAAGAGCAGCAGGACGCATTTCCTACTGCTCTTTTTTTATTTTGATTGAAGTGACTACTGTGCGGATATTTGGAAATAAGACATGTGGAAAAGACGCTTACAATTGTAGGCGTTTTTATTTTGATAACCAAAATTATTATGAAAAATCACATGATTTTTAAATGTATATAAATTTCGCACAATAGCCAGTTTTAGCTTGACAAAACGATGGGGGGGGGTAAACTTATCTTACATTTTATATTGCGTTTTTATTCAGAGAAAATTTTAAATCTTTGAAAAAAGGGTTTCAGGAGGAAATCAAATGAAAAAAACAGTAATATACGTTGTTTTTTGCATGGCAATGATGTTGGGATTATGTGCGTGCGGTAAAGGACCGACCATCAACCTCAATGACTACCTTATTGTTGAAACAGACGGCTACGACGGATACGGAACCGTTAAGTTTGAGATTGATTATGATTCCATAATTGAAAAGTATGGCTCAAAGATGCAGTTTACTCAGGAAGCAAAAGAGGACTACATGGGGTTACTGAATCTGATGAAGCCATCAGAATTCTGTAGTAATCAGTATATCAAGGTTTCAGATGTGAGCAAGGGTCCGTACTCAAATGGTGATACGATCGAATACGAATGGGATGTTGAGAAATTCACAAAATATGTTAAGTGCAATGTAAAGTATACGAATTCTAAAGTGAAAGTTTCCGGTTTGAAAGAAGTTGTAAAATTTGATGCCTTTGCGGATCTCACAGTGACTTTCAGCGGAGTATCGAAAAATGGAAAAGTAGATACGGAGTATAAAGGAAGCGAGAGCGGCATTCGGTTCTCTGCCTCTAAAAGCTATAACCTTGCTAACGGTGATGTGGTAACAATAACCATATCACCAAACACCGCGGATCAATGGATGAAATCATACGGAAAAGTCCCTGAGATATTTACTAAGGATTATACCGTATCAGGATTGAATGAATATGTTTCGACGTTTAGCGAAATATCCGGAACAGAGTTCGAAAAATTGAAAAAGGATGCGGAAGATACATTAAAAGCCTATGCAGCCAGAACATATACGGATAATTATTCGTTAAACAGTATGGAGTATGACGGATATGTATTCCAGACACTGAAGAATGGATCGGGTTCTTATGGCTATTCAAATAACAAGCTCTATATTATTTTTATGGGTGAGCTGAAGAATAAAAGCGATGACAGCACAACGACTGTGTTTTATCCGGTTTCTTTCAGCGATCTTTTGGTAGCTGAGGGAGTAATATCTACGGAATATGATGCAAAGATTGAAGGAAGTTTCAGTTTTGGCTTGTGGACAAGCTCTTATGGTTATACAAATCCAATAACATGTTACAAGGACCTTGTTTCGAGTTATGTAGATTCCTATGATATAGAATATTCCGGAACAATGGATAATTACAGTGACATAAAGGCAGTTTCATCCTTGAGTGAGATTGATAAGGAAGAGATGGAATTTTTACATGAGCATGCACTCAGTACAATAAAGAAATATACAGCAACATATGATTCTTCTGCTGTTTTAACAGAGTTCGTTCTTGCCGGGGAATACTTACTGGTTGCTAAAAAGCAGGATTCAAATTACGAAAGCAGTAATTCCAATAACAAATATTTTGCAGTCTACTCTGCGACGCTGTCGAGTTCTGAGAATAAGTTCAAAACAGCAGTTGTATATTATCCGGTTGAGTACGACGGGATATTGAGCAGAAAGGACGGAACCTGTATCGCAATTTCTACAAATGGCATCGTAGGTTCATCGAGGCTTGAATCAAATTCTTCATGGATGTCGTGGGGAACTAAAGGCTATATAGACGGAGAAAAGATGTTCAGTGAAATTGTTACCGCCAATATTGACAAGTATACCTACGAGATATCTGAAGGATTAAGGCAGTTTGGAGAGTAATTGCTTAATTGTAGGGAAATCTTGAATTGAATACCGTCTGCTGGTATTTGATAAGTCTCAGAGAAAGGAGATAGATGTATGGGAATCGCTTCATTAATCTTAGGTATTCTTTCACTTGTCTGTGGAGTGGCACTTGGCGGATTAGGCTTTTCGTGGATTGGTTGCATCGTGGGTATTATAGGTGTGATCCTTGGTGCTCTTGGCAGAAAGAATCCTGAATCCAAGGGATTAGCTACCGGCGGCCTTGTGTGCTCGATAATCGGCTTGGTATTTAGCCTTATTTTCGTTATTGCGTGCTCAATGTGTGCAGGAGTACTTGGTACGGCATTAAGAAGTATGTAATGGCCAGGATCAAAAAACGGCAGTTTGCCTTGGCAAATTGCCGTTTTTTATGTATATTGCTTGCTCAGGAGAACCATTATGTTTCCATTTATACACATTGGTCCGTATGTCATTCCGTTATATGGGCTGCTTTTAACGACTGGATTTGTAACGGCATCTACATTGACTCTTATCCGTATTCGGAAAATGCAAGGCGATGTTGACTATGCATTTGTAGTTATAGCCGTAACATTTTTAGGTGCAATACTGGGGGGTTATTTTGTTTATTTGTTCGTTTCCTATGGGATTTCGAACGTTATAGAAGATATAAAAGCAGGGAGATTAGATTTTTTAACAAATCCGGGAATTGTCTTTTATGGTGGGTTGATAGGAGGCACAGCTGCTGCGCTGCTAAGCCTTCATCTGTTTCAAGGGATATCACTGGAGATGTTCGTCAAGGCTGCGGTTCCAACAGTGCCGCTTGGACACGCTATTGGAAGAATAGGGTGCCTTTTAGGCGGATGTTGCTACGGCTTTCCTTATAGCGGACGTTTTTCGGTCTGCCTCAAGACCGTTGATCATAGAGTGTTTCCCATACAGATTGTCGAATCTTTGCTGAATATAATCCTCTTTGTCGTTCTGATGGTAGTTTCCGCAAGGATAAAAAAACCAATCAATCTGTTAGCTATATATTTTTGTTCATATGCATCTATCAGGTTTTGCCTAGAATTTTTTAGAGGAGATCTTATAAGGGGGATTTATCTTGGATTATCGACTTCCCAATGGATAAGCATCTTGCTGTTTATTGGTCCCTTTTTTATTTTGTTGTTTTCGAAAGTGAAAAAAAGAAATAAACAGAATAATCAAGAGTTTTAAGCAGAGAGCTTCGCGCCTGCAGCTGCGGGATGCCCCGCAGCACGTCTACGAGCGAGGCTTTCGTAGCGAGTCGCAGGTTCGCCGCGAATGCGACGCGCGTTCCGCGAAGCGGACGAGGATTTTTTTCCGAGAGCGCCAAAGCAGGAGCAAAAAGGCGACCTGCGACGATGGAGCGTTAAGAAAACGCGCCTGTGACGCGTTTTTAGCGTAATCCGTCCGAGCTATGCTCGAACGGTCGAGCCGTAGTGCAAGGGCATATCCCGCCGCTGCAGACGGCAATCTACCTCAGAAATACTTCTCCAGCAGCATCGCAACCCCGTCTTCATCATTCGAAGCGGTTATTTCCTGCACCTGTTCCTTTATGGCCTCTTCGGCATTTGCAACGGCAACGCTAAGGCCTGCCCATTCAAGCATCGGGAGGTCGTTATAGCCGTCGCCTACGGCGATCACTTCTTCGCGGCGGATACCGTAGCGGTTTGCAAGGGCTTCAAGGGCAAGAGCCTTTGAGCAGTTTCTGTCCACTATCTCCATGAACTGAGGGTGGGAAGTGTAATAGCTGATATTCCTGCTTATCTCGCCGTTATCAAGAATACTGTGCAGATAAGGAGCGCGTTCCACGGTATCGAACCATAAAACCTTAGACGCCCCGTTTTTAACAAGCTCTTCGGGATCGCGGATAAGAACGGGCTTTATCAGCGAAAGCCGCTGGTAGCTGTCTGTCCGCTCGTTGAACTCGTTCACGTAGAGCAGGTCGTTCGCCCAGACAATAACCGTGGTCTTTACGCGGTTTCCCTCGTTTATAAGCCACAGAGCATCAGAAGGAGAGAGCTCCCTGCGGTGGATTATCTCATGGTCCGGTCCGACAGCGATCTTTGCGCCGTTATAAAGGATAAACGGGATATCGCGAATGCCTGTCAGATTCTCGAACATATCGCAAAAATACAAGGGGCGGCCGCTTGATACAGCAAAGACCGCTCCTTTTGATATTGCGTTTTTAATTGCATTGATGGTGCGTTCCGATACCTTCTTGTCCGTTGTAAGGAGAGTTCCGTCCATATCGGAAGCAATAAGCTTATATTTCATGTTGTTTACAGGTTTGAACCCTTTTTATATTTCTTTAAGATCTTTCTTATCCTGTCTGTCGGGTCGAGAAGCTCGCTGATAGACTGGTCGTGATTTAGCGTGTCTATAAGGATCGCAATGTATTTGCTCATGTCGGCGCTTATGTAATACGGCCTTGAGAGCAGCTCGTCTGTCTGGTAGACAAGGTTCGTTGTGATGATCCTGTAGATAAGGACTTCCTTGTAAGCCTCGTCAAAACGCTTCAAACCGTTGGTGATCAGAATTTGCATTCCGGTATTGATATTGTTGGAAGAACGGGAGATTTAGTTGTATCTGCCCTCGACGGTGTTGGTGTCGACTTTGGTTGGGATAGAGGAGGTGGCGGAAATATTGTGAAGATTCTTACCGATTTAGGCGGAGCGAAAGTATATTGTTATTATTTGCACCTAACAAATTGGAGTGCCAACATGCTCTGTTCAATTTCGTATGTGTAGTTTGTGGTTATGATATAGTCAAAACCTAATCTGGTTAGTTCTTTGATAAATGCAACCTGTTCATCTTTTGGGTTACCGATTATTTCAGATTCATGATTCTGAATATATGTCGTAAGACACTTCTGAATATTATTATTGGTAAGCATTACCGCCTTGAAAGACATAGGAATGTTATATTCTGATGATTCCTTAGTGTATTGGCGGTCTTTTATTTCATTTAATAATGAAGCTGCTTCGGCATTTGCAGAAAACCTCGCCGTTTAATTTTTCAAACAAGAAATTGGAATAATATATATTCCGTCTTCTCTTCTGTAGGCATATTCCCCTATTCCGACTACAATTGCCATGAATGAAGGCGGATTCATCTTTGAGGTATCGATCTTATCCCGCAGATTTGTAAGGTTTTTTACTCCTTCAGAAATAAGTTTATTACCTCCGAGCTTAATCTCTACAAGACCATATTTGCCATTCCTGAGATGAATCACGGTATCACATTCGAGTCCGGATTTATCTCTGTAATGAAGCACCTGGCCTCCGATGGCTTCACTGTAAACTCTTAGATCTCGTACACACATGGTCTCGAAAAGAAGCCCCAGTGTTTCCGGATCGTTGACCAGATCTTTTGGACTAATTCCAAGTGCAGCTGTCGCAATCGAAGGATCTGTATAATATCTTGTATCGGAGGTCCTGATCGCGGTTCTGGAGCGAAGATTCGGATTCCATGCAGGCATATCTTCTATAACAAAAATCTTTTTTAATGCATTAATATAACTGACTACCGTATCATCGCTAAGAGTGTCTGTGTCATTAGCAGAAATATCATCTCGGATAAGAGTGGCAGCTACTTGACCGCCCTGATTCCTGGCATACGATCGCATAAGCTTTTTAACTCTTTCAGGGTTTTTACTGATACCGTCAGCTCTGTTGATATCTGATTTTACTACTCCGTCATAATAATCTACAGCTTGTGCAAGTGCAGCTTTTTCTTTCATGCCGATAGCTCTGGGCCACCCGCCCCGACAGATCACATATGCCAAAGTATTGATGTCCAGGTTGCTTTTTCCGGATATGCGTTCCGGTGATAAAAAAAGATCTTCAAGACTGACTTCTCCGCTTGACTCGCCGGATTCAAACAATGACATAGGTCTCATAGAGAGCCATGTAAATCTTCCGGTTCCAGAATGTACAATCTCGTTCGAATCAACAGGCACTGCAGATCCCGTTAAAATAAATTGCCCTTCATCATCTCTTATGTCAACTTCATATCTTACGGCGTCCCATACTTTGGGAGCTATCTGCCACTCGTCAAGAAGTCTGGGCGTGTCGCCTTTGAGTAACTCTGTTGGGGCGAGTTCGGACAGCCTGATATTGGCATCTCTTTTTTGAGGCTCGTCCATTCGGAGTACACTTTTTGCTACCTGCATTGCTGTTGTGGTTTTTCCACACCATTTCGGACCCTCTATAACAACAGCCCCTTTTTCTTCTAATTTTTCTGTTAGCAGAATGTCTGCAATACGTTTTTTGTATTCTTTCATTACGCCACCTCGCAAACAAAAGAATACCTGATTTTATGCGGTTTGTCAATACTTTTTCGGCGAGTTGGCAGGAAATTTTTCGGCGAGTTGGCGTGAAAATTTTCGGCGAGTTGGCATCCTTCACCCAAAATATTTCTCCAGCACCAGCGCAACTCCGTCCTCTTCGTTTGAGGCAGTGATCTCATCCGCTGCGGCCTTTACACGGTCGCAGGCGTTTTCCATGGCGATCCCAAGGCCTGCCCATTCAAGCATGGGAATGTCGTTGAAGCCATCACCTAAGGCGATCACCTCTTCACGCTTAATCCCGAAGCTTTCTGCGAGGGCCTCGAGGGCGCGGGCCTTTGAGCTGTTCACATCCATGATCTCCATAAAACGCGGGTCCGAGGTGTAGTATTTTATATGGTCCGCAATGGGGCAGGTGTCTAGAAGCTCGCGGAGAAAAGGAGCTCTTTCGGCGGTGTCGAACCACAGGATCTTCGATACGCCCTTTTTCACTGTCTCTTTTGGATCTGTGATAAGGACGGGACTTGTAAGAGCCAGCTTTTCGTAGCTTCTCACGCGGTCATTTATCTCGTTCACATACAGGAGGTCGTCAGCCCATACGATAACCGTTGTCCGGATGCGGCAGCCCTCCTCGATAAGCCACAGGGCGTCTTCCTGCGACATGAAAAGGTTCCGGATGACCCTGTGGTCCGGTCCGCCTACGATCTTTGCGCCGTTGTACAGGATGAAGGGGATGCCGGAAAGTCCGGTGAGCTTTTCGAAAAAGTCGCAGAAATAGATGGAGCGGCCGCTGGATACGGCAAAGACAGCCCCTTTTTCAAGGGCTTTTTTGATCGCGTTAAGAGTCCTGTCCGTAACCCTCTTGTCATCTGTAAGCAGTGTTCCGTCCATATCCGAGGCGATAAGTCTGTATTTCATCCAAAGCTCCTTTCAAAAAAGCCCCTCAAGGCACGCCTCAAGGGGTTTTATGAACATTAACCGTGGTTACTGTGTTTTCTTGTATTTCTTTAATATCTTCCTGATCCTGTCGGTCGGATCCAGCAGCTCGCTTATAGACTGGTCGTGATTAAGCGTGTCTATAAGGATCGCAATGTATTTGCTCATGTCGGCGCTTATGTAGTAAGGTCTTGAGAGCAGCTCGTCTGTCTGGTAGACAAGGTTCGTTGTGATGATCCTGTAGATAAGGCCTTCCTTGTAAGCCTCGTCAAAACGCTTTAAGCCGTTGGTGAAAAGACCGAAGGTGGAGCATACGAAGATCCTGTTGGCCTTGCGCTTCTTTAATTCGATGGCCACATCCAGCATGCTCTCGCCGGAAGAGATCATATCGTCAACAACGATACAGTCCTTGCCTTCAACGTTTGAACCAAGGAATTCATGTGCAACGATGGGGTTCTTACCGTTCTCGATGACAGTGTAGTCGCGGCGCTTGTAGAACATACCCATGTCAACGCCGAGGACGTTCGCAAAGTAAACGGCACGGTCCATTGCACCTTCGTCGGGGCTTATCATCATGAGATGGTCGGCATCTATCGTGAGGTCGGGAACATTGCGCAGGAGTGCTTTTATAAACTGGTAGGTGGGACGGATGGTCTCGAAAGTCTTGAGCGGGATGGCGTTCTGGACTCTCGGGTCGTGGGCATCAAAGGTGATGACGCTCTCAACGCCCATATTCATAAGCTCCTGCAGCGCAAGCGCGCAGTCAAGGGATTCCCTTGTGCTCCTCTTGTGCTGGCGGCTTTCGTAAAGGAAAGGCATGATGACGGTGATCCTGCGGGCTTTGCCGGCCATCGCGGCGATTATCCTCTTAAGATCCTGGTAGTGATCGTCAGGGGACATGTGGTTCAGGTGCCCGCTTACCGTATAGGTTATGCTGTAATTTGTGACATCAAGGAGGATGTAGATGTCGTCGCCGCGAACGGAAGAACGGATAAGGCCCTTGGCCTCGCCGGTCCCGAAACGCGGACACTGTGACTCAACAAGGTAGGAATCCTTCTTGTAATCGTCGACAGAAATACTTACCGAATCCTCAAGTACGCGTTCTTTGCGCCACTCGGTAATGTAATTGTTGACTTTTTGCCCGATCTTGCGGCTGCTCTCAAGAGCGATTATCCCAAGGGGACCTACCGGGATCGAATCAAGTGTAACCTGTTGCCTGGCCATTGGACTGCCCTCCTGCTTTCTTCAGTTGGAGATTTTCTTCAGCTTTCGTATGTCGGCGCCGTAGAGCTCGATGAAATCGTAGGAGCCTATGATGCGTGATAACACACGTTCACTGTAGTTGTTCTGTATATCCTCAAAATGCAGATTGGTGGAAATAAGTGTGGATCTGCGGTTTAACAGGCGTTCGTTCAGGATCCTGAAAAACTCTGTATTTGTCAGCGAATTGTTAAAGCCGGTGCCCATATCGTCTATGACAAGAAGGTCGCATTCGGCAATGCACTCATACTTATACCCGACATCCGGATCGCTTCCTGAAAAGGTATGCGCGACAAGCGCGTCGAAAAGCTCGTATTCCGTCTGGTATACAACGGAATGACCGCTGTCAAGGAGTTCCTTTGCGATGCAGTTGCAGAGGAATGTTTTGCCTGTGCCGGTGTTCCCGGTAATGAGCAGGTTCTTGAATTCGCTATCAAAATTATGAACGAAATTCCGTGCTTTTTCAACTGCTTTTTTTATGTTGTCCCTTGGGGACAGCTGCCTGTCTTTCGGGACTGTATCAGAAAAATACGCATAGTTGAAGGTTGAAAAGTTTTCGGTCGGGACGGCATTCTTCAGGTTGCTTTCGGAAAACATGATATCCGAAAGCTTCTTCATAAAGCAGGAACAGCGCTTGTTCCCGACATATCCGGTGTCCTTGCAGATACTGCAGGTATAGACCGGATCGAGATAGTCCGCAGGATACCCGGCTCTTGCAAGGAGCTCTTCCTTGCGCTTTACAAGAGAAGTGACGCGCTCATGAAGCGCAGTCAGATCCGATTCCGCATCGGCAAGCGAGGAGGCGAGCCAGTTCACGGAATCCTCCGCGATATGATCGTCTATCTCTTTGATCTGCGGAACGCGCGAATAGACCTCGCTTCTTCGGAGGTCTGTCTTTCGCTTGTTTGCAGCCTGCGTAAGGTCGTAATCCCTTAACACGGCATCGATTTTTTGATTGTTTAAGGACATGTATTTAACCTGTTATTTGTTCATCAGAACCTTTTCGAGATCGGCCAGTTCCTCGGAGTTATTCCGCTGCGGGAAGGCGTTGAACTTATTGACCGCCTGCGATGCCGGCTTCTTAACAGCAGGACGCTTGGACTGAGTCTTTCTGTACTCGGCCTCATAAGCCGCAAGGTCTTCGGAAGTCCTTATCCCAACCTGGTTCCAGGTGCTAAGGATCTTGTCGGCGTACCTGAAGTCCGCCTTCTTTGCGGAAAGGATGGTACGGTCACAGGCCTCCTTAACCATGTCGGCGGTAAAACCGAAATCGTTGAACCAGCGTCTGATGTAGATCTTCTCGGCTTCGGCGGGATTTCTTGTAAAGCCGAAGGCTTTGCAGACGGTAAGGATCTGGTCTGCATACTGGTCGTTCTTGCGGTTTGCGTCTTCCACGGTTTTTATCCCGTTCTGGGCCCAGTTGAGCGCTACTTTTTCAATGTAGCTCGAGCTGATCTTGCCGCGTTCCGAGCAGTAGTCGTAAAGATGATAGATAAGATCCGACGAAAACTGCAGACAGTCGACTAAGAACATGATCACCTGGGAATCGCTCTGGGAAAGAGGACGCTTGATGCGCTTCTCTATGCGCTGCGCAAGGTTTGCCATGCCGGGATCGTCCATGACCATGGCGATCTGCTTGGGAGAATAAGTGGGACGCTTGCCGACTGCGGGTTTCTCGGGCTCGGGTTCTGCTGCCGGATAGATCTCTTCGATCTCTTCCTCCGAGTAATAGTCGTAAGTTTCGTATTCCTCCGTTTTGGCCGCCTGTGTGTCGAAGATCTGAACGATCTGGGCCGGTGTTTCCCTGGTGTCTCCGGAATCGGGATTCAGGAAAACGATATCCGTTATCTCACCCATGGAGTTATATTTGACTGTGAGGACGCCTTTGTCTTCCCAGTATTTTAACGCACGTCGTATGTCTTTTTCGGTCTCGTCGAGGCGTTCCGCAATGAGACTTAAGGACAGCTGCGACGAATCCGACAAAAGACGGAGCAGGTAGATATATACTTTAACGTAAGAACCGTTCGCTTCGGGTAAAAAGTTATCGATAAAACGGTTCGAGATCACCGTTGATTTCGCTCCCCTACTCATAGAAAGCGATATACTGCACATGTTGATTCCCCCTCTTGGGTTTCTAAGCCTGGTCCTGCAGGAAGCAAAACACGTAGTCCGGGTCGGGAACATTTGCTGATATCCGGGACACGGACCGGCTCCCCAAAACATCCTGCAAGACTTCGGCACCCCTCTTGAAACAAATCGAATTATAACATGTCTGCGGAAATTTTCAAATGTCCATATGTCCCAATTGCCGATAAGTGTTTATCTGTGGATAATGTGGATAATGTGGATGAAATCCTCGGAAGCATGTTAATATAGGGTGTTCGGCCTTGTCTACGGTTTGCGAATAGATTTGTGGATAACGTGAATAACTTAACCCTGAACAAGGGAATTGCTTAAATCTACTATATTTCCCGCACCCATAGTTATCAACAGGTCATTGGGAAAAGTATTTTTTGAAAGATGGTCTTTTATTTCATCAAAGGTCTTAAAGGAGTAAACCTCTTTTCCGGATCCTGTAAGAAGCGCGGCAATGCTGTCCGACGAAATGTCACCGGGATCCTTCTCCCGCGCCGCATATATCGGGGCGAGCACGATGCTGTCCGCAAGGGACAGGGCTTTTGCAAAGTCGGGAAGGAGAGCCCTTGTCCTTGTATAGGTGTGGGGCTGGAACACCACGACTACTCTGTGGGTCCCGTATTTCTTAGCGGTATTTAAGGCTGCTTCTATCTCCGAAGGATGGTGTGAATAATCGTCGAAGACCGGGACATTCATATAGGTCCCCTTGTATTCGAAGCGGCGTTTTGCGCCCGTGAAACCGGAAAGAGCGGAGGCGATGGCAGCCGGAGCCGCGCCGAGGGCATCCGCCATTGAAGCCGCTGCGAGCGCGTCAAGAAGATTGTGCCTTCCGCAGACGGAAAGGCAGATATCCGTAACCTTGCGGCTGTTCTTTGCGTCAAACAGGGTAAAGGAAGCGCGTCCGAGCCCGTCATAGCTGATGTTTCTTGCAGTGTAATCCGGAGCTTCGCACTCGTCTTCAAGACCAAAGGTAATGACCTTTGCCTTCAGGCCGTCCGTAAGCTCTGAAACCTCCGGAATTGCCTTGTTTATGAGCAGTATCCCGCCTTCGGGGATGAGCTCGGCAAATTTGCGGAAGGAATTCCTTATATCGTTTATATCTTTAAAGAAGTCGAGGTGATCCTCTTCGATGTTCATAATGATCTCATGAACGGGATTAAAGCTTAAAAAGCTGTTTGTATATTCGCAGGCTTCAGCAACGAAATGGCCTGTTTTTCCGATCCTTAAGTTGCCGCCGATGCCCGGGAAATCGCCGCCGACAAGGACGGTGGGGTCAAACCCCGCAGCAAGCTCTATGCCTGCGAGCATTGAAGTTACGGTCGTTTTTCCGTGTGTTCCGGCAATGTTTACCGCATCATCGTAGCCTGCCATTATCCTGCCGAGGAGCTCTGCGCGCGGGATCGCGGTGATGCCGGCATCCGCTGCGGCTTTCAGCTCTTCGTTGTCGGGATGTACGGCAGCGGTATAAACGACAAGCTGCTCGTCGCCTTTTATGTTTGAAGCGTTGTTGCCAAGATATACGGTGATACCGAGGCTTTCAAGATGTTTCGTGGTGTCAGAGGCGTTTCTGTCGGAGCCGGAGACCGTAAAGCCTCTTGAAGCAAGAAGCTCCGCAAGGGCGCTCATACTGACGCCGCCTATCCCTATGAAATGAACCCTTATGGGCTTGTTGATGTCGAAATCGTGCATGTTACTGACCTCTCG
Organism: Lachnospiraceae bacterium; assembly: GCA_016280395.1. Taxonomy (GTDB): domain Bacteria; phylum Bacillota; class Clostridia; order Lachnospirales; family Lachnospiraceae; genus SZUA-448. Next base: position 152,810 of record JAEEGQ010000056.1, on the reverse strand, counting down.
GCCGTCTGAACCGGCCCTTGTTTTTGTTGCTCCACAAATATAGCACCAAACGGCAAAAAAAACAATGAAAATCCTCATTTCAATTTTACTTTTTTCCAAAAGTGTGATAAAATACCGACAGGAATTTGTGCAATACAGGTAATACTATAAAGCATTGTAAAGGGTAAGAGGTTAAAGATCATGATTAAAAAAGAGATGATTGCCATGCTTCTTGCGGGAGGACAAGGCTCAAGGCTCGGATTCTTGACATCCACAGTTGCAAAACCTGCCGTAGGCTTTGGCGCAAAGTACCGTATCATCGACTTTGCCCTGAGTAACTGTATTAACTCCGGTATTGATACCGTCGGGGTACTGACGCAGTACCAGCCGCTCAGGCTGAACACGCACATAGGAATAGGTATTCCGTGGGATCTTGACAAGAACATCGGAGGCGTGTCGATACTCCCGCCTTACGAGGGGAGTACAAATGCCCAGTGGTATTCGGGCACGGCCAATGCCATCTATCAGAACTTAAGGTACATGGAGCGTTACAATCCGGATTATGTCCTGATACTCGGCGGAGACCATATCTACAAGATGGATTATGAAGCGATGCTCGATTTCCATAAGGCAAGGAACGCGGATGTCACTATTTCCTGTATCCCCGTGCCAATGGAAGAAGCAAGCCGCTTCGGTGTTGTTATAACAGATGATGAGGGCAGGATCAGCGAGTTTGAGGAGAAACCCGCCAATCCGAGGAGCAATCTTGCTTCGATGGGCATCTACATATTCAACTGGAAGGTGCTCCATGACGCGCTCATAGAGCTTAAGAACCAGCCGGGCTGCGATTTCGGAAAGCATGTCATCCCGTATTGCCACAACAACGGCATGGGTATCTATGCATACGAATTTACGGGCTACTGGAAGGATGTCGGGACGCTCCACTCCTACTGGGAAGCAAACATGGAGCTTATCGATCTTGTGCCCGTTTTCAACCTTTACGAAGAGTTCTGGCGCATCTACACGAGCGCCGATGTCATCCGTCCGCAGTACATCGGAAAGAATGCATATATTGAACGCTGTATCATAGGCGAAGGCGCTGAAATATACGGCGTCGCCAAGAATTCCGTTATCGGTCCGGGTGTAATAATCAAAGAAGGGGCCGAGGTCTACGACTCCATTATCATGAAAGACAGCATTGTCGGGAACAATTCGAGAGTCTACAAGGGAATACTTGCGGAGAACTCGAGACTTGGCAGCAACTGTGCGATGGGCATCGGGGAAGAGCGCGAGAACGAGAAATGGCCGCATATCTACAACAACGGTCTTACGGTCCTTGCCGAAGATTCGGTAGTGCCCGATAACGTGATGATCGGCAAGAATACTGCCATCAGCGGTATCACCGAGGCATCGGATTACGAGAACAACACGCTTCAAAGCGGAAAATGTCTGATAAAGGTAGGTGACCAGGATTGAAGCTGATCGGAATAGTCCTTGCAGGCGGAAATAACAACAAAATGCAGAATCTCACGGCAAAACGGGCTGTTGCCGCAATGCCTATAGGCGGTGCTTACCGTGCCATAGACTTTGTCTTAAGCTCCATGTCGAACTCGCACATACAGCGCGTTGCCGTACTTACACAGTATAATTCGAGATCCCTGAACGAGCACTTAAGCTCGTCAAAATGGTGGGATTTCGGACGTAAACAGGGCGGATTGTTCGTATTCACACCCACGATCACAGCTGAGAACAGCTTCTGGTACAGAGGCACCGCCGATTCTATCGCCCAGAACCTTGATTTCTTAAGAAAGTGCCATGAGCCTTACGTAGCCATTGCTTCCGGCGACGGCATCTACAAGCTCGACTACAACAAGGTCCTTGAATACCATGTCAGCAGCGGTGCGGATATCACCATAGTCGGCAAGCGCGTTGACAAGGGGATAGACGTTTCAAGATTCGGAACGCTCGAGGTGGATGAAGAGAACAGGATCACGGATTTTGTGGAAAAGCCCACAAAATGTGCAAAGTGTTCGCATCTTATCTCCACGGGCATCTACATAATAAGGAGAAGGCTGCTCATAGAGCTTATTGAGCAGGCTGCCTCGGAAGAACGCTTTGATTTCGTGTCGGATATCCTTATCCGTTACAAGGACGAGCGCAAGATGTACTGCTACGAGATGGAAGGCTACTGGACGAGCATTTCCTCGGCAGATGCGTACTTCAATGCAAATATGGACTTCCTGGATCCGGAGGTCAGGGATTACTTCTTCAACAAGTATCCGGACATCCATTCAAAGGTTGACGACCTTCCTCCCGCAAAATACAACCCCGGCGCGAATGTGAAGAACGCGCTGCTTGCAAGCGGCTGTATCATTAACGGGACGGTCGAGAATTCGGTACTCTTCAAGAAGGTTTATGTTGGGAACAACACGACCATCAGGAACTGTATAATCTTAAACGACAGCTATATCGGCGACAATGTGTACCTTGAAAACTGCATCGTAGAGAGCAGGGGCACCATTGCATCGGGGGCGTCTTATATGGGCGAGCCCGGACACGCAAAGGTTGTCGTGGAAAAAAGCGAAAGATATCGTATTTGACACGATTGTCCGGTGGGGAAACCCACCGGACGTTCGTTCGATTTAAGAAAGGCAATAAGGCCTTTAGGGACGGGGGATCCCGGACCGAAGGAGTAATACGGCAATGGCCGCTGCAGCAAAGAAAAAGAACAAACGAATATGGATGCTGTGGGGGGCAACGGTATTTTTTATCATATTGACGGTAATACTCGGGAGTGACAGAATAAAGGATCTGAGAGCGTCGACGAGTGCCGTCAAGCCTGTGACGGCAACACCCGGACCGGGGACAAACCCTTTGTTCCGGACACCGACACCTTCTGCAAAGCCTCCGGCACCAACGGAAAAACCTGCCGGAACACCCACCGGAACACCGGCTGTGACACCGACAGCAACACCAACAGCAACACCAACAGCAACACCGGCACCAACACCAACACCGACCGGAACACCGGCACCGACATTGACATCAACACCCGCACCCACCGAAAAACCGACAGAGACACCGTCTCCCGCACCGACGGAAGCACCGGCAGGCGATCCTGCGCTTCCGACACCTACACCGGTCTCGATGGGAGACACCTTTATCGGCGCCGGCGGGCGCATAATATACAAGAACAGACCCATGGTGGCGATCACCTTTGATGACGGGCCGTTTCCCCAATACACATCCGTATTGATGGATCTGTTCGAATCGTACGAGAGCAGGGCAACCTTCTTTACGGTGGGATACAAGATCGACAATTATCCGGATACCGTACGGGATGCGTACAGAAGAGGCTTCCAGATAGGCAACCATACGCTCAACCATGAGTATCTGAACAGGATAACCGTTGAACAGGCAAAGAAAGAGATCCACGACAATCAGAAGAAACTCAGGGCTCTAGGCGTAAGGGGTGTGATATTGCTAAGGCCGCCGTACGGCGAGCACAACGCAGCCGTCGACAGCATCGCGGGCGTGCCGATGATCGGCTGGAGCGTGGATTCAAGGGATTGGGAGACATATAATACAGAGAAGACAAGAGCCCAGATAATGAAGGATGTGAGGGACGGATATATAGTCCTTTGCCATGACATTATCCAGTCTACCGTAGAGGCGATGCAGTATGTGGTACCTGAGCTTATAAGCCAGGGCTACCAGCTTGTGACGGTGGATGAGCTGTTTTTTGCAAAGGGAATGACCTTGCAAAACGGCGTATACTACAGATATGCCAAATAAATACGGGCTTTTTAAAGGTGAAAGGAGCTTTATGCATCTGATAGCTGGACTGGGGAATCCCTCCCAGGAGTATTACGGGACAAGGCACAATGTGGGATTTGAGGTGATATCGGCGCTTTCAAAGGCCTGGAACATTCCGGTCGAAAAAAAGGAAGCGCGCGCCGTAACGGGAAAGGGTTATCTTCGCTCCGAAAAGATCATCCTTGCGAAGCCGCAGACCTTTATGAACCTGAGCGGCGAATCCATCCGCGTTCTCGCCGATTACTACCGCATTCCCACGGAAAATATCATAGTCATCTGTGATGACATAAACCTTCCTGTCGGACAGCTTAGGATCAGGCGAAGCGGGAGCGCGGGAGGACATAACGGGCTAAAGAGCATCATAAGATGCCTCGATACCGAAGACTTTGCCCGCATCCGCATAGGCGTGGGCGATAAGCCCATTAATACCGAGCTTGCGGACTATGTGCTCGGACGTTTTTCAAAAGAAGAGAAGCCTGTCATAAATGATGCAGTGAATGATGCCGTATCCGCATGCGAAGTGATCCTGAATACCGGGATCGCAGCCGCAATGGAGCGGTTCAACCGGAAAAAAGAACTGTTGTGACCCGGAGGAATCTTGAACTTTTTTACCGCACCCTTAACAGAATACAGCGAATTTGAAGGAGCGGCTTTGGCCCTGAAAAAGGGCAGGACACCCGTATATATAAGCGGCTGCATGGAGTCGCAGAAATGTCACTTTTCAATGGCCCTTGCGGAGAATTACCCGCAAAGGCTTATTGTTACGTTCAGCGAACAGAAAGCCGCGGAGCTTGTGGACGACCTGCGCCTCTACGACAGGGAAGTGCTGTATTATCCCGCAAAAGACATGATCTTTTACAGCGGGGATATACGCGGAAATGCCGTAACCGCCGAGCGCATGAAGATAATCAAGCGGCTCTTCGAGGGAAAGCCGATAACAGTGGTAACGACCGTCGAAGCCGGCTTTGAGCGTGTCATGCCTGCGGCGCGGATAGCGGAGAAGACCATTTACCTGAAGGAAGGCGCGAAGGTGGATACGGAGCGCCTCTTTGACGACCTTGTCCAGCTCGGTTACGAAAGAGTCGGGCAGGTGGATGAACCGGGTCAGTTTGCGGTCCGAGGCAGCATTATCGATATCTACCCGCTTACAGAGGAAAATTCCTGCAGGATAGACCTCTGGGATGATGAGATAGACACCGTTTCCACTTTTGACGCGTTAAGCCAGCGTTCCATAGAGCGCGTTGGGGAAGTAGGCATTTATCCCGCCTCCGAGTTTATCCTGAGCGATGCCGATGTGGCAGCGGGGCTTGCAAAGATACGGGATGACATGAAAAAGCTGTATGATTCCCACAGAAAGAACGGGCGGATCGAAGAATCGGCCCGCTTGAAGCATACTATAGAGGAGTTTGCGGACAATCTTGAGAATTTCAGGTCTTTTGTGGGGATAGAAAGCTTCGTTACCTACTTTTGCGGCGAGACGGTCTCCTTTTTCGATTATTTCAGGAACGACCGTTCCGTCATATTTCTTGACGAACCGGGACGCCTTATTGAAAAAGGCGATACCGTTATGGCGGAGTTTTCAAACAGCATGCAGGGACGCCTTGAAAAAGGCTATATCCTTGCGGACCAGGCAAATGCAGTATTTGATGCCGGAGAGATATTCGGGCGCATAGCAAACTCAAGAACGGTCCTCCTTTCCGTAATGGACCAGAAGACCGGCGTTTTCGCCCCGAAGTCCAGGTTCAGCCTTACGGTACAGGGGGTTAACTCCTACAACAACAGCTTTGAGCTGCTTATATCAGACCTTAAAAAATGGAAGCAGAACGGCTACAGGATAGTCCTGCTGTCTGCATCCTCCACCCGTGCCGACAGGCTTGCGGCGGATATACGCGAATACGATCTTCCTGCCGTTTTCACAAGCGATCCGGATAAAAAGCTGATACCCGGCGAGATAGTCGTTGCAAAGGGCAGCGTTCACAGAGGCTTTGTCTATCCGCTGATCAAATTCCTTATCGTGTCCGAATCCGATATTTTCGGACAGTCCGTAAAGAAGAAGCCAAAGAAAAAGACAGGCTTTAACGGGCTTAACGCTGTTTCTGTCGAGGACTTAAAGCCCGGCGACTATGTTGTCCACGAAAGCCACGGGATAGGTATATACAGAGGTATAGAACAGCTTACCGTCGACGATACCGGACGTGATTACATAAAGATCGAATACGGTGACGGAGGCGAGCTTTTCCTTCCCGCAACGGCACTTGAAGTTATCCAGAAATATGCCGACGCGGACGCAAAGAAGCCGAAGCTCAACAAGCTCCATTCCAAAGAATGGACAAATACGAAGACGAGAGTGCGCGGCGCCGTCAAGGAGCTTGCGGAAGACCTTGTAAAGCTTTACGCCATCCGCAGCAATCGCGAAGGCTACCGCTTCGACAAAGACGACAAATGGCAGAGAGAATTTGAGGAACTGTTCCCGTTTGAAGAAACGGAGGACCAGCTTGCCGCAATACGTGATACCAAGGCAGATATGGAAAGCGGCAGGATCATGGACCGGCTTATCTGCGGCGATGTTGGCTACGGAAAGACCGAGATCGCGCTGCGTGCGGCTTTTAAGGCTGCACTCAGCGGAAAGCAGGTGGCGGTGCTCGTACCGACGACCATCCTTGCGCAGCAGCACTATAACACCTTTGTACAGCGCATGAAAGGATATCCCGTAAATGTAGAGGTACTTTCCCGCTTCAGGACGCCTGCGGAGCAGAAAAAGATACTTGCGGGCCTGAAGGACGGAAACGTTGACATAGTGATAGGCACACACAGGATACTTTCAAAGGATGTGGTGTTCAACGATCTGGGCCTGCTCGTTGTTGACGAGGAGCAGCGTTTCGGCGTTTCCCACAAAGAACGCATCAAATCCATCCGCAATGATGTTGATGTCCTTACGCTGTCCGCAACGCCTATCCCCAGGACACTCCACATGAGCCTTGCAGGGATCCGCGATATGAGCCTGCTCGACGAGCCTCCTGTCGACCGTATGCCCATCCAGACGTTTGTAATGGAACATAACGACGAGATGATACGCGAGGCGATCCTTCGAGAGCTTGCGCGCGGAGGCCAGGTTTATTATGTTTACAACCGCGTGACCGGACTTGACGAGGTTGCGGCCCGCGTTCAGGAGCTTGTTCCGGATGCAAATGTTGCGTATGCCCACGGCAGGATGTCGGAAAACCAGCTCGAAAAGATCATGTACAGCTTTGTGAACGGCGATATCAACGTGCTTGTCTCAACTACCATAATCGAGACCGGCCTCGATATCTCAAACGTTAACACGATAATCATAGATGAGGCCGACAGGCTCGGACTTTCACAGCTCTACCAGCTTCGCGGACGCGTCGGAAGGTCAAACAGGACGGCTTATTCCTTCATCATGTACAAGCGCGACAGGATGCTCAAGGAGGACGCCGAAAAGCGTCTTGCCACCATCCGCGAATACACGGAGCTTGGGTCGGGCTTTAAGATCGCCATGCGCGACCTTGAGATCCGCGGGGCGGGAAACCTGCTCGGGGCCGAGCAGAGCGGGCATATAGAGGCGGTCGGCTACGACCTTTACTGCAAGCTTTTAAATGCCGCGGTAAAGGAGCTTAAGAACGAAGGAGACAATTCGCTTCAGATCAATACCGAGATAGACTTCGATATTGACGCATCCCTTCCTTCGTCCTACATCGGCAGCGAAAAGCAGAAGCTCGGGCTTTACAAGAGGATCGCGCTCATCTCGTGTTTCGAGGAATATAAGGATATGCAGGACGAGCTTGTGGAGCGCTTCGGCGAGATACCTGAGGTTGCGGAGAACCTGCTCAAAGTGGCGCTTATAAAGGCATACGCCCATGATGTTGACATCACCTCACTTTCCTACAAGAACGGAAAGATAACCCTTACATTCTATGAAAAAGCAAGGCTCGATTACGATAAACTCCTTAAATTCCGTGAAAAGTACAAGGATTTCATAGAATTCAGGGACGGACGCAACCTGAAATTTGTTTACAGGCTCCAGACTGTGCAGGGGATATCGAGGGAGAGGCCCAAAACGCCTACGGAACTTCTGTTTGAGCAGAGTGAGGAGCTCCTGACAAAGATCAGGCAGGAAATATTTGATGACAGGAAAAAGACGGAGACAGCATGAAACGAGGAATAGTGCTCGCAGCGGTATTTGCGGTGATCGTGATATTGCCGGGCTGCGGGTTAAAAGACATAAATCTGTTCAAGAAAACGGAAGCACCCGTTGAATACTCGGAAAACAGGCTTTTGAGCGTGAACGGGATCGAGTCGGATTACCGTGAGGCGCTGCTTTACCTGCTTTCTGCAAAGGAATCTGCGGAAAAGCTGTACGGGGAAGGCATTTGGGATCTTGTTCTCGACGAGAACGGAACGACCTACGGAAGCTTAAGGAAAAAGCAGGTACTTGAGGAATACACGGAGCTTAAGATCATCTGTGCTTACGCAAAGGATATGGACGTTGAGCTCTATGAAGAGGAAAACCGCGATATTGCGGCCTACACCGCTGATTTTATCGAGAAGGCGGGAAGGGATATGCTCTTAAAGTACAATATCTCCGAAGCCGTGGTAAAGACGCTCTATACCAACAATACGCTCGCAAACAAGGTTTATGAGGCTGTAACCTTAAGCGTCGATACAAATGTTCCGGATTCGGAAGCAAGGCTTGGCAAATACCAGTATATCTTCAAGACGAAGTACAAAAAGACCGAAGGCGGAAACGAGATCCCGCTTACGGCAGAAGAGGTGGAAAGCCTTAGGGAAGAGGTAAAGTCCTTAAGGGAGACAGCAGCCAAGAGATCGGATTTTTTAAGCTTTGCAAAGCTTAACACCGATGACACGAAAGCCGAGATAAACGCAGGCAGGGACGACTTCGGAGAGGCTTCGGGGACTGTCATGGCCTTAGCTGACGGCGAGCTTTCACCTGTGCTTGAAACAGGTGACGGTTTCTATATCGTCAAGTGTGTTAAAGCCGTGGACGAGGAAGCAACTGCGGCAAACAGGGAGAAGATCGTGCTTGAAAGGCAGGCAAAGCGGTTTGCGGAGCTGCTAAAGACCTGGAAAGCAAATGCAATAGTGGACACAGACTATAAGAAATGGGAGTCGCTTGATCCGTGAAATTCGTACTTATCACCGTTCTGATCCTGCTTGTTGCTCTCTTTGTATGGCTTTTGAGCCAGGACACAAGGGAAGCGGACAAGCTCGCGGAAGAGAAAAGTAAAAAAGAAGAGGCGGACAGAGCCGGGAAAAGAGCCGTAAACGGCGCAAAACGGCAGTGCTTTGACGCTTACCGCGAGCAGCTTGCCGTAGAGCGCAATCTGGGGCTTATTAAGGCTGCGCTTACGGAAAACGGCGGATTTCACTATATCGGCGAGTTGTTTGCCTTCAGGAGCGAAACGGAGCACAAAAGGCTCATGAGTTACGAATACAGGCAGCAGCTTGCGGCAAGGGTCCTGAACCCGTTAAACGAAGCAATAAGCAGGCACTGTCCCTACAAGGACGGCAAATACTCACTGCCGGCGGATTATGACATGTTCTTAACGCCCGATGAATATTACGAGCAGCAGCTGTCCTACAGGGGCACCGCAGCGATCTACCAGACGGATCTTGAATTCTGGCAGGAACGGCTTACCCTCACAAACAAAAAGATAAAAAAGTTCCGCGAGGATCCTTCGAACAGATTCTGGTTCGAAATGTGGGAGGTGCTTGAGCCCTTCTTCGAAGAGCTGCAGGTTCAGTACAGGGTATCCATCGATCAGGCCCCGAGCCATGAAGCTGCGCTCCTTTTTACAAAGGACCTGACGGAGCGGATCGAACAGGAGCTGTATAAAAAGGGAGTGAGCGTTATGCGGTATTTTACCGCAACGCCGAACGAACGGGAGAAATACTTCAGGCACGACCGGTCCGGGTCCGACAGGCCGGCATTTATACGCGAGTCCGACGGCATCTGTTTTGAAAAAGGGACTTGTGCTATCGCGAAAAACGTGTAAAATATAACAGACGAATCAATAGGGAGTTTTTTGGGGGAATAAAGCCGGAGGTTTAGACATTGGTATTCAGTTCTTATTTGTTTTTATGCATTTTTTTACCGGTTGTGTTTGTTCTGCACACACTGATCAAAGATATGAGGATAAGAAACGCGCTGCTTGTGGTTGCGAGCGTGTTGTTCTATGCATGCGGCGAACCCATTTACTGCGTTCTGCTGCTGTTTTCGGTAGTCCTTAATTTTCTGTTCGGACGGATGGTCAACGGACCTGGGAAAAAGTTTTTCCTTGTTATCGCGATAATCTTCAATATCTCGATGCTCTTTGTATTCAAATATGCGGGATTTGCCATGACAGAGCTTAACAAGCTCTTGTTCGGATGGGTAGAACTGCCAGTTCCGAAGATCCCGCTTCCCATAGGTATCTCGTTCTACACTTTCCAGGCAATGTCCTACGTTATTGATGTTTACAGGGGTGAGACCGCGCCGCAGAAGAATTTCTTAAGGCTTTTGCTCTACATCTCCTTCTTCCCGCAGCTTATCGCAGGTCCTATCGTAAAATATCACGATATCGAGAAGCAGCTCGATAACCGCGTGCTTGACAGCGAGGGGATCAAAGCGGGCATTTTAAGGTTTACCGCAGGTCTCGGAAAGAAGATCCTTATCGCGAACGTAATGGCAAAGGTTGCGGATGCTCTCTATGGTCTTGACGTTTCAAACATCGGCTTTGTTTCCGCATGGATGGCATCGATATCCTACTGCATCCAGATCTATTTCGATTTCTCGGGTTATTCGGATATGGCTCTCGGGCTTGGCAAAATGTTCGGCTTCACCTTCCCCGAAAACTTCAACTATCCGTACATTGCGGGCAGCGTCAGGGAATTCTGGAGACGCTGGCATATATCACTTTCGTCCTGGTTCAGGGATTACCTGTACATACCGCTCGGTGGCAACAGAAAGGGCGAGGTAAGGACGATCCTCAACAACTATGCCGTATTCTTTACGACCGGTATCTGGCACGGGGCAGCATGGACTTTCCTGGGCTTTGGTATCTGGCACGGCAATTTCATGATGCTCGAAAGGATCAAGGGTTTCCCGCTCGGAAAAGGCAAGCTCAAGCCGCTCGATCATATTTATGTGCTTCTTGTTGCAAACATCGGATTTATATTTATGCGTGCCGATACGCTCAAGCAGGCATTTTACATGATCAAAGGCCTGTTTGGCTTCGGAACGAGGGATTTTACGACATTTGCGACAGCCGTTTCGTTCCTTACGCCGTATTACATCTTCATCTTTGTGATAGCGGTTATCGCAAGCACAGGTATCATCCACAAGCTGTATCTTAAGGTTGCCGGGAAGCTGCCGGGGACCGTTGATATCGCGTCCATGTTCGGCTCCGTAGCGGTGCTGCTCCTCTGCTATATGCAGCTTGCCGCAGACAGCTACAATCCGTTCATATACTTCAAGTTTTAAGGGAAGCGAGGTTAGACCATGAAAATAAAAAATACGATCTTTATAACGGTCTTTGTGGTACTTCTCGCAATCCCGGTGGTACTGGCCCCGTTTTTTAAGAATTCTGCCAATACCGAAAAGAGAGAGCTTGCAAAAATGCCGGCCCTTATAACTGATGACGGTGTAAATACAGCTTTTGCATCGGAATTTGACGATTACCTGCGCGATCATATCGCTTTCCGGAACCTCCTTGTTTCGACACGCAGCAGCCTTCTTTCAAGCATCTTTAAGGTATCTGCCGTCGATAATGTCATAATCGGCAAGGATGACTGGCTTTTCTATTCCGAAGAGGTGCAGGATTATTTCAATGTTCCGACTATCTCTGAAAGAAATGCCGGAAACATCGCAAGGACGTACAAGATAGTTGCAGACCTCCTCAGGCGGAAGGGCTCGGGCTTTGTGTTCGCTCCGGCGCCCAACAAGAGCACTCTTTTTGACAAGATGCCCTATTACTACAGATCTAAAGACGAGAAGGGCAATCTTGAGCTTATACTTGATGCCTTTGAGAAAACGGGCGTGCCTTATTCCGATCTTGCAAAGATGTTTGCGGGCCTTGATGTGGAAGATGAACTGCTCTACCAGAAGACGGATTCCCACTGGACCTACGAGGGCGCGTTTTATGCCTACATGGACATAATGTCGAAGTCGGGTATCCCCTACAACAAGTTCGAAAAGCTGGGCGGTTTTGCCCACAGGGATGACTGGCTTGGTGATCTTGCGGTAATGCTCTATTCGGAAGCCGCAAAGCCTGACCATCAGAGCTATGTCCAGGACGAGGAACTGCATTTTGAATATACTTCCCATGAAAAACAGGTTGACTCTTTAAAACTTGAGACTTATAATCCAAACGGCAGCGGGAATATAGTGGTCTTCAGGGATTCCTTCTGCAACACCATGCAGATATTCTTTGCGGAAACGGCAAAAAAAGCAACATTTTCCCGTATTGTTCCGTATGATATAAAGAGCGCCCTTTCGGGATCTCCCAACCTTGTTGTTTTAGAGATTACCGAGCGCCACTTGCAAAGCCTTGCGGAAGCGGCACCCGTCATGCAGGCGCCGTATGTTGAGATCAGCACAACGGCTGAAATTGCGGAGCCTTCCCTTATTGAAGTCAAGAAAGAAGAGAAGAACGGGATGATCCACTATTTCGGCACTGTTGACGAAAGCCTTATCGGTGACGATTATTCTGTTTACGTGCTGCTTTACGACAAGGATGAATGCGATGCCTTTGCGGCATTCCCGATATTTGAGAAGGAGCTGCTTGAGGCAAAGGAACTTAAGGACAACGGTTTTTCCGCATACATTGACAAGAAAGCCGCAGAGGGCAAGAAGCTCGCCTTTGTTGTAGAGAACGGAAAAAACAGGTATTTTGTGGACAAGAGCGGAAGCGACACGATAGAGCCTCTCTTTGCCCGCGGTTTCATAAAAGAGAACGGCAAGCTTGTATTCAAGGATACGGACAGGACAGTTAAGCCCGGCAAGCTGGTCTTTGACGGCGAAGAGTATTATCTTAACGAGGATCTTAGCGTACATACGGGCTGGCTTGAAGTTGACGGCACTTTATCGTATTATGACGAAAACGGCAGGAAGACCGGCGGCTGGCAGGAGCTTGACGGCGCAAAGTACTACATCGCAAACGGTGTCGCAACCGTAGGCTTCAAGGAGATAGACAGCGAACTGTATTACTTTGATGAAAAGGGCCGAATGGTCACAGGCGTCGTTTCCATTGAGGGCATTACATACCGCTTTGAAGCTGACGGAAAAGCCTACAGCGGCTGGCTTGAGGAAGACGGAAAGAAGTTTTACTTTGACCGCGGAAAGCGGGCTCACGGCTTTACAAAGCTTGACGGGAACACTTACTTTTTTGCTGAAAACGGCAAGGCACTTACCGGCTGGCAAACCATAGACGACGCAAAATACTGGTTCGGAAACGACGGCGTCATGGTAACGGGCTTTAACGACATTTCCGGAAGCACATATTTCTTTGATGATGCCGGGAAGATGCTTACCGGCTGGCAGAACCTTAACGGGAACAAGTACTATTTCTACGATTCCGGCAAGATGGCAAAGAATGTGGTAGTAGGCGATTACAAGATCGATGCGAACGGTATCGCAAAGCCCACCTTTGCAAAGATCACAAAAGAGAATCTTAATGATTACCTGAATTACCTGCTTGACAAGAACGGAAGGTCCTTAAAGAGCATTTTCCAGACCTGCGGCCGTAAGAATTATGAATATCTGTACAGGACCAACTCGAAGGACATGACCGTGGAGGAGCAGGCTATACAGATGTTCAATACCGGTAAGGGCTCATGCTATGAGTTTTCTGCCATAACCTACCTGATGGTGAAAGCACTGGGGTATAACTGTCAGCTGGTTGTAGGCAAGGGCGCGGTATTTGAGTGCCATCGCTGGGTCATCATAGAAGTTGAACCCGGTGTCTGGAGGCACATGGATACGGAACGCTCATCAATAGAGGTATATCTTGTTACAGATGCCCAGCTTGATGCCTGGAACGGAATGAACGCAAGCATCAAATATGAGTGGGATAAGAGCAAATATCCCAAAGCTGAGTAAGGGAATGTTTTAATCGGAGGAACAAAGTGAAAAGAATCTTCAAAACACTGATCAAAATCGGAGGCTTGATAATACTCGCCGTGCTTTTCGTGCCGACAACGGGCTGCTCGATATCGCATATTATTAACCCGTTTGATATGTCTCCGACACCGACACAGACAATCAATGCCACAAGTCCCACACCTACTTCCACACCGTCACCTACTCCGGACCCGAACCTTATTTCCGCGGATTCGGACGCATCTTCCGTAACGCTGAAGTGGGCAGGCCCGAAGGGCAATTACAGGGTCGAGTACTACATTAAAGGCGATGAGAAAAATACGACATGTATTGATGTGGAGGATACGGAGATCACTGTCTCCGGTCTTGAACACAGTACACCGTATTATTTCAAAGTCGACTCGATAAGCAAGGGCGGCAGGGTTACCACATGGCTTGAAAAAGTGGTTGTCGATACAAAGGCGGAGGGACCCGGAGATCCTTTCAAGAATGCCTATACAGAGATAAAGGTTGCCCTTAATTCCAAGTTTGTCGCGTATACAAGCCCGGACGGCTGTCTTGGGGCTGATGCGTGGGCACAGCATGACTGCTATCTTTATTCGAACCCGGAGCTTAATACGGGCGCTAAAGCGATAAAGGGAGGTACGGCCTTCAAGGTATCGATAGAAAATGACAGATACTGTTATCTTCGCGCCAACAGACGCTGGAGTCTGCATGTCCGTGCCGTAAACGCGTCGCTTGGTGATATAGAAGGCTGGATGGATGCCGATCTTCTGTTCATAGATGTTGCGGACCTCTTCAGGCCCGAACAGCTGATGTATGGGATCCACCTTGCAAGGACCAACGCCACAAGCTCCGTGTTTACCATCGGTGGTTCGAGCGTGGCTGTGGATTCAAGGTCGCCTCAGTACACAAGATTTTCTGTATTGCAGTCGAGAAACTCGATATTTGCCGATACAGGTTACAACGTGATAGACGGCATCACGGGAGAGGCTCTTCCGAATTACGGTTCACCCAACCAGATGCCTGTTATCTGGTGCCTGGCACTTGAGCTTAAGACCTGCCAGAGGAATGCTCTTGCAAGGGGCGTTGCGCTGCTCATCTACGAAGGCTACAGGCCGAACAGCACATCCAAAGCCGTAAGTGACGCGGTAAGTTCGGGTGATTATCTGACGCGTGTCCAGAACGGCATGACGCTTGCAAACGGCTTCTTAAGGACGAATTACACATACGCTCACTTTATCGCATATAACTCGACTCATAACAAGGGCGTTGCCGTAGATCTTACCCTGATGGAGTTTACGGCTGTGGACAAGATAGGTTCCGAGCTTCCGATGCAGACCAAGATCCATACACTGGATTTCAGGGGCAGTATGGAATATAACAACCAGAATGCATGGATGCTCAAGGATATCATGTGTACGGACACCCATCTTGAACCCTTGAGAAGTAAGGCAGAGTGGTGGCATTTCCAGCTTATAAACAACACGACTATCTTCCCGCAGCTGAATACATACATCTTTGCGGATTATATCATGTAATACAGTATCGGGACGGCAGCGGGATATTTCCGCCAAACCGCATACAGGCTGCATATTTCATGTACAGCATGGAGAACTATCTATGAAGAAAAAGAAATACATATGGACCTGCCTTGTTCTTGCCGCAGTGCTCTGTGCCTGCGGGCGCGAGCCCGGTATCTATGTGCCGACGGATGCGCCGAAAGGGCCCGGAACGGTAGTCATCAACACAAAAGACAAGACGGACCAAAACTATGACATCCCCGAACCGACAAAAGATCCGTCGGACCCGGGGAACCTGACGCCGACACCTACCGGAACCATTAACAGAGAAAACGGTACCTTTGGCGCCGCGGATATGAATATCGCGATTAACGGTATCACGCTTCAATGCGGGATCGACTTCCTGCCCTTTGTAGACAAATTCGGCATGGAACCGGTAATAGCCCAGGGCCAGGCATGTCTTGACAACGGATTTGATACAAACTACTACTACGGCGACCTGTTCACCGTCTATACTCTGGCGGTTGATGACAAGCAGAGCATCTTCGATATTTACGTGACCGGGAAGGGGTACGGCGACGGAAGAGGCATAGTGATAGGGACAACGACACGCGACAAGGTGCATGAGATCTACGGCGAGCCTTCAAAAGTGAACCCGACCGCAGACAAGTATTCTGTTTCCGATACAGAGTATATGACTGTCGAGTACGAGGATGACATAGTTTCAGCGATAGATTTTTACAACCTCAAACAGTAATTAAAAGCCGGTGCAATACCGGCTTTTTGAAAACACACGGGATACGTGTACAGTTTTTTTTGATAAACGGGATCATGGGCGAAACACTTAGAAAATGCAAGAAATGTCTGTTAAGGGACATGGACAGGAACGAATATTTCGAGTCGTTAAAACAGGCGATAGAAGCGATAGACCCTTCCGAAAGGACACCGGAAGAACTTTATGAAACCCGCCTTAAAACCTGCACGGAATGCGAGCGGTTTACGGAAGGCATGTGTATGGTCTGCGGCTGTTTTGTGGAATACAGGGCAGCAAAAACATCAAACTACTGTCCGGATATTAAAAAATACTGGTAAAAAGATATTCATCTGAAGCGGCTGTCCGTGAATAACAGGCAGACGCTTTTTTAAACAAAAAGAACAGGACATAACGATCTGTTCTTTTTGTTTCCCTCGGATCGAGAATGAGTCACCGAGAAACGACCCCGGTGACTCATTCTGTATGCTTTTACATTGTTGCCCTGTGGAATACCTTTTTGCCCTTGCGGATCTTAACGCCGTCTTTAAGCCTGTCTGCAGTAACGGCATAGTCGATGCTGTCCACCTTTGCTTCGTCAACGGTGATGCCGCCCTGCTGTACAAGGCGTCTTGCTTCGCTCTTTGTGGGAGCGAGTTCGCAGGCTACGAGCAGGTCCATTATGCCGATCTTTCCGTCTGTAAGCTGCGCTTCCGAAAGTGTGGTGGTGGGCATGGAGCTGTCGTCACCGCCGCCCGCAAACAGCGCTTTTGCTGCGCTCTTGGCCTTTTCGGCTTCTTCTTTACCATGAACAAGGGATGTAAGCTCGTAAGCGAGGATCTCTTTCTTTTCATTGATCCTTGAAGGATCCCACTTTTCCATCTCGCTGATCTCTTCAATAGGGATAAAGGTCAGCATCTTGATGCACTTGTCAACATCCTGGTCGCCGACATTTCTCCAGTACTGGAAGAACTCGAACGGTGAGGTCTTGTTCGGGTCGAGCCATACGGCATTGCCTGCTGTTTTGCCCATCTTTTTGCCCTGAGAGTCTGTAAGGAGCGTGATGGTCATTGCGTGAGCATCTTTTCCGAGCTTCCTGCGGATAAGTTCTGTGCCGCCGAGCATGTTGCTCCACTGGTCGTCACCGCCAAACTCCAGGTTGCAGTTGTACTTCTGGAACATGTAATAGAAGTCGTAGGACTGCATTATCATGTAGTTGAACTCAAGGAAGGAGAGCCCTTTCTCCATGCGCTGCTTGTAGCACTCGGCACGGAGCATGTTATTAACGGAGAAGCATGCGCCAACCTCGCGTAAAAGGTCAATATAGTTGAGGTTCATGAGCCAGTCTGCATTGTTTACCATTATCGCCTTGCCGTCCGAGAAATCGATAAAGCTTTCCATCTGCTTCTTGAAGCAGGCAGCATTGTGATCGATGTCTTCCCTGGTGAGCATCTTGCGCATGTCTGTTCTGCCCGAAGGGTCGCCTATCATGGTGGTGCCGCCGCCGATAAGCGCAATGGGCTTGTTTCCCGCCATCTGAAGCCTCTTCATGAGCGTAAGCGCCATAAAGTGGCCTGCGGTAAGCGAATCCGCGGTGCAGTCGAAGCCGATGTAAAAGGTTGCTTTACCGCTGTTGATAAGTTCTCTGATCTTTTCTTCGTCGGTTACCTGCGCGATAAGGCCGCGGGCAACCAGTTCCTCATAAATACCCATTTTAAGTGTGTACCTTTCAGTATTGTTCCGGTAAAGCCGGTTATCAGATAACAGGCGTCCGGCATTTGCTTGATATTTTACTATCCAATTTCATATTTGGCAAGAGAAAGTTTATCTTCTCAGGTGTTTCATCAATTCTGCGGTATTGAGAAGCTCCGGAGAATTGTCCTGTTTGGGCGGCTTTTTCGGTTTGTCGTGCTTGTCGTCGTCCTTATGCTTGTCCTTTTCCTTCTCTGCCTTTTCGGCTCTCTTTGCGTCCTTTTCAGCCTGTTTTCTGGCTTTTGCTTCTGCCTTTGCAAGCTGTTTTTCGGAGAGTTCCGTCTTCTGTTCTGTGTTTGCAGGCTTCTTTAACCCGGCAAATACTGCGCCGATGTCGAACCTGAAGCGCCTTACCGCAATGTCGATCATGAACAGCAGCAGAGCGGCAATAAGCAGACCCGTTGAAATATCGCTCTGTTTCTTTACAAGGTCAAGTTCCTCGTTAAAGACTTCCGAAGGTTCCTTGATCATATTGCCGCCGGCCATCTTTACAAAGTCGGAAAGAGTAGCGGAGATAGTTGTGAAGCGGTATTCGAGGGAATACTGCATGATGGCGGCTGTTGTGACACTGCCGGTTATCTCGCCGTTTTCGTGCTGTTTAAGGCTTATGCTGTAAACACCGTTGTCAGTCATGTTAAACTGCATCGTGTAGGTACCGGGCGTTACCGGATCGAGCGTAATGTCCTTTGAGTTTCCGTAATCGTCAACGACAGTTGCAACCACCTTTGTTGAAGCGGAGAAATCCTCCGTAACATAGCGGACCTTAGCAACGGAACCTTCCTGGGTGACTTCGGCATAGGCGCCTTCCGTAACCTCGGAGGAGGTGACATGGTCGATGAGATTGTGCCACAGATCCCTGTATTTTTCCCATCCGGAGTAATTTGCCGACCATTTGCCCGTCACGTCGGAGGTCCAGGCAACGGTCTTTCCGAGGCCGTACTGCCAGCAGCAGAGGATCGGATCCGATGAATCCGAGATCATAAGCTGTGTGGCTCTCGGTTTCGTGGTTGTCGCAACATAACCCAGAAGGGAAGGAAGCCCGTTTTCCGTAACGTCATCTATAAGCTTATCCGAGGTATAGACAGGCGTAAATTCGCGGTTTACAAGGTATGAATTGATGGAAAGATATACCTCCTGTGCAAAGATACGCGGAAGATCCGAGTCAAGATCTGTATGATAATATCTGCCGTCACAGTCTTCGGCTAAAGCCTCAAGCAGGGGAGAATTGCTCTCAAAACCTATGGAAACGGTGGAAACGGTGATGTTTTCGTCAAGCGCGCGTTTGATAACATTGGCATATCCCGAATACGGAAAACCATCCTCACCGTCTGTAAGCAGTATGACGTGCTTTACTGCTGCGTCGCATTTTGCAAGATCCTGCACTGCTGCCGAGAAAGCGGGATATATCGAGGTTCCGCCCGCAATATCGATGGTGCTTATCTGCTGCGTGATCCATCCGGGATCGTCGCATTTTCTTAATGGCACCACCCTGTCAAAGGAGTCATCAAAGGCAATGACGCCGACATAGTCGGTGGGACGCAGGTTGTCGAGCGCGGCTATCGCGGATTCCTTGGCAAGATCGAGGTTCGTGGTGCTGCCGTTCCCGGAGGACATACTGCCGGAGTGGTCTATGACCATGAGCATAGCGATGGTCGGGATCTCGTTTTCGCCCTGGAGCTCCATGTTGACCGGAAGAACGGCTTCAAGGGGTGTTTCGTCGTATCCGCCGAGAGCATAGCTGTTGCGGCCTCCGGTACAGATAAAGCCGCCTCCGAAGTCCCTTACATAGCTCTCAAGGTTCTCGAGGAAGCCTGCCCGCAGGTCCTTGGCATAGACATCTATAAAGATTATCGCAGAGAACTCGTTCATGTCCGAAACAGAGTTCGGGACAGCAACAGGCTGGCGAACCTCGTAATCGAGACCGAGCGCGTCGAGTATCTTTTTTAATTCGGCGGAGTCGCCGGGTTTCCCTTCCACCACAAGAAGCGGCTTGGCAACGGATATGGTCGTATAGGCCAGGTATTCGTTATTGACGGAAACAGTATCCTTTTCGGCCTCAAGCAGGACCTTATAGGTCTTTAAGCCCTCTTCGGTCCATGTATCGGTGAAAGCGAAGGTATTTTTTCCGGGAGTGAGGGAAACGTTGCGGCGGCCCTTCAAGGTGCGTCCGGAATAGAGATTTATCGTGGCATCGGTCACCACATTGCTCTCTATCTCAACGGTGATAACAAAGGTCTCGCCAACGTTTGCGTCGTGAGGGACTGTAAGATTGCTGACATAGACCTCTTCGTCGTCCGCGGATTCAAAGGTCTTTACCTCTACAAGGCATTTGCCCGTGATCACGGAGGATACAGTGTTCTTAAGGCTTCCGGCGTTCTCGGCGCCGTCTGTCAGGAGAACTATCCTTCCGGCATACCCTTCAGGTATCATGGAGATTCCCGTGAGGATCGCGTTTTCGATGTTTGTTGCGGTCTTTACGACAGATGACTGAAATTCCGAGAAGGAAGGCGTCTGGGACAGGAACTGTTCCACAACGGAACCTTCGCCGAAGGCAACTATCGCGACGCTGTCGTGTTTCTGCTTTGTCTTTATGGCTTCGTTTACGAAGGTAACCATTTCGGAGCGGGAATTACGGACGGAATCGGAGGCATCAAGAAGAAAGACCGTGGCGGTATATTTGTCGCGGAGCTTGAAATTGACGCCGGAAAGCGCAAGGATAAGGAGCAGCGCTACGATGCCCCTTATCACGGTATATGTGATCTTTCTTCCTTTGGACCGCGTATTCAGCTTATTAAAGGACAGGGCGAGCAATACGCCTGCCACGGGTATAAGGAGCAGAACAAGCGGTCTTGTTATCTCAATGCTCATATTTTCCTCCTGACTGAGCATTTATGCGAAGTCGCGCGCGAATAAATCACTAAGGCGGTTTTTCGCTGCGCATCGGAATTAACTTAGTAATCTTTACAGGCCGCGCAGGTACACCAGCCACTCCGCGGCAAGCAGCACAAGGATGACAATTATGATGATATTCCTTAAGCTTAAGGTTCCTGCGGCGCGCGCGTTGACATTTACCACATCATGGGTGTCCGAGTTTTCTGAACGGAGAGTCGTGCTTTCGCTCTTTGGGAAGTTGACGGCGAAGTATTCCTGTTCGTTTATGTTCTCACGGGTCCTTGAAAGCCTGTAAACGCCAAGCTCGCCTGTATCGGAATAGCTTGCGGTGAGCACCGAAAGAACGGAGGTATCACCGCCCGGTCTTTTCACGGTCAGTTCTTCCTGGCCGGGATTGATGCGGAGAGTGTTGCCGGCGTTGATGACATTGGTCTGTAGGATGCCGTTTCCCGCGCAGTAATTCATGATATTGTAGATAAGGAGCGGGAATTCAAGCTTTAACGGAAGGTCGGTGTCATGGAAATCGAGGCCGATCATGCAGACGGATGAGCCGTTGTGAGTCCCGTAGGCGCCGAGGCAATAAGTCTCACCGTCCTTCTCAACTTTTAAGAACCTGTCAGCCCAGTAGGGCTGCTTTATTGCTGTGGCTTTTGAAACACCGAAACGGTAATCGTTAAGGTAGATGGTAAGCTTTGAATCCTCGGTATGCACAACGGAGCCGTCAAGAGCCTTCTCTTTTTCGCAGAGAACACCGTCGAAGGCATTGATGAAAAGGAGATTGCCGCTTTCGGGGAGCTCGTCCGGCACCATGCCGTCAAAGATGTAAAGGTCGTATTTCTTACCTGCGGTTATAGCCTTAAAAGAGGCGGTATCCTCGGATTTGGTGATCTTTATTCCGTCTATCAGGCCGATCGCTTTCTCAAGATAAAGGTTTTTGTCGGTAAGGAGCAGCGTCTCACATTCTTTGATCTCGGTGATGATGTCATAACAGCGGTTGTCGTCCGGGAGGGCGTCGTTTACGTTATTAAGCTCCACACAGACACTGTTGCCCGTAAAATCCACGTTTTCAAAGTAGAGGATCGCGCTTTCCTTTGCGGGGATGCTCTGCCTGTCGCTTACGGCTATTATCGTACCGTCGCCGTAGAGGTTTGCGTCAAAATCAAGGGTGCTTCCCGTGTCGTTTGTGACCTTTGCGAGAACCGTGAGGGTCCCGTCCGAATTCCGGCCATGCCCCACGTATTCGATATATGCGTTTTCGCTGTAATCATAAACATCAAAAACAGTACAGGAAAAGGCCTTGTATTCGCTTGAAAGCGCTGTGTCGGTGTAGCATACGAGCTGGCTTGAGGACCATTGCGTCATCATGGAACGGACCATTGAGGCGCCTGCCTCACAGGAACCCGCGTAATTTGTGGGTTCAATGGCCTTTATCTTCCTTATGGCAAGGGATTTATCGGAGGAGTCCGAGAGAACAAGGATCCCGTTACGGTTGCTCTCTATGATGCTTACGGAAGTGCCCGCGGCAAGGCGTTCTATATAGCCGACCGCATCGCGCTTTGCGACTTCAAGCCGCGTTTCCTTCCCGTCGTACAGCGTTTTCATGCTTGCGCTGTTGTCCATGACTATGATGACATGGTCGGAATTTGTGCCGCGGGAACGGATGAAGGGGGACATAAGGGCAATGATCAGCGCCAGTACGGTGATGATCTGCATCACCATAAGAAGGCTCTTCTTTAATTTCTCCCAGGGAGTGTCGGAATGCATGTTCCGGTAGGTTTCGTTCCACAGAAACAAAGACGGAAACATGTGCGGCTCCGTCTTCTGTTTGAGAAGATATAGGATTATTATAACCGGTATGAGGATCAGCAGCCCGAGGGGCCAGTAATTTAAGAATCCCATTTGCTTATATTCCGATCTTGGTCATGATCCTGTAGAAGACCTCGTCAAGCTGTTCATCCGAGATCACAGTCACAAAGCGGGCTCCGTACTTGCGTGCGAGCCTGTCTGTCTCCGCCAGGAACGCGTTATAATTGTCTTTGTAGTTCTTCATGAGGGATGCGGTAGCCGTTACTTTCAGCTCGCTCCCGTCTTCACTGTCGATAAGGCTTAAAGTCCCTTCAAGCCCGGGAGAGGCTTCCTCCCTTGAAAGCACCTGTATCAGCATTATCTCCTGCTTTGAAAAGGCAAGGAAGCGCAGTATCTCTTCAAGGTCATGAGTGTAGAAATCCGATATGACAATGCTCATACCGGCGCTTTTTATCTCCGAGCGCTTTATGGCGTCCAAAGTGTCGGCTTTTCCGCCAAATTTCACGTTTTCAAGGTGCTCTAAGGAGCGTGCGAAGGCATTCCGGCCGGTAACTGACTTGAATTTTGTAACGCCGTTTTCGGTGATGACATTGAGCATAAGTCTGTCGGCATTCTCAAGAACACAGTAGGAAAGCGCCCCGGCGATCCTTAAAGCGCAGGCGGCTTTGCTCTTTTCACCGAAATCCATGGAGGCGCTTGAATCGACATAGATCCTGAAAACGCCCTCTTTTTCTTCGTTAAAGAGCTTTACGAACAGCCTGTCGAAACGCCCGTAGGCATTCCAGTCTATCCGGCGGATGTCGTCTCCTAGCATATACTCACGAAAGTCCGAGAATTCCACGGAGCTTCCCTTGGCCCGGGACTTTCTTGCACCGCTCTGGCCTGCCGCAGCGCGGTTAAGCCTTGCTTTCGCACGAAGGATATTCAGTTTTTTATAGAACACTTCGTCGAAAATCTTTTCTTCTGTCATCAGGGTGTTATCTCTTTCAGGAGCATATCTATGATCGCATCTGTATTTACGCTGTCGGCTATTGCTTCAAAACTCGTGGAGAGCCTGTGGCGCAGCGCGGGTTTTGCTACGGCTTTGATGTCCTCGAAGGCAACGTTTGCACGGCCCTCAAGCAGCGCCCTTGCCTTTGAGGTCTTGAAGATGGCCTGTGCGGCACGGGGGCTCGCTCCGCAGGAAACGTATTTTTTTATGAAATCGGGGGATGTCTCAAGCTCGGGGTGGGTAGCCGTAACTATGCGAAGGGCATAATCCTCGACCGCATCGGCCATCGGCATATCGCGGATTATCGCGCGGATGCGGGTGATATCCTCGCCGTTCATAACGGGATGGAGCTCGGCCTTGTGGCTTGTTACGGTTATATGCATGATCTGCTTTAACTCTTCGATAGTAGGGAAATCCACCTGTATCTTGAAGAGGAAGCGGTCAAGCTGGGCCTCGGGCAGCGGGTAGGTTCCTTCGTTCTCGATGGGGTTCTGCGTCGCAAGGACCATGTAGGGCTTTGGAAGCTCATAGGTCTTTTTGCCCACGGTGACCGTCTTTTCCTGCATCGCCTCGAGCAGTGAGGACTGGGTCTTCGGCGTTGCGCGGTTGATCTCGTCCGCAAGGACTATGTTGGCAAATACCGGGCCCTGTTCGAATTTGAAGACGTTCTGGCCCTCTTCTTTGACGATAAGGTTTGTACCCGTTACATCCGCGGGCATAAGGTCGGGTGTGAACTGGATACGGGAGAAGCTTATGTCGAACACCTTTGCGATGGTCTTTACAAGCTCCGTCTTTCCGAGACCCGGAACACCTTCGAGAAGCACGTTGCCATCGGTGAAGAGCGCAAGCAGTACCTGCCTTATTACTTCTTTCTGGCCTATGATGGCTTTTCCGATCTCGGCCTCGCAGTCGCCTACGCGGCGTATTATCTCCTGCAGTTCGTTTTCGTTCTGTAACATCCCTGTTCTCCTGTTATTTGTTGATTTCTGTGAAATAATCTTTTATAAGATCCTGCATGGAGGCAGGAACGTCTGTTGTGTCAAGCTCTTCGTAAGCTTTTTTGGTGTATTCACCCACAACGGTGCTGTAATCGACGGAGGTGCCTTCCCACGTGAGTGTCGGGCCGTTGTCGGTCTTAGAGGAATCGCCTTCGCCTTTCTTGCCGTTAAGGTTCTGGTCGGTGGTATTGTTTGGAACGGAGATGCGCTCGCCTGTTTTGTTGATGGGGTTCTCATTGCCGTTTTCGCTTCCCTGGTTCCATCCCTGACCGTTCTGGCCGCCCTGGCCCTGACCGTTCTGATTCTGGCCGCCCTGGCCTTCCCCGTTCTGGTTCTGGTTGCCCTGACCCTCACCGTTTCCGTTCTGGTTGCCCTGGCCTTCACCGTTCCCGTTGTTCTCACCATTGTTGCCGTTTTCGGAGCCTGTGGGCGTTGGAGAGGGTGAACCTGTAGGTGTGCTGCCGTTGTTGTCGCCATTTCCGTTGTTTGTGTCCTTCGGAGGCTCCATACCGGCTTTTTCAAGGTCCGCTTTGGCATTTTCAAGGGCTCTTTGGGAAAGGTTATCCATGTTGTTCATGGCCGCATCCGAGATTGCACCGTTTTCGAGCTCCTGCTTTGCGTCATCAACGGCTTTTGCCATTTCGGCATCCTTTGCATCTTTTGCCTGCTGTTCAAGCTTTGCAAGTGTTTCGGCCTGCTCCGCGGGAGTCTGGTTTTCAAGGAGCGATACGTTTTTCTGCGCTTCCTTTGCCTTCTCGAAGTTGTCGGAAAGGGAGTCCTTGAGCTTTTGCTCGGATTTTGCGGCAAAACGCTCTTCGGCGCGCTTTAAGTCTTCATCCGACATGGAATCCCGCAGCTCTTTTATGGCTTCCTTTAAGAGGTCGTCAAGCTCCTTCAGCTGCTCGTCCGTGAGATTGTATTCTTCCTTGAGCTTTTCAAGCTTTTTCTCAAGCTCCTCGGCCTTCTTTTCGGCCTCTACCTTTACACCGTGTGTTACTTCGGCCTTAACGCGGGCCTTTGTGGGAATAAGCATCGTCACGGTGACGGCAAGAACGAAAGCTAAGAGGATTGCAAGCTTCTTCATGCTGACCTTGAAAGGGAAGTTCTTCTTTACATCATAAGAAGAAATGGTGCGAAGGGCATCGGCGCGCTGGACCTTCGAGAACATGTCGTCTTTTTCCATGTTTTCGTAGGCTGTTGTCACGCGCTCCTTTAACCCCGTAAGGTCGGCCTTTAACGCCGCGTCCTTTCGTGAAAAACGCTTTATCACGAAGAACACTATACCTGCGACGGCGCAGGGGATGATAAGGAAAGCCCCGTATTTTTCCGCCTTGTAAACAGGTACGAGCATGCTGAAGATGTTGACGATAAGCCAGCCCGAAAGGCCTCCGATGATGCCGTAGAGCAGCATATCGGCAAAGAGGTTGAGATTCAGTCTGTGCCTGACTTTGTCAATGAATTCAAGCAGTTTTCTGTTGTCGTTGTCGTTTTCTCGCATGTTTGTCCGCCTTCTTTCTTAACGGGTCGATGGCCTTTGAGGCTGACTCAAGGAGCCACCAGGAAACAAGCATCTGGACTGTAAGGCTTATGGGAGTCCAAAGCATGAGCAAGATGTTGCTGCTTTCAAAATCGGTAACATTTTTGCCTATTCCCGCCATACCGGGAAGGGACGTGAAGATCGATGTGCCGGTAAGATGGGAGATGCTGTCGAATATGGTGCACAAAGGGTTTAAGTATAATACGAAGAAGAAGATATCCCCTTTGAAGAATGATGTGTGTCCCGTGGTCTCAAGCATCGCCTCATTGATCACGGCTGCGATACCCTTTACCGTCGCAACAAAGGATATGGTGCCGAAGATCAGAATCAGCAGGAATACATAGGTCATGACCGAAGATACCATGGACTTTTTCGATACCGATGACCAGAAGATACCAAGGGCTGCGGCATATATCGTTATGAGGAGCAGTGTGGCAAGGACGCCGAACGCCTGTATAAATGAGACACCGCCGTACATTAACACGAGCGCATAGGTGGGAAACGCGGAGAAGATGAGGAGGAGCACCTGGAGGATGGCCGACCAGAACTTGCCCCAGACTATCTGGCGCGTTGTAAGCGCTGTGGAAAGCAGTACGTCAAAGGTCTGTTTCTCGCGTTCCATGGTTATGCAGCCTGCGGAAACGGAGGGGGTGACGATCACCACAAAACCGAATTCAAGGAAGCTGAGTACCACGAAAAACGTCGGGAAGATGTCGTAGTTTATGGGTGAATACATTGCGGCCGAAGCACCCATCGATACGAGCAGGATAAGGGCGATGAGCGTTAACAGCATGTTTACGAGAAAGACCTCGATCATCAGTCCCGAGCGTTTTGTCCTCTGCTGCATATCCTTGTAGAGGACAGCGTTTATGTTTGGAAGTTTTATTCTTTTCAGGAATTTCATCTGTTTATTACCTCCTGTTGCGGACCGGGCTGTGCAGGATAGGGCTGCGGTGCCTGCTGCACGGGATAAGGCTGCTGTGCAGGGTAGGGTTGTTGTGCCTGCTGCGCGGGATAAGGCTGCTGTGCCGGAGCCTGCGGCCCGGGGCCGCCCATGAGCTGCAGGAAGACATTTTCAAGGGAACCTTCCATACGCCCGTAGGAAAGAACGGGGATATCCCTGCTGACAAGGATCTTTAAGAGTTCAACCTCTTCCGCGCGTCCGCCGGCATAATTGACTTCTATGCGGCCTTCCGCTAGGGGACGGACATATTGTGTGCCCGGGAGCTCGCGAAGGATGTTCACGGTCTCTTCTTCTTTTGAATCGACAACTATGGCTATGGGCATCTGGTTTATGTTCGTGGCATTCTGGATGTCCCTCATGGTCCCTGTAAGCTTCATGACGCCGCGGTCTATGATGCCGAAGGACGTACACATCTCCGCAAGTTCGGGCAGGATGTGGGAACTGATGACTATGGTCTTGCCCATTGCCGACAGGCTCTTTAAGATCTCCTTCAGCTCGTAGCGGGCTTTGGGATCGAGGCCCGAAGCGGGCTCGTCGAGGAAGAGCAGATCAGGGTTGTGTACAAGCGCTCTTGCAAGGCAGAGACGCTGTTTCATGCCGCGGGAGAGTCCGTCAACCTCGTTGTTACGCTTGTCAGTGAGGTTTACAAGGGCAAGCAGGTCTTCGCACAGCTTTTCTGCGGAGCTTCCGTATATCCCGTATGCGTTTGCAAAGAAGGTCAGGTATTCGATGGAGGTCAGGTGGTCGTAAGCACCGAAGAAATCCGGCACATATCCCACCTTGCGCTTAAGGAGCTTCGTGTTTTTCCCGACCTCGTTCCCGTCGATGGTAATGCGGCCGCTGTCGGCTTTTAAAAGGCCGACGCAGATCTTCATTGTTGTAGTCTTTCCGGCGCCGTTAGACCCCACAAAGCCGAAGAGCTCACCCTTTTTGATGGTAAGGTTTACATTGTTCAAGGCTCTGAACGTGCCGTAATATTTATTTAAGTTCTCAATTACCAACATATATATTATCCTTTCAAAGCCTTATTTGTAGTAGGGTTCGGGTACAGGTACCGTCGGCGAAAGGCCTTGCGCTGCATCGGATTGGATCTCCTGATAGACCATGGTATAGCTCCATTCGCCGTATCCTTTTTCCGTCTGGATCTTTTCATCCGACGGCGTATCCATGAAACCGCCGACTATAGTGGACAGTGACATCTGGTGTGAATCCCTGCAGAAGTTTGCGAAATCTATGCGGAGCATTGTCTTCCGGTATTCGCTCGCATTGCCGCCAAACATGAACTCAAGAGCGCTTACGCGGGAATCCCGGCTCATGTAATCACGGAGCATCTGGGTGTAATTGTAGGTGTAGCCGGCAAACCGGTTGCTGTTAGCTTGCGGTGTTGACTGATCTATGGCTACAGTCTGGCCGTTATCGATGTCACCTATGAAATAGCATATATTGGGTGTCGTGACAAAAGCATGCTTAAGATCGTAGCCGGACCTGTTCGTGACACTTACGGGGTCAAGACCCGAGAAGATCACTTCAAAGGAACCGCTCTTTTCTGTATTTGCACTGACACCGAGAAGCGTTTCATAACCGAGTGTCGTTGTATTGTTGATAATGAAGGTGCTGTCGTTTTGCCTCCTGTTGACACCGAAAGCAAAATTGTCCATATCCTGGGTCGAGTTATCATACCAACGCCGGTAATTACATCTGTCAAGCCCGAGAGAGTTGTCGGCACTGAACTTGTAGGTTTTTTGTTTAGGCATTACGAAGGCGGACTGTAAAGTAACGGTCTCGGAGTTTCCGCCAAGTTTTATGATACGTGCCGTTCTCAGCTCTGCGTTCCTAAGTTTTGTCGTAAAGCTGCAAAGCAGGATGAGCAGGGCAAATCCGAGGGCAAGGGCTGCTTCTGTGATCCAGAACAGGATATTTTTCCGCTTTTTCTTGAGGATCGCATACGATACCGGTATGGAAACAAGGTATGCGATAAGCACAAGGGCATACAGGAGCACAGGCGGAGCGGAAGCCGATGACAGCGATTCATATATGTTCGGGGAAAACCCGGTGATATTTGGACGGCTGTAACTGTAATTGATCTTATCTCTGTAGTTCAGTATCCTGGCGAGAAAATAATCGTTTAACGACTGGGACAGTATGGACTGGAATACCTGGCTGTTATGTTTGTACGAGGCCAGCGGATTCTGTGTCGGATCGACCGAGGAAACGATAACGGTGCCAAACCCGAATTCATAACGGTCCGCAAGCGGATATACCGAGTTTGAGTCTTTTATGTCGCCGTTCACGGAGGAATGGCCGATTTTTACGGAAATATGGGCTATCTCGGCTTCAACGGGAGAAAAATCCGTCTGGATCTCGGGCTCTTCTCCGCTGCCTGCTGCTTTGACAGCATCATCGCAAAGAGGCTCTAACATCTGGTAATAGAGTTCTTCAAGAAACTTTTCCGTGATAATGGGCTTTTCGGATTCCGCAGCGGTCTGGTAGGTGTAAATGTAGCCGGTGTAATCACCGAACATTGCCCAGAGATAATCGCTGTTTGCTTCTCCGTACTTCTTCATTACATCCATTGGGTCGAGCTCTTCTCCGGAGTCTTTTGTTTCTTCATACATTTTGGCGGCTGTTGCCTGTATGCCGTCCCTGACTTTTGTGTAGACGTCATTGCCAAAGCTCATGAGCAGGGAATACTGGTATGTGGAGTTCCCGCCCTGGCTGTAAAGGTCGTTGGGGGTATAATGCTTCGGATCAACGGTTTTAAGGCCGTAAGTGGTCTTATGGGTGGTAAAGGATACGGAACCTAAGTCAAGCGGGGCAAAGGCCGGCAGGTTTTTAAGACCGGAGAGTGTCTTTGACAAAGTGCTTCCGGTACCGATCATAAGAGCCCCACCGTTCTTTACCCAGTCGTTAAGGGCCTTGAGCTGCGTATCGGAAAGCTTGTCTGTACTGTAGTTCGTGATCAGGATCATATCCAGCATGTCAAAGCCGCTGCCATCTTCCGGGAAGGTCTCGTTTGAAAGTTCGATGAGCTTTGTATTGACATTTCCGTTATCAACGGTATACATATGGAGCATCGAAGCATAGGAAAGAGCTGAAAAATCGTCGCTCAATACGCCAATGTTCAGCGATGAAAGGGATGACTGGATCTTTATCTGTACCGTATGTCGCGCCACGGTCTTTCCTTTAAGGTTGTTTACATGTATGGTGGCATTCATGGCTCTTGTTTCAAAGGGAACATAGAGCGTTACGGTCTTGCTCGATCCTGTGGGAAGGCTTATATCCTTTTCCACCATACGGTTTAAATAATCGGAGGGCACTATTACCTGCACATAGCCGTTAAAATCCTGCCCCTTGTTTGTAAGGGTAATGGCAAAAGGGACCTTGCTCCCGACTCTTGCGGAATTATCAAAGCCGTATTTTACGGAGATCTCTATTGCGGGTGCAGCAAGCGCCTTTACGGGCAGGAGCCCCGCGCAGAGTATCAGCGCAAGCAGGGCGGCTGTTATCTTTCTGATAGTTTTTTTCATAAAAATCATCCTCCGGACCAAAGGGCCCGTTAATCCTTATCTGTATATAATACTGTTTTTTTATCCGGAATGTTGCGCGTCATTTGACAGTAAACACGATATTCTTAAAGTGCGAGGCTTCCGTGTAGTCCTTTGTGACGCCATCGTCCGTGTAATACCTGTAGGCAAGCTCTTTTTGCCCGTGGGGATATGCGATCACCTCGGGTGCTGTGAAATCCAGCTCCGCAGTGGTATTTGCCGGGCGAAGCAGCGGCAGCAGCTTTCCGGGGCGCACAAACAGGTGTGTTTCGTCAAGGGCGACATCGATATAATGGTGTCCTGCCGGCATCGGCTTTGCGATGTAAGGCGTCCCGTCCTCGAGATATTCCACAAAACGCTCATTTTCGGCTTCCTCAAGTGAGATGAACTTCACGAACAGCATATCCTCGGGAAGATAAACATAGCGGCCTCTGGCATTCTGCTCATAAACCGGCGCAAGCATCAGGGATTCGCCAAACATCAGCTGGTCCTCAACGCGTTTTGCAAACGTGTCTTCGGGATAATCGAAGGCAAGGGGGCGGAACAGGCACTCGTCCTCAAGGGCGGCTTTCATGAACTCGCTGTAGATATAGCCCATAAGCCTGTAACGAAGCTGCAGGGTGCGCCTGAAGGCATCGATGTTTCCGAAGCGGTAGGGCTCCTGGAGCAGGGTGCCTATGGCGCTGTGGTCACGCATGAGCGGGGTAAAGATTCCGAACTGCAGCCAGCGGAGGAGCAGGTCGCCGCTTGTATCCGCGCCGAACCCGCCAAGGTCCGCGCCGGAATACAGGAAACCGCACATATTGAGGGACGGCATCATCTTTATGTTGAGGAGCAGGTGGCTCCACCAGGACATGTTGTCGCCTGTCCAGATGCCGCCGTACCTGTGGGCGCCGATGTAGGACGCACGCGAGTAAAGCAGCAGGCGCCTGTCGGGGTATTTTGCGGCGAAGGCTTCGGCAGCGGCTTTGGTCATATTATAGCCGAACAGGTTATGGACGGTGTCATGTCTTGCGCGAATGCCGTCAAATTCGTGGTAAAACGAAGCATAATCCGCGGGGCTGTTGCTTATGGAATTCATAAGACCGCCAAGGGCGAAAAAGCCTTCAATGTCGATCTCTTTTGAAAAAACGGCCTGAATCTGCTGTTTTGCCTTTTCAAGGCCTTCATCCGAATAGAACATCGCGGGCTCGTTCATATCATTCCAGAAGCCTTCGATCCCGGCCTCGGTAAGCCTGTAATATTTTTCACCGAACCATTTTCTTACGTCGGGGTTTAAGAAATCCGGGAAATGCGTGCGGCCGGGCCAGACTCCCGCCACAAAGTCGCTTCCGTCCTGCTTTTTGCAGAAATAACCGTTCTCTCTGCCTTCTTCGTAAACGTCATAGCCTTCTTCGATCTTAACGCCTGCGTCTATTATCGGGATAAGGTGGATATTTTCCTTCTTCAGCGAAGCGACATAATCCTCAAAATCCGGAAAACGCCCGCTGTTCACGGTAAAGTCCTTGTAATCCTCCATGTAGTCTATGTCAAGACAGACGGAGTCGAGAGGAAGACCGTAAGCACTGTAGGCTTCAAGGACCCTGTCCACATCCTCTTTGCATCTGTAACCCCAGCGGCTCTGCTGGAAACCGAAACCGAAAAGCGGCGGAATGTAGCTTTGGCCTATGAGCTTCCTGAAGGCCCTGACTATCCCGTAGGGCGTCTCGCCGTCAATGATGTAGATGTCTGTGTCGGGATATCTTGCGGTTATCTTTATTGTATCAAGGTCCGAATACCCTATGTCAAAAGTCATTTCACCCGGATGGTCAAAGAAGACGCCAAAGGGCTTTTCCCTGTCAAACACAAGGAAATTGTGGGCTCCGTACAGTGAATGCGTGCCTTCCTCGTGATGGGGATTATCGGCGCAGAACGAGGTGTAAGTCCATCCCCGCTTGTTAATTCCGCGGATCTGTTCTCCGAGTCCGTAAACGATCTCATCCTTATTAAGCTTCATGCTGTAGGTAAGGCCGTCTTCACTGCGCTCAAAAAAAGGCAGGAGCTTCCCGCAGGCCTCAGGCTTTTGAGGTACGGCATATGTTTCAACGGGATTTCCGAAAGTATAGCGTGTTATCATACAAACCTCCGTGTAAAGCTGTTTGGCTTTAGAGTTTGTTTTATTCTGTTCGGTATGAAAGCATATCATATCATGATAACTTTATCACAAAATCATTTCATATACAAGGATATAATAAGCATCTAAACCATAAATAAACAGTTTTTGTGTAACCGGACGAAAAAATAATGCTTGCATTTTTTGAGACCGCGTGATAGTATATTACTCCGTGGTATGCAAAGTGATGTATGCAGAACACAATCCTTGCTCTTCCGATAAGAGAAGGGCCAAAAGACCAGAAGGAGGTGCGGACAACTATGAACAATTATGAGTTAGCTGTAGTTGTAAGTGCAAAAATCGAGGATGACGCAAGAGCAGCTGTTCTTGACAAAGTAAAAGCTCTCATTGCGCGATTCAACGGTAACATTACCGAAGTTATCGACGGCGGTAAGAAGAAGCTTGCTTACGAGATCGAGAAGCAGAGCGAAGGTTACTATTATTTCATCCGTTTCGATGCTGATTCTACTACTCCGAACGAGATCGAACAGAGAATTCGTATCATGGAGAATGTGATCAGATATTTGTGCATCCGACTTGGCGACGAAGAATAATCAGGAGGATTATCTTTTATGAACAAAGTCATTTTAATGGGCCGTCTTACAAGGGATCCCGAAGTAAGAACGAGCCAGGGCGCAAGTCAGACAACCATTGGAAGGTTCAGCATTGCTGTAGACAGAAGGTTTAAGCGTGAAGGCCAGCCTGAAGCTGATTTCTTCAACTGTACCGCGTTTGGCAGGACAGCCGAGTTTGTCGACAAGTATCTTAGAAAAGGTACAAAGGTTGTTGTTGTCGGTTCCGTACAGAACGACAATTACACCGATAAGAACGGCAACAAGGTTTACAGCACGCAGATCATGGTAGATGAAGTAGAATTTGCCGAGAGCAAAAACGCAAGCGGTTCGGGAAACGGTGAGGGTTACACTCCCGCCCAGAATTCGCAGCCCGCTCAGGCAGGCGACGGTTTCATGAACATTCCGGACGGAATTGACGAAGAACTTCCGTTCTCGTAAACCGGCGCGCATTGAATAAGGAGGAAATTATGCCGTATAACAAGAATGAAAAGGGTCAGGACGGCGCAGAGCGCGAGTTCAAGAAAAGACCTATTCGCAGAAGAAAGAAAGTCTGCATTTTCTGTGCAGAAAAAGAGTACACCGGAGTTGATTACAAAGATGTAAACAAGCTTAAGAAGTTTGTCTCCGAGCGCGGAAAGATCCTTCCCAGAAGGATCAGCGGAAACTGCGCAAAGCATCAGCGTGCCCTTACAGTAGCTGTAAAGCGTGCCCGCCAGCTTGCTCTTCTTCCCTACGCAGTAGAGTGATCGCACAGCAAGTCAATATTGACACCAAAGCCTCCGTACACCGGGTACGGGGGCTTTTTTCATCCGCAATTGACTTTTTGACCAAAAAGCCGTACAATATAGCTTGTGTATTTATGGCGTTATGGGAGAATGGCGCTCCTTTTACAAATATTTTGGCAGGAGGGCGGCTGCGGGTTACCCCGCGGCATACGGAGAGTTATGGATTATACGGTACCGATGGCGATAGTCGATTTTGTGCCTGTGTTCCTTTTTGGGGCAGCAGCGGTGATACTGCTCTGCGATCTTTACAACAGGCTCTATAAAGGGGCATATGCCATAGTGGCAGCGGGCTTCATCGACATTTTTGTTGCGGGCTTTTCAAAGGCCCTGCATAAGCTGCTGTATGCCATGGGCGTATGCGATTTTGAGAAGCTTTCGGCTATGTTCTTCCCGCTCCAGAGCATCGGTTTTATCCTGGCGGGGCTTGGGATGGCATCGCTGCTGAGAAAAAAGAACCGCAACGCCAAAGTCAACTCCTTTGCGCCGCTTTACCTTGTACTTGCAGGTACACTTACTGCCGGAGCAACGGAAAAGCCTCCCGTGTTCTCCGGCACGATGATCTTTGTAAGCTTTATGGTGCTTGGGATCGGGCTTATCTGCCTTTCGCTTTCGGTCATGGGAGCAAAGCTTAAGAAGCCGGCAGCCATCGCGCTCTTCTCGGTTACCTTTGTCTGCCTGCTTTCGATGGGATACCTTTCCACGAAGGATTTTGGCTCGGCCGGCATGAACTGGCTCGGAGAAGGCTTAAATACAGCCGGTCAGATATGCTTCCTTGCAGGAGCCGTCTGCCTTCGCAGGGCGGGGCTCGGGAACCCTGAAAAAGACCGGTATTAAATTGCTCACAGCTCCGCGACGGCCCGCATGGATACGGCGGCCCCGTACCGGATAAAATGGAGATCTTTATGACCAAGAAAAGAGTTGTTATAAAAGGTGTCATGCGCCTTTACATAATGTGGCCGCTGCTGTTGCTGCCCGTTGTGGCGCTTATCACCGTCATACATTTTGCCATCGACCTAAGGGCAGGGTTTGTTGCGCTCGGCTTTTCGCTTGCCTATACCATCTTTGCCATAGTCATCTATGTTCTCTGGCGGCCGAAGATCATAGCGGGGATGGTACGCTTTGCGGCCTCCTATAACAAGCTTCAGCGCCGTCTTTCCAAGGAACTTGTGCTCCCTTATGCCGTTCTTGATGCGGAAGGGCGTGTTGTTTGGCTGAACAATGCGTTCGCGGAGATAACGGGGCTTGAAAAGGCCAAGAGCCAGCATGTATTCCAGCTTTTTGACGGGATCGACGCGGGCATACTGCCTTCAGCCGAGGAGGATACGAGCATCCACATCATCCATGCGGAACGTAATTATCTTGCCGTCTTCAGACGTATAAATGCCGCAAACGCAGATGACGATATCTACTGGCTGTACGAGGACAGGAAGGAAGAGGATGCCGGGAAGGGCGACCTCATCACCATGTACCTGCTCGACGAGACCGACAGGATCGCAATGCAGAAGGAACTGTCTGACCAGCGCCTTATCGTCGGACTCATCTATATCGACAACTATGAAGAAGTCCTCGAAAGCGTGGACGAGGTGCGCCGCTCGCTGCTCACGGCCCTTATAGACCGTAAGATCCAGAAGAGCATGGCCTCTGTTGATGCTATCGTTAAAAAACTTGAAAAGGACAAGTACATCTGCCTTTTCCCGAACAAATACCTTGCGGGCCTGCGCCAGAACAGGTTCCCGGTACTTGACGAGGTGCGTTCCGTGAATATCGGAAACGAGCTTCCGGTAACGATAAGTATGGGCTTAAGCGCCGAGACAGGCAGCTACGACAAGGCTTATGAACGTGCGCGCGCTGCGATCGATCTTGCTCTTGGCCGCGGCGGCGACCAGGTCGTATTAAGAGAAGGCGAGAACAACATCTATTACGGCGGAAAGAGTATGTCCGTCGAGAAGAATACCCGCGTAAAGGCGCGTGTAAAGGCACATGCCCTCCGCGAGCTCATAGAGGCCAGGGACGAGATCTTTGTCATGGGCCATTCCATCGGGGATGTGGATTCGCTCGGATCCGCAATAGGCGTTTACAGGATAGCGAAGTCGCTCAATACCAAGGCGCATATTGTCATTAACGAGGTTACCACGTCACTTCGTCCGATGATGAGCAGATTCCTTAACAGCCCGGACTATGAGGACGATCTTTTCGTGAACAGTGAGGAAGCGAAGGAGAACATCACAAAGGATGCTCTTCTTGTAATAGTTGACGTTAACCGCGCAAGCTACACGGAGTGTCCGGAGCTTGTCGAAATGGTGGAGAACTGCGTTATCATCGACCATCACCGCCTTACGGGCGAGATCGCGTCCAATGCGGTGCTCTCGTATATTGAGCCGTATGCTTCGTCCGCCTGTGAAATGGTTGCGGAGATCCTGCAGTATTCGGGTGATGAGGTCAAGCTCAAGCAGGTTGAGGCTGATGCCATGTTTGCCGGCATGATGGTGGACACAAACAACTTCCTTTCAAAGACAGGCGTAAGGACCTTCGAGGCCGCAGCCTTCCTGCGCAGGAACGGTGCGGATGTAACGCGTATCAGGAAGATGTTCAGGACAGAGCTTAAGGAATACCAGATAAGAGCTTCGATCGTATCAAAGGCTGAGGTTTACAACGGCTGCTTTGCGATCGGTACGCTCGATACGGGAACGGATGCGGAAAGCCCTACGGTCCTTGCCGCACAGATCGCCAACGAGCTTATGGAGATCGCGAATATCAAGGCTTCGTTCGTGTTCTCGTATTACAACAACAAGGTGTATGTCAGTGCGCGTTCCATCGACGAATACAACGTCCAGGTACTTATGGAGAAGTTCGGCGGAGGCGGCCATATGAGCGCATCCGGGTGCCAGCTGACGGATTGCACCATAGAAGAAGCTATACAGAAAGTCAAGGAAGCGCTTGACGAAAAAGAGGGAGAGATCTGAAATGGAGATAATACTTTTACAGGATGTAAAGAATCTGGGCAAAAAAGGCGAGATCGTCAAGGTTAACGACGGTTATGCCAAGAATTTCATAATACCGAAGAAGTTCGGCATCGAAGCAAGCAAGAAAAACCGTGCCGACCTTGAAGCGCAGCAGGCTGCCGAAGCGGCGCGCAGGCAGGAGATCCTTGAGGAGGCTCAGGCTCTCGGCGCAAAGCTCAACGACCTTACCGTAAACTGCAAGATCAGGACGGGTGAAGGCGGAAGGACTTTCGGTTCCGTTTCGTCCAAAGAAGTTTCCGAAGAATTAAAGAAGCAGCACGGTTTCGATATCGACAAGAAGAAGCTTGTACTCCCCGATGCCATCAAGAACCTCGGCACATATATGGTACAGATAAAGCTTCATCCGCAGGTTACGGCGCAGATCAGGGTGCGCGTTGACGGAGAATGATCAGTTATGGATGAACCCATTATAAAAAAAATACCGCCTCACAGCGACGAAGCCGAGGCGATGGTTATAGGTTCGATGCTGCTCGATCCCGAAGCGGTAACGACTGTAATGGAGATCTTAAAGCAGGAGGATTTCTACCAGAAGAAATACAGCCTGCTTTTTGAAGCGATCTCGCAGCTTTATGACGAAAACAAGCCTGTGGATGTAATGATCCTGCGCGAGAAATTAAAGCAGAACAATGCGCCGGATGATGTCTGCGATTTCGGTTTTCTCACATCGCTCACAGATTCGGTACCTACCACGGCAAATGTCGGACATTACGCAAAGATAGTGGCAAACAAGGCTGCCTTCAGACGGCTCATAAGGACCAGCGAGGAGATCGCCGATGCC
Organism: Lachnospiraceae bacterium; assembly: GCA_016280395.1. Classification (GTDB taxonomy): domain Bacteria; phylum Bacillota; class Clostridia; order Lachnospirales; family Lachnospiraceae; genus SZUA-448. Next base: position 114,826 of record JAEEGQ010000056.1, on the reverse strand, counting down.
TGCTATACGGGACGGGAAGAGCCGGATGCACTGCTTTCGGGCGCGGAAAAGCGCATTTTTGACATTTCCCAGGGCCGTACCGCAAACGACTATGTCCCCATAGAAAAAGTCGTTATGGAAAGCCTTAAGGGCATTCAGGCCGCTTCACGCAGCAACAGCGGTGTGACCGGTATCGCTACGGGCTTTTACGATCTTGACGCAAAGACAGCCGGGCTGCAGCCTTCCGACCTTATCATCGTGGCTGCGCGTCCTTCAATGGGTAAGACTGCCTTCGTACTGAACATTGCCGAATTCACTGCGGTCAGGAGCAATGTTGCGACCCTTGTGTTCAGCCTCGAAATGTCAAAGACCCAGATGGTAAACCGTATACTTGCCATGCATTCGTCTGTCGACGCCCAGTCCCTTAACACGGGCCGCCTTAATCCGACAGACTGGACAAAGCTTGTGGAGAGCGCGAGAGTCATAAGCAAATCGCCCATCATCATAGACGATACCGCGGGCATCTCGATAAACGCGCTCCGTTCGAAGTGCCGCCGTTATAAGATAGAACACAACGTGGGACTGATAATAATCGACTATCTGCAGCTTATGACGGTCGATAAAAAGGTGGACAGCCGCCAGCAGGAAATAATGGAGATATCCCGCGCCTTAAAGGCGCTCGCGAGGGAGCTTAACTGCCCCATAATCGCATGCTCGCAGCTTTCGCGTCTTGTGGAACAGCGTCCGGACAAACGTCCCATGCTCTCAGACCTTCGTGAATCCGGAGCCATCGAGCAGGATGCCGACGTAGTAATGTTCCTGTATCGCGATGAATATTATAATAAAGATTCCGACAAGAAGGGAATCGCAGAGGTAATAATCGGCAAACAGAGGCGCGGCCCCATAGGGACTGTGGAGCTCGTTTCACAGCTTGAATACACAAGATTCAGGAATAAACAGCATTAAAGACAGTGGTTTTGCCTGTTAAACAAAAAACGGTTCTCCGTAATGGAGAACCGTTCCTTAAAGTTTATTTCCGATCAGGGCTCTTCGATAGAACCTGTAGGGCAGCTTGCTGCACAAGCACCGCACTCAAGGCAGAGATCCGGATCGATCTCGTAGTGCTCGGCACCTTCGGAAATTGCGCCCGCAGGGCATTCAGCAGCGCATGAACCGCAGCTGATGCATCCGTCATTGATTTTGTATGCCATTTCTACCTCCTGTATCTGGAGCATGGAAGCCGGAAATGCGGACATATCCAACTTCGTCTCCGTGCCGGACAGATTCTTAAGGCTTTTTCACAGCCTTTATAGGGCTGATAAAAAGATCTCCGGCGGATCTTTTGCCTGCCGCTTAACGGCAAGACTATTGTACAGTCTTTATTTAAAAAATACAAGAGGAATTTTATGCTTTTTACTTTACCGGAAAACGTATCCGTAATAATCGGGAGATTAAGGGACGCAGGCTTCGAGGCGTATGCCGTCGGAGGATGCGTAAGGGACATGCTCTTAAAGGTCACCCCGAAGGACTGGGATATTACGACGAGCGCTACTCCGGAGCAGATCAAAGAGATATTTAAGAGAACTGTCGATACCGGGATCAAGCACGGGACGGTGACAGTCCTTGTGGAAGACGGGGCATATGAGGTAACGACCTACCGCATTGACGGCAAATACGAGGATTCACGGCACCCGTCGGATGTGACATTTACAAAAAGCCTGAAAGAAGACCTGCTCCGCAGGGATTTTACCATAAATGCCATGGCGTACAACGAAGAACAGGGGTTTGTGGACTGTTTCGGTGGTATGGAAGATCTGGAGAACGGCATAATAAGATGCGTCGGGAATCCGCATGAACGCTTTAACGAGGATGCGTTAAGGATACTTCGCGCCTTCCGCTTTGCGGCGAGGTTCGGGTTTGAGATAGAGCCCGACACAAGGGAGGCTGCTAAGGAACTTGCGTGGAAGCTTGTGAACATCAGCGCCGAAAGAATTCGCGAAGAGCTGACAAAGACTCTTATTTCAAGGCATCCCGAAGAGCTTTACGAAATGTATGCGGACGGGATAGTGCAGGTAGTACTGCCGGAGCCAGCTCCGTTTTTTGAGGACGAAACCGGGGCAAAAGACCTGCTCTGTGATATCACAAGGGTCCTTTACAACGAAGAGCTTACCGAAAAGGACCGTGTTATCTACGCATGGGGCGTGCTGCTCGGAGCTGCGGCCCCTGTATGCGAAAAGGACGGCGTAAATGCCGGGGCTTTTACACGCGCGATACTGAACAAGCTTAAATTCGATAACGAGACCATAAGCTTTGCCGCAGGTCTTGCGGCAAATACCGGACTTGGACCTGATCCGTCGGAAGAGGCGGTAAGACGCCTTTTAAGCCGTATGGGAGACAGGCTTTTTGACCTGTGGGCAAAGTATATCTGTTCAAAAGCAGGCTCACAGGATGATGTCTTGCACGAAGCGGCGCTTGAAACCGTAAGAACGGCGGAAAAGATCCGGGAACGCGGTGACTGCGTGACACTGAAAATGCTTGCCGTAAACGGCAAAGATCTTGTATCGAAAGGTATTCATGAGGGAACCGCTGTCGGAAAATGCCTTGGGTATCTGCTTGACAGGGTGCTTGCAGAGCCTTCACTGAATACCAAAGAAAAACTTCTTGAGCTATCCGGAGAGTTCTTAGCAAATGAAGAACAGCCTTAAAACAACAAAAGTCACGTTTATCCTTATCATGCTGATAGGCCTTATCATCATAGGCCTGTCTGTTTATGCCGGCCTGAACGGGACAACCGGCAAAAAACCTTCCCCGACAAAGACTCCGGGCTCTACACCGACATCCTCAGGCAGACCGACGGACAGACCGACGGGGAAACCCGCGGATAAACCAACGGACAAGCCTGCGGGGACACCGACTCCGACAGAAAAGCCGCTTCCGACGCATTCACAGGCGCCTGTGCCTTCCGGGGCGCAGAACGGCGATACTACGGCGGACGCAGTCGTTATGTCCGTGGATCCGGCAAACAAGACTGTAAAGGTATATATTCCGGAGAAGGATATTTATCTTGATCTGGGCTATAACGGGGCAACGGACATCCGCACGGCCTACGGGAACGTTATGTCCGCGACGGTGCTAACACCCGCATCCATTGCGGAAGTGTCTTATAATGCCGCGGACAGGAAGCTCTGTCACCTGTATCTGCTGAACGATTTCTGGACAATACCCTCAGCCGCCAACTGGGAGATGATGACGGAACAGTCAATGATGAAGGTTGGGCCGAATTACTACAGGCTTTCAAAGAATGTGGCAACAGTGAGCTCGGAAGGTGCTTTTGATATCAAAACGCTTGAAGCCACGGACGTAATAAACATAAGCGGAAGAAACGGCAGGGTTTATGTGATAGAGCTTGTCCTCGGGCATGGGACCCTGTATCTGATGAACGAGAAGAATTTCGTGGGCGGAAGCCTTTTTGTGGACAATGTTTATGCCGGACAGATAACCAAAGGCATGGCTGTGAACATCCGTGAGGGAAAGTACGAGATTTCCTTCTCAAAAGGCGACCTGAACGGAAAAGAAGAGATAAACATGAACCGATACGGCACTGTGGTCATCAATCTCGAGCCCTATGAACAGGATCAAACGGAGTACGGCTATGTTGATTTCAGGATAAAGCCCGAAGGCGCATCGCTGTTTGTGGATGATTTCCTTTACGATCAGAAAGAACCCGTCAAGCTGTCCTACGGGATACACAGGGCAGAGGTCACAAAGCAGGGGTATGTGACCTGGAGCGGCACCATTACTGTCGGAACAGAGAGCATGAAGATACCCATCGAACTTGTGGAACAGTTTGCTCCGACACCGACGCCTACAGAGGCTCCCGAACCGACTGACGATCCTTATGAGCCCCAAGGTCCGACACCGACACCCACAAGGGCACCGTTCCCTACGGATCCGCCCGAACCTACGCCTTTCCCCGAAGGAGAGGCAGAGATCACGGTCTCGTGGTTCCCGTCCGCAACGATACTTGTTGACGGCGCAGCAGCCGGTGTTACCGACAATGACGGAAACCTGAAGATAAAGGTAAAATACGGGGATCACGTAATAGGCCTTGTGAGGACTACCCAGACGGGCCAGACCACCCCGAAGAACTACACGGTGACCATTTATCCCGATGCCCCCGCGGTTTTGAGCTTCCCGACTCAAAACTGACTTGACGGATCGCGGTTTTTGGTATATATTGCAACAGTAACTGTTGGCAGGTCTTAAATTTTTTAGACCGCTTTGTACGGAGGTAAGGAAATGGTAACAAAAGAGATGACTATCGGCGAACTTTTACGCCTTAATGAAAATGTGATCCCCGTTCTTATGGGGATCGGAATGCACTGCATCGGATGCCCCGCATCCCTTGGCGAATCCATCGAGGAAGCCTGCTATGTGCACGGGATCGATCCCGACGAGCTTGTTGAAAGACTCAATGAGGTTGTTGGAGAGAAGTCTGCGGAAGCATAAGAAAACGGCAGATCTCCCGGACGGGAAAGAACGCCTTTACCATGCCCGAAGGCAATGTGTCATAATGATAAGAAAAACCCCGGCCTGCCGACCGGGGTTTTGCATTTTAAAGTTTTTTGATCTGTTCAAGTGCGTCCTTTTCAAGGATCTTTGTAAAGTGCTCTTCAAAATACGACATTGTCGCATAGGAAATATTTGCGGGATCACCGTATTCGGCGGCCATATTGCATACTCTGTTGAACTCTTCCGGAGTGTGGGTATCCATTCTGAGTACAAGATAATACAGACCGGTGCGGCCATCTTTGTACAAAGCGTTACTACCTTTGTAGAAAGGAATCACGGCAGCAGAAAATTTACGGATGACGGACAGGTTATCGAAGATATAGACCCTTGCCAGTGCCTGGTGGATGTTTTCAAGCTCTTCCTCCGTTACTGCTGTTTCCGGGGTGTCTTCCTTCTTTTCCGGAGTTTTGGTATCGGTATGCTTTTTTGCTTCTTCGTTGTATTTGTGAAGAATGTCGCGAAGGTGCTTTACGCAGTTGATTATCTCGTCGGCTGCGGGGAAGGACGGAACCGGTGCCTGGCCTTTTCCCTGGGTGAAATTCGAGAAGTTCTGGTCCAGCTCTTCCGGATCTTCCATCTTTGTTACAAGAAGGATCAGGCTCTCCGAAGGCATCGGTATGGCTTCGATCATAAGGGGCAGGTCCTCTGCTTCAAAACCCTGTTCCGTGGCACGCTGCATAAGCTCCGAGAAAAGTTCGCGTGCTTTGTCCGAGCCGTAGGCGAGTTCGCTTATGCGAAGGTGTCTTGATGCAAGATCCTCGCGGCTGAGCGTAAATTTTACCTGGTTCTCACTGATTATCTCAATCTTCAAGCGAATCATCTCCTTTTTATAGTACGGGCATGCCCGGTGAAAACCTTTTATCGTGTGAATGGATTATACACATAAAGTATAAAACAGTCAAGTGAAGGAATTGTGTTTTTGCGGGAACCGCGTTTTTTCCGTATCAAAATGCACAATTTCGGGGGCGCTGTTTCGTCGTAATGCCGATTGAAAAAGTCTTGCAAAATTTCCAAAAACAGCCTATAATTCCAATCACAGACACAAAACGAGGTCCGGATAGTCACATGAAGGAATCATCATGCTACAAAGAATATCGGCAGATTCAGGTCTATTATCAAGATGACACCCGAAAAGTTTATGAAGCGGAACATGAAAGGCTTAAGGTAAGAAGGCTGGTAAAAGAAGCCGTGAAGGGAACCGGAGCCGCCAAAATGCTTTATAACGAGGCAAAGGTGCTTTCGGGGTTAAACAGTCCTTTTGTCCCGGTATTCTGCGACCTTGACGATTCATCGGACCGCGTAGTCCTTGTTGAAGAACATATCGAAGGAGAGACGCTCGAAGCGTGGCTTGAAGCGGGGAGACCGCTTGGGGCGCGTCTTATTGTCACTTTTCTTTCGTCGCTCTGTGATGCCTTAGAAACCCTTGATACGCCGGAAGGCCGCATAGTCCACTGTGACCTTAAACCGTCGAACATCATGGTCTGCGGGCAGAGGCTGCGGCTCATAGATTTTGGCGCCGCGGTTACGGAGACAAGAGAAAACATGGGGCTTTCTTCCTTCGGAAGTGCTTCTTTTGCGGCTCCGGAACAAAAGAACGGAGAAATGCGGACCCGTGCAACCGATATCTACGCTGCCGGCCGCATAGCGGAGCTGCTCTGTGACTGCGCTGATGAGCCGGATGGGCTGTTTTCCCGGTATCTGCTGAAAAAGATCAGGGCTGCGGCAAAAAGGGCAACGGACGAAGATCCGGGCTGCAGGTACGCATCTTTTGAGGCGTTTAAACGGGATATCTGCGGAAAAGGAAGAAAAAAGGCGGAAAAAAAGCTGCATAGTACCTGTACCGTGGGTGTTGCGGGAACACATCACGGAGCAGGAACAACGCATACAGCCGTAATGCTTGCCTCTTATCTTTCTTCGCTCGGCAGAAGGGTGGCACTTGTGGATCTTTCGGAGACAAAGGCCTTATCGTGTCTTGTAAACAAAGGGAACAGAGCTCTTGACGGTTCACCTTTACGCATACGGGGTATCTGGGTTTACCCCTGTGCTGACCCGCTGCTTTCAGGGAAAGCGCAAAACGGAATGTACGATCATTGCATCCTCGATCTCGGATGCTGCTCAAACAACAGGATGCAGGAGTTGCTGCGGTGCGGGCTTAAGCTTGTGGTAACTGACTCGGCGCCATGGAGAGAGGACAGAAAAGGCAGTGTGGAACGCCTTACGCAGCATGCCGTAAATCCGAAAGGCTGGTGGCTTTTGCAGAACTTTTCGGACAGAACGGGACAAGGAGGAATGAAGCATCTTTCCGTTAATCACGAATGGCTCGGTTTTTCGCCCGATCCGTTCACAACAACCGTACAGAATGAAAAACTGTTCGGTAAGATATTGTCTGCAAAATAGCATACATCACGACATCAGACCACTTTGGTTTACGGCAGACATTCACCTTTAAGCCTTTGCAGGATACGGATGACCCCCCGACAATATTTTTGTTCGTCATTACTGTATCTTGCAGAGGCTTTCTTTTTGTGGTATAATCATCATCAAATGTTTACCGGGGAGATTTTTGATTTTCAATGAGAAAAAAGACTATCGTAGATTATATAGTAATACTGATTTTCCTTGGGATCGCGGTTTATATCGTGATGGGATGGATAAAGGAAAAGAATTCGCTCAGCGTCGAGACAATGGATATCAAAGAGTTTTATGAAGTTGCCGACGACAGGATGTTAGTGATAGAAAACGGCCTCCTTACCGAGCGTGAGATCCCTTATCTTGACGGGCGCGTTTATCTTCCGCTTGATTATGTGCAGAAGCACAACGACAGGTTCTACTGGGACAAGGGAACGGAAAAGCTCATTTATACAACAGGCGACGAGATCCGTCTTATTGCCCCCGACGAAAAGGAATACGTGTCAGAGAACGGTTTCATAGAGGGGGACGAGGTAACGGACGGCATAAAATGTCCGGTTGATTACATTATCCTCCGGGAAGTCGATAAGGTGATGTATATCGCCTATGATTTTGTCAAGGAATTCCTTGATGTGACTGTCACTGCTGTACTTGACCCGAACAGGGCCATAATCCGTTCGAAGTGGGGGGAGTACCTTTTCACAAAGGTCAAGGCCGATACACAGCTCCGTTCGGAAGGCAACGTTAAAGGAAAGGTTCTTCGGGAGCTTCCGGCAGGAACAAAGCTTGAGCTTACGGACTCAAACGGCGCGAACAGAAACGGTTTCCTCCTTGCGATGACGGAGGACGGTGTACTTGCCTATGTTGACGAAAAGTTCCTCGAAAAGGCTTCTTTTGAAGATATCACGAGCGGTTTCAGAGAGGCTTCCTACGCAAAGAACAGTCTCGGCGAATCCGTGAAGCTCGCATGGAACATAGTAGTATCGAAAGAGAAGAACAACGACATCACAAACCTTATGAAAAATGTGAGCGGAGTCAATGTTCTTTCGCCCACATGGTTCAATACCAAGGACGAAAAGGGCGGCATCGAGGACAGGGCTTCCGCCGATTACGTTAAAAAGGCTCACGACAAGGGAATAAAGGTCTGGGCGCTCGTAAGCAATTTCAACCCCGGCACCAACAAGCTTGTCATAGACGAGGGCAAGCTCCTGTCGGACAGAAAAGCGAGGGCGGCTCTCATCCGCAATCTTACGGATGCCGCAGACAAGTACGGTTTTGACGGCATCAATGTCGACTTTGAGAACCTGACGAAGGAAGAAGGTTCCCATTATGTCCAGTTCATCAGGGAGCTTTCGGTGGCCTGCAGGCATAAGGATCTTGTCCTTTCCGTCGACAACTACGTTCCCTTTGATTTCAACTCCTTCTACGATATCGCAGAACAGAGCTGTTACGCGGATTATATCATGATCATGGCCTATGATGAGCATTACGTGGGCACCGAAGCCGGTTCGGTCGCATCCCTGACATATGTCAAGACGGCGCTCGAAAATACACTGAACAAGGTGGCGTCCCGCCAGGTAGTCATCGGAATGCCCTTCTACACAAGGATATGGCGCGTGGTACAGCTTACGGACGGCAACCATAAGACCTACAGCGATACGGCGTCCATGGGGGATGCACAGAAGTTTATCCAGGCCCATAGCATGAAGGGCAACTGGTATGAGACGGAAGCACAGCATTACTACACTTCCGACGAAGGTGACACAACATACAAGATATGGATGGAGGATGTTGACTCCGTTACCGCAAAGCTTAAGGAAATAAGCGAAGCCGGTGTGGCCGGCGTGGCGGGATGGCGTCTTGGCCAGGAAGACAGTGCAGTCTGGCCCATCATTAACGAATACATCAGATAAGCAGGTGAATATGTTCTATATCCAACACAAAGCGGAAGAATCGTTAGAGGATTACCTCGAGACCATCATGCTCCTTACCCGGAAGAAAGCCGACACGCATGCCATCGACATTGCCAGGGAGCTGGGATTTTCCAAGCCCAGCGTTAGTGTTGCGCTCAAAAACATGAGGGAAAAGAAGCTCGTAACCGTGTCTGCGGACGGGATCGTCGCTCTTACGGATGAAGGGCGGGATATTGCCGAAAAGGTCTATGAACGCCACATGATCCTTACCGAGTGGCTTGAATCCCTCGGCGTGCCGCGCGAGACTGCCGAAAAAGACGCCTGCCGCATAGAACATGACATGAGTGAGATCAGTTTCGATGCCCTGAAAAAGAGCATCCTTGAAAAACGTAAAGATTCGTAAAAGGAGGAGATCATGCAGCTTTTGGTACTGATACTGAAGCGGACCGAAATATTTGATGAGCTGGTACACAGCCTGGCAAATAACGGGATAACCGGAGCCACCATCCTTGACGGGACGGGAATGGCAGAGAAACTCGCCAACATGGAGGACATCCCCATGTTTGGCACGTTACGCAGGATCCTTGCAGGTGAGGAGAAGGAAACCTGCAAAGTGCTGCTTTTTGCGGAAACAGACGAACAGCTTGAGACCACCAAAAAGGTCATCAAGGAAGTGATAGGCGACATCGCTGCGCCTAACACCGGCATCATGTTCGCGCTGCCGATAACATACGTGGAAGGACTTGGCGGACAACAATGAATGATCACATATATCTTTATCTTGCGCTTGCGCTTATGCTTTGCCTGCTGATAAGCAAGCTGATGAAGGTAGTGAAACTTCCTAATGTTACGGGGTATTTGATCGTGGGTCTGGTATTTGGACCCTATTGTCTTAAGGTAATTCCGGGAGATACCTTAGACACGCTTTCCTTTATACCTGAGATAGCGCTTGGCTTTATCGCATTTTCGATCGGCGCCGAATTCAGGATAAGTTTTTTGAAAAAAGTCGGGAAATCGCCTGTTATAATCGCTGTTCTCGAGGCTTTCGGGGCCGTTCTCGTGGTCGATCTTGTCCTCATCCTTACGGGACAGGATGCCGCATTCTCCGTAGTACTCGGTGCTATCGCGGCAGCTACGGCACCTGCGGCAACACTTATGGTTGTCCGGCAGTACAAAGCTAAAGGACCGGTAACGGATACACTGCTTCCGGTCGTTGCGCTTGATGATGCCGCCGCGCTCATGTTCTTCGGGCTTTCGGTTGCGCTTGCAAGGGCTATCGAGTCCGAAGGCGGATTTTCTGTTGTAAATACAGTGCTTGTGCCGCTTGCCGAGATCTTTGGAGCTCTTGGTATCGGCGCGGTGCTCGGAATGGTGATGGTGCTGCTCTGCAAGTGGTTCACGGGGCGCGGCAACCGTCTTGCCATAACAATAGCATTTATACTTGCAACTATCGGTATTTGTGATATACTTGGCTGGTCACAGCTCCTTGCCTGCATGATGCTAAGCGCAGTTTTCTGCAATTTCTCGAAGGCTTCGGAGACAGTGTTCGAGCTTACGGACCGGCTTACGCCTCCGCTGTTCATGCTGTTCTTCTTCCTTTCGGGAGCGGCCCTCGATCTGTCGATCCTGCCTAAGGTAGGCCTTGTCGGCGGCCTTTATGTGATCATGCGTGTGGCAGGTAAGATGCTCGGTGCCTTTGCCGGAGCAAAGATCAGCAAAGCGCCCGCAGTTGTTCAGAAATACCTTGGACTTACTCTTGTTCCGCAAGCCGGAGTAGCCATAGGTCTTGCAACAACAGCGATGTCGGTTGTACCCCAGTACGGACCGCAGATACGTACCATCATCCTTTGCGGTACCGTTATCTACGAGCTCACAGGCCCCGTCATCACAAAGCTTGCGCTTAAGAAAGCCGGGGAGATAGCCTGACGGAGGATTGTTATGATCAGATTTATATTGACCTTTTTGACACTTGTCCTGTTCTTTATACTGACTTTTCCGCTGTATCTTGTGATACTCCTGATCCGGAAGATCTCGCCCAAAACGGCGGCAAAGATAGGCCAGCCTATCGTCAGCGCCGGGTTTAAGGTCGTTCTTGCGGCAGCGGGTGTAAAGGTGGAAAAGAGCGGACTTGAGAACGTTCCCGATGAACCGGTCCTTTTCTGTGCAAACCACAGAAGCATCGCGGATGTTCCGGTGTTCTACACCACAGTCCCGAACCTTACGGGTATCATCGCAAAGAAAGAAGTTAGGAAGATCCCGTTCTTAAGCTGGTGGATGATCCTGCTGAACTGTCTCTTCCTTGACAGGAGCGATGTAAAGCAGGCACTCAAGACGATCCTTCGCGGGACAGAGAACATAAAGCAGGGATCGAGCATGTGCATCATGCCCGAGGGCACAAGGAATCATGGCGACGAGATGCTTACCTTCAAGGAAGGAAGCTTTAAGATGGCCGAAAAGTCCGGATGTCCGGTAGTCCCTGTGGCGATCTGGAAGACCGACGAGATATTTGAGCTCCATATGCCGAGAGTTAAAGGGCAGAAAGTCAGGATCCATTACTGCGAGCCCATCATCATGAGCGGGCTTTCAAGGGAAGAACAAAAACACCTGGGTATCCTCGCAAGAGAACGCATTGCAAAGGCGCTTGAGGAGATCAAAGAAAATTAAAGAAAGAAAATTGCTGATCAGAGGAGGAATATATGATCAATCCATTTTACACCGCGGTTCTTGCGGGAGGAATGAAACCCTGGCAGATTATTCTGCTCGTTGTAACAGTATTGCTGGTGGGCGGCGTTATCGCCCTTGCCATCTACGGAAGAAAGCTTCAGAAGAAATCCGAGGAATCACAGGCGCAATTAAGGGAAGGCGCACAGAACTATTCTATACTTGTTATCGACAAAAAGCGCATGCCGCTTAAAGACGCAGGTCTTCCCCAGGTGGTGGTCGATCAGACGCCTAAGTACATGCGCCGTGCCAAAGTGCCTGTAGTAAAGGCAAAGGTTGGCCCTAAGGTAATGAGTCTTATCGCTGATGAGAAGATCTACGATCTTGTTCCCGTGAAAAAAGAGGTAAAAGTCCTTATGAACGGTATTTACATCATTGACGTTAAGGGCGCAAGAGGCGGTCTTGACCAGAAGCCCGAGAAGAAGGGCTTCCTTGCAAGACTCAGGGAAAAAGCCGTTAAGCTTGAAAAAGAGACAAAAACCGAAAAAACTAAAAAGAAGTGAAAGATAATACGGAAAACCGCAGGAATAAACACGCAATAGGCAGGTGGAAGATCAGCAGCCAGCTGCTTATGGTTTATTGCCTTGCGGTTTTTTTGCCCCTTTTGCTCATAGGCTCGTTCCTTATCGCAAATGTGAGCTCGAATCAGAAGAAATACTATTCGGACCTGCTTGCGAGCAACAACGAAGCCGTAAGCCAGACGATATATGAGATCACGACGCAGCTTATAACCATTTCGGACAGCATCGTATACAACGACAGTCTCATAAGCTTCCTGAACGGCACCTATGAGAGTGAACAGGACATGGTGGTCGCAGCGTCGAGGACATCGCTCCTCGACAAATATACCGCAAGATACGCGGGCCTTGACACTATCTACGTATATATTGACCGCGAGGATATGGTTGATTACGGCCAGTTCCACAAGGTAACCGACGAGGTAAGAAACTCCGACTGGTACCAGAAGGCTTCGGAGCAGTATCTGCCGTTCTTTATGGCCTACGAGTCCCTTGACAGCAGAAATACCAACAAGACCTGGAACCTGGTGCTGGTGCGTAAAATGGTGCTTGTGGGCGGCGAGGGCGAAGCGGTCATAATGATAAAAGTGAGAAACTCGTATCTTGCAAGCCGTCTTACAAGTTCAAGATATACATCAATGATTTCCGTTGACGACCAGACGGTCGCTTTTGCGAGCACCAATGCCTTCTACGGAAAACGTCCGGAGATCGACATAGACTATGATGACAGGTATTTCACGTATGAGGGCCAGGTGAATTTCAACGGGAAAGCGGCGCTTGTAAATGCTGATACTCTCACTATCTCGCGCTCGTCAAACAAGATGTACCTTATCTCCTATGATACCGAAGCGATAACCGGCATACGGCACGGTGTAAGGGTCAGCTATCTCATACTCGGACTTGCCGTCATACTGCCTCTGATAATCATATCGATATTTACCCGCAGGTTCACAACGCAGGTACGGAGCCTTCGTGACGAAATGGGCAAGGCCAGCCGCGGAGAATACGCCGATATGAAGAAGGAGCTCTGGGGAAGCGTGGAGCTTGCCGACGCCTTTAACGACCTTCAGAAGATGGTCCATGACATCCAGCGCATGGAAGCCGAACAGTACGAGGCACAGATCAGGGCACAGGAAATACGCAACAACCAGCAGGAAATAGAGTTCAAGATGCTCTCGAGCCAGATAAACCCTCATTTCCTCTATAATACACTTGAGACTATCCGCATGAAGGCGCTTACAGCCGGCGATACCGAGGTCGCAAACGCAACGCGCCTCCTCGGAAGATCCATGCGTTATGTGCTTGAAAACACGGGCACCCGCGATACGACGCTCCAGAAGGAGCTTGAGCATCTTCGGGTATACCTTCAGATCCAGCAGCTGCGTTTTGGCGACCGTGTGAATTACGAGATCAATGTAGGGGAAGGGCTTAAGACAGAGAATTACAAGATGCTCGGGCTTCTCCTGCAGCCGGTTGCGGAAAACGCCATCATACACGGTCTTGAAGGGCGTGAGTCAGGCGGATTGGTACGTGTTGACGTGTTTACTTCCGAAAAGAAGCTTGTCATCGACATTTCCGATAACGGAAACGGGATCGGGGAAGAAGAACTTGCGGAGCTTAAGGCGAGACTGGACAGCTACGAAGGAGAGGAAAGGACCGACAGTATCGGGCTGTATAACGTCAACCGCAGGATCAAGCTCAGTTACGGAAGCGAGTACGGGATAAGCATAAGCAGCGTTAAAGGCAGCGGAACAAAGGTTTCCGTCGTTATACCGCAGATGACGGACACTTAAACCGGGTGGTAGAATTTTTACAGTGTTTCATGTCAAATCCTTCAGGTTTTTTTACGAAGTCGATTAAGGTATCCTATATACCGTGCAGGAATTTCCTGCGCGGTATTTTTGCTTCCAAAAGGGGCACAGACTATTTGAGGAGGATGTTTTATGAAGAAGAACCTTAGAAAATTCTTCGCGGCACTGATGGCGGCCGTTCTGGTCATCGCATCAGGCGGGTTCGGAGTAAAGGCCGATCCTGTTGGATGTAAGTATACAGACGGCAAAACACCGAGTTATTCCTATACGGTTACCGGTGACGTTAACGTAATTACGGCAAATATCACATTTTCACCCGCAGACGGTGAAGCCTTTGCGCTTAATGACTGGTGCGGTTACGGCGTTGTCGTAAACCACGTTGACGGCAGCAAGTCCTACTATCAGTGGGGCGGCGCACAGGTTAGCTGGGGCTGGGATGCCGATGAAGACAAATCAGATGATTCCTACGGCGTAAACGGCGGAACATGGCTCGGAAACGCAAGCACCGAGACTCTTACCGCTACGCTCGGTATTCCCGCTGAAAAAGGCGCAGTTGTAGATTTTATCGTTACTTCATGGGATTCTTACGCAGGCACACAGTTTACCGTTGAAGTTACCGAAGGCGGCGAAGCAACCGTAAGCGGCGGCGTAAAGTATACTGACGGCAAGACGGCAGGTTCGACCTATACCGTTGCCAACGAATGCAATTCCGTTATCATCGATGTTGAGTATCTTGCATCTCTCGGAGATACCTTCAGCTATAACGACTGGTGTGTAAACGGTATCGCCGTTACACATGCCGACGGCACCAAGTCCTATTATGAGTGGGGCGGCGCACAGGTTACCTGGGGCTGGGATGTTGACGGAGACGGCACCGAAGATATAAGCGGCGGCGTTGACGGCAAGAACTGGGCAGGTACGGTTGATGCCGCATCTCTTCGCGGAAAGATCATGGTTCCGGCTTCAAAGGATGATGTTATCGAAGTTATCGCGCTCGGCTGGGATTCCTACGCAGGAACACAGTTCGTTGTAAGAAAATATACAGAGAGCGGCGTTGTTGTAGGCGAAGTTTCCGAAGCAACATTAAGTCTTAACAAAGCAGACTGGTCCGATACCGGTGCAGTTATCACAACGGCGACCGTAAAGGGCAACGGCTCTTATGTTGTAAAAGCAGAGCTTCCCGAAGCTCTCGGCGGCGGACAGTTTGAATGCCTCTCGCTCCCTAACGGCGAAGTTATCTTTGGTACCACCTTTACCGTAACTATCGACAAGATCGTGCTCAACGGCGAAGAGATCGCTCTGCAGGGTGTTTCCTACACATGCTCCGCAGACGGCATGGGCGTTGATACACGAGTAAACCTTTACAATGAGTGGAACAATCCCGATTTTGAAACAGAGAACAGCAAGGGCTACATCGACTGCCGTACGGCGGGCGACAAGGCAGCGGCAACCGCAAGACTTCTTACACCCGAGCAGGTTGCGGCATTAAAGACCATCGAAGTTTACTTTACTGTTGCAGGTGCTTTTGAAAATCTCCAGGGCGGAAATGAGCCGGCCGGTTCAAACGCAGGCCCTGTAGATCTCGACGGAAAGTACAATGCATACCTTTGCTTCCAGACACCGACTTATTCCTTCCGTAACAATTTTGATGAACCGAACTACGGACGCGGAGTAAAGGCAGATGACGGAACAGAGTACTTCATGCAGGTAACGGGCTGGGATGCTGACAACAAAGCGATAAAGAGACCCGGTGAATTCCATGATGTTGTTATCGAAGGTAACGGAACATATACGGTTTCCGTTGACGGTCTCGATCTTTCGGGTGATTTCGATTCTCAGGACCACATGAACTACATCATGCTCTCAACGGATATCCCCAACACGAATGAGATCACGATCAGCAATATAAGCCTTAAGGTTGAAGGTAAGACCATAGATCTTCCCGAAGGTTCCCAGGAGCTTAACAAGGAAAGCATCAACTACATGCAGGTTATGCTGGAGAGCACCTACAGTAAGGGCGACATCGCACAGATCGGCGCTTACAAGACACCGATGACAAGCATCGAGATCACCTTTACGGTAAGCGGCTTCAATTATGACAAGAAAGCAGACGAACCCGCTGCTACACCCACTCCTACAGAAGCACCCGCAAACAACCCTACAGAGGCTCCGGAGAAGGCAGCTACAAGCACACCTACACCCACACAGCCGACAGGCGACTCGGGTAAGCCCGCAGATAAAGGCAATCTTGGTCTTATAATCGGCATCTGCGCAGGTGTTGTCGTTCTCGCAGGCGTTGGAGCATTCGTTTTATTACGCAGGAAAAAATAATCCTTGGAGAGCAAAATGGCTAAGAAGATAGTAATAAGCAATGGATGGACGGACAAGCTCTATTATCCCACAAGGATAAGTCTTCTTTTTGCGTTCGTTCTGGTGTTTTTCAGCGAGTTTAATCCCGCCAGGATACTTACGCAGATGAACAAGAATATGTCGCTGTTTACATCCGCTCTGTCTTATGAGAGGATCGTGGTTAACATCAAATATGAGATCAACCACAATTACATCTTCAAAAGTGATATATACAGCCTCATGATCGCATCGGCCCTTATGGTGGCCGGTGTGATCATACTCTCGGTTGCCGCATGCATTTCGCTTGGCAACCTTAAGATGAAGCGCATTTCAAACTATGTTACACTTGGCGGCGCGGCAGCGGTCATAGCGGGCTTTTTCAAGATGCTCGCAACATACAGCCTTTACAAAGCGGCGGACCTTGAGATCGCAGATACCGTCGGCTTTAACATGGCGACGGATAAACTGCCGGCAGCGCTGTTCTTTATGCTTGGTTTCGCAATACTGCAGCTGATCTGTGCGATCCTGCTCGTGGTATTCCAGCCGAGGCCCGCAAAGGACGAAAAATGCGAAATGGCAACGAGCTACAAGCTTTTTATAATGTTCCTGCCGTTTATCGTTCTGTCCTTTATTTTCTCATATCTTCCGCTTTACGGCTGGAGATACGCGTTCTTTAACTACAAATCCGGCCCCGGGACACTCAACATGGATGATTTCGTGGGCTTTAAGTGGTTCAGGAGCCTTATCGAGAACCCTATGACAAGATCGGATATCTACCGTGTAATGCGCAATACGCTCATAATGAGCGGTCTTGGCATAGCAACGAGCTGGCTGGCTATGGCATTTGCCATTTTCCTTTCGGAGATAAAATGCGGCTGGTTCAGAAGGCTCGTTCAGGTAACGACAACGATACCGAACTTTATAAGCTGGGTTCTTGTTTATGCCATAGCGTTTGCAATTTTCTCGAATGAAGGCTTTATCAACAACATAATGACAAAACTCACGGGAGTTCCGCACAACGAGCTTTACCTGATGGATAATCATGCTTTGTACCTTAAGATGCTCCTGTGGGGAATATGGAAGGGCATAGGCTGGAGTGCGATAATCTATATCGCGGGCATATCCGGCATAGACCAGCAGCTTTACGAGGCTGCAACGGTCGATGGCGCGGGCCGTTTCCAGAAGATGGTCCATGTAACGCTTCCGGGGTTAATGCCTACTTATTCGGTAATGCTCCTTATGTCCGTTGCAGGTATCCTAAGTAACGGCATGGATCAGTATCTTGTGTTCTCAAACGCAAAAACGAAGGATACGCTCGAAGTCCTCGACCTTTACGTGTACACGCTGGGTATCGGGGCAGGCAAGATCCCTCTGTCCACCGTTATAGGCATGTTAAAGACGCTTGTCAGCGTAACATTGCTGTTTATAGCGAACAGGATATCAAAGACCGTTCGCGGTGAAAGCATAATCTGAGGAGAAAGGAGCAAAGACCTGCAATGGCAAATCAGGAAGAAATCTCGATCGATGTTCTAAAAGCCTCTTGTAACAAGCGGAAAAAACATGTTAAACTAAAGGGCGGGGATGCAGCGTTCTTGATCACCGATTATCTGGTATTCGGATTGTTCGCACTTTTATGCTTCTTCCCCTTTTACTATCTGTTCATAAACACCGTTTCAAACAGTGAGATGGTGGCGCGCGGTGATGTCAATTTCTATCCGATAGGATTCACACTGCAGAACTACAAAGATCTTCTGGCATTGAGCGATCTTGGACGCGCCTTCGTCGTAACGGTGTCAAGAACGGTCATCGGTACCGCGCTGATGGTGGTGGCATCCGCCTTCTGTGGATATCTTGTGACAAAGAAGGAAATGTGGAACCGCAAGTTCTGGTACAGATTCCTCGTTATCACCATGTATTTTAATGCCGGTCTTATCCCGGGCTATACAAATATGCTGATGCTCGGTCTTACGGACAATTTCCTCGGGTATATAATCCCGGCGATAGTACAGCCCTTCAACATCATACTTGTAAAGACCTACATCGAATCGATCCCGGGAGAGCTTGAAGAAAGCGCGTTTATAGACGGAGCCGGTCACATGATGATATTCCGCAAGGTGATCCTTCCGCTTTCAAAACCGATCCTCGCCACGATAGCGATCTTCGGAGCGGTGGGACACTGGAACTCCTTCATGGATTCGGTCATCAACATGCAGAACTCACCGAACCTGCACACACTGCAGCACAAGCTGTACATCTGGCTCAACCAGTCCAGCAACATCGCATCGGTCATCGATACGGGAAGGTCTTCTTCGGATCTGGAAAAGATCATAAGCCAGCTGAACTCGGGAAAGGTGATAAAATACACCATTGCGATGGTGACAGTGCTTCCCATCCTGCTTGTTTATCCCTGGATGCAGAAGTATTTTGAAAAGGGTATAATGCTTGGAGCCGTAAAAGGCTGACAGGAAGAGGGCCGGGTGCAGTTCCGGTCTCACACAGAGAGGAGAGCTTATGAAAGCATTTAAAAGAATGACTGCGATCGTTCTTGTGATCGCTATGGTGCTGTCGGTTGCGGGCTGCGGTAACCAGCCTACCGGCCAGCGCGGCGAAAACAACGTGACAAACGGCGCAGGCGAGAATAATAACGGTAACGGCGATAAAAAGGACCCCGTTGAGATCGTGGTGTATTCGCAGCTTGCCAATTATTCGGGAGAACAGCAGGGATGGTGCGCCAAGCTCCTGCTTGACAAGTTCAACGTAAAACTCACGATAATCCCTGATTCCGACGGTGTTTTTGATACGCGTATGGAAGCCGGAAAGCTTGGAGATATAGTGGTTTTCGGTTCGACCGGCAACGATTACAAGAGAGCCGTAAAGAACGACATGCTGCTCGACTGGAACAAATACGATCTGCTGAATAAATACGGCCAGTACATGAGGGATCACATGGGAACAGCGCTTGAAGCCAACAAGAAGCTCACCTCCACCATTACCGAAGGCGAAAGCAATGCCCTGTACGGTTTTGGCCATTCCGTTGCCCTTTCGAGTGAGTCCCATGAACAGTTCTTCTATACATGGGATGTCCGCTGGGATCTTTATAAGGCCCTCGGGTATCCTGTTGTAAAGAACCTTGACGACCTTGTTACACTGTTCGAGCGCATGAAGGAGATCTGCCCGACAGATGAGAACGGGAATCCGACATATGCGGTATCCATCTGGCCTGACTGGGACGGAAACATGGTAATGTACGTAAAGGCCTTTGCAACAGCTTACTGGGGATATGACGAGTTCCAGCTCGGCATATACGACCCGGACACCGGCACTTTCCATGATGCACTTGAAAAGGACGGCCCGTACCTTACATCCCTGAAATTCTTCAACACTCTCTATCAGAAAAAGCTCCTCGATCCCAACTCCATGTCACAGACATACACGGAAATGATCGAGAAACTTAAGGTCGGCGGCGTATTCTTCTCTATCTTCAACTATGCCGGCAGCCTCAGCTACAACACCGACGCACACATGTCAGAAGGTAAATACATGTACACGATGGTTCCCCAGGATGCCGTACCGCTCTGCTACGGCATGAGTCCTTACGGCGGAAACCGTGTATGGACCATCGGTGCGAACACGGAACATCCCGAACTTTGCATGCAGATAATCAACTGGCTGTGCACCCCTGACGGCTACATGGAATCCCTTTACGGCCCCAAAGGCGTAACCTGGTATTATGACGATCAGGGACGTGCCTGCCTTACAGAGTTCGGAAAGAAGGCAATAAACGATAAAGAGAACACCATCATGACCGAAGAAGAGGCCGGGATCTATGCGGGCGGAACGTTCCATGACGGTGAGCTTCAGATAAACAACACCACATGGTCCGTCAATGAGATCAATCCCAATACTACAGGCGATACATACGACAACAAGTATTGGAGGAGCATCCTTCTTGACAGCAACTACGATATCCAGCGTGATTGGACCGCTTATACCGGTGCCGAGACAATGGGAGAATACATGGAAACCCTCGATTACAGGATGGCTCCTGCGATCGAGTATACCGAGGCCGAAATGGACGACGATTTCGAGCTTATCTGGAAGCAGGTTACGACCTGTATCGTGGATTACAGCTGGAAAGCGATCTACGCAAGCTCCGACGGCGAGTTCAACTATTATGTCCAGCAGATGATAAACACAGCGATTGCATACGGTTACGAGAAATGCAAGAAGTGGTCACAGGACGAGGCGGTAAAGAGGCACGCCCTTGAAGAAGCAGAAAGGACAAAAAAATAATCTCTCCTAACTTTTTATTCCTCTCAGGAAAAGCCCGGAACCGGTTGTTTGACCGGTTCCGGGCTTTATTTGTGCGATAAGCGAATGCCCTCGGCAGCAAGCTCGCTTGCTGGACGAGGGCTGAGCGAACGGTCATTGAGCGGACTTCGTACGCGAGATGACCCGTCGAATCGAGTAGGCGTCAGCCTACTCGATTGATGATCAGCTGTTTTTTGCGCGATATTCTGCAGGACTTACGCCCACATATTTCTTGAACTTCTTGTGGAAGTAATCGACATTGCTGTAGCCGGTCTTTTCGGCTATTTCGTAAACCTTGAGATTGCCCTCTTTAAGCATTTTTGTCGCGTGCTCTATACGCTTCCTGTCAACATATGTGTTAAAGCTGTCTCCAACGGTCTTTGTAAATATCTTTCCGAGGTAGGAACTGTTATATCCGAACAGGGATGCGATGGTTTCAAGCTTAAGGTTTGTATTGTAATTATGGTCTATGTAGTAGAGGATATCGTCGATAACACTGTCTCTCGACGAATGGCCGAGAGCACCCATAAGGCCCTCGAAGCAGTGAGAGAAGTAGAAGATTATCTCGTAAAGATAATGCTGTCTGTTTATGAAATCGATTATCTCGGAGTTTGAATCGAAGGGAAGCGTGACAGTGCTGTGGCGATGGGTCATCACATCCTTTATCCTGAGATACAGATCTGCAAGGAACAGCTTTACTTCGGAAATGCCCGCATCAACATGATACAGGTATTCCTCAAGGGAATACAGGGCTTCAGCCACCTTCCGTCTGTTGAAGGTCTGCAGAAAATCCGTTATCTCGCCTGTAAATCCGTCTATTCTTGAGGATTCAAGTTTCTCCGGACAGTTTTTCACGGAAGGAAGGTCCTTGTAACCGAGGACATGCTGGCCCTGAACGCAGAAAAACCTGCGCCTGAGCAGCTCTTCGGCCTGTTTGTAGGAATCGGTTATATCCCCGAGAGAATCTACTATGCTGCCGTAGGCGATAAAGATACTGTCAAGGGGGCTGCCCTCCTCGGGCGAATCCTCGTAATGCGCGAGAAATCTGTCAAAACGCATGATGCCGGGGTTGCCGAGCAGCAGGAGAAGGTCGTAGCCCTTATAGGTAAAATGCACCGACACGCCCGAATCACTGCCCGCAGCATTAAAAAGATCGGAAAAGCGGTAAGAGAGATTTTTCCCGGATTCGTTAAAATCCTCATAGGCAACGATCTGATACTTGTCAGCATTAAGCCCGAACTCTTCGGGAGACAGCCGCTTCAAGTCTATGCTGTGGTTAAGGATGTCCTGGATTATCTCTTTTTTGGAACGGCTGCGAAGGAACTGTTCTTTTGACTTTGCGTCCGCTCTGCTGTCGAGCAGGGCGGATATCTCGTTTACCGCGGATACAAGCTCGTCTTCATCTATCGGTTTTGTAAGGTAGTGACGGACATTGTACTTCATTGCGGCCTGGGCATACTTGAAATCCGAAAAGCCCGAAAGGATAATAAAATGCCCTTCAAAGCCGTCTGTTGTAAGGTCGCGAATTGCGTCCAGACCGCTTTTTCCGGGCATACGGATATCCATGAGCACAAGGTCGGGCTTAAGGCGGGCTATGTCTTCTGCGGCATCGGTGCCGTTGCCGGCCTCTCCGCACAGGGCATAGCCTAACCCTGCCCAGTCTATTAACAGTTTAATGCCGTCTCTTATAGCTTTTTCGTCATCTGCGATGTAAAGTGATCTCATCGTTCCTGCCTCTGAAAGTGTTGTTTACTCCCGAAGGCATTATAACATAAACACTTGCCGCAAATAAAGACAAAAGCTGAAAATACGGTGTTTTTGTTTTTTAGTTCAGTCTGATGAGCCTGAATTTAATGGTAATGTTCTTTATTCCCACAAGCTGTGTCTTGTCCACGACAGTGGGAGAGCAGCTGCTGATCGGGGCTGTCAGGCATCTCGAGCCGTCCGGCGCCTTATCAACCCACTCGTTTAAGAGGTTTACACGCAGGCATTTTCCGTCATCGGATGTAGTATAGGGAACGCCTGTAAGTGTGAGCGGGTTGCCGTCGATCGTTATGGAATCTATAAGGATGTAGCTGCCGGGATAAAGAACCTCGCCGTCCGCGATAGCAAGCGCTGCGAACGTCAGGCCGTCGTTTCCGCCCGCAAAATCAAGGCTTACCTCGTACGCGCCGGGCTTGTCGACGATAGCATTATGAGCCGTGATCCCTTCGGTGTTATCCGCAGGGTTGAACACATCGCCAACGCTGTACGTACCCGCACCGCCGTTCCACATGATCCATGCCACAGGTGTTCCGGGCTCGTAGGCTTCAACATCTTCCCACATTTCAATGGCAGCGGCCGTTGCCGTTTCAACAGCTTTTTTAGCCTTTGCGGCCGCATCTTCGCCACTCTTTGCCTCTTCGGCATAGCAGCGCGAGGTGAACAGCTCGGTCATCTTTTCCTCGCACATTGTCTGCTTTGTTCTTACATAGAAATCGTTGCAGGACCAGAGCACGGGGACGTAGTTGTAAATATCGCAGTTGTTGAGCAGGTTTTCGGTATATTCGTATGTGTTCTGCTTGAGAGTATGCGTCTTTGTGGCGCTGTCGTAGACAGGAAGCGCGCCGTATTCACCGATGATCACACCGTAGCCCGCATCCGTGAACTTCTTTAAGGATGCGAATTTATCGTTCATGTATTCATACTCTTTTTTAAGGCCCCATCTTGCGTCGTTTTCGGCGCCTGCATAGTTCCACGGGTCATAATAGTGTATGGATACAAACAGCTTCTTTGATGCGGTATCTTTGGGCATCTTAAACCGCGAGTCAAGTGTGTTGGCGATATTTGTGTTGTAACCGGCTATGAGCAGGAACCTGTTTGCGTTCTTGCCGCCGGATGCTCTTACGATATCAACGAATTTCTGGTTTATCGCGTTTGTCGTATCGTATTTGCCCTGTTCAGAAAGGTTTCCGGAATCGGTGCAAAGGGTGTTATCGTTAAGGTTGTTGCCAAGTTCTTCGTTTGCGGATTCAAATATGAGCAGTTCGGAGTAGTCTTTGAAACGCTCCGCGATCTGCTTCCACATCGATTCATACAGCGCCCAGGCTTTATTAACGGTTTCAGGTGTTTTCGAGCCGAACATTCCCCACCATCCGCCGTCCCAGTGATCGTTCACGATGACGAACATCTCGGCTTTAACAGCCCAGTCCACTATCTGCTGAACGCGGTCCAGGTATTTTGTGTTGATCGTGTAATCACCGGATTCGAAAGCCATCATGTTTGTCCACGCAACAGGGATACGGAGCGTGTCAAAGCCGCAGTCCTTCATGCCCTTTATTATGGCTTCCGTTGTGACAGGCTGGCCCCAGAGCGTTTCATAGCTCTGCACCTGCCCGAAAACGCCCAGAGACGTGTGCCCGTAGGCTTCAAAAGTGTTTCCGAGGTTGATGCCGTTACCCATATATTTAGAAAGGGTGAGCGCATCCATATTTGTAAAGTCAAGATTGCTGAATACAGCGGTATTGGTATAGCCGGTGCCGGAATTACCGCCTGCTGCCTGTGTTGGAGTGGGGGTGGGAGTGGGAGTATCCGCCGGAGCATCCCCGCCCCATACAAGATCGCTCAGGGTAAAGGTTATGCTGATCTTTTTCGGTCTTGACGGATCCGTAAAGTTAAGGACATGATTGCTCACAGCCACTTCCTCCACAACGGAGCCGTCCCAGGAATTTATAGGGTCGTTTGTATCAAAAACGCCGTTGCTTTTAAAAGCGGACTTTGGAGTGTTGTTTGTGAGCGTCAGTTCTTTGCCGTCAACAACAACCTTTTCGTATTTGATGTTTGCGGCTTTGAGCGGAGACTGCGCACCTTCCGCGACACCTGCGTCAAGAAAGTAGATCGCGGTAAGGTTTGAAAGCGAAGAAATACCGAGGTCTTTGGCACCGTCCGAAAGATCCTTGTCACAGTCGAAGGTCATGACATAAGTGCCTTCTTTTGAGATATACAGTACGCTGCCGGCTTCGTTCTTAAAATAATTGTGCTCTGCGTCATTAAAGTAAACATTGATCGAGACTTTGATGAAATCCTTAGTTGCCCCGGCCACAGCCTCGCTTGTGTCCGAACCGTCAAGCGCGCCGTTAAGGATATCCGGCGCGCTTGTAGGCGTAGCGGGAACATCTGTAGGCGTAGCGGGCGTATCCGTCAAAGAGGCGGAAGGCGTGCCGGTTGGATCCGGCTTCCCGCATGCGGCAAAACACAGGATAATGATCATTAAAACAGCTGTCATTTTGATTCTTTTCATAGGTATCTTCCCCTTTATAAGGTTAGCTTAAGGCTATATGTCAAGCCTTTGATCCATATTAAAAAGATATCCGTAAATGACAGCTATTTCAATGTATTTTCAAGACAGGTTTTACCATAAAAATCAGAGGCTTAATCGAATGTGAACCTGTCAAATACGATCTCTGTATCCGGATCTTCCGTAAGGAATTCGAAATAGACCGCGTGTTTTCCGATAACCCCGGTACAAAGGCTTTCTGTAAGCAATACTTGCGATCCGTCGGATCTAAGCTCCGCGATCGCGCGCCCCCTGTATGAATCCAGTCTTACCTTTATCACAGCTTTTACGGCTTTCTCAAGAACAACAGTCACAGTCCCGGGTGTATTCGGACCAAACTGCAGATACCGGAAACCGACTGTGGTTCCGCTTGTGATACCGGCTACAGGCGTTGAGATATCGTCTCTTATTTCATAGCCCGGCCGTACATATGCGCGTTTGCTGCTGCCGTATATATGGCAGGCATAACCTGCGGAGATCCACTTACGGGCATCTAGCCCGTTGATATGCGCTCCCTGGGATGTCATCTCTGCAGGCCCCGAAGATACGGGCTCACCGCCGGCATATTTCACATCGCCGATATAGAGCTTACCGTCTTTTCCCATTGCAACATCAACCGGCTCGAGCATGGCCTGGCGCGAATATTCGTTAAGACCTGTCTGGCGATGATAGAAAATGTACCATTTTCCGTTTACTTCCATGATCGATCCGTGGTTGTTGCCCCATTGATATGTCTGTATTCCGGTACCTTCCGGACTTTTCAGTATCTCGCCGCCGTTGAAGCTTATGTCGCCTCCGTCATGGAAAGGTCCGAACGGACTGTCCGCGAAGCGATATGACAAAAAGCCGTTATTCGGCTCAAACACACCAAGTTCCGGCACGGGAACCTCATAGCGTTTTGAATAGATATACACATACTTTCCCAGGACTTTCCTGGGGCTTGAAGCTTCGAAAAATCCGTCCTCAAGGCTGATATGGCCGTCGTCTTTGGGGTCCCACGGGCATGTGGAATGACCGAGCGGATTCGAAACAATTGTACCTTCTTTTATGGTCGCCATATCGTCTTCAAGCTCGGCTATATAGCAGGGGGCAGCGCAGCCGCCCCAGTAAGCGTAAACGCGCCCGTCGTCATCAACAAGGATCCCGGGATCAAAGCCAAGCTTTGTCTCTTTCGGAGCCTCAAACGGGCCAAAAGGGCTGTCAGAAGATGCCACAACAATAAGACTGCCGCATTTTTCTGCCGCGTACATATAGTATCTGTCGCCTTTCTTTACAACGTCGGGCGCAAACAGTACCGAATCATAATGCGTTTCGTATGCGACCCCGTGATACTTCCAGTCGGTCAGATCGTCCACAGGGGCTGACCACACAACATAATTGCGCCCGCAGTACTGCGTGCGTTCAATGTCGTGCGAACCGTACACGTAGACACGCTTTTCCCCGTTGTGCTCAAATACCCGCGGTTCACCGTCGGGCACATGCTCCCAGAGCGGCATATACGGATTTGCTCCCTTTATAAACTCCTTCATTCTTAACCTTCACTTTCTTGCCGGATCAAACCTGCTGTAATCTTGCTAAACTTATAATCATTCTATGCCAAAAAAGCGGCTCATGCAAGAAAAACAGAACGAAAGTAGATTTTTGCAACGCAGATTTTGAAGGTGTTTGCGGTATAACGGTCATATTTTGTCTTGTGGGAAAGTAACAGGCAAGCGCTCGGATTTATCGACACAGGACAAGGGATAAGTGGCTGATAATGATATAAAAGTATGCTTCGCCGCCGATTATCCGATAAAAACAGGGTAATAAGTGGCTGGAAACGCTATAAAAGCATGCTTGACAGTCACTTATTCCTTGCTATATAATATACTTGTATAAGATGTCTTAATGTAATAAAAACTTTGTGACAGAACGCTTGCCAATTTAGTAATGAAGGGAAACAGATATGGTCGGAAGAGCTAAAGAAACCGCAGAACTGCTGGAGCTATACAGCAGAGACAAAGCTGAACTCGTTGCAGTATATGGAAGGCGCCGTGTAGGCAAAACATATCTGATAGACGAGACTTTTAAAAACAGGATAAACTTCAGGCATGCAGGTCTCTCACCGGTTGAAGAACATGGGGAATACGAGGGTCAGCCATTAAAGCAGCAGTTACAGGCATTTTATTACTCTCTTATTACACACGGAATGAAAAAAGACCATTGTCCGAAGGACTGGCTGGAAGCTTTCTTTATGCTTGAAATGTTTTTACAGAGCATAGATGACGGTTCCAGACAGCTGATCTTTTTAGACGAGCTTCCGTGGATGGATACGCCTAAGTCCGGTTTTATTACCGGGTTTGAAGCCTTTTGGAATAATTGGGCCTGTCACAGGAACATAATGGTTGTAATATCAGGTAGCGCAAATTCGTGGGTGGAGGATAAACTGATCAACAATCATGGCGGTTTATATGGACGTGTTACCTATGAGATAAAACTTCTGCCTTTCACTCTGAAAGAGTGCGAATTGCTGTTGCAGGAAAGAGGCATAGCCCTTTCGAGATATGACATTGTTCAGGGTTACATGATCTTTGGAGGTATCCCTTTTTACCTGAATTACTTCAAGAGGGGAAACAGCCTTGCTCAGAATGTAGATGAGTTGTTCTTTGACAAGGGGGCAAAGCTGTCTCTTGAATATTACAGGCTTTTTTCATCGATATTCACTAATCCTGAAATGGCAAGAAAAATAGTGAGGTTTCTCGGAACAAGAAACAAAGGATATACAAGGAAAGAAATAATCAATGAGACCGGATATACGGATGGCGGAAGCCTGACCAGGAGCTTGAACGCTCTTATGGCAAGCGATTTTGTGATAAAGTATGTGCCCTTCGGATGCGGAAAAAGAGACGAACACTACAAACTTGTTGATCCGTTCTGTATTTTTTACCAGAAGTTCATTGAAAACAAGGATTCCATGACTGACGGCTTCTGGCAACAGAACGTAAATTCACACCCTATTACGACCTGGCGGGGTTATGCGTTTGAAAATGTATGTTTTAACCACATTCCTGAGATAAAGAGAGCTCTTGGAATAGGTGGGATCGTTTCCGAGCAGTCAGCGTGGACAAAAGCCGGAGATGTTGACAAAGGGACTCAGATAGATATGCTTATCGTACGAAAAGACAATGTTGTAAATATGTGTGAAATGAAGTTCTATAGTGACGATTTCGAGGTTGACAAGGATTATGACAGTCTGCTTAGGCGCAGACAGGCAGAACTGCGCATGCATATTCCGAAAAAAGCAATAATTCACAATACACTTATTACAACTTATGGAATTAAGGAAAACGAGTATAGGTGGTCGTTTGAAAAGGTGATCACGATGGATGATCTGTTTGACTAAAAGGATGATACTCCTGCACAGCTTATGCGGTGCAGGAGTATCGTTTATCTGAAGTGTGCAGATTGCCTATGAGTCTTTTTCAGGTTTGCAGATCAACACTATCCTTTTATTTCAGCATATCCGAGAGGTATTTCGTGAATTCGTGATCAAGGGTATCCTCTGTGATCTCCCAGACCAGCACACCCGCAAGCGAGTAGCGGTCGATTAGCTCAAACACTCCGTCGATCGCATCCGTGCACTCATACGAGATATACCAGCAGAAATATTCGGATTTCTCATCATCATTCCAAAGATACGCAGCGCCTACCTTATCGTTATAGCCTTTGTGCCAGCCTGCCGCATCATCTGCGACAACTTCCTGCTCGAATTTTTTGACCTGTGCAACAGTCAGGAAATCTTTATCTATGCCGTTTGGCACGACGATCTTTGAACCGAAGGGATTCTTGGTCGCCCCGGAAAGCTTAAAGCCTGTTCCGTAATAGGGAATCCCGAGGTTAAGCTTCCTTTTGTCAACACCGGCGTTGATGAAATATGCCATTGCATTTTTTGTACCCGAGACCGACGAGGCATGTCCGGCCTGCTTGTCCCAGTCGCCCGCCATATCGTAAGTCATGATGTTTATATAGTCCACAAATTCAGACGCTGCGAGCCAGTTCTGGTTCGGAAGCGTCCAACCCGTCGAGGATGACGCGCATGCGGTAACAAGCTTTTTTCCGGCGCCGAATTCCCTGTCGAGACCTTCTTTTAACGCCTTCAGCAGCTCGGGGAAGTTCATCCTGTCCTCAAGAGAAGTTCCGAAGATCGGGCATCCCTGATCGTCTCCGCCCTCGGGCTTTCGCTCTCCGTCATTGCTTCCTGCGGGATACTCCCAGTCAATGTCGATACCTGCGATCCATTCGTTTTCTTTGATCAGATCGATGCATGACCGGACAAAACTGTTCCTGCCTTCGGCTGTGTGGGCCATTTCGCTGAAGAAACCGCATCTGGACCAGCCTCCGATCGAAATCATGATCTTAACATCAGGATAAAGACTGTGATACTGTTTATATTTCTCAAAGATCTCCTTGTCTGCCTCGGGCAGTGTGGATACTATCGCAAACTGCGTTCTGGCTTCTTTGCCTGCAGCGCGTCTTGCGAAGGAAGTCTCGGTCTCTTCTCCGACGGGCACTATCTCAAAGAAAGCATGGTTGATCATCGTAACGCGATCCCAGGGGATATCTTCGACATTTCCGTTGGGTGTTCCAAGCTTCCAGTTTGGGAAATAAACGATCACCTCTTTGCCGCCGATATGTTTAAGCCCCTCATTCGCAGCGGGGCCGGTCGGATTGCCGGCAGGAGAGCCTGCATTGTTACCGCGGTTCCCGTTTTTACATCCCACACAGCAGAGCAGTCCCAAAACAACAATAATAAATAAGATTTTTATAGTTCGCCTCATATTTTAACCTCCATGCTGCAACCCTTGTTTTCAACAGCCTTCCATTCTTATCATATCATACCGGGGCATGAAGCACCTTGGCTAAATATGTCATTTTTTGCCCGATCGTGCCATGTTCTGAAGCTGAGTGAAAAAATTTTTTAAAAAATATTTAAATTTACTATAAAGTTTTAAAATTCACGTCCGATATATGATTTGTCAAGATAAAAAATCTTGTAAAACTGCTTTCCAAAAGATTGTGCGACCCCCAAACGCACGATCTCCCCTAAAATATTGTTCTAAACCCCAACAGAGCCGGCGCCTGACCCCAACAGGCGCCGGTTCACTTTTAAAGCGCAAAAACGACTTTTAGCACTCTCCTCTTGACAGTGCTAACAAAAGTGGTATAATACACCACAAAGGGTCATGGAAGCGGGCATTATCGTTAACAGTCCGCATATACATGAACGGAAGGGAGATCGTTATGAATCTTACCAAATTTACGCAAAAATCAATGGAAGCCGTTAATTCCTGCGAAAACCTTGCGGGACAGTACGGCCATCAGCAGCTGCTCTGCGAGCATCTGCTTTATAACCTCCTTAGCGACAGGGAGGGCATAATGCCGAAGCTTTTCGAGAAAATGGGCATTGACGTCAATGTTTTTCTCGCACAGCTTGAAGGGGCACTCAGAAAATATCCCAAGGTTACGGGCGGAAGGGTCTATGTCAGCGAGGAGCTGAATAAAGTCCTCATAAGCGCGGAAAACGAAGCAAAGGCTATGGGAGATGACTACGTTTCGGTAGAGCATCTTTTCCTAAGCCTGTTAAAATACCCGTCAAGAGAGCTGAAAAGCATCTTTGAAGACTTCCGTATCACACGGGATGATTTCCTTAAGGCACTTGCAACCGTTCGCGGAAACCAGCGCGTAACAACGGATAATCCCGAAGCCACCTACGATACACTCGAGAAATACGGGACAGACCTTGTGGAACGCGCAAAACGCGGAAAACTTGAGCCTGTTATAGGCAGGGATGCGGAGATCCGCAATGCCATAAGGATACTTTCAAGAAAGACCAAGAACAATCCCGTTCTGATAGGTGAACCGGGTGTCGGCAAGACCGCTGTTGTAGAGGGACTTGCACAGCGTATCGTTGCAGGTGATGTTCCGGATTCCCTCAAAGATAAGACTATTTTTTCGCTTGATATGGGCGCGCTCGTTGCGGGCGCAAAATACCGCGGCGAATTCGAGGAACGCTTAAAGGCCGTTCTTGAAGACGTTAAGAACAGCGACGGCAAGATCATCCTGTTTGTTGATGAGCTGCACCTTATCGTCGGAGCGGGAAAGACCGACGGCGCAATGGATGCCGGCAATATGTTAAAGCCCATGCTCGCCCGCGGTGAGCTGCACTGCATAGGCGCAACAACGCTTGACGAATACAGGAAATACATCGAAAAGGACAAGGCTCTCGAGCGCCGTTTCCAGACAGTGCTTGTTGAGGAGCCTACCGTTGAAGATACTATCTCGATCCTTCGAGGTATCAAGGAGCGTTATGAATTGTT
This sequence comes from Lachnospiraceae bacterium, assembly GCA_016280395.1. Taxonomy (GTDB): domain Bacteria; phylum Bacillota; class Clostridia; order Lachnospirales; family Lachnospiraceae; genus SZUA-448. The sequence goes on along the minus strand of JAEEGQ010000056.1, from coordinate 83,572 downwards.
CCACGGCGTAAGGATCTCGGACGGAGCGCTTGTTGCAGCAGCCACGCTTTCGGACCGCTATATAACCGACAGGTTCCTTCCCGATAAGGCCATAGACCTTGTGGATGAGGCCTGCGCAATGATAAAGACAGAGCTTGACTCCATGCCTGCCCAGATGGATGAAACAAGGCGTAAGATCATGCGTCTTGAGATCGAAGAGGCTGCTCTTAAGAAAGAAGAGGACAGGTTAAGCCGGGAGCGTCTCGCAGAGCTTCAGAAGGAGCTTGCAAACTTGCGTGAGGAATATAATGCGGCTCTTGCCCGCTGGGAAAGCGAGAAGCGGGACGTTGACAGGACCCGTCAGCTAAAAGAAGAGATCGAAAAGGTCAATAATGAGATAAAGGAAGCCGAGCGCAATTACGACCTCAACAAGGCCGCGGAGCTTGAATACGGCAGGCTTCCCGAGCTAAAGAAACAGCTGCATGAGGCAGAAGAAAAGAAGCAGAAGGATGGCGCGGACAGGCTTTTGCAGGAGGATGTCGAGGAGGACGAGATCGCAAAGATAATCTCGCGCTGGACCGGAATCCCGGTTGCAAAGCTCACGGAAGGCGAGCGCCAGAAGACACTGCATCTTGCAGACCAGCTCCATAAGCGCGTTATAGGGCAGGATGATGCCATATCGCGTGTTACGGATGCGATACTCCGTTCCCGTGCAGGCATAAAGGATCCTTCGAAACCTATCGGTTCATTCATTTTCCTCGGACCTACGGGTGTCGGCAAGACAGAGCTTGCAAAAGCGCTTGCAGAGGCACTTTTCGATAACGAGGCCAATATGGTGCGTATCGACATGTCCGAATATATGGAAAAACACTCTGTTTCGAGGCTCATCGGTGCGCCTCCCGGATACGTCGGTTACGACGAGGGCGGCCAGCTTACCGAGGCGGTACGCAGAAAGCCTTACTGTGTGGTTCTTTTCGATGAAGTTGAAAAAGCGCATGCGGATGTGTTCAATGTTCTGCTCCAGGTACTCGATGACGGCCGCATTACGGATTCACAGGGACGTACAGTGGACTTCAAGAACACGATCCTTATCATGACCTCGAATATCGGCGCACAGTCACTGCTCGCAGGCATCAATGAGGACGGTGAGATAAGCGAAGAAGCCGAAAACAAGGTAATGACGGAGCTTCGCATGCATTTCAGGCCGGAGTTCTTAAACAGGATCGACGAGACCATACTCTTTAAGCCTCTTACAGCCGAGAGCATCACCGGCATAATGGATCTTCAGGTGGCAAGCCTCAACAGCCGTCTTGAGGATAAGAACATCAGAGTGGAGATAAGCGATGAGGCAAAGGCCTATATCATCGACCATGCTTACGACCCGCTTTACGGCGCGCGTCCGCTTAAGAGATATCTTCAGAAGACAGTCGAGACCATTGCCGCAAGGCGTATTCTTGAGGGAGATCTTGACGAGGGCGATACCATCAGGATGGTCATCAAAGACGGTGTTATCGACGCCGAAGTGGAAAAAGGCGACTGATCTGAGGATAATTTGATTAGGACCACAACATTTTGTGGATAAACTTGTGAAACAAAGGCGCAGCCGGCCGGTCCGACTGCGCCTTTTCATGTAAATATGCGAAGCTGACGTGGTTGTATCCCGAGATTTGTTGTTGTGGAAATAACAATGCCCACAACAAGATTTTGTGGATTATTTGTTTAAAAACCACAAAATGTATCGTAAAAATGAATAAAAATACTTGACGAATTATACAAGATATGGTATAGTTGATTCCGTTGATGGACAACAAACCGCACATTTTTGGGGACCGTGCGGGACTGTTCAAAACTAAATATGTTGTTCAAGGGGAGGACTAAATGAGACAGCCGGCTAATATGTGTGCTATCAGAAACACAGTGGTAAGAAATGTGGGACGTAAGGTGATGGTTAAATGTAACCTTGGCAGAAACAAGTTCGATGTTGAGGAAGGCATCATCTGTGATACATATCCCAGTGTATTCCTTGTTCAGATCAAGGATGTATACAACAATTGCTACAGACTTAAATCCTTCTCATACAAGGACGTGCTCACCAAAGAAGTTGAGCTTGAGCTTTGTGAAGAGTGATAAATAACGGATTTCGGGCGGGACCTGCGGGTCCCGCTTTTTTTGTGCGATAAGCGAATGCCCTCGGCAGCAAGCTCGCTTGCTGGACGAGGGCTGAGCGAACGGTCATTGAGCGGACTTCGTACGCGAGATGACCCGTCGAATCGAGTAGGAGTCAGCCTACTCGATCGAAGATACGGCAGGAGTATGTATGCCGGGGCGCAATACGCGATTGTTCCCGTCTGCCGGATAGCACCTGCCTTCCTCCGATCTTATTGACAAACGGCATCCCTGCGATTAAACTTGTAGGTATCGGGCGTGGAGTAACAAATGAAAACAAGGATGTGACTGTATGAAAAAGAAAAGCAAAACGGCAGGCTTTGTTATTGCGCTCGTTGTCGTGAGCCTGTTATACCTTCTGTTTATCGAACTTTCCAAGAATACTGTCTTTGGATGGATACTTACGGCGTGTGTTATCGCAGGAGCTGTCCTCGTAAGACATTACTTTTTGGCGCGGGACAAGTGGGGGCGCGGAAAATGCGCTCTTTTGTGGCTTGCGTTTCTTGCTTCCCTTACACTCATTTATTTTATATCTGTACCGCCTGTAAGACGGGTTCGTGTTGCCGAAGGATACCGTGCTGTGAAAACCGGCAAAGTTACCGTTTCGGAAGGCGATATCACAGGCGTTTACAGTAAAGACGGAAAAGTTGAGATATATGCAGGCATTCCTTACGCAAAACCGCCTGTCGGCGAGCTGCGATGGAAAGAGCCCCAGGCTCCGGATAAATATGACGGCGTCCGCGTCTGCGATACCTACGGCCCGATGGCCATGCAGGTCGTGCAAAGCCCGCTGATCGAGACACTTTACGATCTTTTCGGTTACAGAAGGTTCAAGATAAGCCCCTTTGACAACTACAGAAAAGAAGCGAGCGAAGACTGTCTGTATCTTAATGTGTTCACTCCTGCGGAAAGAAGCGGGGAGTCGCTTCCCGTCATCTTCTTCATCCATGGGGGATCCCTTACGACCGGAAAGTCATATCATACCGAGTATCGCGGCGAATCCCTTGCAAAGAAAGGCGTCGTCTTCGTTAATTTCGCATACAGACTCGGCGTCTTCGGATACTACGCAAACAGTGAGCTCGCTGCAGAGTCGGAGAACGGGACGACCGGTGATTACGGCCTGCTTGACCAGATCGCAGCGTTAAGGTGGGTACACGAGAATATCGCCGCCTTTGGCGGTGATCCGGATAACATCACTATCGCAGGAGAATCCGCAGGTTCATCTTCCGTAAATGCGCTCTGCGTTTCTCCGCTTACAGAGGGGCTCTTTGTCCGTGCTATCGGCGAGAGCAGCTCTATTGTTGCAAAGAAGCCGTATCATACTTTCAGGACTGCTTCGTCGGCACTTGATACGGGAAAGAAGATAATGAAGGAATTCGGTGTTGAGGATATTGCCGGACTTCGCGGGGTTCCCGCGGAAAAGCTTGTAAAGACAAAGTATGCAAACAGCGCAATGATGATAGACGGCTATGCAATAACCGAACAGCCGTATCTTACCTACAAAAAGGGAAACAACCACGAAACTGCGCTCTTAAACGGCTTTAATGCCAAAGAAGGAGATGCGTTCCTGCTCAATTACAATGCCACTGAAGAAAACTACATTTCCCTGTTAAAGCCGATCGCGGGACGGTTTGCCGGGGAGCTTGCGGCGCTCGTCCCTGCGGGCAGCATCACAAGGGACCAGAAATTCATAATCGATGCGGGAGGTCCCGCAAAGGGTGCGCTTTGTGAAGCCTACAGCGCCGCCTGGTTTACCTACAGCCATTATCTTTGGAGCAATTACGTTGCCGGGCAGGATAAACCGGTCTATGAGTATTATTTCACGAAAAGCAACAAAAGCTTAAGCAATTTCCATGCGGGCGAAATGCCCTATGCGTACGGAAACCTTTGGAGCAATCCGTCCGTTTACACAAAGGAGGATTACGAACTCTCGGAAATAATGCAGTCCTACTGGGTAAACTTCGCAAAAACAGGGGATCCGAACGGGGAAGGGCTTCCGCGCTGGGAGCCGGTAACAGGGGAGAACAAACAGGTCATTGAGTTCAATACGGAAATAAAGATGAGAGAAGACCCTTATCGGAAGATTTATGAGATCCTCGACAAGTATCAGAACGAATAGTAAAAAAGACTCCAAACATCCTAAAATCTTTGACACGGGCAGGCATTTATTATAAAATATAAACGGCTTTACAGCCTGATACAGCAAATCTTTCTTCTGAAAGGCAGAATGTGGTTCGAGCCGTTCTGCCGGCTGCCCGTGAAGGCGGCAGGGAGGTCAATATATGCCTGCTTCATATGTACATATATGTGCGGCGTCGCGCGCGGTTTTAAAATGGGCGCCGGAAAAAGAAGAGATAATCCTTGATGCGGTCCTTGCAGGTGCTGAAGGGCCGGATCCGCTGTTCTATTCATTCATCCCGAAAAAAGGCAGGACGGGCGCACCTAAGCTTGGCACTCTTATCCACAAGAAAAGGACCGGGGCATTTCTCGACGAACTTGCAAAGAACTGCAGGGATTCTGCGCTTTTGCGGTCGTTCCTGTACGGCTTTCTTTCGCATTATGCAACGGATACTGTCTGCCACCCGTACATCTTCACAAAATCCTTTGATGATAACGGAAAGCTTGACAGCAACAAGCATTGCAAGTATGAGCATGCAATGGATGTGTATATTTACAGGCGACTTGGAAACGTTAAGGGGCTGCCTTTGCAGTTTGGAGGATATGCAAAGCTTAAGGCGGCTGAGAAAAACAAGATAGCGGAGGCCTTCCACAAGGCCGTTGCGGCTGTGTTCCCGGAAGAGGGGCTTGAATACCGCGATGTACGGAAAAGCTTTGATGATGCCGTGTTTTACTGCAAACTTTTAAGGAGCTGCGCGGCAAAAAAGAAGTCGCTGCTTTTGTCGGTGGCGCTAAAGACGAAGGCTGCGGGGCTTGTGGATTCCCACACCATGCCGAATGTCCCTGTTACTGCGTTTGAAGGCTCGTATTCGGTTTCGGGCTTTACATGGGACACGATGCTCAACAACGAACACTCGGAATGGCGCTCGCCCTGGGAACCTGAAAAGGCCCGGAACGAGAGCTTCGACGAGCTCTATACGGCGGCTGTTGCGCGTTCGGTGGAGTTCATGGAAGCGGCACGCGGGTATTTTACAGGTGATATAACGGCAGACAGGTTTTCTGCGATCCACGGCGACATGTCCTACGATTCCGGGATCCCGTGGGAGAAAACGAAGGCGCTTTGAAAAACGCAAGGCGGCGGATAAGATAAGGGAAGGAGAAGACAGGCCGCGATCCGTTGATGCGGCATGTGACAGGTATGGTCGATTTTACAAACAATTCTCAGATATTCAAACTCAAAGAAGTTGAAAAAAATATGTTTGATGCCACAGTTACGGCATTTTACGTTAACGGGGAGGAAACGATATCCTGCTATAAGGCCATCCGCGATTATATCGTTTTTACGAATAAACGCATGATCGTAGTGGATGTGCAGGGGATCACGGGAAAGAAAAAGGAATATTCGATATTCCCGTACAGCAAGCTGCAGGCGTTTTCCGTTGAAACGGCGGGTATCATCGATATCGATACCGACGTTGACCTTGTTTTTGCGGGACTTGGGACGGTACATCTCGAGTTCACGCTCGGAACCGATGTCGCTAAGCTTTTAAGGCTTATCAGCGCATATATTTTGTAAAAGAAAGAGGGAACAATATGATCAGGATCGGTATTCTCGGATACGGCAATCTCGGCAAAGGGGTGGAGAGTGCGATAAAACATAATCCGGATACGGAACTAGCCGCAGTCTTTACAAGGCGTGACCCGTCGACCGTAAAGATAATGACGGAAGGGGTTCCCGTAGTTGCGGCAGCGGATATGGCGTCTTATAAGGACAAAGTGGATATCCTCATAATCTGCGGCGGAAGCGCAACGGACCTTCCGGTGCAGACTCCGGCAGCAGCAAAGCTGTTCAATGTTATCGACAGTTTCGATACCCATGCCCGCATTCCCGAGCACTTTGACGCAGTTGATGCGGCGGCGAGAGAAAACGGCCACATCGCTCTTATATCCGCAGGATGGGATCCGGGTCTGTTTTCGATAAACCGCGTCTATGCGGAGAGCATCCTGCCCGGCGGCGCAACCTACACCTTCTGGGGCAAAGGCGTAAGCCAGGGCCATTCGGACGCAATAAGGCGCATTGAAGGCGTTAAGGACGCAAAGCAATACACCATTCCGGTAGAAAGCGCACTTGAGGCTGTAAGAGCAGGAAAAATGCCGGAGCTTACAACGCGCGAAAAGCATACAAGAGAGTGCTTTGTAGTGGCTAAGGAAGGCGCCGACAAGGCAAGGATCGAGGCCGAGATCAAGAATATGCCCAATTACTTCTCGGATTACGATACAACCGTTCACTTTATCTCACAGGAAGAGCTTAAGGCCAACCACAGCGGGCTTCCCCACGGCGGCATAGTTTTAAGGAGCGGAAAGACCGGCTGGAACGACGAAAACACCGAGACCATAGAATACAAGCTTACGCTGGATTCAAACCCTGAATTCACATCAAGCGTGCTGGTAGCCTGCGCAAGAGCTCTTTCACGCATGTATTCCGAAGGAATGCGCGGCTGCAAGACTCTGCTCGATATCGCGCCCGCATATCTCTGCCCGCTTTCACCCGCTGAACAGCGCGCACATTTACTGTAAAATTATAGTTGTCACCGTCCCCATTGACACAAAAATATAAATACGGAGAAGAGATTATGAGTAACGAGGAAATCAGGAATCTGATCGCAAACGGCGGCGCAGTCCTTGGTATCGAATTTGGTTCGACACGCATCAAGGCTGTGCTTGTGGACAGCAGCAACAATCCTGTTGCTGCAGGAGCGCATGAATGGGAAAACCGCTACGAGAACGGCGTTTGGACATACAGCCTTGAGGACATTGACAAAGGGCTTAAAGACTGCTATGCGGATCTTAAGAAAGACGTACAGAACAAGTACGGCGTTAAGCTCACAAAGTTAAAAGCGCTCGGCTTCAGCGCAATGATGCACGGCTACATGGCTTTTAACGATAAAGACGAATTGCTCGTGCCCTTCAGGACATGGAGGAACACCATAACGGAGCAGGCGAGCGAAGAGCTCACAAAGGTGCTCAACTTCCACATCCCGCAGCGCTGGAGCATAGCGCACCTTTACCAGGCCATCCTTAACGACGAGCCCCACGTAAAAGACATCAAATACGTTACAACGCTTGCCGTTTACATCCACAGGCTCGTTACGGGCAACTGTGTTGCAGGTGTTGGCGAGGCTTCCGGCATGTTCCCCATCGATTCTGCGACCGGCACATACTACACAGATATGGCCGAAAAGTTCAACAACCTTGAAAAAGTTAAGAAATACGGCTTTGATATCCTTAAGCTCTTCCCGAAGGTACTTTCCGCAGGCGAAAATGCCGGGACACTTACCAAAGAAGGCGCGCTCTTCATCGACCCTACAGGCGAACTTGAGCCCGGATGTCCTGTGGCTCCGCCCGAAGGGGATGCCGGAACAGGCATGACCGCTACAAATTCCGTTGCAAAGAGAACCGGTAACGTTTCCGCCGGAACCTCCGTATTTGCGATGGTGGTTATGGAAAAGCCCCTTTCAAAGCCTTACGACGAGATAGATATCGTTACAACTCCCGACGGCGCTTCCGTTGCCATGGTTCACTGCAACAACTGCACCTCCGACCTTAACGCATGGGTAGGGCTTTTTGGCGAATTTGCTAAGTGCTTTGGTATCGAGGCAGATGCAGGCAAGCTTTACGGAACCCTTTACAACAAGGCTCTTGAAGGTGATGCGGATTGCGGCGGCCTTCTTGCCTACAACTATTTCTCAGGCGAGCATGTAACAGGCTTCAACGAGGGCAGACCGCTGTTCGTACGCACTCCCGAAAGCAACTTCAACCTTGCAAACTTCATGAGAGTTCACCTGTTCACATCACTTGGCGCTCTTAAGACCGGTCTTGACATCCTTCTTAAGACCGAAGGCGTAAAGGTAGATACCATCTACGGTCACGGCGGCCTCTTCAAGACAAAGGGCGTTGGCCAGAGCATCCTTGCGGCAGCCATCAATGCGCCCGTTTCCGTAATGGAAACAGCAGGCGAAGGCGGAGCATGGGGAATGGCAGTCCTTGCGTCCTACATGGTCAATAAGGCACAGGGCGAGACACTAGCGGCATTCCTTACCGACAGGGTATTTAAGGGCCAGAACGCCGTTACAATGGCTCCGAAGGCCGAAGACGTCGCAGGCTTCGACGAATTCTTAAAGCGCTACACAAAGGGTCTTGCGATCGAGCGCGCAGCAGTTGAAAACATCTGAAACGCTCTTTACAGATAAAAGGCAAAATACAACCGCAGAAGGCCCGAAAATGGCTTTCTGCGGTTTTTTGGAGATGATTTTATGGGAAAAACACGGCTTCTGAAAAACTGCATATTTACGCTTGCGGTGCTCATTTTCTGCCTTTTGTTCACCGCCTGTGAGACGGCTGCCCAGAAGCAGCAGAATGCACAGAATGAGATGCGCGGGCAAAGAAACGCAGTTGCATATATAGAGCAGAAATACGGCTTTACGCCGGTAATTAAAGGGGTCGAGATAGACAGGATCCCGGGCGGATACGGCGGCAGGGCGACGAGTAACGTTATCGTTACGATGGAGCACGAGGGACGCGAATTCCTGACTTTCATAAGCGGTCTTTCGGACAATACCGACGGCGCCGACTCCTACCAGCAGGAAGAGATATTTGAGGCTTTCAAAAAGGCGCTCAACGAAAAGCTGCCGGGGCTCGTGAGTATTGAATATTACCCTTCTGACCGCATACAGTCGGACAAGGTTACATCGGTCTTTTCGCCGAAGTACGACGGCACGAACCTGAAGGAGGTACTTAACGACGGCCTTGCCGGGTTTGACTTAGGGTATGTGAACCTCGATCTTGACAATACAGAGCAGTTTGCATTCCTTGACGAACTGATAATGGTGAAAAACTGTGAGATAAGCATTGTTTCGTTAAGGGAAAATGCCCTTGAGATCGAAGAAGACGACCTTTCGTACCTCAAGGAGCACGCGGTGACAAGTTACGGATACCGTGATCTTTCCACCGGAAAATGCTTCAAATACGATTACCGGAACTACAATGACGAGCTCTGGTACTGCGCTATGCCCGACGAAAACGGAAAATGCGCAAATCTGACATTAACAGAGGGCGATTACGGAAATCTCCGTGATTTCGCCCATACCCAGACAGAAGTCATAACGCCCCTTACAAAAGCCTATACGGTTTCGGCGGATGCCTGGGTGCAGAACGTCGAATTCTATTATCCCGTTGAAGATCTTTCCTATGAGGCAAGACAGCACAAGTGCTTTGTCAGAAGGCTTGAATACAGCGACGGGACCGTAAAGACCGACAGGATGTTCTGGGTTGCTGCCAACGGCGGAAAGCTGCGCATTATCATAACGGTACCGGATAATTGCAAGGTTACCTTCGGAGTACTTGATATCGTCGAGCCAAAAACAACGCCTTAAGACGGGGCAGCCGGGTGACAACGCAGGATTTTGTGCAATATGCACAATCGGACGGATAAAAACGATACCTTTTTACACGTATTTTATACAGGTCGCACAAATATAGTCATTCTTACCAAAAAAAAATGCGGGATTATGTTATCTTTGTGCACACTTTCCGCAAAGCTCTGCTATAATAACACTCGTAAACCCCAATACATTATATAGTTTTTGCTACACCCCATAAGTAACAAAAATACCTTCTCCGAAAATAGACAGCATTCCCGGCTGTCTATTTTTGCTTTAAAAAACTTTTGAAATATGCTATTATATATCCGACTATGCGAAGGTTTTTTTCAATACTTTCTTGAGATAAAAGGTGTCGGTATGAAATCTGGGGAAATCATCTTTCGGAATCCAAAAACGAATACTGAAGAGATCATAGACAACCTTGGGGAAACCATCAGTTCCGATTATTACGATCTGAGGTACTGGTACGATCTGCCCGATTGCCTTGTAAAAGATGCCATATTCAGCGATGAATCGGAGCTTTTTCTTACGCCCTGTGAGCCAAATCCGGGCGACAGCGTGAAGATCCGCATCAGGACAGCGATGGACAATGTGGAAAAGGTCATTATCCATATAGGCGGCGAGACTCATGAAATGCAGCCTGCAAAGAGAACATCGCTGTTCGATTATTTTGAATATGAGTTTGTTATCGGCAGGGAGCGGGTATTTTACTATTTTGAAGTGATAAACCGTCAGGAAAGCACGTTTTACGGCAGGTCCGGCTGCGGGGAAGAAGCGCATTGCAAGGATTTCGCTTTCCGCATTACACCCGGCTTTAAGACTCCGGACTGGGCAAAGGGTGCCGTTATGTACCAGATATTTGTCGACAGGTTCTATGACGGCAATACCGAAAGCGACGTGCGGACGGGTGAATATTACTATCTTGGCGGCGCCACCGTCAGGAGCGATGACTGGTACAAACATCCGGCGAACCTCGGTGTCAGGGAATTTTACGGCGGCGATCTGCCGGGCGTATTAAAGAAGCTTGATTATCTGCAGCAGCTCGGAGTTGAGGTTATCTACCTTAACCCTATCTTCGTGTCGCCTTCCAACCATAAATACGATATCCAGGATTACGACTATGTTGATCCTCATTTTGCCGCGCTCGTTAAGGACGGCGGGGCTTTGCTCATGGACGGCGATGCGGACAATACGCATGCCGAGCGTTACCGCACAAGAGTTGCCGACAAGGAAAACCTTGAGGCTGCAAATGCCATGTTTGCAACGCTTACGGCAGAGATCCACAGAAGAGGGATGAAGATAATCCTTGACGGTGTCTTCAATCATTGCGGAAGCTTCAACAAATGGCTCGACCGCGAGAAGATCTATTCCGGTGTTCCGGGCTACCCGCCGGGAGCCTATGTTTCCAAGGACAGTCCCTATCGCAGCTTCTTCTATTTCAGGGACGAAAACAACTGGCCCGACAACGATTCCTACGCAGGCTGGTGGGACCACGCGACCCTTCCGAAGCTCAACTATGAGCAGTCCCCGGAGCTTGAGGAGTATATACTCGGGATCGCGAAGAAATGGCTGTCCCCGCCTTACAACATTGACGGCTGGCGTCTTGACGTTGCCGCGGACCTTGGGTCTTCGGCCGAGTACAACCACAAGTTCTGGCGTAAGTTCAGGGAAGCCGTTAAATCCGTTAATCCCGAAGCCATCATCATTGCGGAGCACTACGGCGATCCCGCGGAATGGCTCAAAGGCGACCAGTGGGACACTGTAATGAATTATGATGCCTTTATGGAGCCCGTAACATGGTTCCTTACCGGCATGGAAAAGCACAGTGACGAATACCATGAGGACAAGCTCTGCAATCAGGAGCATTTCCTTGGGGCAATGACATATTACATGAACAGGTTTGACCGTTCTTCGCTGTTAACGGCAATGAATGAGCTGTCAAACCACGACCATTCAAGGTTTATGACCCGCACCAACCGCATGGTCGGACGAAGCGCAAACTTGGGGCCCGAGTCCGCAAGCATGAACATCAACCCGGCTGTAATGCGTGAAGCTGTTGTAATGCAGTTCACCTGGCCCGGCGCGCCTACGGTCTATTACGGGGACGAAGCCGGAGTCTGCGGCTATACCGACCCCGACAACAGGCGTACCTACCCGTGGGGCAATGAAGACAAGAAGCTTCTTGCGTTCCACCGCGAAGTGATCCATCTTCACTCCTCGTATCAGGCGCTAAAGACCGGTTCGCTGATGATCCTCTGCGCAAACCACGGTATACTGTGCTACAGCCGTTTCGATAAAGACGACATTTTCATAATAGCGATAAACAACAATTCGGACGAGCAGGAGCTTGTGATCCCGGTATGGCGTACGGGAATGCTTGAAGAGATGCCTATCTGCACGCTCCTGACAACGACATCCGAGGGTTACAACTTCGAGGCCATTATACGCAAACCGAACAGGGGCATGCTTAACCTCAAGCTTGCGCCGTATTCCGCGGTGGTCTTAAAAAACATATCGCAGTACATCTGACATGAAAAAGAACACATTACGCATACTTGAACTTATGGACAGGCATTACGGAACGGATCTCGTGACCTATCTCGACCACGAAAACGCCTGGCAGCTGCTCTTTGCAACGATCTTAAGCGCCCAGTGCACGGACGCAAGGGTAAATATCGTGACAAAGAAGCTTTTTAAGGATTATCCGGACCTTAACGCCTTTGCGAACGCTTCCTACGGGGAGATGGAGGAGGCCGTAAAGTCAACCGGCTTCTACAAAAACAAAGCAAAGGCACTTGTTGATTCGGCAAAGATGCTCCTCGAGAAATACGGGGGCGAGGTGCCGTCGGATATAGAGGAGTTGACAAAGCTCCCGGGAGTCGGCAGGAAAACGGCAAACGTGGTGCGCGGCAATGTCTTCGGCATCGACAGCATTGTCGTAGATACCCATGTAAAGCGCGTTTCAAGGCGCCTTGGGCTGACAAAAGAAGAAGACCCCGTAAAGATCGAGTTCGATCTCTACAAGGTCATTCCAAAAGATCACTGGACACTTATAAACCTGCAGTTCATTGCGCACGGAAGACAGATCTGCGACGCAAGGAAGCCTCTGTGCGATACCTGTTTCTTAAAGGACTGCTGCGAATATTACGGCAAGTGGGAAAAGACTAAAAAGAATCCGCGATAGATTCAAGCTTTTCAAGAAGCGACTTCTTTGTAAGGAGCTCAAGGGTATCGGCTTTCTCGATAAGGTCATTTAAGGACTTGCGGTCAAATCGCCCCTTGTAAATCTCTGCGAGCATGATATAATCCTTTGGTATATCAGAGCCTATGGAAAGCGAATAATTAAGGACTGTCTCCGCTTCGCGGTCAAAGCTTAAGGAAAGCAGGAGCTCTGCCTCCCTTGAAAGCGCCTGGATGAGTTTCAGGTAGTTTTCGTCGCATTTGCATAAAAACTCGAAATTTGTGATCCCGTATTCGAGCTTAATTTCGGTATTTGAACGGCCTTTAAGGCTTAAGATCTTGGTCTTTGCCAGCTCTTCGATCGCTTTTTCGTTTGCGACCACTTCCTCGAAGGCCGGGCACAGGCCGAAAGGCAATTTGTCCAGCGGCACATTTATATACGGCAGATCCGAAATGTCCTTTTTACGGGCGGTATTGGCCTCGCGTTCGCGATCCCAGAATTCCTCCGAGGCCTCTTTTTCTTTTTTTGTATTTTTGAAGATCTCGTAGGCTATAAGGGCCGCAAGGACAAGTGAAGGCCCTATGATTGCTAACATCATGATAATTGCTCCTTTAACGGGGTGCCGAAAGGCGGAAAGGATTAATATGAACTTCTACAACAAAAAACATCAGCGCACAGTCGTTATCGTTATCGCGGTGATAATCATCATCGCAATGGTACTTGCCATCATCGCACCCGCGATGACAAGATAAGCATACCAAATCGGACGGAAAAGTCAATAACACCCGGGAGAAACATTGAATGGGAGAACGATCTATAGTCATGGCCGGAACGGCCGGCGCCGCGAGGATAAAGGATCCTGCCCTGCAGGATGCAAAAAAAGGCTTTCCTCTGTTTTTCCAAAGAAAAGAAAAGGACCTTGATGCAGAAGAGGAAAGGCTTTTGGATACAGAGCCCGAAAGCCTGCCCGGAGTCTTTTTTACAGAGAAGCTTAAGAACAAGAGCGTTTTTGCCGGCCTTTGGGAGCTGCATGAGGCACTCGGGACAGGGCTTACGGCAGAACTTTGTGCTATACCGCTTGACCAGCTTACCGTCGAGATTTTTGAAAAAGCAGACTTAAGCCCCTACGAAGAACCTTGCGGGAATGCCTTTCTTGTCGTAACGGACAGGCCTTTTGAGGCCCTTTCGGCATTAAAGGAAAAAGACGTAAGGTGTGCGGTGCTTGGGACCCTTACGGAAGACAACGGCTGCGTCGTTACAAGCGAAGCGGGGAAAAGATATCTTACACCTGAAAGAAAAAAACAGCAATAAACGGAGGAAAACCAATGAAGGACCGTATTTTACACGCTATCGAAAAAAACTCGAAGATCGAGATCAAAGACCTTGCAAAGATGCTCGGCGCAACGGAAGATGAAGTCGCGGCATGCATAGCGGAGATGGAAGCGGACCGTGTTATCTGCGGTTATCCCGTTCTGATAAACTGGGACAAGGCGGAACATGAGAATGTTACGGCGCTTATCGAAGTCAAGGTTACGCCCCAGAGAGGCCAGGGCTTTGACAAGATCGCCGAGAGGATCTATAAATACGACGAAGTCGAGGCCGTTTACCTTATGTCCGGAGGCTTCGACCTTACCGTTGTCATCCGCGGAAAGAGCATGCGCGAAGTGGCAACCTTTGTATCGGGACATCTTGCGCCCATGGAATATGTCTTAAGCACCGCGACGCACTTTGTGCTCAAGAAATACAAGGAGCACGGGATCCCGCTTGAAAATGTGACAGAAGAAGAAAGGATGCTTATAACACCGTGAGAAATCCTTTAGCAGATAAAGTAACGAAGATCAAGCCCTCCGGCATCCGCAAGTTTTTTGATATTGTAAGCGAAATGAAGGATGCGATATCCCTCGGTGTCGGCGAACCCGATTTTGAAACACCCTGGCATATCAGGGAAGAGGGCATTTATTCCCTTGAAAAAGGCAAAACACACTATACGTCAAATTCGGGCCTTAAGGAGCTGCGCGAAGAGATAGTGAGATATCTCGAGAGACGTTTTAACCTTTCCTACGATCCGGTTGCAGAGACACTTGTAACGGTTGGCGGCAGTGAGGCGATAGATATTGCCCTCCGCGCGATGTTAAATCCCGGAGACGAGGTCATAATCCCGCAGCCCTGCTATGTTTCCTACCTGCCCTGTACCGTTCTTGCGGACGGCGCCCCGGTATTTATCGACCTTAAGGCGGAAAACGAGTTCAGGCTTACGGCAAAGGAGTTGGAGGATGCCATTACACCGAAGACCAAGGTGCTGATACTCCCCTTCCCGAACAACCCCACAGGCGCGGTCATGACACGCAGCGACCTTGAAGCAATAGCTAAGGTTATAGAAAAACACGACATCTTTGTCCTTTCCGACGAGATATATTCGGAGCTTACCTACTGCGGGGACCACGTGTCAATAGCGTCGCTTCCCGGTATGCGCGAGAGAACCGTCGTAATAAACGGGTTTTCAAAATCCTACGCAATGACAGGATGGCGCCTCGGATATGCCTGCGGACCAAAAGAGATAATCTCGCAGATGACCAAGATCCATCAGTTTGCTATCATGTGCGCCCCGTCAACAAGCCAGTTTGCCGCTGTTGAAGCGGTAAAGAACGGGGATGCCGATGTTGCCCGCATGAGGGAATCCTACGATAACAGACGGCGTTTTGTCGTAAGTACCCTAAGAGGCATGGGACTTGACTG
Source organism: Lachnospiraceae bacterium (assembly GCA_016280395.1). Lineage (GTDB taxonomy): Bacteria > Bacillota > Clostridia > Lachnospirales > Lachnospiraceae > SZUA-448. The sequence continues at coordinate 67,951 of JAEEGQ010000056.1, read as the reverse complement.
TTTCGAACCCCTCGGCGCCTTTTATGCCTTTCCGTGCATAAAGCAGTTCGGAATGACTTCGGATGAATTCGCCACAAAGCTCCTGCAGGAAGAAAAGCTTGCGGTCGTGCCGGGTACCGCTTTTGGCGACTGCGGGGAAGGGTTCCTCAGGATTTCCTACGCATATTCGCTGGAAAAACTGAAAGTCGCCCTCGGAAGATTAGAGGATTTTACAGCGCGCTTAAAGAGCTGAAGTACCAAAAACGCGCAGGAAACCGGGCTGAAAAATAGGTTGCAAAATCACCCTTTCCTGTGGTACAATTACGTAAATGACGGAAGAAGATATGTATCTTTTTTTCAGGGTGCGAAGTTTAAGCGCCGCAGTCTGCGGTTTTCAAGAAAGATGGCATAGGAGTACAGTATGGCAACTATTAATGCGGAATATGTGAATCCCTTTCTGATCGCCTCTACCAAGGTTCTTCAGGATATGTGCGGTATCCAGGCGAAAGTCGGAAAGCCGTACAGAAGAGAAAGTGAATACACCAGTGACCAGTTCCTTATCATGGTAGGTCTTACGGGTGAGATGGCCGGACAGGTCATTTATTGCTTCCCTACGGATGTGGCTCTTGACATTGCATCCAAGATGTGCCAGATGCCTCTCGCAGAGATGGATGAGCTTGCAAAGAGTGCTATTTGTGAGCTTTGCAATATGATGCTCGGAAATACCGCAACAGTTTTCTCAACAAAGGCTATAGCGGTGGATATCACCCCGCCCACAATGGCAACCGGTACTGTTAAGTTTTTCAGCGAAAAAGCGCCAAACATTTGCATACCGCTGTCATATGAGGATGACAAAGCAATGGAGATTAACGTAGCAATTAAGGATGGCGAATAAAAGCCATCCTTTTCTTTTTGCGCAAAGGAATATCATGAACATAGTATTACTTGAACCGGAAATACCGGACAACACCGGCAATATAGGCAGAACCTGCGTTGCAACACATTCATCGCTGCATCTTATCAGGCCTCTCGGCTTTTCGATAGACGATAAGCACCTGCGCCGCGCAGGGCTCGATTACTGGAAACACTTAGACCTGCATGTTTACGACGATTATAAGGATTTTTGCGAAAAGAATCCCGACGCAAAGATCTATTACGCAACAACAAAGGCGCGGAAGCTCTATACCGAACCGCGCTATGAAATGAACGATTTTATCATGTTTGGAAAAGAAAGCGCCGGGATCCCCGAGGAGATCCTTGTGGAGCATAAGGATACCTGCATCCGCATCCCGATGTTCGGGGAGATAAGGTCCCTTAACCTTGGCAATTCCGTATGCACACTGCTTTACGAGGCGCTTCGCCAGAACGGCTTTGAAGGGCTTAACCCCGAAGGGAACCTTCACCGTTTGAGCTGGGACTGACATCTTTTCCGGCATGTGTCAGAAGCCGTTATTTTAAGCGGCAAGAGGAAAAGTGAAATGAACGAAAAAGTATTGCGTGTACTTGAGTACAACAAGATAATAGAAACCCTTACGGGTTATGCGGGTTCGGCTCCCGGTAAAAAACTCTGCCGTGAGACCGTGCCACAGACTGACATTAAAGTGATAGAAGAGCTTCAGAGCGAAACCGCTGACGCCCTCGCCCGACTTTATAAAAAAGGCACCCTCTCGTTTTCCGGCATCTCCGAGATCGGAGAAAGCTTAAAAAGGCTTGAGATAGGCGCATGTTTGAGCACTGTGGAGCTTCTCCGCATAAGCTCGCTCCTTACGGCTGTAAGCAGGATAAAGGCCTACGGCGGAGCCGCAAAGGAAGAGGAAGAAGGCGAAAATGACGCCGTCCAGCATTATTTTGACGCATTAAGCCCGCTGGAATTTTTGCAGCACGAGATAGACCGCTGCATTCTCGGCGAGGATCTTATCGCGGATGACGCAAGCCCCGGCTTAAAAAGCGTAAGGCGCGCTATAAAAACCACCAACGAAAAGATCAAGGATCATCTGAATTCTATAGTGATCTCGGAGGCCACCCGCGGAATGATGCAGGATGCCCTTGTCACCATGCGTGACGGCAGATACTGCATCCCCGTTAAAGCAGAGCACATGAGCAAATTCCCGGGAATGGTGCATGACAGGTCCTCAAGCGGCTCAACGGTGTTTATCGAGCCCATGGCGGTTGTCAAATACAACAACGAACTGAGGGAATTGGCCCTTCAGGAGCAGAAAGAGATCGAGAAGATCCTTGAAGACCTGACGGGACAGGCGGTTTCGGTGCAGCACGAGCTTGCCGTAAACCGTGACATGCTCGCAAAGCTCGATTATATCTTTGCAAGGGCGACACTTGCAAAGCAGCAGAAGGGCGTTCGCCCGCGCTTTAACACCGACAGGTGCATAAACATCAAAAAAGGCAGACACCCGCTCATAGACCCCAAAAAGATAGTCCCCACCGATATCCGCGTGGGTGAAGATTTTAACCTTCTTGTGATAACGGGCCCGAATACAGGCGGAAAAACGGTGGCTCTTAAGACCATCGGCCTCTTTACGCTGCTTGGCCAGGCAGGCCTTCATATCCCTGCGGGCGAGGGCTCAAAGCTTGGGATATTCAAAGAAGTATTTGCGGATATAGGCGATGAACAGAGCATAGAACAGAGCCTTTCGACGTTTTCGTCACACATGACCAATACGGTCTCGATCCTTGAAAAGGCGGATTACGAGTCACTGGTGCTGTTTGACGAGCTCGGAGCCGGCACAGACCCTACCGAGGGCGCAGCCCTTGCAATGGCGATCCTCAAATACCTTCACGCAAGGGATGTAAGGACCGTGGCAACCACGCATTACAGTGAGCTTAAGGTATTTGCGCTCCAGACAAAAGGCGTTTCAAACGCCTGCTGTGAATTTGATGTTGAATCCTTAAGGCCGACCTACAGGCTCCTTATCGGTATCCCCGGAAAGAGCAATGCCTTCGCGATCTCGCAGAAGCTCGGGCTTAAGGCGGATATCATAGAAGCCGCAAAAGAGCTTATAGGCGAGCAGGAAAAGAGCTTTGAAGATGTGATCTCCGGCCTTGAAAACGACAGGGTTCGCATGGAACGCGAAAAAGAAGAGATCGCAATGCTTAAGGCGCAGGCGGAAGAAACAGCGAGGAAGCTTGCCGAAAAGCAGGAAAAGCTTGATGCCGCCCGCGAAAAAATGCTTCAGGAAGCAAAAGAAAAGGCAGCGGATGTGCTGCGTGAAGCAAAGGAATACGCAGACAGGGCCATCCGTAACATAAACAAGAGCGGGGCGCATACCCGCGAGATGGAGGAAGAGCGCAGCGCCTTAAGGGAGCGCTATGAAGAATACAGGGCCGCAGGCGGGATCAAACGCCGCGAACCGAAGAAAGAGAGCGCTCACGAGCTTCAGGTGGGGGACGAAGTCCTTGTTTTAAGCCTGAATCTCAACGGAACCCTCCTTTCGCTCCCGAACACCAGAGGCGAAGTAAACGTGCAGCTTGGCGCAATGCGGACGACCGTAAAGGTATCGGACGTTGAGTTTGTAAAGGCAAAAGAAGAGCCGAAGCAGACACAGCGCTCAATGGCCGCATCCATAGGATATGCTAAATCCATGACTGTAAGTCCGGAGCTCAATATAGTCGGGAAACGTGTTGACGAGGCCCTTCCGGAAGTGGACAAATACCTTGACGACGCATATCTTGCGCACATAGAGAAAGTTAACATAATCCACGGGCGGGGTACAGGCGCGCTCCGTGACGCGGTACACGCCAAACTGAAGCGCACTCCCTATGTTAAGAGCTTCAGGCTTGGGGAATTCGGTGAGGGCGACAGAGGCGTGACAATAGTGGAATTTAAGAAATAAGCCGGCAAACAGGGCATAACGGCCGGAAAGTATAATGAAACGGGGTAGCATATGGCTGACAGACAGAAGGTTTTGATAGTGGATGACGACGGCAACATTGCCGAACTTATCTCTCTTTATCTGACAAAGGAGTGCTTCGACACGCAGATTGCCGAAGATGGCGAGGAAGCCCTTGTAAAGTTCAAGGAATTCGGGCCGGATATCATCCTGCTTGACCTTATGCTGCCGGGGATCGACGGATACGAGGTCTGCAGGGAGCTGAGAAAGACTTCACAGGTGCCGATAATCATGCTGTCCGCAAAGGGCGAGGTTTTCGACAAGGTGCTCGGGCTCGAGCTCGGAGCCGACGATTACATGGTAAAGCCCTTTGATTCAAAAGAGCTTGTTGCCAGGGTAAAGGCGGTCCTGCGCCGTAAAGGCGCGGCAGCGGAGCCTGCGGAAAAACAGGAACCCCTGCCCGAAAACAGCGACACCTTTGTGGCCCACGCGGATCTTATCGTGGATCTTGCAAATTATACGGTCACATATTGCGGCGAATATGTGGATATGCCGCCTAAAGAGCTTGAGCTCCTGTTTTACCTTGCAAAGCATCCTAACCGCGTCTTTTCCCGCGAGCAGCTTTTGGACCGTGTCTGGGGCTATGAATACATGGGCGATACGAGAACCGTGGACGTCCATATCAAGCGCCTTCGCGAGAAGATAAAGGACAGGGCGAACTGGAGTCTGTCCACTGTCTGGGGCGTCGGCTATAAATTCGAATTGAGAAAATGATCCGGAGCACTTATGGGGCATAAGATCACACTAAGACTTATATTTGTTTATATTGCGACTGTTACGGCTATGTTCTTCATCGTCAATGCGTTGGGACAGAGCCGTATCAGGCGTTCTCTTCTTGCAAACCGCAAAAACGCGGTCCTGCAGGAGGCGCAGATGGTTGCCGTCGAATACGGCGAAAACTATTACCGTTCGGGAATAACGATAAACGAGCTGAAAAAACAGCTCACAAGTATCGACCATTTCCTCGGGATGCGCGTCCTTCTCACCAATACCGCGGGAGTTGTCTTCATTGACACCGGCGGAAAGGAATTCTACACCATTGAACGCTATATAGGCAGCTCCACCCTTACATTCGAGGACATCACCATAACCGAGATCTCAAGGGAGCCGCTCCTTCTCGTGTCCGAGCCGATCGTTTATGACTACCAGATAAGAGGCTATGTATGTCTTGCCGTATCAATGCAGAGCATTTATCAGGATGCAGGCTTTTATGTCGATACGATCAGCCTTATGATCCTCGCTTTTTCGCTTATACTGCTGATGGTATTCGTCCTCATCTGGTTCATGACGATATGGCCCGTTGCAAAGCTTAAAAAAGCCGCGATAGAGTATGCAAAAAAGAATTACAAGTACAAAGCCCCGAGGTTTCGGGCCGAGTACCGCGATATTTCCGAGGCCATGCGCGTAACTGCCGAAGAGGTCGGGCGTCTCGAGGAATACCAGAAGAAATTCATAGGCAATGTTTCACATGACTTCAGATCGCCGTTAACATCCATAAAAGGGTATCTTGAGGCCATAAAAGACGGCACCATACCAATGGAATCGGCCGGAAGATATCTGGACATCATACTTTTTGAGACAGAGCGCCTTACAAAGCTTACGGAAGACCTGCTGTCACTTTCAAGGATGGATAATAACGACACCCTCGATATAACCGTATTTGACATAAACGAGGTGATCAAGAAGACTGCCGCATCCTTTGAGGGGACCTGCACAAAGAAGCGTATTACGATCGAGCTGCAGTTCTGTGACCCGGAGGTGCTCATATCCGCAGATATGGGGCGGATCCAGCAGGTACTTTACAACCTTCTTGATAACGCCATCAAATTCAGCAATCAGGATTCGACCATAACCATTTCGGTTAATATCAAGGCCAGCAAGGTGTTTGTAAGTGTCAAGGATTCCGGCATCGGTATTCCTAAGGACGCACAGAAAAAGGTGTTTGAGCGCTTTTACAAGACAGATGCGTCACGCGGCAAGGATAAGCGCGGAACGGGGCTTGGTCTTGCCATCGTAAAAGAGATAATCGACGCTCACGGTGAGAATATCACACTTGTGAGCACCGAAGGTGTCGGAACGGAATTTACGTTCTCGATGCCATTAGCAGAACTTTAAAAACTCATTCATATTCTGTTAACAACTGCATGTTATAATGCCGATAATGCAATCCTGTGCAGTTTTGACCGATATGACTGTTTTACATGATCAGAGGTTATTGTTTTGGACGAAAAAAAGCCTGCGGAGAACGGGGATTATCAGTTCTTACGCGAAAAAATAGTATCAAAGAAAAAAGGTCGCATTAAGAAGGTGCTGTTTGTTACACTCGGCACTGTGGTTCTTGCGGCCGTTTTTGGCATTGTGGCAAGGTTTATGTTCATGGTATCGGATGTTCCGATAGGCAGGCTTCTGGGACTTTCCCCGACACCTACGATATCTCCGACGCCTACTCGTACGCCCGCTCTCTCGCCTACAGCAAGGCCTGCCACGCCTACGCCTATGCCAACACCAACGCCAACGCCGCAGGTGCCGTTCACTCCAACCGAGGCTCCGTCCGCAACACCTACAGAGGTGCCGTCCGTAACACCTACGGAGGCGGCATCGGATAATCCGATCGAGCAGCTAAAAGAGATGTACGAAAAGCTTGGAGGCATCGCAAAGAAAGCTGCAAAGAGCCTTGTCCGCGTGGATTATGTCTCGATAGAGACGGACTGGTTCGGCGAACCTCTTGAATCGGCCGTGTCCGAAAGCGGTATCCTTATCGGAGATAACGGGGTCGAGCTGCTTGTCCTTGTATCTGCGGGAAGCGCCGCACAGGCCGACAGGATCGATGTCACAGTCGGAAAGACGACAATACAGGATGTTTCGGTCCTCTCAACAGACGCCGAGTATGATCTTTCCATGCTTTCGGTACCGCTTGAAAAATGTCTTGCATCAGACCGCAGGAGCGTCGAATATACCGTCTTTGGTGAATCAAAGGCTGTAAAGGCCGGGGATCCCGTGATACTTGTGGGAAGCCCGGACGGATACATGGGCACATACCGCTTTGCAATGGTTACGAATACCGGTAATTTCGCTTATGTAACCGATAACAGGTTTGAGATATACAACACCGATCTTCCTGAAAATGCGCTCGGCAGCGGTGTTTTCGTAAACACTGCCGGTGAAGTGGTCGGCATTCTTACTCACGGTTTTAAGGAAGCGAGGAATGAGAACATTACCACAATGATAGCTGTTGACGGTGTGCGGAACGCGATCTTAAGCCTTGCAAACGGAACAGCAAGGAATTATCTTGGCGTAGTGACTACCGAGACGCCTGCAGGCGTTTTGAAGAAGCTTGATATCAAGTACGGCCTTTATGTTACGGAAGTAAAAGCCGGATCGCCTGCGGAAGCGGCAGGGATCAAAAAGGGAGACATCCTTGTAAAGATCGGCGATAAAGAACTTAAAACGGCCGATGTCATTTATGATATCATAAGCGAGACCGAAGCCGGAGAAACCCTGACGATAACATTGATCCGGAACACCAAGCCCGAGGAGGTAGAAGTTGTTATCGGAGGAAGAGAATAAAAAATGAGGACCGGGACTTACCCCGGCAGGATAAATAAAAGCCCGTGCAGCAGCCTGCACGGGCTTTTTCAAGCTATGAACCGGTTTGCCGGGTAGCCGGCTTTCGGACAATAAGAACTTATGCAAACGGATTCTCGGTCTTGTAAAGAACGCCCTTCGGCTGGTTGTAGCCGATATTTCCGGGGCATACACCGATAAACTTGAATACTTCGTAAAGAGCCTTTCCGTAGTGCCCGAAAGCAACGGCGCCATGGTGCGGGAAGCCGTTCTGGATAAGAACATGGCGATAGAAGCGGCCCATCTCGGGTATTGCAAAGATGCCGATACCGCCAAACGATCTTGTGGGAACATCAAGGATTTCGCCCTCTGCGATGTAGGAACGAAGAACTCCTTCGCTGTCGCACTGCAGACGGTAGAAGGTTATATCGCTCGCTGCGATGTCACCCTCAAGCGTGCCGCGTGTGAAATCGGGCTCGGAGCCCTGAGGCTCGAGGAGACGGTGCTGGATCAGCTGATATTTAACAGCACGGTTGTCACACATCTTGCATTCGGGGGTGTTTCCGCAGTGGAAGCCCATAAATGTGTCTGTAAGCTTGTAATCGTATCTGCCCTTGATGTTTTCATCGTAAATGTACTGGGGAACGGAATTGTTGATATCGAGAAGTGTAACGGCATCGGCTGAAACGCAGGCGCCGATGTATTCACTCAATGCACCGTAGATATCAACTTCGCATGCAACGGGAATGCCGATCGAAGCAAGGCGGCTGTTCACATAGCAGGGTTCAAAACCGAAGGTCTCGGGGAATGCGGGCCAGCACTTGTTTGCAAAAGCAACATAGCTGCGTGAACCCTTGTGCTTTTCTGCCCAGTCAAGGAGAGTAAGCTCAAACTGAGCCATGCGCGCGTTGAGCTCGTCATAATAATTGCCTTCGCCCATTTCCTTCTTCATGGCTTCGCATACAGCGGGGATGCGGGGATCGTTTGCATGCTCCTTGAAGCTTACGAAAAGGTCAAGCTCGGAGTTCTCTTCGATCTCAACGCCGATCTCGTAAAGCCCTTTGATGGGCGCATTGCAGGCGAAGAAGTCCTGGGGACGCGGACCAAAGGTGATTATCTTAAGATTCGAGATACCGATAACGGCACGTGCAATGGGAATGAACTCCTCGATCATGCCGGCAATGTCTTTGGCTGTGCCTACAGGGTATTCGGGAATATAGCCTTTCAGGTGGCGCATCTTGAGGTTGTAGGAGCAGTTCAGCATACCGCAGTAGGCATCGCCGCGGCCGTTGATCATGTCGCCGTCGCCTTCTGCTGCGGCAACAAACATGCAGGGACCGTCAAAGTTCTTTGCGATGAGTGTTTCGGGCGTTTCGGGACCGAAGTTGCCAAGAAATACGATAAGTGCATTGCAGCCGGCCTTTTTAACATCTTCAACTGCTTTAAGCATATCAAGCTCGTTCTCGACAGTTACAGGGCACTCGTAAAGTTCGCCGGTGTAGGCGCTCTTGATGGCAGCGCGGCGCATTTTGGAAAGCTCAATGGGGAAGCAGTCGCGGCTTACGGCGATGATCCCGGGTTTCACAACAGGAATGTTAGTCATAATGGTCCTTTCGTGCCGATCTTAGTTTTTTTACACCCAGAAACAGTGCGGTCCGGACAGTAAGGAGTCGGCTCTTAAAGTCCGGTTTGATACCTTCATTACCTTGCGAAAGATATTTATCCGCAATCAAATCCATTATATGCTCAATGTGTCACAAAGTCAATAAAAATGCGGTTTTCCTTGACAAAACAGATACAGTTGTTTAACATATCCATACATGCGGTTTCACATCATTTGAGTGATATCCGGTCACTTATTTAAACTCATTTTGATCGAGGTTTTATATGGCATATCTGTTTGTACATTTTACGGGAGAAGCCCCGGAATCGGAGCAGGTTTACTTTGCGGTAAGCAGGGATGGCCTGCATTTTACGGACTTAAACGGCGATAAGCCTATCCTTGTCTCAAAGGAAGGCGAAAAAGGCGTCAGGGATCCGTTCATCATCAGGACCGTTGAAGGCGGGTTCGTGATAATCGGAACCGACCTTCGGATAGCAAACGGCAAGGGCTGGGGAACAGCCCAGTATGAGGGCAGCAGAAAGCTGGTGGTCTTTAGATCGGATGACCTTATAAACTGGAGCGAATGCAGGCTTGTTGAAGTGGGAATACCTTCCGCAGGCTGTGTTTGGGCACCTGAAGCTGTTTTTTCAAAGGAACGCGGAGAATATTTTGTTTTCTGGGCGTCAATGGTAAAAGAAGAGAATGATAAGGCCCCGAAACAGCGCATTTATGCTTCGTGGACAAAAGATTTCGAGGCTTTTTCAGCTCCGTTCAAATATATCGAACATGACAATCACGTGATCGATACCGACATAATCTGCGCGGATGGCCGGTATTACAGGTTCTCTAAGGATGAGACCACAAAGGTCATAAAGCTTGACTGCGCAGAAGAGCTCACCGGTACATATACCGATATTGAATGTCCTGTCCTTGACGGGCTGTTTGGAGTAGAGGGACCTGAATGCTACTATATCAGTGAACTGGGAAAGTGGTGCCTTATCGTCGACCGTTTTGCGACAAACGGCGGATATCTGCCGATAATATGCGAAGATCTGGCCAAAGGAGATCTCAGGATCCTTGATGATGCCGACTTTGACATGGGGAAACGGAAAAAGCGCCACGGAGGCATGATACCGATAACGGATGAAGAGTATGAGCGGCTTGTAAATGCTTTTGCAATATGAGATATAACAGACATAGAAGAGACCAACCGGACGGCAAAAGTGTCTTGACATTTGCAAAAAAACCATTTATTATGAAAAAGCATATAGTCTTACATTCAGCCGAAAGGATTACTTGTGGTGTTACAAACGCATGGGTAATAGAGTGTTATAAATAAGCTTTGGATGGATAAAAGATGAAGGTTATAATCTTATTCATTAACAGAATTAAACAATATTATAAAAAGAACAGATTATTATTTGTTCTTTTTATTTTGGGCGGCATTATCAACGGCCTTGTTTTTTGTTATCTGTACGGAAATCTTCTTCCCATGATGCAAAACAGGGATTCTCAGGCACTCCTTTACAGGAAATATACTGTATCTCTTGAGGAGGAGTCGGACATTGAATCAATAAAAAAGGCCTTGACAGATACAGCTCTGTTTGAATGCTTTTCACTGGGATATGAGATAATTGAAACAGAACCGAAAATGGGATATATTACTGCAATGGATTGTTTTACAGTATTTTTTGGTGAAAAAATACCGGTTTTGAAGATGCAAGGCAGTATAGAACCGCCTATCGGAAATGAGATACTTTGGAAGAATGATTTCAGGGAAGCCGTTGGCAATAAGGTTAAGGTTCGAAACGAAGAATTTATTATCAAAGGAATTGCCGGTGCTGATTCGAGCTATATCTCTGCTGGCGCTTATGAAAGATTGTTCGGTAATCAGGTCAACAAGATATTTGCGGTTTCCTTTGAAAATTATGCTGGAAGAAACGATCTGCCGGCAGTTTTCTTCGAAAGAACTTTCCCGGGATGCTCCATAGATGCGCCTTCATTTTATATATTGGCTGATATTGAAAGCTCTCGTTTTGCTCTTATAGCGATCTGTTTCAGTTACACCATTTCAGCCCTTGCATTTACCCTTTTGCTTGTATATATTATGGAATCCTGTGCCGAAGAGAATATCATAAGCAGGATCGTAGGCGCTTCAAAGATAACGATGGGCGTTATGGCTTTTTGGGAGGGCGTGCTGTTGTCTCTGTTTTCCGGTTTGCTCGGTATTATCCTTCATGTAGTGTTAACACCTGTTTTATTTAAGAAGCTTAATGTTAATGACCGGATAGTATATTCTGTCTCGGATTATTCTCTGATTCTTGCGTTGATGGTTGCGATCTCGGCTGTGATAATCCTGTTTTTCATAAGACGATTGACGAAGGTATCTCCGGTTGAAGCCAAACGGATATACAGTTAGGAGCAGTTAGATGAGATTGATACATTTGTTCAGGGCATTTCTTAAGGGTGTGCGTTTTTCTTCGCTTCTTCTGATGATCATGATGACCGGAGCCGTGTTTTTGGGAATAATGACGCTTGCAGCAACTAATTACAAGTACGCAGATTATAACATGCTGAAATCGTCGCCGGATGATACATATTATCTGGGCAACCTTTCTGCACCTCCGTTTGGAATTCCGTGGAGTACAATGGGAGAAAGCCTTGTTGAGGAGCTGAATCAATTACCGGGTATCGAGCGTGCATATACTGTAAAAACTGCCAGCCCTATCATGTATGGAAACGAAGGCACTGTTATATGTCTTTTGCATCCGGATATACTTGAGGATTTCCCTGTTCTTAAGGAAATGGGGTATGATTTTGACAAGGATCCGAACGGTTTCGTCTTATGCAGTGTACTGTTCGACGGTTTTAAAGGTGATTCGGTAACGATTTCAGGCCACAAAGACAAATATGGCTTCAGAAATTTTGACATAAAAGTCAACAGTGTGGTAAGTCCAATGTTTAAGGTGATCACGCTTGGGGGAAGCGGCAATGCGAGGCTTACATCGGGCATGCTGTTAAGTGGATCCAATTATATTATAGGCATTGATACCAAGGAGAACGAAGCTTTGCTGGAGGAATATACCTCGGGTTTACATTGGGCTCCCAATGCCATCTTTAAACTGAAAAAAAATGCAACCGAGGCGGAAAAAGAAGAAGTTTTCAGATATGCCGAAACCAAGGGGAATTATGCTTCTCTGGCAGAGATTGCTGATGGAGACTTAAAAGAGATCCATGAGGATATGAGGCTTTCCTTCCCGCGTCCGTTATTCCTGTTTATCGCATCACTTGCGGCATATTTAAGCATTACAGCGCTTGTTGTTGCAAAGAAGAAAAAAGAGTTGGCTGTTTACTACCTGTGCGGTGCAGATCATAAAAAGTGCCTTACAATAACGTTAATGGCAGTGGGGCTGGTGGCTTTTTTATCGACGGTTATCAGCATTGCGATCGTGTTTGTATTCCGGGCCGTTCAGAGGGCTGACCACGAATTCTTCTACGGTTACCTGTTCAGTGCGAATTGTATATGGCTGGTACTGGGCTTTTTTGTGCTGACGCTTTTGACGGCATTTGCAGGGGTGTTTGTTTCGATTAAAGGAAAAACACCGGTTCAGCTGCTGAGAGGAGTGGAATAAATGATAGAATTAAAAGATGTAACAAAGATATATAAAGTCGGGGATGAAGATTTCCGTGCTCTCGACAAGGTGTCGTTTAAGGTTGACAAGGGGGAATTTATATCGATCTGCGGTGCTTCCGGTTCCGGTAAGACGACGCTCTTAAATATCATCGGAACAATTGATGAATGTACAGAAGGTTCATATCTTTTTGAAGGTGCGGATGTATGCAGGATGAACGACGGGAAAAGGGCAAAGCTCAGGAATCAGCATATAGGTTTTGTGCTGCAGGACTTTGCTCTGATCAATAACCAGACTGTTCTGTATAATGTCATGCTTCCGGCACTTCTTGGGAAAACACCGTATAAAGCCATTAAAGCCAAGGCTTTGAAAGCACTGCAGTCTGTGGGTATAGCGGATCAGGCACAGAAAAAGGCCAACCAGCTCTCCGGCGGGCAGCGCCAGAGAGTAGCCATCGCACGAGCGCTGATCAACGAACCCGGTCTGATCCTTGCGGATGAGCCTACCGGACAGCTTGATTCTGAAACCGGCAAGCAGATAATGGACATTTTTAAGAAGCTGAACGAAACCGGGATAACCGTCATTACGGTTACCCACGACAAGGCGATTGCGGATTATGCAAAGAGGCTTGTTGTGATCTCGGACGGAAAGATAGTTTCGGACAGCAGCATAAACAAAGAAGCCTGATCTTCAGATGATCAGGTCTTCAAGTGTTCTTTTCGGGACAAAATGGGTGTCGTTTTCGTCTCTGTAATATGCGGTTTTTCCGTCTTTTGCGTCAACGATCATCACATTTTCCCGTGGCTTTCCGAGCGCGATCAGAAGTTTTGGGACATATTGTTCTTTTAGTCCGAGGATATTTACAACCTCGGACTTTTCATAATTTCCGAGCATGCAGCCGCCAAGGCCTTTTTCCACGGCCCCAAGCAGTATGGTCTGCGCAGCAATGCCGATATCCGTTGCGGGGGCGTCAGGGTTTGCGCAGAGAGTCGTATCAACGCAGACAGCGATATATGCGGTCGGGTACATGCCTTCGTGCGGAAGTGTAATGTTTTTCAGCATTTTGGCCCATCTTGTCATGCCGTTAAGGGCATCTACTTCATTTTTCTCAAATACAAGCCTGTATTTTAACGGCTGGAGGTTTGCTCCGGAAGCTGTGAATCTTGCAAGCTCCGTAAGCTCCCTAAGGGTTTCCTTCGAAACGGAAACGCTTTCGTCAAAACCGCGGTAACTTCTGTTTTTCTTTACAAGTTCAATTAACATCCTGCTTCCTCTCTTTCTTTGTAAACACAAGCAATTTGCTCAAAAAATAATTGGCTATTGTCACGATCACACTTGATGCGATCTTCATCCATTTGTCGTTAAGACCGGCCAGGGTAACGGTCAGGAACATGAAGAGCATGTCAAGCCCAAGGGTACCAAGGCGCGCAGCATAGAACTTTGCTGCTTCCGTAAGGACCTTTTCGCTCTTGCTCCTGAAAACGAGAATGCGGTTCGTGACATAGGCAAAGGTGACTGCAAAGACCCAGGAAATACAGTTTGCTATCTGTATCTGCACACCGTCCGCCGGGTCAAGGACGGTCTTTGTGAGGATCCAGTAGGATCCTACCCCAACGACTGTCGTGAACCCGCCTATTATCAAATACATGACTATCTCACGGATATTGTCTTTCTTAAGAAAATCCTTCATTTCAAGCCTTCTTTATGTGCATGGGTATTCAGTCTGTCCTGAGGTCTTCCACGCTGTACCAGTCACCGCCAAGCTTTTCGACTTTGGCCTTTGTGCCGACAAGCTGCTCAACATTGTATTTGTACGGGAAAAAGTGCACGTGCAGGTCAAAGGTGTACTTGTATTCGCGCTGCTTAGGAAGCACAATGATAAGCCTCCCGCCGCATACACGGCGCAGCTCTTGCATGGCTTTTTCGACATCAACGATATGCTCTAAGGTATGAGCGCATATAACAGTGTCAAATTCACCGTCGGCAAAGGGAAGGGATGTTATGGATGCCTTAACGAACTCGATCCCTTTAGCAGCTTTGGGCGGGACAACATCGGCCCCTGTGATGCTTCGCCCGGGATCGTCTTCATGCAGGAGCTTTGCAAGATAGCCTCTGCCTGTGGCAACATCCAGTACTTTCGTGCCCTTTACATCTTTTCTGATGCGCTCAAGACAAGGCGCGTTGATATCCGTATCCCGAGCCATAAAGGTGTCGGCGAGAACCTCGTAGTAACGGCTGATCTCGTCTTCGGAAAGGTGCGGGACCTCATCTTTGAATTTCATGTAGGGTTTGTAATTCCTGCCGAGGGCGATGCGGAACATGATACGCGTAAAGAACTTGCTGTCGCGCAGCGCAGGCGGAACGATATTGTCAAGAAACCAGTTGATCTTTGTGGTGATATTCCTGTTCATGTGAGACCTCTTTTGACCGCACGGAACCTGTATTCCGGCTTTATGCGGCAATGCTATCAATGCTGTAATGATAACAGAAAGACGCGGATTTGTAAACAGCACCTGAAAACACAGGGAGAAGGCCACAGGCGGAAAGACGGGAAAAATGACAGGAAACTCTTGATTTTCACATCACTTTCGCTTATGCTTATTTTATAACAAAAAATGGTTTTTATAAGGGCTTTGCTGTATTAACGTAAGGTCCGCAGGGTCACCGGTCCCGATGATCCGGTTGAGAGGGGAGAGATATGAAGAAGATCAGAAAAATAGCTGCTATCCTGTTTGTGTGCGCGATCTGCCTTACGGGATGCATGCGCTACAACGTGACGATCACGGTAAAACCCGATGGCAAGATGGACATTTCCATGCTCATCGCTGTGATGAAGACGGAATATATGGGTGATACAGGCGCAGGTCTCACAGAGGAGCAGAAACAGCAGTTCCTTGAGAAAGGCTTTGAAGCAGAGGAGTACAACAAGGACAACTATTACGGTTTTTATCTGACCAAGAAGGATATAACACCCGAAGAAGTGGCGGAATCCGTGGACAATTCACAGGACAGCGTTCAGGCCGGATCCATGAAGGGCTTCAAGTTTACCAAAGAAGGCCTTAAATATATCATAGACTGGGAAATGAACAGCGGCAGCGGTGAGGGGAGCGGAACAGGCGAAAAAACGGACGTTTCGACATATGCAAATTACTTCAAGGCCTATAACGGCTATGTGACCCTGACCATAAATCTGCCTGTAAAACCTGTTAAAAGCAATGCCACAACGGTCAGCAACAACGGCAAAACGCTTGAGTGGGATCTTCTTGCCATGGGCAACAACGGCAGCATCCACCTTGAATTCATGCTCATAAACATCTGGCTGATCGTACTTATCGTGGTTGCGGCTATTGTCGTGGTCGGACTTATCGTGCTTTTGATCGTGCTTCTTAGAAAGCGCTCCAAGAGGATCAAGGTTCCGGTAGTCCACCTGCAGCCTGTGGATGATGCGAATTCCATGAGCTGGGGCATGTCGGATGCGGATTTTGGTATCCCGTACGGGAAAACGGATGCCGGGAGTGTTTCGCAGCAGAATGCGATGGGAAGTGAAGTTCAGGTTCAGCAGAGTACACCGGTAACCGAAACGGCAGCGCCGCAGAGCGTGACTGCAACAGAGGCGGCAGAACCGCAGAGTCTGTCCGGACAGGAGACGGTATCCGCACAGGATGGACAGAATCTGTAAACATCTGCATTAAACAGGCAGTGATAAGGCGTTTGTCAACATGCCACGCCACTACTGTCCGAAGAATATAAGGAGGAAAAAGAAATGCCATGTACAACAGTGCTGGTCGGAAAAAAGGCCAGCAATGACAATACAACCATGATATCGCGCACCGACGACGGTTCTTTTGACGTAAAAAAGCTTATCGTTGTCGAGCCGGAAAAGCAGCCGAAGAAATACAAATGCGTAAAGTCAAAGCTTGAGATAGAGCTTACCGAAAAGCCAATGCGATATACCGCGTGTCCGAACGTTGATCCGAAGGAAGGCATATGGGCCGCAACCGGCATAAATGCCGCAAATGTAGGGATGACTGCAACGGAGACCATCACAACAAACCCGAGAGTCCTTGCCGCAGACCCCTTCGTAGAATATCAGAAGCCCAAAAAGCGCGGTGATAAAGCGATCCCAGGCGGGATTGGCGAAGAGGATATCGTAGTGCTTGTGCTTCCGTACATAAAGACAGCAAGGGAAGGCGTTTTAAGGCTCGGAAAGCTGCTTGAGACGTACGGCACCTACGAGCCGAACGGGATCGCTTTTAATGATGAGAATGAAATCTGGTGGCTTGAGACCATAGGCGGACACCACTGGATCGCAAAGCGCGTTCCGGACGACCTTGTGGTCATCGCGCCTAACCGTTTCGGAATGGATTCTTTCGACTTAAAGGATGCTTTCGGGGCGAAGAAGGCCCATCTCTGCTCGAAGGATCTTAAGGAGTTTATTGCCGATAATCATCTTGACTTAAACCAGGACGGAAAATTCGATCCAAGGGATGTTTTCGGTTCTCATACCGATCTTGACCACATCTACGATAACCCGAGAGCCTGGTTTATGGGCAGATATCTTACCCCCTTCTCGCACAAATGGGAAGGCCCGGATGCTGAATACGGTCCGGAGAGCGACAACATTCCGTGGGCTTTGAAGCCTGACCGCAAGGTGGCGGTCGAGGACGTTAAATACATGCTTTCGGGACACTTCCAGGGTACCGATTACGATCCCTACACCTCGAGGGATACAGGAAAACGCGGCATGTACAGGTCCATCGGCATCAACCGTACCGGCGTCTGCACGATCTGCCAGATAAGGAGCGATGTTCCGGACATCATCAAAGGACTTGAATGGATCTGCTTCGGATCGACAACTTTTGATGCGCTGATCCCGGTGTACACTAATGTTCCTTCTGTTCCGGCATACCTTTCGAATGTTACGACGGATGTTTCCACAGAGAATTTTTACTGGGGAAGCAGGCTGCTCGGAGCCATGGCGGATAAGGACTTTGCATCCTGTCTGCAGCCCATAACGCGCTATCAGGACAAGGTGATGGCAGAGGGCAGAAGGATCGTTAATGAGTACGACAAGAAGATAAAGGGTAAAAAAGATGAAGCGCTCCTTAAGGAAGCGAATGAGAAGATCTGCAAAATGGCAAAAGAGCAGACAACCGCGACACTTAACAAGATCGTGCATATTTCGAGCGCATCCATGAAGAACGGGTATAACCTGAGAGATAATTAAGAGAAGTAGTTAGACAGAGTGAGTCAGTGGGAAACGACCCCACTGGCTCATTCAATAAAATGACTCACATAAAGTATTTGGAGAGGTTTTGGAGCAGTTCCTCAAACATTTTCATGGTTTTTGTATGGTATTCACCGATGGTTGCGGTATCCGAGGCTTTTCCGGCCTGTTCAAGCTTTTCTGCGAGGTCTCCGAGTTCGTAGGCACCGATCTGTCTCGAAGAACTTTTCAAAGTATGTGCGAGTCGCGCGTACTCGTCAAGAATCCCAAGGTTTTTCGCATTTTCTATCGCTTTCTGAGCCTCTTTGCCCCTCTTGTAATAGTCGGAAACGATATTCTTAAAGACCTGTTCGCTTCCGAGCAGTTCAAGGGCCTTGTCGCAGTCAAGACAATCAAAGAGCGGAACGCGGTTTTTATCTGTAACCTGTTTTTCACCGCCATCGCTGACTTCGATCTTTTTGCCGGAGGGAAGCCATTTATCCAGCATGTCTGTAAGAACTTTGACATCTATGGGCTTCGGTACGAGCCCAACCATCCCTGCACGAAGATACATCTCCCTGCTGCCTTCCACTACATTTGCGGTGAGCGCGATGATGGGCGTATTCTTTGCGGAAGGGACAAGCGCCCGGATAGTTTTTGCAGTGTCGATACCGTCCATGCCGGGCATCATGTGATCCATCAGTATGAGATCGAAATGCTCTTTTTCAACCATGTCCAGGGCTTCGTAGCCGCTCAGCGCGGTCCTGCACTGTATTTCAAAGGTCGCGAGAAGCCCCGCGGCTATTTCGAGATTGATGGCGCTGTCGTCAACTATAAGTATTTTTGCATCCGGCGCTTTGAATAACATTCTTTAACCTCCATGCTGCGAGTGCAGCGAGCATCATTCCAGTGTTTTTATATTAACATTTATCAGGGTTTTTTACAATGGAGAAAGATACGAATTTGCGAATTTGTATGTTGATGATCCGTATTATGCGCTGTCTCCCGGCTGCGTACACAGGCGGGACGGGCTTATTTGCTGAAATCTTTACGATACCACATGGGCGTTGTGCCGGTGCGGTTTTTAAATCCCGCGATAAACGCAGCGCTGTCTGCAAAACCGCATTTTACCGCTATCTCGGCCACGGTGGATGAGGACATTGCAAGCATGCGCTTGGCTTCCGCAATGCGGCGGCTGATAAGGTAGGTATAGGGCGGAACGCCTGTTACGCGCTTGAAGCTGCGGATAAAGTGGTATTCGGAAAGCCCGAAGTGCTTCGAAAGCTCTTTGACGGTAATGTCCGATCCGTAGTTTTCGTCGATGAATTCCGTGGCGTGCCTTATCAGTGCGTCTGTTTCGGAATCATAGGCAGGCCGCGACGCATCGGCAAAAAGTCGGAAAAATAGCTCGGACATCATACGGTTGATCTTTAAGAGATTGTAGGTTCCGCCGGTGTTCAGGGCATTTATGATGTCAAGAAAAACAGATCTGAAATGCTCTGTATCGGTGATCGCGCATTTTTCGGGCGCGCAGGGTTTAAGGCTTTCTGCAAAGGCTTCCGCAAAAGGCCCGGAAAAGTGCATCCAGAGGAATTCCCAGTCGCCGGACCGGTTCGAATAGCTGTGGGGCATGTGGCAGTCTATTACCGCGGCTTCGCCGGGGGAGAGCGTGTATTCGCCCTGTGCTGTTTTGACCAGGCCTGCGCCATTTATAGAAAAAAGCAATAAAAAGCTGTTGTGAAAATCGCGCCGCACGGCATAGCCCGGGAGAGCAAAGAAATGCCCGGCTTCAGAAGGACAGAGCGGCAGCCTCGAGGCGGAAACAGGGACAACAAGCGTGTTCCAGACAGATGTTTTTTTGAATAAAAGGTATGATGGTTTCATGATCATATCATAGAGCAATATTTCAATATTTTCAAGCAATTTTTACTGATGAAAAACATGCTGATGCGTTATATAATAACAGCAGGATGAAAAAGGGCCTTGGGCAGAAAACAGCAATTTTGTCACAAAGGACAGGCTGCGTTCTGTATATGGCCTAAACCGACAACGTGATCATCCGGAGGTTAAGTTTGAAAGTAAACTTTCAAACATTACATTAGCTGCTCGCTGCACTCGCAGCATGGAGGTTAAAGATGGACGAGAAAAAGGTTATCGTGCGGGAGGAGACAGTCTTTATCCCGACATATGAAACAGGTGAATACAACAAAAACCCGATGTTTCTTGAGAAACGCGTTTACCAGGGATCGTCGGGACGCGTGTACCCGCATCCCGTGTGCGAGAGCATAAGCGATGAAAAGAAGGATAAGCCCTACAAGGCTGTATTTCTTGAGAATGATTATATCCTGGTAATGATCCTTCCGGAGCTCGGAGGCCGTATCCAGCGTCTTTACGACAAGACCAACGGATATGATGCCGTTTACTATAACGAAGTCGTAAAGCCGGCTCTCGTGGGCCTTGCGGGGCCATGGATCTCCGGCGGCATCGAGTTCAACTGGCCCCAGCATCACAGGCCTTCGACCTTCGATCCCGTTCAGTACACTGTGGAAAAGCATGAGGACGGCTCCGTAACGGTCTGGACCGGTGAGACCGAGAAGATGTTCCACACAAAGGGAGCGGCCGGTTTTACGGTCTATCCGGATGCAGCTTATCTTGAGATTACCGGACGCGTTTATAACCCTACGGAGGAGCCGCAGACGTTCCTCTGGTGGGCGAATCCCGCGGTTGCGGTAAACGACTTCACAAGGTCCATCTTCCCGCCGGATGTCAACGCCGTTTTTGACCACGGCAAGAGGGATGTTTCGGAATTCCCCATCGCAAAGGGCGTTTACTACAAGGTAAACTACGCCCCCGGAACGGATATTTCGCGCTACAAGAATATCCCGGTGCCCACATCCTACATGGCGCATCATTCGGATTATGATTTCATCGGCAATTATGATGATTCGAAGGAGGCCGGCCTGCTGCATGTTGCAGATCATCACGTTTCTCCCGGAAAGAAGCAGTGGACATGGGGAAACGGAGATTTCGGACGCGCGTGGGACAGAAACCTTACGGATGAAAACGGCCCTTACATAGAGCTTATGACAGGCGTCTTTACAGACAACCAGCCGGATTTCACATTTCTTAAGCCCTTTGAGGAGAAGACCTTCACACAGTATTTTATGCCATATAAAAAGTGCGGCGCCGTAAAGAACGCAACAAAGGCGCTTGCGCTCAACATTGAAAACGCCGGTGACGGCGCAAAAGTAACAGTTTACGCGACAGAGCCCGCAGCCGGCATGCTTACGCTTGAGGTGTTTGATGAAACAGGCGTAAAGCAAAGCGAAACCTTTGAGATCAAAACGGCCGAATACCGTGAGTTTAAGGCAAACGGCATCGATGCAGGCAAGCAGGGCAGCGGGGCAAGGATCCTTGCAGACGGCAGGGAGATCCTCGCATATGTTAACAGGCCTGTTGATACGCCTGTTCCCGAGCCTGCTTCCCCCATGCCCGAGCCCGAAAAGGTTCCGACAAACGAGGAGCTGTTCCTCTTTGGAACACATCTTGAGCAGTACAGACACGCAACCTTTAAGCCCGAGGATTATTACCTTGAAGGCTTAAAGCGCGACGCGACGGATATCCGCATAAACAACGCATACGGAAAACTGATCTACAAGAAGGGGCGTTTTGAAGAGAGCATTAAGTATTTTGAAGCTGCAATAAAGAAGATGACACTTCGCAACCCGAATCCGTACGATTGCGAGGCATACTTTAACCTGGGACTTGCCTGCAGGCGCACGGGAGATCTTGACAAAGCCTTTGATGCGTTCTACAAGGCCACCTGGGACGGAAACTTCAGGGATAAGGGCTTTTATGAGCTTGCATGCCTTGAGGCTTTAAGAGCTGCTCTTGATAACGGAGAAGCGTATACGGCCACGGCTTTATGCGGCAAAAAGAACTCCTGTCACGGCTCTTACGAAAAGGCGCTGGAGTACGTTTCAACATCGCTTGTTTTCGGCGCTCACAACTTTAAGGCGCGCACGCTTAAGACAGCGCTTCTGCGTAAACTCGGAAGGAACGAAGAGGCAAGAGCCTTCGCCGAAGAAACAAAAGCGCTTGAGCCGCTTGATATGGGCGCGCGCTACGAGCTTTCGGCTCTTAAAGGCTGTGAATGCTGGAAGAAGCTCATGCGCCCGGATAACGCAGATTTCGAGGAGCTTGCGATCGCTTACGAGGCAGCGGGGCTGTTTGATGATGCCGTGAACATCCTTACGGCGGCACCTGCGGAAGAACCGCTTGTACTCTACAGGCTTTATGCGATAACAGGTGACCGGGAGTACCTTGAAAGAGCGGAAAAAGCATCATCACTGTATTGCTTCCCGAACAGGATCGACCACATCCCCGTGCTCGGAAAAGCAGTCAAGGACGGTGGAAAGATGGCTGCCTATTATCTTGGCTGCCTGCTTTACGACAAGGGCGAGTGGCAGGAAGCCGTAAAGCTCTGGGAGAGTGTGGAGGATGATATTTCGCTTCCTACGGTTCACAGAAACCTCTCGCTTGCTTATTACAACAAGCTTAAGGATCAGGATCGTGCCCGCAGGGCAATGGAAAAGGCTTTTTCAATGGATACGACGGATGCGAGGGTGTTCTTCGAGCTCGATTCGCTCTACAAGGCGCTTGACAGGGATGTTGCGGAGCGCCTGGCATTCCTTGAAGATCATGCGGAGCTGCTTGAATCAAGAGACGATCTTTACACGGAGTACATCTCGCTGTTGAACAAGGCTGACCGCTTTGATGAAGCTTTTGACCGCATACAGGGCCACAAGTTCCACCCGTGGGAGGGCGGCGAAGGCAAGATCACCGCGGAATACCGTATCGCGCTGATGAAGAAGGCAGCGGCGGTAAGCATTCCGGAGGAGAAGGCAGCAAAAGAAGCTGTGAAGGCACTTCTTGTAAAGGCGCTCACTTACCCCGAAAATCTTGGTGAAGGGAAACTCATAGGCGCTCTCGACAATGATATTTACTGGCTTCTTGCCTGCGCGGAGAGCGATCCCGCACAGAAAAAGGAATACCTTGAACTTGCGGCACGCGGTGAAACAAACTTCACCTCGGCCATGTATTACAACGACCAGCCGCCGGAAATGATGTATTACAGAGCACTTGCGCTCAACGGGCTTGGGAAGAAGGAAGAAGCGCAAAAGATCGGCAAGGGCATGATCGATTATGGCAAAACGCATGAAAACGACGAGGTGAAGATCGATTTCTTTGCCGTATCCCTGCCGGATTTCCTTATCTTCGAGGCCGACCTTAACAAGAAAAACAGGCTCCATTGCGAAAATATGAAAAACCTCGGTGAAAAGATACTGAGTGTTACCGGGGACGCTTAACATCCCCACGAAACACCGTTACGGGCGCGCCCGACCTTGATTACCGGGGGGCAACGAGAACACCCCGGTGACGCCACGAAAAGGAGAAGAAATGAAAGTTATAGATCTGAGCGGAGAATGGCTTTGTGAGTCGCCGGACGGTGCGGTAAAGAAGACGGTGAAGCTTCCGGGGTCATCCTGTGAAAACGGGATCGGAACACCCGCAAAGTATTATGAGGAATACTGCAAAGAAGCAGTAAGGGCGCCGAAGGAGCGGTTTGAGTACATCGGCGAACTCATCTACACAAAAACTGTCGATATCCCTGCGGATTTCGAAGGGATGGAGCTTTCCTGCTTTTTCGAAAGGATCAACATAAGCTCCAAACTGTTTTTTGACGGAGTTCAGGTGGGCAGGGGCGTAATCGGCCTTTCGACACCGCATGAATACAGGCTTACGGACAGGGTTGACGCGAAAGGACAGCCGCTGTTTAAGAGCTTTGCCGGAAGGCATGAGATAAAGCTTGTTATAGACAACAGCAACCTTCTGAACATGGGCGATATGGCAAGCGGTTACAGTGTTGATACACAGGGCTACTGGAACGGCTGCATAGGCAGGATGGAGCTTGTGGCCAAACCTGTCTGCAATGTGGAAAACGTGAGCGTTTTCAAGGACGGCATGGGGATAAAACTTGCGGTCGTCACACACAGCGACAGGCATGTCCCGATGGATGTAAAACCCGCAAAGCTCAAATTTACTCTTACAACGCCGGACGGTGCGAAGATCACGCATGAACAGGATATCGAGCTGTTTTCAAAACGCCAGAGAAACTGGGCGAGTATACCGCTCAAGCCGGATGAAATAAGCCTTTGGGACGAGTTTGATACGGACCTTTACACACTGAACACCGTTTTGGAGTGCGACGGAGTGCGTGATGAACAGGTTACGGAGTTCGGTCTTCGCGATATTTCCGTGGAAGATAAGCGGTTCTGTATAAACGGAAGGCCGTTTTCCCTTCGCGGGACGATCAACTGCGCGCAGTACCCGCTTACGGGTTATCCGCCTATGGATGAAGAGACCTGGGAAAGGCATTTCAAGACGCTTAAGAGTTTTGGCCTGAATCATGTACGGTTTCACGCATGGTGCCCGCCGGAAGCGGCTTTCCTTGCTGCCGACAGGCTTGGAATCTACCTTGCTGTCGAGATGCCGCTTTGGCTTAACCGCGACGTTACGCCGCAGGAATTCGGTGATGATGAGTGGCACAGGCTTTATTACCGCGACGAAGCGCTGAAGATCTCCGAAACCTACGGGAACCATCCGTCGTTTGTCATGTTCTCGAACGGTAATGAAAACCTTGGTGATTACGCGCTGCTTGAGACCATGATCGCGGAAACGAAGGCCGTTGACAACAGGCGTATCTATACGCTCGCATCGAACTTCGACCATCCGCTCTCACCTTACGAGGACTATCTTTGCGCTTTCGAGATACTGCATAACAAAGCAAGGATCCAGTTCCTGCATGATGAAGTGGCAAAGAGCACAACTGTTGATTATGATGAGATGCGCGAAAAAGTGCCGGTACCATTCACGTCATTTGAGGTGGGCCAGTATTGCATTTACCCGGATGTGGATGTCTGCGAAAAATACACAGGCAACATGCTTCCCGTGAACTTCGATATTGTCCGTAAAGAGATGAAAAAGCACGGCGTTTACGGCCGCCTTAAGGAATACATAGCAGCTTCGGGCGATCTTGCGGCAAAGCTTTACAAAGAGGATATCGAAGCGGTCTTAAGGACCGAGGGAATGGGCGGCTTCCAGCTTCTTTCGATATCGGACTATACGGGACAGAGCACCGCAACGGTGGGGATCCTTGATGTGTTCTTTGAAAACAAAGGGGTTATAAGTCCCGAAGAGTGGCGCGGTTTCTGTTCGGAGGTGGTGCCGCTTCTCCTTGCAAAACGCGAATATACATCAAAGGAAAGGCTCGAAGGGCAGCTGTCTCTTTACGATTTTGGAAAGACAAAGATCGAAAATCCTGTTTACAGGCTTCGGATAAAGAATCCAAAGACCGGGGAAACATTGTATTCCACGGGTGTTGTATCTACAGGAAGAAAGACACCCATAAGCATTCCGCTTTCCTTCGTAAAGGAAAATGCTCTGCTGCATGTTTTTGTTACCGTAAGCAATGGAAGCAGGAAATATACGAATTCCTGGCGGATAGCGGTTTATGCTGAAGATGAAGAGGAAGAGTCCGCTGCGATACCGCAGGATAAGGTGGTATCGACAAAAGAGGGCTACGAAGCCGCAAAGGAAAAGGGCGGAAGATACTTGCTCACACCGGAGTACTTTAACAAAAACGAGCTCGTAAAGAATTCATTTATCCCGGTATTCTGGTCTCCGGTGCACTTCCCTTCGGAAGCGCCGGTCGGATTTATGATAGATACGGAACACGAGGTGTTAAAACACTTCCCGACTGAAAAATATGCAGACTATCAGTGGAAAAAGCCTGTGGATGGTTCTGTTTCGATACGCATAAAAGACCTTGGAAAGCCCTGCAAAACAATTATTGAATTTGTGCCGAATTTTGCGGATAACGAGCCAAAATCAGCGTTGCTGGAATTCAATGACCAAAAAGCGACATTCCTGTTCTGCGGATTTGACCTTTCTGCGAAGGATCATGCAACACGGACGCTAAAAGCGGGGATTGCCGGCTGGATGGTTAAATAAAATACGGAAGCCATAAAATATATCAAAGGCGTTTCGGACTGCCTGCAAAGAAACTGAAACGAAAAGCTGCGGCTGTGGGACGCGGGATCCTCTCTGCGATCACAACACCAAGGAAGCCGCCGAGGGTATTCAACATCAGGTCGTCAACATCAAAGAGTCTGTAAGAACCGGGATACAGGAAAAAAAGGCCTGTAAGCTGCGCCAGTTCTATGATGAGAGAAAGAAGGAATGTCAGGAGGATGATATTCCTTCTTTTTGCGCCAAGGCAATAGCGGAGAATGAAACCGAAGGGGACGGTCATGAATATGTTGAATACCACCTGAAGCACGCTCCTAAGTGACTTTTCCCTTGCGATATCAAACACAAACTTAAAAGGAATGTACTGACCTTCATAACCGCGTAACGAAGCGATCTGTTCTGCGGAAGGAAGAGGGAGGAAAACTACAGCAAAGAGGCAGATGAGATAAAACACAAGGCCCTGTACCCCGATCAGGCGAAGGGGGCTGGTGTTTTCGCCTTTAAAAAAGATCACAGCAGCGGTAAATATGATCATGACCGGGAGTATCCTGATGCAGATCTCAATACCGTGATATATGCTTTCAAACCAGATGTTCATGTTTTAACCTCCGTGATGCGAGCGCAGCGGGTAACTAACAGTTGTATTTGCGCTGCGTTCTTTCTATACCCGGAGTATACTATGGACCTGCGTTTGAAAAAATCGATTCGTCTTACAAACCGGGGCGGATTTCTTACAATTCTGTAAGAAGGATGTTCAAATTACTTAGAACCTGATATTGAAATCAGTTTCTTCTTGCCTTAAAATAGTATAAGAATAAGCACTTAAACCTTGGAGGAAGGTATGGAATACACATTTAAGCAGCACAATGAAACGGAGCTGTTACGTGAACATCTTAATCTTGGCGGGGAAAACCCTTCCGGTGAAGCCATTAAGGTTACTTCGCGCTATTTAGAGCGCGGAGGAAAGCCCTGGATGTCTGTCATGGGCGAGTATCATTTCTCGCGCGATGACAGAAAAAACTGGCATCGCGAGCTTTGCAAGATGTATGCCGGCGGAATAAGGATTGTTGCGAGCTATCTTTTCTGGATACATCACGAGGAACATGAGGGAAACTTAAGGTTTGACGGAAACCTTGATGTTGGTGCCTTTGTGCGTGAAGCGGCGGATGCCGGGCTTGAGGTTGTGCTGCGTGTAGGCCCCTGGGCGCACGGCGAATGCAGGAACGGCGGCCTTCCGGACTGGATGCTTTCAAAACCTTATAAGACCAGGACGAACGATCCCGAGTATCTTAAGGAGGTTCGCCGGTGGTTTGGCGCGATAGCAAACGAGGTCAGGGGACTGTTCTATAAAGACGGCGGGCCGATAATTGCCGTACAGCTTGAGAACGAGCTTACAAACAGGGCGGAACACCTTGCCGAACTCAAGAAGATCGCGCTTGAAACCGGCCTTGTTGCGCCTCTTTATACAGTGACCGGCTGGAACTCGAAGTTTGGCGCGCGTATCCCGGTGGATGAGGTACTGCCGGTGTTTGGCGCTTACCCGGATGCTCCCTGGGCGGGTGGCACAAAAGAGCTTCCGCTCTCGAACCACTACGCCTTTTATACAATGCGAAACGATACCGCGATCGGTGCTGATATAATGGGCGGAGATGCAGACGGCTGGCAGCTTCCGTACGAGCGCTACCCCTTCGCAACCTGCGAGATCGGCCCCGGAATGCAGTCCACACACCACAGGAGAGTTGTCATTTCGCCGATCGATGCCTACGCAATGTCGCTTGTTAAGCTGGGCTGCGGCAACAATCTTGTGGGTTACTACATGTACCACGGCGGTACAAACCCGGTGGGAGATGTGACCTTTAACGAGACAAAGGCAACAAAGTATCCGAACGACTACCCGATGCTGAATTACGATTTCCAGACCTGCGTCTCACAGTACGGCGAGATCCGCGGGCAATACAGGCTTTTGAACCTGCTGCATATGTTCATTAACGATTTTTGCGAACTGCTTGCGCCCATGACGCATGATGCCGCGGAGATCTTTGCCGATGAAAACGATACGGAGCATGTTCGCTGCTGCCTGCGTTCGGACGGAAAACAGGGCTTTCTGTTCGTGAACAACCACCAGAGGCACGCAGAGCTTCCGGAACATAAGAATGTAGTGTTTAAGGCTCTCGGAACAGAGCTTCCGCCGGTCGATATCAAGACGGATGCGGCATTTATCCTGCCTGTGAATATAGAGCTTGGCGGATTAAGGCTTAAATACGCTACGGCACAACTCCTTTGCCGCGACGGCAGCACCTTCTTCTTTGCGGGAATACCCGGGATAAGAGCGGAGTTTATGTTTGAAGACGGCGAAAAGCTTGAAGCGGAGCGGGTTTCGGACACCTTGGGAAGCGCTTGTCAAGCGATGAACTCCCGGCAGCCTGACACCGGTAAAGACGAGATTGCAGGCTCCGCATCTGTTTCGGACGTTGAGATCCTGGAAAAAGACGGCATCCGGATAGTAGTTATCCCGTTATATCTTGCATGCTTCTTGAGAAAAACGCGCAAGGGCCTTGTTCTTGGCGAAGTAGCGGATGTTTATGAGGAAAACGGCGAGATCAAGTGCGCCTGCGAAGGCTCTTTCGCGTACAGTGTCTGGAACGGTAAAGAGTTTGAATACAAGACTGTCACAAGAAGCTTTACTCCCTGCTCGTTTGATTTTACACCCTGCGAGCCTGCATTTGTCATAAACGAAAAGTTCGCCTGCGAACTGAAGATAGAAAACCCCGACAGAAAAGTAAGGTGGCAGCGGATCAATGTGTCCTCCGGGGAGGGGTTCATCACTGTTTCCGCAGACGACAGGTATGATGTTGCCCAGGTTTATGTATCGGAACCTGCGGATGTTTCGGGCGGCGATATAAACGAAGACGGAGCAAAATGGCGCCTCGTGGCAGATAACTATTTCGACGGCACAGGCTGGCGCATCCCTGCAGCCCTTGTTTACGGGCATGAGGCTTATCTTGTGCAAAGCGAGCTTCTCCCGGATTGCCGGCTGGAGAAACAATTCCAACGGTGATGTGACGGTATCGGCAAGAATAAACTGAAACAATACCGAAAAGATAAAGACGGCTATTCATTCAACGAAGGATGGGTAGCCGTTTTTTTGTGCGATAAGCGAATGCCCTCGGCAGCAAGCTCGCTTGCTGGGCGAGGGCTGAGTGAACGGGCAGGAACCGGCCTGTGCGTTCGCAATATCCAAAAAACTCCCACCTTTACGGTGGGAACGGAGCGCATTTTCTTGTGCTATAATGCGGAACAAAGAGAAAAGGAAGCAAAAAAACAAGCATGCCAAAAGGAGTGTATGAATGGCAGAGAAAAACACGGATGAACTGGAAAAACAGCTTAAGAACACGAGGATAGAGGATGCCTCGGGTTTCCTTGCGGAAAACCGTGAATCCATGCTCGATCCGGAACGCGGCTTTTACGAGTACATAAAGAAGAGCATCCAGAAAAACGGCATTTTGCTGCAAAAGGTCTTTCTTGATGCGGACATTCCCGAGCGTTACGGCTACAAGCTGATCTCCGGCGAAAAGCACACAAAACAGCGGGACATCATACTTCGTATCTGCTACGCCGCGGGCATGACCCTCGAGGAGACCCAGCATGCACTGGCCCTTTACGGGATGCCGCAGCTGTACGCCCGCCTCTCGCGCGACGCAGTCCTCATGATCTGCTTCAACGAAAGACCGGGAAGTATCCTGGATGTGAACGAGTATCTGAAGAAAAACAAACTGATCCCCTTAAGAACAAGCGGAGTTCAGGAATGAAGGAAAGATGAGCCTTCGGGCTTATGATAAACAAAAGGAGGTAACGACATGAAGGTAATAGCTATTTTGCTCATTGTTTTAGGCGCGTTAGGTATTTTTATGGGGGCGATGATGTTCGGAGATATCGGGATCGCTTGCATTGTCGGAGCTTTGTCGGCGCTGCTCTCGGGCATAGGATTCCTTATCGCGTCCAAGAAGTCCGGAGGAAAATAGGCCGGGGATCCGGTACCATTATATTGACTGTGGAGGAGAAGTGATATGAAAAGACTGATGATCGGACTGATAATGCTGGCTGTTATGCTTTGCGGATGTGGAAATATTACAGGTACAAGCAGCAGAAGCACACCCGACAATGAGGAGAATACCAAAAACACTGTTACCGCTAAACCGGATGAAGTCAAAGAACCGGTGGTAAAAGAAGCAGATCTGGCAGGAACATATGTCGGCCTGCACGGCAGCGGCATCACTTTTCTCAGCGATGGTACGGCAGAGTACTTTTGGAAAGAGTGGACTGATGTAGAAACAGGTGACAAGTGGAGCTTTGACGGAAAAAAAATAATAATGCGTTCAAAAAGCCTTCACTATGATATCTACGCAGAAATCTCAGGCATGAATATCGCTTCCCTCACTTTTCAATCTGACAATCCGGGATGGGATGATGAAATATTCGTAAGAGTATCGGACAAAGCCGACAGCAAGGATGTTGACGCATATGTCGCTTTGATCGAAAAGCAACTGAATATTTCACTTAACAGACCTTCAAAACAGTCGGACAACGGCGAAGCTTCCGGTGTCAGCAAGGAACTAAAAGAATTCCTTGACGGTTATGAAGCGTTTGTGGATGAGTATGTAGAGTTCATGAAACAATATCAGAAAAACCCTACAGACCTTACACTGCTACTGAAGTATGCGGCAATAATGAAGAAATATGCGGATTTTGAAAAGGCACTTGAAAACTATGATTCAAACAAGATGAGTGTTACGGATTCCGCTTACTATCTGGAAGTTATTACGAGATGTACGCAGAAGATGATCGGTGTGATCGGCAGTTGAGCCTTTTATCCGTACCGCCTGCAAACCAGTTCCGGGAAACGAAACGTATCCCGGAACTGATGTTTTTTGCAAGAGGAAATCTGCAAAAAATGAGCCAACGAGTGAGTCACCGGGAAACGCCCCCGCTGACCCATTGGGAGACTTTGTTAATTTTTCAGTTGATTTTTTTCGCGGTTTGTACTACAATGCTTTTCGAATGTGGCCCAGGGGAGGCAATGCAAAAGACGCTTCCGGGCACAATATAAGCATAAGGAGTTATTACCATGAACGTATCACCTCTTCAGAAAGCAAGATACAGCTATTCCCCCAAGCTTCCGGGTATGCTCAAACACGGTGTTGCAGAGATCTGCGTTAAAGAAGGCGCAGAGACAGCAAGTGTAGCCGATCAGGAAAAGATCAAGGCTCTGTTCCCCAACACCTACGGCAAGAAAGAGATCACCTTCGAAAAGGGAAAGAACAATTCAGCAGTAAAGAAGCAGGTTGTCGGTGTTATCCTCTCGGGCGGACAGGCACCCGGCGGACACAACGTTATCTGCGGTTTATATGATGCCCTTAAGGCAGCAGACAAAGAAAATGTACTCTACGGTTTCAAGGGCGGCCCCAGCGGTCTTCTTGAAGACGATTATGTAGTTTTTGATGACAAGTTCATCGACGCATACAGAAATACAGGCGGTTTCGATATCATCGGTTCCGGCAGAACAAAGCTCGAGACAACCGAGCAGTTCGCTGTTGTTGAGGAAGTTGCAAAGAAGCACGGCCTTACCGCTATCGTAATCATCGGCGGCGACGATTCCAACACAAACGCAGCAGTTCTTGCTGAGTATATGGCAGCAAAGAACACAGGCGTTCAGGTTATCGGATGCCCCAAGACCATCGACGGCGACTTAAAGAACGAAGACATCGAAGCATCCTTCGGTTTCGATACAGCAACAAAGACATATTCCGAGCTTATCGGTAACATCGAGCGCGATGCCAACTCCGCTAAGAAGTACTGGCATTTCGTAAAGGTTATGGGCCGTTCCGCTTCTCACGTTGCACTTGAGTGCGCACTCGAGACACAGCCCAACATCTGCCTTATTGGTGAGGAAGTTGCAGCCAAGAAGATGTCTCTTGCACAGATCACCGCACAGATCGCAGATTCTGTTGAGAAGAGAGCAGCAAACGGTGACAACTTCGGTGTTGTTATCATCCCTGAAGGTATCGTTGAATTCGTTCCCGAATTCTCCGCACTCATCAAGGAGATCAACGAGCTTCTTGCAGGCAGCAAGACAGATGAGTTCAATGCTATCGCAAGCTGGAAGGAAAAAGTTAACTTCATAATGAACGGCCTTTCTGCAGAAGCATATGCTGTATTTGAGATCCTTCCCCGCACCATCCAGCAGCAGCTCTTTCTTGAGAGAGATCCTCACGGCAATGTACAGGTTTCGCTTATCGAGTCAGAGACACTCTTTGCAGAGATGGTTAAGGCCGAGCTTAAAAAGCGCGCTGCAGCAGGCACATACAAGGGCAAGTTCGCTACACTTCACCACTTCTTCGGTTATGAAGGCCGTTGCGCATTCCCTTCGAACT
Organism: Lachnospiraceae bacterium; assembly: GCA_016280395.1. Lineage (GTDB taxonomy): Bacteria > Bacillota > Clostridia > Lachnospirales > Lachnospiraceae > SZUA-448. The sequence goes on along the minus strand of JAEEGQ010000056.1, from coordinate 35,540 downwards.
TCGATTCGGACTACTGCTATTCACTCGGTTACAACGCATTCATGCTCATCCAGTACGGTTACACCGGTTATCTTTCAAAGGTTTCCAACCTTTCAAAGCCCGCTGATGAGTGGGTTGCAGGCGGTATGCCCATCACCAAGATGATGAACATCGAGCGCAGAAACGGCGAGGATAAGCCCGTTATCCGCAAGGCTCTTGTAGAGCTTGACGGCGCTCCCTTCAAGTACTTCGAGGCACACAGAAAAGAGTGGGCAGTTGAGACAGCCTTCACATATCCCGGTGCCATCCAGTACTACGGACCTTCGGAAGTTTGCGACAGAACAACTGTTACACTTGCACTTGAGAAGGGTATGTTAAAGTAAATACATGATCATCACTGCGGCGGAGACTTGTTTTCCGCCGCTTTTTATGTAATAATCTTCTTGAAATCCGGAAGTATGGAGATTATCATGGTCTTTCAACTTTTTCTGACATTCTTAAAAATCGGCGCATTCACATTCGGCGGCGGCTATGCAATGATCCCGCTTATAGAACGTGAAGTTTGCACAAATAAAAAATGGCTCGAGAGCAAGGATATCCTTGAAGTTGTGGCGATAGCGGAGACCACCCCCGGTCCCATAGCCATAAATGCTGCGACTTTTGTAGGGTACAAAAAGGCGGGCTTTCTTGGGGCTCTCGCGGCAACACTTGGCGTGGTGCTTCCGTCATTCCTTATTATTTCCGCACTGTCCTTTATCCTTGTGCGATTCAGGGAATATAAGCCGGTTGTTTACGCATTCATGGGGATAAGGGCGGCGGTTCTCGCACTTATCCTTAAGGCACTGTTCACAATGTATAAGGCGGCAAAAAAAGACATATTCGCTTATGTTATAATGGGCGTTGCCTTGTGCCTTGTGGCGGTTCTTAAGATAGACGCCTTCTTCGTGATACTCGGCTGTGCTCTTGCAGGCCTGATATATACCGTCATTGCGACGAGAAAGGCGGGCAGGGTATGATATTACTTGAACTTTTCCTGGCTTTTCTTAAGATCGGCGCATTTACTTTTGGCGGCGGGTATGCGATGGTACCGCTTATCCAGAGCGAAGCGGAGCGAAACGGATGGCTCTCCGGCGGAGAACTTGTTGATTTCATCGCGGTGAGTGAATCGACTCCCGGCCCTCTTGCAGTAAACATGGCTACTTTTGTCGGAATAAAGACAGCAGGGATACCGGGCGCGCTCTGCGCAACCTTCGGTGTGATACTGCCGTCCTTTGTGATAATCCTTCTTGTTGCGGGCTGTTTTGAAAAATACAGACAGAGTCTTGCGGTAAAAGGGATAATGTGCGGCCTGAAGCCTGCTGTTGTCGGGCTTATCGCGGCAGCGTTTATATCCATCGGTCAGACGGTGCTTCTGTCAGGTGCAGGTTTTATGGACGCGGTAAAGACAACGGAGTTTTGGGTTTGTATCGCAATCTTTGCATTAACAGCAGTGCTGGCTTTCAAAAAGGTTCACCCGATAATACTGATACTGCTGGCCGCCGCTATCGGGATCGGTGCAGGGTACGCGCTTGGATTGTAACTTGTTTTCGGAAGCTTTTTATGTAATAATCTCATTAATGACCGCGGCCGGCGTTGGCTGCGCAATTCATTCACACCAAGGAGACAGGATATGAAGGGATTTTCAAAGTCAATCTGTGCCGGAGCTGCGATAGCGCTCGGCGGAACCGTTTTTCTGGCTTGCTCAAACAAGATCGTCGGAGCGCTTTTGTTCTCCGTAGGTCTGCTTACAGTGCTGGTCTTCGGGTTTGATCTGTTTACAGGCAAAGCCTGCAACGAAGCATTCCTGAAGAAACCCGGAAAGCTTGTGCTTATCTGGCTCGGAAACCTTATCGGTGCCGTTCTGTTCGGACTGATGATATCAATCCACACAGATCTGCAGACTACGGCTGCAGGCGTGGTTGCGGCTAAGCTTGACAAGAGCTTCCTCATGGTCGTTGTTGATGGTATCATCTGCGAATTCTGCATCGCCATCGCTGTCAGAGGGTACGCAAAGGCTGAGGGAGTAGGCAGATATCTTGCTGTTGTCCTTGGCGTAATGGTGTTCATCCTTTGCGGTGCGGAGCACGTTGTTGCGGATATGTTCTACTTCGCAGCAGGACACGCGAATCTTGCGAATGCGGATCTGTACCTGTTTTTCCTTGCGGCAACGCTCGGAAACACACTTGGAGGCGTGCTTTGGTGGCTTGGGGAGAAGCTTACGTCAAAGCAGTAAGGCAAACGGAAGCCGTTAAGGCAGGCGTTTAAGCTGATTCATTCAGGGTGAGAGTTAATAGGAGACGATATGCCAAACTTTACTGAAAATGCGATAAAAGCTACATTCTTGGAACTTCTCGAGAAAAAGCCCCTCACGGACATCACCGTGAAGATGATAGTCGAGGAATGCGGCATCAACAGGAATTCCTTTTACTATCATTATCAGGACATTCCGGCACTTATAGAAGAAATAATAAAGGATGAGTCGGACAAGCTGATCTCGGAAAATCCGACCATCGATTCCGTAGAGCAGGCCATGAAGGCTGCAACAAGCTTCGCTTCACGCAACAGGACTGCGATCATGCATATCTACAATTCCGTGAACAGGGATATTTTCGAGCGGTATCTGTGGAATGTGTGCGGGCATATTGTGGAGACATACGGAAGGTCGATCGAAGGCTGGGATAAAGTGAGCGAGTTCGACCGGGGGATCATCAACAGGTTTTACAAATGCGAGTGCTTCGGCGTCGTGATCGAATGGCTGAACGACCGCATGACTACTGACGTTAACGTCTATATAGACCGCTTCTGCGAACTGTACCACGGTATGGCGGAAGAGATGGTGAAAAGATGTCTGACGGTGAAGTAAGACCGCTATAGTGTTATTGTTTTGCACTTTCACATGATTTTTTAGGCAAACTTGCGCCTGTGTCTAATTTTAGGACACAGGCGTTTTTTTGTTTATTTTCTTTCGGAAAAACGGTGGCTATAATACGGGACGTGATCAGGAAAAAAGATCAAAACAAATTAAATCCGTAACGCACAGACCGGATTTCAAAGATCAGATTAATAAGAACAAGAAAGGAAGGTACCTCTCCATGAACATAAAATGGCGTTCCGTCAATCTCATGCGTACTGCGAAGATCGGTTACATAGTGATGAGCATCATATTCATCATCGTGGGCCTGCTCTTTGTGATACACCCCGTTGACTCCCTTATGGTGATAGAAAAGATCCTCGGCGTTTCGATGATGCTGTTCGGTGTGATAAAGATCATCGGCTACTTCTCGAAAGACCTGTTCAGGCTGGCTTTCCAGTACGACCTCGAGTTCGGGATCATTCTCATGGTGCTCGGTCTTGTGATGCTCATCAAGCCGGTGAGCGTTATGGAGCTGCTGGTGGTCGCGATCGGGCTTGCATTCTTCTCGGACGCGCTCTTCAAAGCCAGGATCGCCTTTGATTCTAAGGGCTTCGGCATAAGACCCTGGTGGATGATACTGATGCTTGCGGTGCTCACCGCGGTGATCGGCCTGGTGCTCATCCTGAGTCCCGAAACAACGGCAGCGGCGATCACAGTGCTGTTCGGACTGTCGCTCATGTCGGAAGGGCTCCTGAACCTGTTTGTTGCAATAAGCACGGTAAAGATAATCCGGAACCAGTACCCGGATGAGATAGATGTTACTTATTCTGAGATTAAGTGATCAACTAAGGAGGCAAAAAATCATGAAGTTTTCAAAAGCGGTGGTCAAGTACCGCATCCCCATACTTATCATAGCTCTGATGCTGATGGTACCCGCAACACTCGGATATCTGAAGACAAGAGTCAACTACGATATGCTTAACTACCTGCCCGACGGCATAGATACCGTAAAGGGCCAGGACGAACTCCTCAAGGATTTCAACAAAGGCGCGTTTTCGCTGCTGATCCTCGAGAACATGAGCGAGAAAGACGCGGCGGCCTTGAAAGAAAAGGTTGAAGCCGTAGAACATGTGGATTCGGTGCTCTGGTACGACACCGTTGCGGATCTGCAGATCCCCATGGAGATGCTGCCCGACAAGCTCTACAAGGCCTTCAATACCGAGAATTCCACAATGATGGCCATCTTCTTCGACAGCTCCACGTCCGCAGACGTAACGATGGATGCAATCCGCGAGATCAGGAAGATCGCGGGCAGCAGCTGCTACGTTTCCGGCATGAGCGCCCTTGTAACGGATCTTAAGGATCTGTGCGAAAAGGAAGAGCCTGTTTACGTGGGCATCGCAGTAGCACTTGCACTTGCGTCGATGGTCCTTTTCCTCGACAGCTTCCTTGCACCGTTCATCTTCATACTTTCCATCGCGATGATGGTCCTCCTGAACATGGGCACGAACTACTTCCTTGGCGAGATATCCTACATAACAAAGGCCCTTTCCGCAGTGCTCCAGCTGGCCGTGACGATGGACTACTCCATCTTCCTCTGGAACAGCTACAATGAGGAACGCGGCAAGACCCCTGACAGGAACGAAGCAATGGCAAATGCCGTTAAGAACACGCTAACAAGCGTTGTGGGAAGCTCGATCACGACAGTCGCCGGCTTCATCGCACTGTGCTTCATGAGCTTCACAATGGGCCGTGACCTCGGCATTGTTATGGCGAAGGGCGTAATACTCGGCGTTATCGGCTGCGTGACAGTCCTTCCCGCACTTATCCTTGTTTTCGATAAGCCCCTGCAGGCAACCAGGCACAAGGCCATCATCCCCGATATGGGCGGTTTTGCGAAGGGCTGCATAAAGCTTGTACCCGTGTTCCTGGTACTGTTCGCGGCGATCATCCCGCCGGCATATATAGGCTACAGCAAGACAAACAAAGAAGTTTACTACGATATGGGCGAGTGCCTTCCCAAGGACATCAGCTACGTTATAGCGAACTCAAAGCTTAAAGAGGAATTTGATGTGGCTTCAACCCACATGCTCCTTGTGGACACCTCCGTTTCAGAAAAGGATATCCGTTCCATGACAAAAGAGATGGAGCAGGTGGACGGCGTGAAATACGTGATCGGACTTGATCCGCTGGTCGGGTCGCTTGTTCCCGAGGAGATGATCCCCGAGCGCCTTACAAAGATGCTCCGCAGCGACAAATGGAACCTGCTGCTCATCAATTCCGAGTACAAAGTCGCAAGCGATGCGGTAAACACCCAGATCGATTCACTGAACAACATACTTAAAAAGTACGACAGAAACGGCATGCTGATAGGCGAAGCACCCTGCATGAAGGACATGATCGAGACAACGGACCGCGACTTCAGGGTCGTAAATATAGTTTCGATCGTTGCGATCTTCTTCATCATCGCGATAGTTGAAAAGAGTCTTACGCTCCCTGTGATCCTGATCTCCGTTATAGAGGCTGCGATCTTCATCAACCTCGGACTTCCGCACTATTTCGGGCAGAGCCTGCCGTTCATAGCGCCTATCTGCATCAGCACTATCCAACTTGGTGCAACGGTTGACTACGCGATCCTGATGACAACAAGGTACAAGACAGAGCGTATTGCAGGCGAGACCAGGAAAGATGCGGTAACCACGGCGCTCCGCACATCCATCCCTTCGATCATTGTATCGGGCATGGGCCTGTTTGCGGCAACCTTCGGTGTCACGCTCTTCTCGGACATCGACATAATCAGCTCGATGTGCATGCTCATGGCGCGCGGCGCGGTCATCAGCATGGTGATGGTAATACTTGTGCTGCCTGCACTTCTGTATGTTTTCGATAAAGTGATAATCGCAACAACACTTGGTATGAGTCACGTGGACAAAGTGCCGGAACACAGCCACAGTATGGCATAAACGGCCGGAAGGCTTACAAAATAAATGACTAACAAAGATCCCTTTGCGGGGAATAAAAGAAAGGTTAGGTAAAAGATATGAAAAAGACAATTGCAAAAGGATTAAGTATAGCGCTCGCTGCAGTACTTGCAGCAGGCGGTGCGACCGGAGCACTTTACATTCATTCGGCTGCAAATAAGGATAATACCACGGTTTACGCCGCAGAAGCAGGCAGCGGTGCTGCGACGGCAAAGACAGGCAGTTTCGATATCTCGACGCTGCTTCCCGAAAGTGCATCGGGCAAGAATGAAACGGTTTATGTGCTTGCAGGCACAGACGGCACGGTAAACAAGGTAATAGTAAGCGACTGGATCAAGAATCCGGAAGACGCAATGGTTATCAACGATAAGAGCAATCTTACGGATATCGAGGTCGTAAAGGGCGACTCCACATATACACTCGGCAGCGACAACTCCGTTGTCTGGAATGCGGGCGAAAAGGATGTTTATTACCGCGGCAGCGCAGCAGGAGAGCTTCCCGTAAAGGTTAAGGTAAGCTATACCCTTGACGGACAGGCTGTGGAAGCCAAAGATATGCTTGGAAAGTCCGGCCATGTGACCATCCGTTTTGACTATGAAAACACCTGCTACAGGACAGTGACTATCAACGGCAAGGAAGAACAGATGTGCGTTCCCTTCGTTATGGTGACGGGTGTGGCACTGGATGATGAGGTCTTCACAAATGTTAAGGTCACAAACGGCAGGCTTGTGAACGACGGTGCAAGGACGGCTGTCATCGGTGTTGCTGTGCCCGGTATGAACGAAAACCTCGGTATTGACGCGGAAACCTTCGAGCTCCCGACCTATGTTGAGATCTCCGCAGATGTGACGGATTTCAGGCTCGGAATGAGCATGACCGTTGCGGCAAACAACCTGTTCAAGGCAGACCTCGGTTCGGGTAATGCCGAGGCAGCGGAGGAAGATATAAAGAATGCCGTAAATGAGCTTAAGAATGCAATGGACCAGCTTATGGGCGGCTCCGGCGAACTTTATGACGGACTTTGCACATTGCTTTCAAAGACAGATGAACTTGCAGAAGGCGTTAAAAAGCTTGCAGAAGGCGCAACAGAACTCAAAAACGGCGCAGCGGCACTCTCAAACGGTTCGGGCGAGGTAGCAAAGGGTTCCGCAGATCTTGCAAACGGTCTGAAGACCATAATCGCAAACAATGAAACACTAAACGGCGGCGCAAAGCAGGTATTTGAATCGCTCCTTGCTACCGCAGAAGAGCAGCTGAAGGCTGCAGGCATTGAAGTTCCCCATATGACGATCGAGAATTACGCAGCAGTGCTTGACGGTGTTGTTGCATCGCTTGATAAGGATGCTGTTTATGAAAAAGCCGTAAAGACTGTAACAGAGGCGGTTGAAGCAAACAGAAGCCTTGTTGAAGCCAAGGTAATGGAAGCAGTAAAAGCCCAGGTTGAGGCACAGGTAAAGGCAGCGGTTATCGCACAGTTTGGTGAAGCAGCCGCTGAAAGCGAACAGGTTCAGGCAATAATTGCTGCAAAGACAGAGGAACAGATGGCTTCCGATGCAGTAAAACAGCTCATTGCGCAGAATACGGATGCCCAGATCGAGCAGCTTATAGCACAGAATCTTGAATCCGACGAAGTTAAGGCAAAGCTCGAAGCTGCACAGGCAGGTGCAGCAAAGGTTGCAGCTCTCAAGGCTTCACTTGACAGCTACAACAGGTTCTACCAGGGCCTTGCGGCATACACAGACGGCGTTTCAACAGCAGCCGCAGGCGCAGAGAAGCTTGCAGACGGCGCAAATGAGCTTAAGGCGGGCGCAGAGAAGCTTGCAGCAGGTGCAGAAAAGCTTGATGCCGGTGCGGCAGAGCTCAACAGCAACATGCCTGCACTTAAAGACGGCGTACAGCAGCTCTGTGACGGTTCACTCGCCCTTCGCGACGGTCTTTCTGAATTCAATGAAAAGGGCATCAGCAGGATAACAGAGCTTGTGGAAGGCAACCTCGAGAATGTGATCGAGAGATACGAAGCAATGCGCGATCTTGCAGCCGGTTACAACACCTTCTCGGGAATTGCGGACGGTACAGACGGTGAGGTTAAGTTCATCATCCGTACCGAAGGCGTGGAAGCAGAATAATATAGAGTTATAGGAGACGCGGGGCCTGCTCGAAGGAGCAGGCCCTGTTTGTGTCGGAAAAACATTTTCATTCCAGCAGAAAACTGAAGCTGTCATATACGGCCTTAAAGTCGATAGAGCACTTTCCGTCCCAAATATTGACCGGGATGCTGTCTTCGAAGGTATATTTAATGCTGTCTGCTGACTTTTCGAAAAAGTAAACGCAGACTTGAAGGGTGTCAGGCATTACAATCCAGTATTCGCGTACACCGGCATTCCTGTATTTTTCAAACTTGCGCACAACATCATGAAACCAGTTTGATTCCGAAAGAATCTCAATTACAAGGTCGGGAGCGCCTATTCCTCTTTTTTTAATAATCTTTTTCCTGTCACAAAAAACGAAAACATCGGGCTGTACCATGGTCTTGTCGTCGCAGTCAAGTTGTACATCCGCGGGAGAGATCAATGGGATGCAAGAGCCGTTGTTTGCGGAAATATAATTCTTTAGCTGCCGATATATCTCGCCGCCTATTATCTGGTGGATATAGGTCGGAGCAGACATATCATATATTACGCCGTCTATAAGTTCCGCTCTTTGCTCATCCGGAAGGGCATAGTAATCCGCAATTGTTTTATCGCCGCAGGCTGTGCTTTTTAAGGCACTTGTGCCCGAAACGCCGTAGGGGTAACGCTCGTGCACGGCTGAGCAGCCTGTTTCCTCCTGGTTTGTGATATATGCACATTTTGCATCCGGTTGCGGATCAAGGTACTTTGCGCGGGCGGCTTCCTGGGCAGCTATCGCCGCTTTGATGCTGTTGTTGTGCTTTGCAATGTCTTCGAAAGCGATGGACAGCAAAGTGAGAGTCCTGTAATGCGGGCTTGTAGTAGTGGAGCTTAACACTTTCTGGACGGTACTGACCGGAACGGCGGACAAAGTGGCAATATCCTGACAGGAGTAGCCGAATTCCCTTTTTCTTCTGATCATTTCTTCAATAGTCATAAATACAGTCCTTCCTTAGCTTTGAGCGATTTTTGATATAGAGGGCGGTCCCCTAAAGGAGTGTAACAATCATTGATATGGTGATATAATACACCAAAATGGCTCATATGTCAATCAAAAGGGAAGCGCACAGACCAAAACGGCTCATATTTCAACCGATTGCTCAACCGATTGATGAAATAGCTGACATTGAAAGTAACATTGGAATATGTTATTATGACAAGGAATGTAACAGCAGGTCAAACAGTATATCTTCGAGTAAGCGGGTATAATCGGATGAGATACGGTAATTATTCAGTCCGAGTCAGTCAAGGCAATTAATATGAAACATGATGGCAAAACAGATATAAAAAACGAGCGGTATAACAAAATTAAAGCGTCAATTGATTTCAAAAACTATCGAGACGCTCGAAAAATAACATGTATAGGTTTATGCTTTTTAGTTGCTTTTACAAACATTATAATAATCTTTATTTTGTGGAGTGATAAGACATTATTAACTCGACTGATCATTATCTATAACGCGATTATTATTGGTTCGTATGGCGCGGCTATTCTTGCTTTCACAATAGCCATAAAGAGGATTCTGGCCTGCCCGGAGAAATATGTATTTCGAGAGGTACGATTGAAGGAGTATGCTTTTCGCTTTCGGCATGCATATTTTATAGTGCCCTTTGAGATGAATGGAAATATGTTGTATCTAGAGACTGAGAACTACTTTGGGTTAGGTTGGAAACAACCACGATTAGATGATTACAAAGAGAAACTTGTTATAATTGGATACAATTCAGATACCGGTAAAGTGCTTGTTATCGACAAAACATAATTATAGAGCGATAAATAGTATGTGAAGTATGAAAAAGTAATTAAAAACAGGCTTTCCGACAGGAGGTTCCTATGCCAAAGTGGTTAAAAAATGCGGTTTTTTACGAGATATATCCCCAGTCGTTTTATGATACAAACGGAGATGGGATCGGTGATATCCCCGGGATCATCGAAAAACTGGACTATGTGAAGGAACTTGGGTGCAGCGCGCTCTGGATCAACCCATGCTATGATTCGCCTTTCAAGGATGCCGGGTACGATGTCAGGGACTACAAAAAAGTCGCACCGCGTTACGGCACGAATGAAGATCTTTACAGGCTTTTTAAGACTGCGCATAAAAAAGGGATCCGTGTGCTTTTAGACCTTGTTCCCGGGCATACTTCCGAAGAGCATGAGTGGTTTAAAGCCAGCGGAAAGGCAGAGAGAAACGAGTATTCCGACCGTTACATCTGGACAGACTGCTGGATCGCCGGGATGGAGGGACATCCGTATATCGGCGGAGAATGCGAACGCGACGGCACCTACATGCTGAATTTCTTCAAGAGCCAGCCTGCGCTTAATTATGGCTTTTACAGGCCCAAATGGCCCTGGCAGATATCTTATAAAGACGAACGCGTAAAGAAGACACGCGAGGCTTTGTGGGATATCATGTGCTTCTGGCTCGACAAGGGGTGCGACGGGTTCCGCGTGGATATGGCGGATTCTCTTGTCAAAGACGACGGAGAAGGCAAGCCCGGTACCTGTGAGATATGGCGCGAGATACGAAAGAAGCTCGACAAACAGTACCCGGAAGCTGCGCTTGTTTCGGAGTGGTGCAACCCCGAGGCTGCCATATGCAATGCCGGTTTCCATGCGGATTTTTATCTTGATCACTGGGGAAACGGCTACAATACGCTGATGCGGGATTATGAGCCCAACGGTGACGAAAACGACAATACCTACTTCAAAAAAGACGGAAACGGCGATATTTCTCGCTTCCTGAAGGAATACCTCCCGCGTCTCGAAAAGATCAAAGGGAAAGGCTATATAAGTCTTATCACCTGTAATCATGATACTCCGCGCCCTGCAAGAAAGCTTGACGAAAGCGAGCTGAAGCTGGCTTTTGCGACGATCCTTACGCTGCCCGGCGTTCCGTTTATCTATTACGGCGACGAGATCGGCATGAAATATGTCGAAAACATGCCGACGAAAGAAGGCGGATATACCCGCACCGGCACGAGAACGCCGATGCAGTGGGACAATACAAGGAACTGCGGCTTTTCCTCGGCGCCGGCCAAGAAACTGTATCTGCCTGTGGATGTTAAAGGCACAAGCGTTGCAAAGGAAAGCAAAAACAAGGATTCCCTGTTTAATACCGTAAAGGCCCTTACAGCCCTTAAAAACAGCTGTAAAGATCTTTCTGCCGATGCACCTTTTGAAGTTGTCCTCGGAAAAAAGGGAAAGCCGTTTGTGTACAGGCGCGGCAGGCTGTTGATCGTTGTAAATCCTGCAGACAGGGCTTCTTCGGTAAAGGTTGATATCTGCGGTGAAATAGGTAAATGCATCTATTCCATCGGGAATACGGAGATAAAGGACGGGAAGATAAACGCCGGAGCCCAAAGCTTCGCGGTGTTTAAGGAGGATGACCGATGAAACTCATATTTATAAGACACGGAGACCCTGATTACGAGCAGGACGGCCTGACAGAACAGGGCAAAAGGGAAGCAGAGCTTCTTAAACCGCGCATTCCTTCTCTTAAGGCCGATGAATACTATGTTTCGCCGCTTGGAAGAGCAAAGCAGACGGCGCAGATCGCCCTTGAGGGAACAGGCATCGAGCCTGAAGTGAAGGAATGGCTTAAAGAATTTGCGATACCGGTAACAAGACCCGGCCTCGAGTACCAGCGGACAGTGCCATGGGACTGGCTTCCGCAGTACTGGACAAAGATTGACGGGCTGTATGATGCGGATAAGTGGATGGACGACCCTGTAATGGCCGAAGCGGGCATGCGCGAAAAAGTGAAGGCGGTCACGGACGAATTTGACCGTTTCCTTGCAGAACACGGGTATGTCCGTGAGGGACGCATGTACAAGGCTGTCCGCCCGAATAATGATACTATAGTATTTTTCTGCCATTTCGGGCTTATGTCGCTGCTGTTCGCACATCTGATATCTGCGTCTGCAATGACTGTATGGCAGGGGTTTATATGTCCTCCTTCGTCGGTAACTGTGATCAATACCGAGGAACGTACACCCGGCAACGTACAGTGGCGCTGCTCGACGTTCGGAGACACTTCCCATCTGTATAAAGGCGGGATGGAACCCGGATTTTCCGGGCGTTTCTGCGAATGTTACACAAATACCGACGAGAGACATTGAAAGTGCATGCCGGAAAGGGACTCCTTAACCGACAAGACACTATAAGAGCGGGAGGCCGGAAATGACTAACAAAAGGATATATAAAAAGATACGAAGGACAGGAATAGGAGGGACATTGGTCGCTGTCCTCATTTTTGCCGTTATAACCGTAAGCGTTCTGCTTGTGGCGGGGCAGCAGCTGATAGCATACATCATCGATACAAAGATGTCGGCTGAGTACGAAGCCCTTGAAAAGATGGCCGATATGTACGAAAGGCTTGAAAGTTCAGGTGAAGCGGATGTATACGGCTATCTTGACATGTACGAGCGTGACTATATCATCCTTGACGGTGAAGGCAAAATGATCCACGCAAAGGGTGAAGATACGCGTTCGGGCAATGGCATAAGGATAGGGATCGGCACCTACATCAATAATGTCGAAGCCTTTGCGGACAAGGATTTTTCGGTGATCTACCCGGTTGAAAGGGGAAGGATCGCACTTGACCCGATAGCCTTCATTTCATGGTTCCGCCATGATATCATAAAGCCGCTTGATGAGTCGCTCGATGAAACTGCATCGGCAGATGCGGAGGATGTGCGCGAACGGCTCGGCTCAGGCTCTGCAGGGCGGCAATCCTTCGGATTCTATGGAGAAGATGACCGCGTTATCTATCTGGTGTCTGAAGACGGTAAAGTCGTCGGAGGAGCACTTCCCGTCTGGCTGAGCGTAAACATGGATGACAAGGGGCTTAAGCTTATCGGAAAAGCAATGTTCGGAGTAAAGCTCAGGGATATGGAGGTCATGGGGATAATAGCAGGCGTCATCGCCCTTGTTATTGTACTTCTGAGCCTTTATCTGATAATCCATGCACTCGTCGAGATGGTCAGACAGCGCAGGGTTACTTCGTACTTCTTCAGGGATGCCGTAACAGGAGGCAATAACCGCATGTTTTTTCAGATCAAGGGTGAGGAACTGCTGAAAAAAATGCGGAATCGGAACAAGAACTATGCAGTTGTGGATATAGAGCTTGTTAATTACAGAAATTATGTTGTGAGCCATTCTCTTAAACAAGGCGAGGCACTTTTAAGGAAGGTTTACAGGTTACTCGAAAAGAACACGCACAGTAAAAACGAACGCTGTGCGCATATGACTGCTCCGACCTTCGGACTTGTCCTCAGATATATCAGCAGGAACGGTCTTGAGATGAGGCTTAACGGGCTTCTTGAACTTCTCGAAAAGGTGGATAAGGATCACAAGTTTGCCTTCCAGGCCGGTGTAAAGCTTATAGACAGAGGCGAAGATGCCGAGAGCACCAATATAGTACCGTGGAAAGAACTCGATATTGATGAGGAGTACAATAAAGCCTGCGCTGCAAGGGAGGTTTTGGCCGTGAACGATGAAACGGGTTTTGCCGTTTTCAACGACCAGCTTGTAAAAGACCGGCAATGGCTTGACACTGTTCAGGAAAAGCAGGCAAAGGCTGTTGAGAACGAGGAATTTATCGTTTACTATCAGCCTAAATATGATCCTAAGACAGATGAACTTCGCGGCGCAGAGGCGCTCATCCGCTGGCAGTCACCGGAGTTTGGCTTTGTGACGCCGTTCAGGTTCATCCCGATCTTCGAGAAGAACGGGTTTATCACCGAGATAGACCACTACATGCTTGCGCATGTTGCTGCCGACCAGAAACGCTGGCTGGATGCGGGCTTTAAGTGCGTGCCCATTTCTGTGAACGTTTCCAGGGCGCATTTCATAGAGAGCGATCTTGCGGAACAGATAAGGGACATCGTGGATGCAGCGACCTGTCCTCACGAACTTATAGAGATAGAGCTTACTGAGAGCGCATTCTTTGATGACAAGAAAGCGCTTATAGAAACGATCAACAGGCTTAAGGGTTACGGCTTTGCGGTTTCCATGGATGATTTCGGAGCGGGATACTCCTCACTGAACTCGCTTAAAGACATGCCGCTTGATGTGCTAAAGCTTGACGCGGACTTCTTCCGCGGCACCTCGGATGACGGCAGGGGAGAGATCGTTGTATCGGAAGCAATAAGGCTTGCCAAGAACCTGAATATGCGGATAGTCGCGGAAGGCGTGGAAGTAAAGGAACAGGTAGATTTTCTGGCTTCGGAAGGCTGTGATATGATCCAGGGATATTACTACGCAAAACCTATGCCGGGGACGGATTATGAACAGAGGATGATACAGGGATGAATTGAAAGGGAGCGTTGATGGACGCTCCCTGTTTTTTATCGCAAACATGACCTTTTTCTTTTTTTTATTTTAAACATGTGTTATAATACTATATTACAATTCCGGTATGTGATCGGATTTTGTGAGAAGGGGGAGGTATTTTTGAAAAATTTATCTGATTATCTGATGACTGTGGCACCGTCGGCGCGGATCATCATCGTTGTGGCCATTATGCTCATAACCGGCTTTCTTATGACGAGGATAACGCAGAAGCTTAAGCTGCCGAATGTAACGGCATACATCGTTGCCGGTATTCTTATAGGCCCGTTCTGCTTTAAGATGGTTCCTACGGAAGTTATAAAGGGGATGGATTTCCTGTCCGATATCGCGCTTGCGTTTATCGCGTTTTCTACCGGTGAATTCTTTAAGTTCAACGCATTGAAGAAAAACGGGATAAAGGTGCTCGTTATAACTCTGCTTGAGTCCGTTGCCGCGTCTGTGGGCATTTTTGTACTTGCTGCAGTTGTGCTGCGGCTTGATTTCGCATTTTCCATCGTTCTTGCGGCACTTGCTGCGACAACCGCTCCGGCATCCACCATGATGACGATCCACCAGACCGGCGCAAAGGGCGACTTTGTCGATACCCTGCTGCAGGTCATCGCGCTCGACAATGTTGTCGGTCTTCTTGCTTACTCCGCAGCTATTTCCGTTGCTGTGGCGTCTTATTCCGGTGAGGGGTTTGCGGTATCCGGCATATTCATCTCGGTCGGCAAGAATATAGGAGTTTTGCTGCTTGGAGCTGTTTTTGGCGTGATAATGAACCTCGTTATCGGATCAAGGCACACAACGGACAACAGGCTGATAATAGCCATCGCGATACTGCTTTCGTTCTGCGGCATCTGTACGCTTGTGGATATCTCGCCGCTCCTCGGCTGCATGTCCATGGCTACACTCTATTACAATCTTTCGGGCGATGAAAAGCTTTTCAAACAGCTTAATTACTTCAGCCCGCCGCTGCTGCTGCTGTTTTTCGTGCGAAGCGGCATGAATTTTGACTTAAAGGCGCTGATATCGCCGTCCGGCGCCATCGGGACAACACCTCTGCTCGTTATCGGCATCCTGTATTTTGTTGTACGAATAGTGATGAAATACGGCGGAGCATGGCTTGGCTGCTTCCTTGTCGGCAAACAGCCAAAGACCCGCAATTTCCTCGGCTTTGCGCTCATCCCGCAGGCGGGTGTGGCCATCGGTCTTGTGGCTCTCGGAGCCCGTACGATAGGCGGTACCGAAGGCGAGGCGCTGCAGACCATAATCCTTGCTTCAAGCGTACTCTACGAGCTTGTGGGCCCTGCTGCGGCAAAACTTTCGCTGTATCTGTCGGGATCTTATTCCGACAAGCTTGAAGACATAGTCTCTGTGAATGAAACGACAGCAAGCGGTGAAAAGAAGACAAATCTCGAGCTTCTTATCGAACGTATCGAAAAGATACAGGAGGAGCTGCCAAAGCATGAAATAAATGAAAACGAAGAAGCGTTTACCGAGGCTGCGGAGTCGTATTATGAAGACGGCCTGCCGCCACGCATTAAACAGCATTTCAGAAGAAGATAGACCCGAAACACCGGGAGAAAGGGGATCCGGTCACAGACCGGAAAAACATTATGAATAATTGGGATCCTATAGCAAAAGTACTTGGAGAATGGTCAATGGGCGTCGGAACGGCATCTGTCATGTTCCGCCTTGGGTTAAGCATGTTCCTTTCGGCATTTGTGGGCTGGGAGAGGTCTTCGAAGCGGCATTCCGCGGGCCTTCGCACCTTCATGCTGGTTTCGCTGTCCGGAACGCTTGCCATGATCATGGATCAGTTCATCGCGCTTTCAAATCCGGGGCATATCTATGTCCTTTCGGGCGCTGCGATAATCGCTATCGCTACAATTAGCGTAAACTCCATCCTGTTCTCATCAAGGAACCAGATCAAAGGCCTTACAACCTCTGTCGGCCTTTGGACCTGGAGCGTTATCGGCCTTGCGATAGGCGCGGGCTACTATACCGTTGCCCTTGTTGCCTTTGCGGTACTTTTTGTTGAACTGATGTGGTTCCCGGCTATGGAAATATTCTTAAAGAACCGTTCGAACCATTTCGAAGTGCACCTTGAGCTCAAAAACAGCGTATTCCTGCAGGATTTCGTTACAACCATCCGAAAGCTCGGCTTAAAGATAGACGATATCGAGCTCAACCCCGCATACGCAGGCTCGGGCCTTAGCGTTTATTCAATCGCGATCTCCATCTCCAGCGAACAGCTCAAGAAATACAAGACGCACGCCGAGATAATCGAGGCTTTGAGGACGCTCGATTACGTTTACCATATTGAGGCGATATGATCGTTACCGATCAGAATAAGGTGGCATACAGAATGGAGAACGGCGTCTATGTTGTTCCACTGTGCTGCCTGAAAGATTGATGAAAAAGACAAGTAAGACACGGAGGCGTTGTGGATAAACGCGATCGATTTAATTGTGGCCATATTATTGAGAGACTCAGGCTATCCATGAATTATTCAGTAGGAGACCTTTGCGCGGGAGTATGTTCAAGGCAGTTACTTGAAAAAATCGAATCGGGCTTGGTAGATACAGATATTCGGTTTATTAAATTGTTACTTTCTCGATTAGGCAAAAGTCCAAATAAGTTTGACTATCTGTTATCGCAAGATCAATTGCGTATACTTGAGATGCAGCTAAACTTCGATGAGAGTATTGATAAAAAAGACGGAGTGTCAGCGAAGTCTATCCTGCGGATAATGAAGGAAAACATTGATCGCAATGATAAGAGGAATCGCAAAGAACATATAGATATATTCTACTATTCCCGGAATCTGGTTAATTATTTGTTCCTGATCCAGAATGATCATGAAAAGGCGTTGGAGGTTGTCTCAAAAAGTCTGGAAAAAACACAAGCGGGGTGGAGTAAAGCAGAACTGAGTGAACGCTTGATCTCAACAATGGAACTGGAAAACATGCTTGTGTTTATTTACTTAAGCCTGCTGAATTCCGAGCCGGGTGAAGCGGAAGCAAGGAGACGAGAATTCCTGCCTTTGCTGGATAGAATAAAAGAATATATAGAAAAGAGGATTGGTGACGACGAAGAAAAAGCTATGATCCTTCCTAAAGTGAACTGGTTACAAGCAACATTTCTTGTTGATGCAGGGCAATTAGACAAGGCTGTATTGGTGGCGGAAGAGGGATTAGAGTTACTCAGAAGACAGACGTTGCTTCCGTTTGTGCTCCCACTGTTAGAGATTATCGTTAAATATGGGGATGGGAAAACAAAAAAGGATTCTATTGTAGAATACAAAGAATACTACGATGTGTTTATAAAGTTGATTGCTGAATATAAGATAGAACATGCCCGGGATATTAATTTCTTTTCACGATGCGACAGAGCAGGACATTATCCGGATTGGGAAATAATTAAAGCTCAACGTAAAATGCAAAATTTGAAAAGAGAAGATCTTATTGATGGCATCTACAAAAATGTCGAAACACTATCGAGAGTTGAGAGTGGCAAACAGTCTCCAAACAGAACAACTTTCCCACGAATAATGAAAAAACTGGGGTTGGAGAGCGGGAGAACCAATGCTCAACTAATAAGTACGGACTATGAAGCCTTTGAGTTGTACCGTTTGGTCCTAAAGCAGTTGAGAATCCATAAGATTACTGAGGCAGAAAACAATCTTAGTAAGCTGGAGGAGATGACATCACAAACAAATGAAAGAAACTCTCGGGCAATTCGTTATCTAAGGTGTATTATTGATAACATCAAGCAGGTAGGGACATCAACGGAGGAATTTCAAATCATCCAAAACAATATTGACTACTATACAGGGATACTGGAAGAATCATTCCCGATTACGAAAAAGGAATTATTCAGAATGCCCTTAATTGTCGAGGAAGAACTGATTGCTATTATTTCATCCGGATACGAAAAAATAAAAAAAACAGAGAACGGAGCAAGCCTGCTTCTTAAAGTGCTGAAAACATACGAAAACAGTGCTGTTGACACAAGATTGAATCGCAGGTGGTATGGCTTCTTTCTTAATAATTTTTCCAAAATGAAAAAAGACATCATCAAAATGAAAGAAGCGGTTACTTTTCAATTGGTATGCAACAGCACTGACGGGCTGGAGGTTTTGTGTTCAAGCCTAGCGGTTCATCAGCATAAACAGGATGCTGAACCTGACGAGGAGATATTGGCACTTGAGGAATCCCTGATACTTGCAAGGTTTTTGAAAGCGACACCGAATATAAGGAATATTAGCAATTATATTAGCAGGGTTAAGAGAAAAACAGGCAATGATATTCCCTCAGATAAGAATTTTTAACACTCTGTTGATGAATTAAACTGATTGGGATAGATGGTTGAAGGACAGGGATCTTCGTCTAATTCAGGTTCCGGATCAGTGCCGTTGGTAGCAAGATAACTTGTTTCTGAAGCGCTGACGGTGATAGTGACATTTTCCTTGCTATGGCTTGAAAAAGTCAATGTGGGAGTGGCCAGAATCACCAAGAAAAAGATTGCAACAAGTGATAAAACAACAAGTTTCTTTCGCATAATATAACCTTCTCTTTTTTTAGTTTGGCTGAATAATAACGAAATATAAAATGAAAGTAAATGACTTTTTAGTTGCATGCCCAATTTTTACCAGTGCAACTAAAAAGTCATTTACTTTCATGGGATATTAAGTATTATTGGTCGTGTAAAGGGACACCTATCCGTATTTGCAGAAGAGTGTCAAATATGTTGAATGACTTGGATGGATCAAATATACAGGGCAGGCATATGGATTATGGATAACAAGGAGGAGCAGGAGCGATTATATTGGATTTGCCTTAGAATTGTTGTGAGCCTGTAAAAAACGAAAAGTCCAAGCGTGGAAAGAAAAGAGATTGAATTAACAAATAGAAAAGGAGATAATGAACTCGTGAAAAAACGGATAATATTATTTGCTATTGTTTTTGCAGTGCTTTTTTTGTGCCAGAAAACATGTATACTAGCTGACGAGGGCACTGTTCATATTTCACTTCCGACAGATCCAAACGCGACTATTGTGAACTTTACTAAAAGATATTATTTTTATGTAAGAAACACAAAAACGACCCAAACTGATGTAAAGATGCTGGCTGCGTTGGGGCGTGTATCGTATTTCGTTGGACAATATCATGTCAACAGACTGATTGATCAAAATTTCTATGATGGTGTTATTGTAAAGGTGTGCATGGAACCATTAGAATACCCAACATATTTGAAATCAAATGGGTTTGGTTGGAGCGAGTATTTAGAAATTAAGAGCAATCTTAACAGTGTTTGCACGGTACAAAGTAACTATCCGACAAATAGTACTTCGGGGTCTAAATCTTACAGCGGTACTATCAGCATAGGGAGCCAAGCATCAAATCTGTCTTTTTCAGTTTCAAATAACGCAAAATACTGTAATGTTGTAAATAAATCGCAATCGGCAAATAATATTTTTCACATTTTATATGACTACAATCCCCCTTTTATTAATTTTAATGCAAGTGTTAATGCGATTTACTTTGATGAAACTTGGCAAATGGCATCATGTGCTTGGACTTGTCCCCCGCTTGAAGACAATCAGGTTTATACGATTTCTGTAAAGATTAAGGCTTCGTTTTGTACTTCTAAACATTATGGTGTAAACTGGATGGATCCCGGGCCGGGATTTAACGATAGTCAATCATTGCTCTTAGTCTATAGAAAGAATTATAATTGACATGAAGACAATAATAAAAATAATATTACCGCTAGCTGTGATTGGTTTATCAGTGACTCTTCTTGTTATGGCGATTGCGCCAAAGAAAAGACTTACATCTGAGGAAAAAGATGCTGAGTTACTGTCAAAGACACATAGAACAAGAATTCTGGTGTACGGAGATGCAATAGAATTTAATAAAGAATTATATGTCGAAAGGATTGTGTCAATTACACCGGAATCCATAGGTTTCGATTCTTCCTTTGAATTTGAATACATCGTCTTAAATGATAGAAACGGGCAATTGTGTATGACAGAAAAAGAATGGAATATTTTGAAAGAGTTGATGCAATCTAATAAACATGTAAGCTTTATTTATCTGGGGAGTACACAACATAAAAACATGATAAAAACAAAGATTGTTGATCTGGACGAGGCAGATTTGTTCTCCGAACCGACAGCAATTGGTGGAATAAATATGGATGGGGTATTGTACACAGAAGTTGGTAATGCGATGACTCCTTTTGAAATAATCCACAATTTTGCATCAGCGGTGCGCCATTCACGGTAGGGTATCGCAATAAAACATGCCGAAATAAAATGCACTATGGGGAGAAACTTATGAAAAAATTACTGCTGCTGTTAACCATCTCAATATTCTTATTAGCTGCTTGTGAGAATAAAGAGCTGGTGCAGGTGCTTGACTCTTACTCGCAACAGTTAAAGACGTTGAATGAGGATGTCAATGCGGATTTTATGATCATTGGGGATGATAAATATATCGATAAGAAATTGAATTATCGAAAGATAGATGCGCTCACGGAAGCGAATCTCAAAAGCGGTGAAGAACATGGATACCGCTGCCTTTTCATCAACGATATAGAAGGGGATCTGGTTCTTAGCGATGTTGAGTTTGACCAGCTTGCAAAGTTCGTGATAGACGAAGACGGGGATGTTCTTTACTACGGAACCCAATACCTTAAAAAGCTGTGTGACTGGTTGGGAATACGGGAGATCTCTTCTCCGAACGAAGGACTTGGAATATACGGGTGCTTTCCTGATAAAGGCAACGGTGACTTTGGCGCAGGTGCCTGCGTAGGCGTGTGGACAGCCAAATCCAAGGAGATCTACAAAGAAGCCAATCAATATCTTACGCAGACATTAGTCGTTGAATTCGTCCAGTGCGCAACCGGGGAGAGCTATGAATATCTAAACCTAAAAGACAAATGGATTCTTCCAAAACCTTAACCGAGATCATCAAGAATGACTAAATGAAGAGGACAGCCGCGTTTTACGGCTGTCCTTAAGTTTACTCCACAATAGACCGCTTCGCGCTCTATTGTTATCGTAGGAATAAACCCTCTGGGTTTATTCCTACTCTATGATCGCTGCTATATCTTCCTGGTCGAGGATCTTGATCCCTTTTCCGATCAGCTTTGCTTCCGCGGCTTTTGTGTCTGCCACGCGGAAGATCATATATGCGTGGTCTGCCTTTTTGTTAGATGTAAAGGCGTACATGTACTCGATGTTTACGCCGGTGTCGGCAAAGGCTGTAAGGAGTTTGTCCAAGCCTCCTGCTTCATCAGGGATCTCTATCGCAAGGACTGATGTAAGACTTGCGATAAAGTCGTTCTCCTTAAGGGTGTTTACGGCGCTGAAGGCGTCATCCACGATAAGCCTTGCGATACCGAAATCCTTTGTTTCCGCAAGGGAGATGGCGCGGATATCTATCTTTTTTTCGGCAAGAAAGCCTGTCATTGCTTTAAGTCTGCCGGGTTTGTTCTCTAAGAATACCGAAATCTGCTTAATACTCATAGTCTGCTTCCCCTTTCTTCATCAGATCTTACGTTTGTCGATAACCCTGACTGCCTTGCCTTCGCTCCTTGCGATGGATTTCGGCGCGAGCAGCGAAACCTTTGCCTTGATGCCGAGCATGGACTGCAGGCCGTCGGAGATCTTCTTCTGGCGCTCCTCAACTTCACCCACGTTATCGGTGAACATTTCCGGAGTCATCTCAACCTGTACATCGAGAGTATCTGTGTTGTTTACGCGGTCAACAACAATCTGGTAGTTTGCTGCGTAACCATTGTTAAGCAGCACGGTCTCTATCTGGCTCGGGAATACGTTTACGCCGCGGATGATGAGCATGTCGTCCGAACGGCCCATGGGCTTCGCCATCTTTATAAAGGTGCGGCCGCAGGAGCATTTGCCGCGTATAAGCTTGCAGATGTCCTTCGTTCTGTAGCGTACCATGGGGAAGGCTTCCTTGTCAACCGCCGTGAACACAAGCTCGCCCTGCTCGCCTTCGGGCAGCGGCTCGAGTGTCTTCGGGTCAACAATCTCGGCAATAAAGTGGTCTTCGTTGATGTGCATGCCGCTCTGCTCCGAGCATTCAAAGGAAACGCCGGGGCCGGAGAGCTCTGTGAGGCCGTATATGTCGTATGCCTTAAGGCCAAGGTTCTTCTCTATGTCGCGGCGCATTTCCTCGCTCCAGGCTTCGGCACCGAAAATGCCGGCTTTGAGCGGGATATCGTCCGGGCCGTAACCAAGCTCCTTAAAACGCTCGCCAAGGTATGCCGCATAGCTTGGCGTACAGCAGAGGATGGTCGCATTCAGATCGTTGATGAACATTATCTGGCGGTCCGTGTTGCCGGAGCTTGCCGGAACGGTCATGCATCCTACTTTGTGTGAACCGCCGTCAAGACCTGCACCGCCCGTGAAAAGGCCGTATCCGTATGCAACCTGAACAACGTCGTCCGGGGTAGCACCTGCCGCAACAAGCGCTCTCGCACAGCACTCGTGCCAGAGGTCGAGGTCGTGCTTTGTGTAGAGCGCAACAACTCGTTTTCCGGTGGTGCCTGAGGTGGAGTGCATCTCAACGCATTCCTTGAGCGGCTTTCCAAGGAGCCCGTAGGGGTAGGCATCGCGAAGGTCGTCCTTCGAGAGGAACGGCAGTTTGTGAAGGTCGTCAACAGACTTTATATCCTCTGGCGTAACGCCCTTTTCCTCCATCTTTTTGCGGTAGTAAGGCACATTCTCCCAAACGTGCTTTACCTGTTTAACCAGTTTTTCCGACTGGATCCTCTTTATCTCCTCCCGTGACGCACATTCAATTTCAGGCTGAAAATAACCCATTGAAGTACCTGCCTTTCCGAACGCGTCCAAAGCGCGGTCTTATGTTTCTTAGCTTTATTTGTAATTCTTTCCGAGTTCAAATGCCTTTTTGTTCATTTCAAGGAACTTGGCGGGCACATTTGCTTCAAGCGACTTCATCCAGACCTCGTCCGGGAGATCGAAATAGTGCGATAATCTGCCAAGAAGCACTATGTTTACCGCCTTTGCGGAGCCTGCCTGTTCTGCAAGGGTAAGGCAATCGAGAGCGTCTACCTTTGCGCCTGCGTTCTTTAACGAATCCACAAGGTTTTCAGGGTATTCGGCAGCACCTGTTATGACGGGCATGGGGTCTATCTGCTGCGTGTTTGTAACGATTATTCCGTCCTTCTTAAGGTACGGCAGCCATCTTGCGGCTTCAAGAAGCTCGAAGGAAACGATGAAATCTGCCTGGCCCTCGTCTATAACGGGCGAGTAAACCGCATCGCCGTAGCGGACGTAAGTTACAACGGAGCCGCCTCTTTGCGACATTCCGTGTACTTCCGAAACTTTAACGTCATACCCCTGCGAGAGAAGAAGGTGTCCGAGCAGTTTGCTCGCAAGGAGCGAACCCTGGCCGCCTACGCCGACTATCATTATATTCTTTGTATCCATGTTAAGCCTCCCTTCCCGCTACCATGCCTTCAAATGCTCCAACGGGGCACATCTGGCTGCATACATTGCAGCCTACGCAAAGGGTATTGTCGATGGTCGCTTTGCCTTCCTTAACAGAGATTGCGGGGCAGCCGATCCTCATACAGGACTTGCAGCCTATGCAAAGCTCCTTGTTGACCTTAAGGGGCGGATTGTGCTTAACGTATTTAAGCAGTGCGCAGGGACGTCTCGAGATGATGACCGAAGGCGCATCGGCAGCAAGCTCTTCCTTAAGCACTTTGTCGCATTCCGCAAGATTGTACGGGTCAACTACGCGAACACGCTCAAAGCCCATGGCCCTGCAGAGAGCCTCAAGATCGATCTTTCCTGCGGGATCGCCCTTGATGTTGTAGCCTGTGGTGGGATTCTGCTGGTGGCCCGTCATACCGGTGATTGAGTTGTCAACGATTATGACAGTTGAATTGCTCTGGTTGTAAGCGACATTTGCAAGTCCCGTCATTCCGGAGTGCATAAAGGTCGAATCGCCGATGACGGCAACCGTCTTCCCTTCAGAGTCCTTGCCGCGGACTTTGTTGAAGCCGTGCAGCGCGCCAATCGAAGCGCCCATGCAGAGCGTCATTTCGATAGCTCCGAGAGGCGGTACCGCACCGAGCGTGTAGCAGCCGATATCACCGAGAACGGTACATTTATTTTTCTTTAGCGTGTAGAAAAGGCCTCTGTGAGGGCAGCCTGCACACATTACGGGCGGCCTGTTCGGGATCTGTGTTTCGAGAGCGAAGGTCTTTTCAACATCCTTCCCGAATGCTTTGGCTATAAGGTTCTGCGAGTATTCGTCGCATACAGGCAGGATATCCTTGCCTTGTACCGCGATACCGAGAGACTTTACGTAGTTCTCGATGATGGGATCGAGCTCTTCGACAACATAGAGTTCCTCGACTTTTGCTGCAAAATCCCTGATAAGTTTTTCCGGCAGCGGGTTTACCATGCCAAGCTTCAAAACGCTTACGCTGTCGCCGAATACTTCTTTTACATACTGATAAGAGGTTGAAGATGTGATTATGCCCGTCTTTGTGCCGACCATTTCCACGCGGTTAAGAGGTGATGTTTCCGCATATTCGGCAAGAGCCTTTGTACGGGCCTCGACTATAGGATGGCGCTTCTTCGCGTTGCCGGGCATCATGACATATTTTGCGATATTCTTTTCGTAAGGGAAATCAGGCACGGTACGCTCCCCAACCGTGACAACGGACTGGGAATGCGCTACGCGCGTACACATTTTTATGATAACGGGAGTGTCGAACTTTTCGGAAAGCTCAAAGGCTGTCTTTGCGAATTCAAGGGCTTCCGCGGAGTCCGAAGGCTCAAGCATCGGAACCTTTGCGGCAATGGCGTGATGCCTTGAATCCTGCTCGTTCTGGGAAGAATGCATGCCCGCGTCATCCGCAACAACTATGACAAGGCCTGCGTTCACGCCTGTGTAGGACATCGTGTAGAGCGGGTCTGCAGCTACATTAAGGCCCACATGCTTCTGCGCGCAGAAGGCCCTTCGCCCCGCAAGACAGGCACCGAAGGCCGATTCCATGGCCACCTTTTCGTTAGGGGCCCATTCGCAATAGATCTCGTCGTATTTTGCGGCTTCCTCCGTTATCTCCGTACTCGGAGTACCGGGGTAGCTGGAGATAAAACAGACTCCGGCTTCGTAGAGGCCGCGCGCCAAAGCTTTATTTCCAAGCATAAGCTGTTTGTTGTCAGACATACTGTTCCCTCCCGACATATTCACATGATATTACTGTGTCAATGTGATAATTTAAACCGATAAAGTGGTTTTTATTAGAATACTAAAAAATCCCGAGAAAATCAAGTTGTTTTTGAAGCGGTTTTGCAATACAATGATTAGGGGAGTGGATCATCCATACAAGGAGAAGGGCAGATGGAGCTTGTCACGGTCGGCAACAGAAAACAGGAAGAAATGTTTTTGCGGTTCAGGAAGCAGATTTATGCATCCTCAAAGAAATTCGTTGACAACAGCTATTTTATGCTGCAGGAGATCTTTGGCGGGAAGCTGCATTTTGTGAAGAATGCCGAGCTTGTAGCGTGCTATGTTGAGGACGAGGCGGGGATACTCTGCGAAGGTGTCATAGCATATGCGAAAGAAATGCCGGATACGGTCATGCTGTGTTTTTTCGAGGCTCTTCAGGGAAAGATAGAGGCTGTGGCACTCCTTGTCGATAAGGCCATGGAATACGGCAGACAACGGGGCTGTACTCGTCTTGTTGCAGGTCTTTACGGCCATCTTAACTACGGGCTTGGGTTCCTTGACGCAAAGCAGCGCGTGAAACCGGCTTCAGTGCAGGAAAGGGTTGCTTTTGACAGGACAAATTCCTTTTCATCTCCCGGAAATCCCGCATATTACAACGATTATTTTGAAAATTTCGGCTGCACTGCGGTGCGCCTTAATACATACTATACCTGCGAATTTGAAGGGAAGCTCGCAAAATACGAAGCAGCCCTCGAGAAGATAAACAGATGCTTTGAATTTAAGACCTTCGACAGAAAAAACAGCGATTACTGGACAAAACTCTATACGGATCTCAACAATGAATGCTTTAAGCATCACAGATATTATTATTGCCGTGACTATATCGACGATGCAGAAATGCTGAAAGAACTGTTCCTGTTCATGAAGGAAGATTCGCTGATCTTTGCTTTTAAGGACGGTGAGCCCGCCGGATTTATCATGTGGTATCCGGATTTCAACGAGCTCGCAAAGCCCGGTGAGGCCTTCGGCGCAAAACATTTTCTGAAGAACATTGTCCTGAACGGGAAGATAAAGACCGCGAAAGTAATGGAATACGGCGTTGTAAAGAAGTTCAGGGGACTCGGGCTTCCGCTTGCGCTTATCGAGCAGTTCAGGCGGGCTGCTGAAAAGCACGGCTGCAGGCACGCGGAGACCTCCTGGGTAATGGCGGATAACAGGGATTCTGCGGCTTTCTGCGAGATCGTGAGCGACTTTAAGTATAAAGATTATGTGGTATATGAGCTGCCGGTTGAGAATTGATGAAGGGAAGCTGCGCAACCATTAGCTGCTCGCTGCACTCGTAGCATGGAGGTTAAGTATGAAAGAGAAGCATAAACAGCTTAAAAAGCGCATATTTGACATCATCCAGATCGGGAATGTTTCGGATCTTCCAAGCCGTCTGTTTGATATCTTCATCACGGTGATCATCGCAATAAGCCTTGTGGTGACGATACTCACGACCTACGACGAGCTTGGGAAATACAGAACGGTGCTGGATGTGGCGGAGATCGTTACGGTGGTCATCTTTACCGTCGAATACATCTTACGCATCTGGACGTCAGAGTTCCGGTATCCCAAGAAAAGCAGGCTCCGCGCGGCTTTGAAGTTCATCTTTTCGGTGGAAGGCCTTATCGATCTGTTCACGTTCCTGCCCTTTTACCTGCCCATCGTTTTCCCGGCGGGCGCCGTGGCATTCAGGGTCTTCAGGGTGATAAGGATATTCCGTCTGTTCAAGCTGAACCAGCGCTACGACGCCTTCAGCATCATCACGGATGTCTTAAACGAAAAGAAAAAGCAGCTGTTTTCATCAATGGTGATGATCCTGATACTTATGGTGGCCTCGTCCCTTTGCATGTATTCGCTTGAGCACGAGGCGCAGCCGGAGGTGTTTAAGAATGCCTTCTCAGGCATCTGGTGGGCATCCTCCACGCTGCTCACGATAGGCTACGGTGACATTTACCCAATAACGCTCGGCGGAAAGATAATGGCCATAGTCATTTCCTTCCTCGGAGTCGGGATGGTGGCGGTGCCTACAGGTATCATTTCCGCAGGCTTCGTTGAAAGCTACTCGAAGATACACAGGATAGTGTACATGGAGGAAGAGCGGCCGATCCGCTTTCTGACGAGTACCGTCGGCAAAAACCATAAATGGGTCGGAAAACGCGTGAAGGAGCTTATCTTCCCGCCCGAAACGATACTCGCTGCCGTCATCCGCGATGAAGAAGAGATAGTCCCGAAGGGCGATACGGAGATCCGCGAAAATGACGTCCTGATACTCGGAGCCAAGAAGTTTTACGAGGACGACAAGATAAAGCTTACCGATCTTCTGGTGAAGGAACGCCACGAATGGGTCGGGATGCCGCTTAAAAAAGTCCCAATCTCGAGGCAGTCGCTTATAGTGCTGATCCGCCGGAACAACCGCAATTTTATCCCCGACGGCGATACCGTGATAAATGCCGGGGACGAGCTGATAATCTACCAGAAGGAAGGCTGACGGGCCGGGCAGCCGGAAGAAGTGCGAAAAAAGGTGTGGTCGGGGGCACAGGATCACACTTTTTGTTTTTGAAAGGAGAGTATAACATGTGGGCTTACGAAAGTGTTTTTTATCAGATCTACCCCTTGGGGTTCTGCGGTGCGCCGTTTGAAAACGACGGTGTTTTGGAGCACAGGATATTAAAGGTTTTGGACTGGATTCCGCACATTAAGCGGCTTGGCGCGAATGCGATCTATTTCTCGCCTGTTTTTGAGTCTGACACCCACGGGTACAACACAAGGGATTACACAAAGATCGATGTGCGGCTCGGCACGAACGAAGACTTTAAGCGTGTCTGCGACGAACTGCACAAAAACGGTATAAAAGTCGTGCTGGACGGCGTTTTTAATCATGTGGGGCGCGGGTTCTTTGCGTTCCAAGACGTGCTGAAAAACCGGGAAAACTCGCAGTATAAAGACTGGTTCGCACGTATCGCCTTTGACGGGAACTCCTGTTATAATGACGGTCTGTGGTACGAGGGCTGGGAAGGCAACTACGACCTTGTGAAGCTGAACCTGTGGAACGAGGCGGTTGTGCAGCATATCTTCTCGGCGGTGGAAGGCTGGATAAACGAGTTTGACATAGACGGGATAAGACTTGATGTGGCTTATTGTCTGGATCGCGGTTTTTTAAGACGTCTGCGGGAGTTTACGGACAGTAAAAAAGCGGACTTCTTCCTGCTTGGAGAGGTTTTGCACGGTGAGTACGGCCGCATGCTCTCGGAGATGAACATCCATTCCGTCACGAATTACCAGTGCTACAAAGGGATCCACTCCGCCATCAATTCGCAGAATATGTTCGAGATAATCCACTCCCTGCTGCGCCTGTTCGGGCCGGAGGACTGGACCGTCGCAAGGGGAGCGCACCTGCTCTCTTTTGCGGATAACCATGATGTTTCAAGGATCGCGTCGATCATACAGAACCCTGCGCACTTGCCGCTCTGTTATGGGCTTGTGTTCGGAATGCCGGGGATTCCCTGCGTTTACTACGGAAGTGAGTGGGGAACAAAAGCAGATAAATCACAAGGAGACCCGGCGCTCCGCCCCTGCTTTGAAAAACCGGAATGGAACGAACTTACGGACCTTATCGCAAAGCTCTCCGAAATAAAGAAAAACAGCAAGGCGCTGAACTACGGAGGTTTTAAGAGTCTTCTGCTCACCAATAAACAGTGTATTTTTGAAAGGAACCGCGATGGCGAGCGTGTGCTTGTTGCCATAAACCTTGACGGCTGCGACTATATGGCATACTTTGACGCGGGCGCAGCAACTGCAACTGAGCTTATAACGGGCAACACCCATGAATTTGCGGGAGGAAGCAACCTGCCGCCGTACAGCGTACAGTACTGGAAGATCTGAATGGCATATCCGTGCCAATTCCTGCATGAAGTGAAAAATGTGCAGGAAACGGCACGGATTTCATTTTTAGAATACAGACAGGATAAGAGCATGCAAAGGTGTCAGACCGGCATGCCGGAAGAGAAAAAGACCCCCGGTCGGAATGTTCCGACCGGGGATTTACTGTTTCAACCACATGTTTGCTGCTTCGCTTACTTTTTATTCAGGTGATACAATGGAACAAGTGGTATGATGATCGGGGTTTTTGCAACATATGCCTGATATTCGGGCTTGTCGCCGTAGCTCTTGTTTTGGCGTTTCTCGAGGCGCTGCGCGCCGTTGAACATAACAAGCACTATGCAGATGTAACCGAACACGGCGATGATCCACTGCCCGACGCCTTTGAGCGTGTCAAGACCGGAAACGAAAACACCCGTCCAGAAAAGGATCTCTCCGAAATAATTGGGGCATCGCACTATCTTATACAGTCCTTCTGTGGCCACCATATGCGGATTTTTTGCTTTCTGTGCGGATTTCTGCTTGTCCGCTGCACTTTCAAGTACTATGCCAAGAACAGCCAATACAATGCCGATGCACAGACAAACCGAGAAGCCGTCACCGTTGTAGGGCCTGTAGAAGGCCGGAGTTGTCTGGGCTACATAGAGAGCCGCGCAGCAGATCCAGATGACGATCATAACGGGAAGAGGCATCTTGTCTGTTTTTGTGACCTCATCAAGTGTCTTCTTGTAGGCCGCATTCTTGAATTCGCGGATGGCAAGGAAGAGAGAAAGGCGAAGACCGTAAACAACAAAAAGCACGGGGAAAACAAGCAGAGCAGCCAGCTTTCCGATGTTGTCAAAACCGGTGCCTTCAAAGCTTCCTGCAAGAAGCAGCACGGCAAGCGCCACGCCGATCCCGGCAACGGCAAACCCGTAGCCGATAGACATAAACCAGACGTATTTTTTGAAGCCGACAGCGCAGAGCGCAAGACTTACAACAAAAAAGATGAGTAAAAAGATCCAGCCCATATTATACAAAACCTCCCGTGTTACGCCTTAAAACTGTCTTTGATATACTGTTTAAAGCTCATGTCACCGTAAACGGTGTCGCCTACCATGTCGTTCGAAAGGGTGAATTTTGAGAACTTGATGATGGCTTCCTTACCGTTCTTCTTAAGCTTGTTTACCCACGCGAGAACGCTGAAAAGCCAGGTGGGAGCATATTTGATGACAGGTTCCTTGCCGGCGGCCTCAAAGCACATCCTTGCGATCTCTTCGTAGGTATAGGTTTCTTTTCCGCCGATGGAATAGGTCTTCCCGTTATCGCACATATGCTGCACGATGAACTCTGCGAAATCCTCGGTGGAGATGACATTGCAGCTTACGGGTTTTTTGCCGAGAAGCGTTACCTGGCCCTTTTCGATCATGGGACGGAATACCTTTACGATATCGTAAAAGTAACCGGTAGGACGGTAGATGACCCAGTTAAGGCCTGATTTTGTAAGTTCCTGTTCGAACAGGTACTTGGAGTGAACGATCGGGACATCCGGGGCCTGATCCGCCTTGATAACGGAAACATACGCGAAATTCTTTACACCTGCGGCTTTTGCCTCGTTCAAAAGGTTGAGGTTGCCCTGATAGTCGATCTCGTAGTTTGTGACCGTTGCGCTTGATTTTGTGAGGCCTACTGTGGTTATCACGACGTCGGCACCGTCGCAGAGGCCTTTGAGAAGCTCGGGTTTTGTCACATCAAGCTTTTTGAACGTGAAGTTTCCGGTAAGTCCGAGATCGCGCTCGATCATATCTGCAGCAACGACCTCGTGTCCCTGCTTTAATAACTCTTTGAAAATGTTTGAACCAAGATTGCCGTATGCACCGGCAAGTACAACTTTCATGTGTTTTCCTCCATGTCGAATGATTTTTGAGACAGCGCGCGAAAAATCCGCGAAGGCGGTTTTTCGCTGTGCATCAAAACGATTTGTGCAAAGCACAAATCGAAGATGTGAAAGAACATGCATCAGCATGTTCATCACATTGCCTCCCTGTCGAATGTTTTTATTATTTCTTCTTTTCTTTTGAACGTTTGTCGTTGATTATGTTCATGTGCTCCTCGGATATGAGAGTCACATTGTTTTCTTTTGCCCATGCCACGCAGCTTTTAAGGACTGTAGGCAGGAAGACGCGGGGTACATTAAGGATCTTTCTTAAAGCATCATCCGTGAACTTTACTGTGTCGTCAACACGGTCTGCAGCATAACGGACGGAGTCAAGGGAAGCCTCGCGTACGGGGAGCAATTCGGCGCGCATCCTTCTCTTTCTGTGGAACCAGAAGTTCTTGCTGTCGCGATAGCCGTAATCCACGGGAAGCGGCGGGAAATCCGAAGCTTTAACGCCGTTTATGATGGCATCGCTGTATCTCTTTTTCATAAGGATGCGGTCGATCTTTAAGATGAACATGGCGCCGAACTTGGAAACAATGCCGTTAAAATCATGATACGGCGGCTCGTAGCCTGTAAGGCAGCCCGGCTTGTCATCCTGGGCGTTGTCGAGGGTGCGCACCCATGTGCATTCAAGGACCTGGATGGCGTCTGCGAGCACCTGAGGGCGCTTTTCGCCGGTCTCTTCCTCTGTCAGGCTCTTTTCAAGCCTGTATTTGCACTTGGGCATCTTTTCTTCCGGAGTGTCCCCGGGCCAGCTGAGCTTTACAGCCTCTTTGAAGTATTTGGGGTTATCCGGGATAAAGTTGATGGCACATTTGCCGGTTTTTAATATGTTCTGGGCCGTATTCGAAGAGTTGCGGCAGTTAAGCAGCATTGCATAAAAATCCTTGCCCGCAACGTAATACGGCTGAATAAGCGAATACGGGCCGAGTGTTGTTTTTCCGTTGTCACACAGCGTACTGATGACTACTGTGGGCATGGGAAAGTACATTGAAGTCTGGTAGAAGTTATCTACGATCCTAAGGTTTTCAAAACTACTCATAATTTCCTCCTAATTACGAGACAGCGCGCGAAAAATCCGCGAAGGCGGTTTTTCGTTGTGCAAAAAAATGGTTTTCTTATTATTTGGTCTTGAAAAGAGGAGCGATAACAGCGAAAAACGTCTTGAAATCAACACCTCTTACCGAATACTTTATAATATCTTCGGCGATGAACGGGATAAGCTCGGGTGTGAACGAAACGGCATACTTCTCACAGGCAGGTGCGATCGCGGATATTACGGATTCAAGGATAACAACATGATATTCCTTCGAGTGCGTGTGGAAATTTGCGCAGGCCTGGGAATCCTGAATGACCGGGCTGTTGGTGTCGCAGAATTTCCGGATCGTGGCGTAAACTGTTTCAAGCACTTCCGTGCAGCCGGATTTCTTTTCAACGGCTTTAATCATGTCGGTACTTGCGGTTTCCCAGTCTTCGAGCATACATGCTCCGATCAGGTCGTCTTTCGAGTGAAAATAATTGTAGATGGTACCCGGCGCCATGCCGCATTCTTTGGCAACGTTCCGCATTGAGAAAGCAGAGTAGCCTTCCTTTGCAACCATTTTGCGGGTACAGCTGATGAGCGCTTTACGCGCATTGTCGAGTGCTCTTGGCATAACAAACCTCCTTTACCGCGTCTATATGAACGCGTTCATATACGTTGAGTATAGTCTTTTCTTTGGTGATATGCAACAAAAGATTTTCTTATATACGTATATGGCGGAGATATCTACAGCAAAATCTAAACTATTTTAGTTGTTTTTTGGCATGCATAAAGCTTGTGAAACAATAAACAGCAATAATATACAGACATGGAAATAATAAGAAAAATTACACACATGGATTTGTGCAATATGTATAAAATCGCCTCAAATTAAGCGTGATTTTTATGTATGTTTATTATAAAAACGATTTTATTATATTGCCAAAACGTTTTTATCGTGGTAGGATGGCGTTGTCAATGAGGGACGGACATACGGACCGAAAAAACACCGGATGTCTTTACCTCGAAAACATTGTAACACCTTAAGGAGGTTTTTATGAAAAAAGCAAAAAGAGGGCTGGGGTTGCTCTTAGTACTCGCAATGCTGATCGGAACACTCTCGGCATGCGGTAACAACGCTACCGGAACACCCACTGCGGGCGGCAGCACACCTACTCCGACAAACAGTGCAAACCAGGATCCGAAAGATCCGACACCTTCACCTGTTCCGGCTTACGAGCAGCTGGATAAAAACGTTTCGGGCGACATTTCCATCATGGTTTGGTCCGGTGACAGTGTTTACTATGAAGATCTCGGTCACAAGACCATCGCAGTAGAGGATCTTACATCACAGAACGTTGCTGCTGTTTACGCACTTGCAAAAGCTTTCAACGCAAAATATCCCAATGTCAAGATCAACCTCTGGGCAAAGACAGGCGATCCCAATGGTAACGAAACATCATGGTACCAGGAGATCGAGAACTTCAAGGCTGAGCACGGCAAATACCCTGACATCTACGCATCAAATGATCTTGCAGGCGATGTTTCCAAGGGCCTTATCGCAGACCTTTCAGTATTCAGCGACGATCCCGTTTACCAGAGCTTCAACAAGTCCATCATGGGCATCATGAACTACTACGGCTTCCAGGCAGGACTTCCGCAGTTCGTACAGCCTTGGGCAGTATGGGTAAACAAAGAACTTGCAGAGAACAACAACATTGACGTTCCGGATCCCAACTGGACCATCGACGAGTACACAGAGTTCATGTCATCGGCTGACGGCAAGAAATTCTGGGGCGAAGTCGGTCTTCCCAGATCCTTTATCGACACAGGCTGCAACAGCATCGTTAAGTCCATGTACAATTACAGCGGTACAGGCGATCGCGTAAACTTTACTTCCGATGAAGTTGCAAAACTTTTAAGCTATGTTCCCACATGGGCTAAGCACACAATCTGGCAGGAATACGGCAAGGGCAATGTTCCCCAGGAGATCATCGATGACGGCTGGAGCTGGGGCTACCGCATGTTCTGCCGCAACTACTGCCTCACCTATGAAGGCGATCCCTGGATGATGGGTGCAGCAGCTGCTCCCGGAGCAGACGTAAACGTTGTTGAGTCTTCAGATTGGGATATCTACCCTCGTCCTTCAACAGATTATGTAGAGAACAATATCGGTATCGTTGTTGACCCCATGGCTATCCACAACTATGCTATGGATGATAACAATCCCGAGTGGAGCGATGCCGAAAAGGCACAGCTCAAGCTTGCATACACGTTCGGTTCCTTCTGGTGCGGTTCAACTGAATCCTTCAAGGCAAGAGCCGAGCAGGAATTCAATGATAACGGAACATTAAAGAGCTGCCTCAACGACTCCTTCCCTCTTGTAACAGGCGATCAGTTCGACGAGCAGATGAAGATATGGTACTCCGTAGGTATCCATGCACGTTACGCAGATAAGGACCTTATGCCCGGCTTCCAGTATGTTCTGAAGCTTTGGGAGGAAGGCAAGATGTGGGATGTTTCCGACAAGTGCTATCCTTACTATGTAACAGAAGACGGCGCACAGAAGGCATGCCTCTATGAGTGGCTCAACTTCTATGATGCAAATGTTGCAGGTGTTGACGTAACAGATGCAAGCTGGCTTGATAACGTAAAGGCTCATCTTGCAGATTGGAACACAACGATCAACAAGAGATTTGTTGAGTCCGAGCAGGCTATAAGGGACGGTCTCAAGAAATACTACGGTTTTACTGACGCAGAGCTTACAAAATAAAGACATAATGTATTCTCATACTTGATTTATCCTCGAATAACGTAGGGACTGTTTCGGCAGTCCCTACATTATCCCAAATAATAAAAACGTTTCGATACAAAAGAGGCATCTTATGAAAAAGCGTATCATACTGGCGGTGATTATTTGCGCAATTCTGATAACCGGAGCAGTTTTTTTGTTCACACGCAATACAGCTGAATATGTTGAAAGACCGGATGAAGCCGATGTTTCATCCGCTATAGCGCTGCTTACGGAAAGTACGGGATCCGCGGTAATGTACTGCGACTGGCTTGACACGCT
>JAEEGQ010000055.1 GCA_016280395.1 Lachnospiraceae bacterium | reverse complement strand
GTACGGATGCGGCAGTCCTTGTCGTAGTATTCGTAAGGTTCAACAACGGTTCTGCCCTCACCAAGTTCAATGTAAAACGCTCCTTCGCCCTCTCCCTCAACATCGATCTCGATAGCTGCATGCTCCCTGATCTCGTCGGTATTGATGAGCTTAGCTGTCTCATCGGCATTTCTTACTAATTCTTCGTACGTCATTTCAAATCCTCCTTTTTGAAACACAAATTGTGAAATAAATATCATACATTCTTTTTTACAACGTGTAGTTTATCACATTTCGAAAAAAAGAAAAGGTTTTTTTTGAAAGGAAGTGCAGCTTGTTTCGAAAACGTTTGAAAACGTTGAATTTTGTTCCTGCATTCTCTGTTTGCTCCGTTGCTGTTTATCACGAAGAATGTTGCAAGATTTCCGGAGTAATGATATGATTATTATGGTTTTTGGGTTCATTTGATGGCGAAGCTGAAGATTTCAACAAGCGGCTAAAAGAAGGATGGACCGGAAAGGATGAGAGATGAGCGGAACAGCAGGGAAATATATAATAAAGATTCTTGTCACGGGCATTGCTGTTTTCGTTGGCGCAATGTGTCTTGCGGGATGCACGAAAAGGTCTCCTGCGGAAATATCCAAAGATACTCCGGTAGACGCCTTTTTACCGTCTCTTTCACAGGAAGCCGGTGTTTACGGCGGTTATTTCTTCATTCCTATCAACGATAAGGTATACAGATACTCGATGGATGAGCATCTGGATAATGAAGGAGATGTGGGCAACGTCATTTTTTCCTGCACGGAAGATGGTTGCGGCTATTCTGCGAATTATGTCTTTTACGAATCCCATAGTTATCCCCAACACGAAAAGATTATTGCTTGCTGCGACGGAACATGGTTTACAGTTAAATATGCCCCGGCCTTAAAAAGCTCAAAAGGTGTTATCGAAGACGCTATAGCAGCGAATTTTGTCGTTGTGAACAATGGGGAGTTCTTGAACGGAGAAAAACTCTGGGATGATTTCACGACAAAAGCCAAAAAAGGGCAAAAATCTTCTGTAATGGTAGGACAAATATATGAGCAGGAGGGAAATCTCGGAAATGACCTTAGACGCGCTACAAAAGAGGATTATCCCATGGTTTTCTTTACAAAGATAGTTTTTGACGGAGAGAGATATACCGTCAGCCCCATTCATTATGTGGGTGACGTCTTTGTGGAATATTGTGAGCCGGGCTATGATATGCCCGAAAACTCGTACAGATTCCTAAAATGTGATGAAGAGACTCCGAGGTCGGACAAAGTAACGGACAGATTCGTATCATGGTATTTCGTGGATGATGAATCGGTAAGTTATCGGCAAATAATGAGTGCATATCTAAGCAGTGTTCGTCTTCCCGACGGACAAGGCGGCCTTGGTAATCACAGACTGCTTTTTTTGATAAAAAATAAGTGAGGATATTATTAGAGAAAAGAAAGGATAAAACGGGAAAGACCATGAAAAATGTACGCTGGCAAAGGCTAAAATACCGAAAACCTGGTAGAAACGCTTATTAACGACTAGAAGTATGTTTGCTGCATTACAAACATATCAATAAAAAATATCTTGCGGGTTTACGAGCCTTCTTGTAAACCCGCTTTTTCTGTGATAAATTCTATTTGAAACACATAACTCAGCTTCCTTTGAAAAAGGAACTGTGGACCGCGAATTATTAAAACATGTGAGATTTTTACCCTCGGATCCGTAGTATATTGGTGTAGAGGGTAATTCTGATTTACAGTCGTGCAGGTAACGGAGGATCGTTTTGGAAGACAGACAGATAATTGAATTGTTCAAAGAGCGCTCAGAACAGGCAATTTCGGAGCTTTCAAAGAAATACGGCCCCCTGTGCAGAAGTGTCGCTTTCGGGATACTGAAGGATGAGCGGGATGCGGAAGAATGTGCAAATGATGCATTCCTTGGTGCATGGAACACGATCCCGCCCTTTGAACCGGAAAACCTGCAGACCTATGTGCTAAAGCTTATCAGAAATCAGGCGATCAAGAGGTATGAGGCTAACACCGCCATGAAACGCAACAGCATTTATGATGTTGCCCTTGATGAGCTTGAGGACTGCTTCCCGGATGCATCGTCGGTCGAAGATGAGGTAGAGGCAAAGGAAGTGGCAAGGGCGATAAACAGATTCCTTGAAACCCTTGATAAACAGGACAGAATAATGTTCATAAGGCGTTATTGGAAAGCGGAAACGGTAGAAAGCCTGGCAGCGGAGCTTAACAGGACCAACCACTACATTTCGGTAAGATTGTCGAGGATACGGGAACGACTGAAAAAGTACCTGAAAAAAGAGGGAATCTTTCTGTAAATGCTCGTACAAACGGCAGCAAATCATCCTGCAAAGGAGGAAACCAGCAATGAAAAGAGATAAGATCACAGAAGCTTTAAGCGGGCTCGACGAGAAATATATTGATGAGGCG
Source organism: Lachnospiraceae bacterium (assembly GCA_016280395.1). Lineage (GTDB taxonomy): Bacteria > Bacillota > Clostridia > Lachnospirales > Lachnospiraceae > SZUA-448. The sequence goes on along the minus strand of JAEEGQ010000055.1, from coordinate 10,856 downwards.
CTGAATTTTAATCAGGAAAAAACGGATGCGAAAACAGGTGACAATACGGGAAAACACAGGAATAAAGCGGTCATATACAGATGGATCGCCATTGCGGCCGGTTTTGTGCTTGTTTTGACAGCTGTATCGACTGTGATAGCCATTAAGGCGGAAGAGGCAGAGTACAATAAAGCTCTAGCGTTTTTTGAACAGAATTATCTGTCTGTAGAGGGGCTTGACAGGGCTGATATAAAGAAAGCCTATAAAGAGATCATATCCGGAAGATATGAAGGCGAGGATGTGTCGGAAGTGATAAAAAAAGTGATCCCGGGATACGAGATTGCTGACAGTGCCATAAACGATCCTTTGGTTACCGGAGAGCCGGACAGCCTGAATGAACAGGCGACATGGATCAGGGTAAACAAAGCGCTCGGAAGAGATAGGGGATATAATTTTACTATTAAATGGAAGCGTAAAGAGGTACCCGACAAAGACGGGAATATGACTATCGGGCCACTTGAAAAAAGCATTGTGACTTGCACCAAGGATGATGTCGCGATTTGGACGGCAGAGATTGAAAAGATGCATGTGGACACCCTGTATATAAAGCGTACATCAGTCGGAACGCTTATATGGGGGCTGTATCAGGACAGGCCGGTACAATACGGAAAGCTGATCTGTGTTGATGATAACGGGAAGATCATATGGGAAAAGTGCTATGAAAACAGTTCCGATCCGGAAACCGTGAGAGCTGTACTTGAGAGCAAAAATGGGACTATCGCTGTATTCAGCCTGAGAACGGTCACCGAAGATACCGGGAAAGAATATTCGAAGCGCATAGACAACAAGATCGGTATCAGCATAATCGATAAAGACGGCAGGGAGTTAAGTTATAAAAGCTTTGAGGAGAAGGGCTCCTTTGGAATAGATAATGCAGTATTATGCAAAGACGGGTTCCTGCTTGCATGCACGAGAAAATCGACTCCCGTCATTTATATGCTTGCGTCAGACGGATCGGTGGAAAGAGAGATGTCTCTAGATTCGGAAGATTTTGATTATAAGATTACAGACATGATTGAATACGGTGAAAACTTTATTCTGTCGGCATATGCTTACCCGCATACCGAATCCAATGATTACTCCAGAGATGTTCTTAAGTTGCTTACATATTGTGTCAGCCACAAGCAGGAAATGAAGAACGATACCGAGAACGCCAGTGAACTTGTTAAGGCATGCTATGGATTATACTCTGATGAACTGTTGGAGCTTGCCAAGGAGAACTTTACTGCGGTAATGTTTCTTTGCAATAAAGACACCGGTGAGTTCGAAGCTTTTTACAGCGTAAAAGACTCCTGGTCCGGAGAATTCTCCCTGTCGGAGGATGGAAAGCTTCAGTGGTTTACAATAAGTGTTTCCGATATCGCATATGTTCCGCAATATAATTCTTGTAGCCTGATAGTATTCGGTAATGTTCTTTGCAATGTTATTGATGAAGAAGGCTGCCTGACGAACCGCCGTAACACCGGTAAGGGCGATCAGCTGCGAAGATAAAGATTAGGAGTCAGTGGGGTCGTTTCTCGGTGACTCAATGAGCAGCACAACGGCAAAGAACCTCGGATTATACGGTATCTGCCTCGGTGTTGCGGCAGCAGGAATTCTTATCCTTACATTTGCAAAGAGAAGACACTACAAATAACAGACAACAGTCACAATGCATAATATAGAGTAAAGCAGTCCCGGGGACCGTCCCGGGGACAACCCCCGAGGCTGTTTTGATATTTTATGTAAAACATAAAAATTTTTGCGTTTTACATTGACAAACCTGAACCGTATGATATAATGAGACCGGATACAGATATCGCATTTTGTATTACTGTTACGCTCGGAGGTAAAAATGCAAAAACAACATTTTGTGATCCTTGCACGGATAGCAATAATCTTCGTTTTCCTTATTGGCATTTGCATATGCTGTTGGTGGTACCCCTTAAGTTTTTCATTATTCACGGTTGGGGTCGTATCCGGTGAATCCGCAGCATCGATCGATATTACCCCTGCGCAGAATACTGCATTTTGGGTACAATTGATCTTTTCGTGGATCACATCGCTTCCTTGCTTTGCCGTGTTGTGCCTTTGTTACAAAAGTACATGCCATGCAAAGAAAGAAGATTTCTTTTCTCTTCCCAATTCAAAACTGTATAAATGGAGCGGTTTGCTGCTTTTGATCGACTCTGTGATATTTATTACGGGACATGTGGTTTTCATGTTTTTGAAATGGAATCCCTTTGTGATCATTTATTTCGTCCTGGGATTTCTCGGATTGATCTTTGCACTGGTCAGTTATGCTTTTTATGGCTATCTGCTGAAGGCAGTCCAACTTAAAGAGGAGAATGACAGCATATTATGATCGTAGTAAATATAGATGTTATGCTTGCCAAAAGAAAGATGAGCGTAACCGAATTATCTGAAAAAGTAGGCATTAGCCTGACAAACATTTCATTGCTGAAAAACGGCAAAGTCAAAGGCCTGCGCTTCGAAACGCTCGACAAGATATGCAAAGCCCTTGACTGCCAGCCGGGGGATATCCTCGAAAGACAATAGAATAATTGAATATATGCTTTGTCAACAGTCCTGGGGCCAACCCGGGGCTGTTTCTTGTGTGACAAGGGAATATATCGGCTCACAGGCGTATGTGTTCTGTACAGAAAAAAGTAATGAGGACGCTCGTAACCATCACGCTCGGAATAATAATAAATGATTTTTATTTTTGTATGGCAAATGATGCCAAACTGTGATAAGATTAGTCCGTCGATACAAAAAACAGGGAGGAGAAGGTATGCGACGCGTATTGGTGTTACTAAAGATATTGTTTAAGGTACTGGTGATATTACTTGGAGCATTCCTCGTAATGATATGGCTCATGGATATCAACCATATCGACGAATATGTCGATCCGTCAGTGCCATTCTGGGATGCAATCAAGCATCTGATCGAGGTGGGACTCGACAGCATCCCGATGAAGGATCTGTGGACTTATTACAAGGACAATATGCTGTTCCTTGGCATCCATAAGGGGATAACAAACTCAGTCTGCATCCTTGCAAGCCTGCCGCTCATACCGCTTTATATCGTCATACTTACAAGGGGCTGGGGCGGTATCCTCGGGTACACCCTTCGTAATCTCATGACCACATATGTCTATGTCGATACGGGTGAGTTCGCTTTCGAGGAGATGAACGATTTTGTTATCTTCCTGCCACTGATCAACTTTGCCGTTAAGCTGATGCTCATATGGGCGATCTTCGAACTTTCGCCTTTTATACTGCTTATAACACTTGCAATCAACATTATCCAGCTGTTCTGGATAAAGCTCGGTTAAGAAATGGGCAGTCAGGAGGAAGAATATGAAGAAGACAGATAAAAAGAGACTTTTAGCGCTCGCGTTGCTGCTCATCATGTGCATAGTGGCGCTTCCGGCATGCAAACAGAGACAGCCGAAGACCAACAAGTGGTTCTATATAGGACGCACGGAGCCTGAATATGCGGGCGGTGTGGATGCTCCGTGGGATGAGCTTGCCGAAGAGTATCCGATACTGAAATATGTTCCGCATATGATGGAGGTTATAGATTTTTACAAGCCTAACGGTAAAGGAATAAAATTCGGTTACCTTGAGGTTGCCGATCCGGAGGCCAAGTATAAAGAACTTAAGACCCTGCTTGAGAACGACGGATTCAAGCAGGATACCGAATACAAATCCTACCCGGATAACAGAAGCCGCGGGACTGACCAAGACAAGGAACAGGCTACGGCAGTCAAATTCGTAAAGGAACTTGAGGATAATCCGGATAAATTACAACAGGTTGTTGTCTACATCGAGTATTATGAACTTCGATTCAAAAACTCGAGAAATGTATTTGTATGGATCAATATCAGATAATTAATTACAGTAAACGGAGGCATTATGGACAGAAATGTACGCTGGCAGAGGTTGAAATATTTAAGCCCCATGCCGCTTGGAAAAGACGGAAGGCGTGTGACGGGTTCAAGAGAGCATCTTGACCGCTCAAAAGAGATAGCGAAAGAGGGCATGGTGCTGCTCAAGAACAACGGCGTTCTGCCGTTTGGGCAGGGGACAAGGCTTGCGCTCCTCGGAAAAGGCGTATTCGACTATGTAAAAGGCGGCGGCGGTTCCGGAGATGTTACGGTTGCTGGGACCGTGAACCTTTACGACGGGTTTAAGGCAACAGGTTGCGTTTCTGTATTCGAAGAAGCCTGCGATTTCTACAAGAAAGAGGTCGAAGCGCAGTATCGTGACAAAAAGGAGCCCGGCATGACCGTTGAACCCGAGCTTCCGGACGATATCTTAAAGCGCGCTGCGGCATTTACCGATACCGCTGTCATCGCGCTCTGCAGGTTTTCCGGCGAGGGCTGGGACAGAAAACCCGAGGACTTCTTCCTTTCCGAAGGCGAGAAGAAGCTTATCGAAAAGGCAAGGAAGGCCTTCAGAAAGATCGTCGTTGTTATAAATGCCGGCGGTCAGATCGAGACAGGCTGGATAAAGGACGATCCGCTGATAGACGGCGCTCTTTATGCTTGGCAGGGAGGAAGCGAAGGCGGCGCCGCTGCGGCAGAGCTCCTTTGCGGGATCACAACGCCCTCCGGCAAGCTTGCGGATACCTTTGCAAGAAGCCTTGAGGATTATCCTTCCGCTGAAGGCTTCGGGAAAAGCGATGCTTTTGTTGAATATGAGGACGATATCTTTGTAGGCTACAGGTACTTTGAGACTGTTCCCGGCGCAAAAGAGAAAGTCGTTTATCCCTTCGGCTACGGCCTTTCCTACACGACATTCGCCATAAGGCCTGCGGGCGTGCTTGAAACACCGGAAGGTCTTGTGTTTGATTTTATCGTTGTAAATACCGGCGAATTCGCGGGCAAGGAAGTGGTGGAGCTTTATGCATCCGGTCCTGCAGGGCTTGCCGACAGGCCCGCAAGGATCCTTGTCGGATTCAGGAAGACAAGGAGCCTCAAGCCCGGCGAATCCGTTTCTTTGAGCATATTTGTTGATAAAAAGGCCCTGGCTTTCTATGACGATCTCGGGATCATCAAGAAATCCGCATGGATACTTGAAAAAGGCGACTACTGCTTCTATACCGGCGGAGACGTAAGGGATTCGAGAGAGATCGATTATGTCTACAATGTGGGCGAAAACGAGATCATAGAGCAGTGCACCGCAAAGCTTACACCTTCTCACTTAAAGAGGAGACTGACATCGAACGGGTCTTATGCTGATGTTCTCTTTGATGAGTCCGTGCCTGTTGATGATGCCCCCGTGACCCGCATCGAAATGGACCGCATCAACGGATTTGCGCCAAATTACCGCGGATGCCACGGTTTGAGGATGTTCCCTTCGGAAAGGATGAACGAGAACAAAAAGCAGCTGGATGAGGTTGCTGCCGGTGGCATCACTGTTTCGGAATTCCTTGGGCAGTTCAGCGATGAAGACCTTATGTGGCTTTGCGGCGGAACGCCCAATGTGGGACTTGCAAATACCTGCGGCTTCGGAAGTATGCCCGATTACGGCATTCCTCCCGTTATGACAGCCGACGGTCCGGCAGGGCTGCGTATCCGCCCCGAATGCGGTGTCTGCACGACCGCGCTTCCGTGCGCAACGCTTGTGGCCTGCACCTGGGATCCTGATATTGCTTACGCAGGCGGCGCCCTCGGAGGCCTTGAAGTTAAGGAAAACAATATCGCAGTATGGCTTACCCCGGCTGTAAACATCCACAGGAACCCGCTCTGCGGCAGGAACTTTGAGTATTATTCCGAAGACCCGCTTCTTACAGGCAAGATGGCGGCAGGCACCGTACGCGGCATTCAGTCCGCAAGGGTAGCGGCAACAGTCAAGCATTTTGCACTGAACAATAAAGAGACCAACCGCCTTGACAGTGACTCAAGGGCTACGGAGCGCGCCATCCGCGAGATATACCTCCGCCCTTTCGAAATCATCGCAAAAGAAGCAGATCCATGGTGCTTTATGTCCTCTTACAACATTATCAACGGAAGACGCGCTTCCGAGAACAAAGAGCTTTTGACCGACATCCTGCGCGGTGAGTGGGGCTATGACGGTCTTGTGATGTCCGACTGGTGGGGACACGGAGAGCATTGTGTGGAGCTTGCGGCAGGAAATGATATCAAGATGCCTGTGGGTTACCTTGAAAGCCTTGAGATGGGCGTAAAGGCCGGTATCATTGACAGAAAGGATATGCTCAGGACCGCGGAACGCCTGATGAAGCTCATATTGAAACTTGATTAAGGGAAAACGGCTCCCGCAGACAAAACTTGTAATGATGCACAGCAAAAAACCGCCTGCGCGGTTTTTTCGCTTGCAACTTCGCTAGGAGGAAAAATGAACCGGGTTGAAAACAAGAACGCAAGAGCGCTCACACCGCCTATGGGCTGGAACAGCTACGATTATTACAATACATCGGCTGACGAAGAGGACATTAAGGCCAATGCCGATTATATGGCAAAACACCTGAAGAAATACGGCTGGGAGTATGTGGTCGTTGACATTGAGTGGTATTCGAAGCACGGCCACCGCTGCAACGACGAATTCCAGTACATCCCCTTTGAGGCGATGGAGATCGATGAATACGGCCGCCTGCAGCCTGCGCTTGAGCGTTTTCCGTCATCAAAGGGAGGAAAAGGCTTTAAGCCGCTTGCCGACTATATTCATGGGCTCGGGCTCAAGTTCGGTATCCATATCATGCGCGGTATACCGAGGATCGCGGCCCATAACCATATGCCTGTGCTTGGGACGAAGACAACAGCAGACACCATTGCAATGCCGGACAACACCTGCTTCTGGAATCCCGACATGTATGGAGTGAATCCCGCAAAACCTGCATCGCAGGCATATTACGACTCGATAATGCGGCTTTATGCCGAATGGGGCGTGGATTTTATCAAGTGTGACGATATCTGCCGCATGGACCGGCAGACTGCGGAAGAGGAGATAAAGATGCTCGCCCGCGCCATCGACAAGTGCGGAAGACCGATAGTTCTCAGTCTTTCCCCGGGTGCGGCGCTTATAGAAAAGGCCTGGCTCTATTCGCAGAACGCGAATATGTGGCGCATTACCGACGACTTCTGGGATGACTGGAAACTCCTTAAGGCTATGTTTGAACGCTGCGAGGTATGGGAAAAGCATACCGGACCGGGCTGCTGGCCGGACTGCGACATGCTCACACTCGGAAAGCTCGGAAAATGGCATAACGGTGAAAGAAAATGCAATTTCACCGAAGCAGAGCTTAAGACTATGATGTCGCTCTGGTGCATTTTCCGTTCGCCGCTAATGCTCGGCTGCAAACTTCCGGGGCTTGACAAAGAAACGCTAAAGCTCATCACGAACGCAAAGATACTGGAGCTGCTCAGGTTTCCGGAACAGGCACACCAGGTACTTCGCGATGACGAAAAAGCGGTCTGGATAAATAAAAACAAAAAAACAGTTATTGCTCTCTTTAATCTTGCCGATAAAAAGAACAGAGTGTCTGTGCCGCTCGAAGACGCTGGTATTACCGCAAAGGTCACGGAAGGCACGGAGCTCTGGACAGGTGAAACCGTAAAAATCGCAAGAAAGATACTTGCTGTCGATATTGAACCTCACGGGGCAGCGGTAGTAGAGCTTTGAAATGAAAAAAGTCGTTGCATTTTTTATCAGCCTGTCAGTACTTTTGTTTCTGGCAGGCATTCTTTTTGGCATTGAAGTAGGCAAGCGCTCCGAGCGGAAGCTTATGGCTTCCCGGGACGGGGCGGTGGCTACTCCCACTATGTCCACGCTTCCGACTTCCATGCAGGAAACAAGGATCTCGCCAACACCTGTCGGCTGGAAAGGAAATGAACCGGAATCCTCAGGAAATGTGAATTTGCCGACAGCAGGGCAGGAAGCACCGGGGGATCCGACACAGGGCCCTTCGTCGGCTCCTGAAGACCCCACAGGTTCAGCAGATGACCCGGCGCAGGAGTTAACACCGACACCGGAGGACGGTGATCCCGGGAACACACCCACAGCGGCCCCTGATCTGACGCCAACACTGACGCCTACTCCCACAAACACGCCTACACCTACTCCGAAGCCTACAAATACACCGACACCGACAAAGAAGCCTACAAATACACCTACACCGACGAAAAAGCCCACACCTACGCCTACAAAGGCGCCTTCGCCGACGGGCGGGGCGGTTTCGGGTACGGGGTACTACGGAAAGCTTAAAGTTGTCGGTCACAGCCTGACAGATGCATCGGGCAAACCTGTACAGCTTCGCGGCATGAGTACGCACGGGCTCGCATGGTTCCCCGATTATGTCAACAAAGAGCTTTTCACACAGCTCAAGGGCTGGGGAGCAAACCTCATCCGTCTTGCAATGTATACCGCGGAATACGGCGGATATTGCTCCGGAGGAAACAAGGACAACCTTAAGAAGCTTATCGATAACGGCGTTAAATACGCTACAGAGCTCGACATGTATGTCATCATCGACTGGCATATCCTAAGCGACTCGAATCCCAATACGAATAAGGCCGAAGCCCTGAAGTTCTTCGGGGAAATGAGCAAAAAATACGCCGGAAACGACCATGTCATCTACGAGATATGCAACGAGCCGAACGGCGGCACTTCATGGGCCGACATAAAGAAATATGCAGGTGAGGTGATCCCCGTTATCCGCAAGAATGCTAAGGATGCCGTGATCATAGTCGGCACGCCAACCTGGTCCCAGGAGGTTGACAAGGCGGCAGCGGATCCGATCATGGGTTACGATAATATCATGTACGCGCTGCATTTCTATGCCGCAACACATAAGAAAGACCTGCAGACCAGGTGCGAAAACGCATACAACAAGGGACTTCCGATCTTTGTGACGGAGTTTGGCATCTGCGATGCTTCGGGAAACGGCAGTCTTGACAAGACCGAGGCGAACCGCTGGATAGCGCTCTTAGACAAGCTCGGGATTTCCTACGCGAACTGGAGCCTCTGCAATAAGGCAGAGAGCGCTTCGTTTATCAGCAGCGGCTGCAGCAAGAAGTCCGGACTTACATATAACGAGCTTTCCGAAAGCGGAAAATGGGTAGTTGATATGCTTTCAAAGGGCGGCGCCAACACGGCGTCGATAACTCCCGGAGCGGGGAACATATCCGCAACGCCGACACCAACACAGAAGCCGAAGGCGACGCCCACACCATCTTTGTCACCTACGCCTACTCCTTCGCCAACCCCTACCGCTACTCCGACACCGACTCCAAGCCCGAGTCCTACGCCTGTACCGATAGAGATCGAAAAGGCTTTCGGCCCGGTTAAGGGGATGAATGTGAACGTCGAAAACAGCGGCAACACCTACGAGGATAACGAAGGCTATACCGTTTTCACGATATCCGTGGAGATCACGAACGATTCCGATACAGACGAAACAAACTGGAAGCGAAAGCTCGAATTCAAGCCCGATTACGAGATAAAGCTGGTCAATTCCTGGTGGCAGGCAAAGGCCGAAAAGAAAGGAAACGGAATCGAGATAACACCTACAGCGGAGCAGTATATGACGGTTCCTGCAAACGGCAAACTGGACGGTGCATTCACCATGATGATAGGCGTTAAACGGAAGGAAAAAGCCGCAGAAAAGCCCGGCGACAAGCCCAAAGCCCCATGATCGGCCTTTAGTCCGCGCAGCCTTGTAAAAATGCAGCTGAAAAATGATGCAGTTCAGGGAATATTCGAGTATGATTGAAATAACGCCCATAACAGTTTCCTGTTGTGGGCGTGAATTTTTATTGGATGGATGGACGGCGTCTTAGCACACGGTTCTTGCGGCTGCAGATGCCGGTTTACAGTTCGGTCCCGGCTTCGGCATTTTCCTTCATGCGCACGAGCTTCTCTTTTGTGGGGCCGTCAAATACTTCGAGCGCGGGAATGTTCTGGATGTATTTTGCGAAAGTGGTATAACCGAAATCCCTGATATTGAAGTCCCTGAACTGCAGATGGAGCTTGTTGCTCAGGTCTCCAAGCGGGATCTCACCCTTTTGGGCAACGCAGTTTACGGCATAGAGCTCGATCTGTTCGCGGCTTCCGGAATTGTCCATGAGGTCAACGGTCACAGTACTGTTGACCTTTTTCAGTTTCAGCGACTGGAATTCCTCAAGGAATTTTGAAAGCAGGCTGTAGCCGTAATTCCTGACATCGAAGTCGGGGTACATCTTTACAAGCGTGCTTCCAATCTCGCCGAGACCGGTGGTCTTTCCGGAGTTGGAGTTGTTGGTTATAAGGCTTACAACAACAGATTCTATGGTTCGCTTGTCGATAGGCGCTTCCACGCGCTGTTTCGATTTTGACCTTGATTTTTTGCTTGTGTTTTCTTCGATTTCTTCTTTGCTGTCGGCGCTTTCCTGGTCAAGCAGGATCTCGAGGCAGGTAAACCTGTCGCACGCCACGCGGAAGGCCTTCGGCGTCTTGTTTTCGCCCATGCCGATAACGTTCATCCCTGCTTCCCTGAGGCGGCTTGCAAGCCTTGTAAAATCAGAATCGCTGGACGCAAGGCAGAAGCCTTCAACCTGGCCGGTGTAGAGGATATCCATGGCGTCGATGATCATAGCCGAATCCGTAGAGTTCTTGCCGATTGTGTAGGAATACTGCTGTATCGGCGTGATGGAGTTATCCAGCAGCACCGTTTTCCAGCCTGAATTGTCATTGTTGGTCCAGTCACCGTAGATTCGCTTTATGGTGACCGTGCCGTACTTCGAAAGTTCGTTGAGTATGTATTTTATGTATTTTTTTGAGATATTGTCTGCATCTATGAGCAATGCAAATCGTTTTTCGCTCATGTTTTCCTCC
>JAEEGQ010000005.1 GCA_016280395.1 Lachnospiraceae bacterium | reverse complement strand
TGCTCCTGAGGCCGGCACCCAGCGTCTTCGCGATGTTATAAACAAAGGCATTACACACGAGGACATAATAAAAGGTTCCTCTGCAGCCTTCAAATGCGGCTGGAACAAGATAAAGCTGTATTTCATGCTTGGGCTTCCGACCGAGACGGATGCGGATGTTGAAGGCATAGCCATACTGTCGGACGAGATCGCGAGAGCCTATTACCAGATACCGAAAGATCAGAGGAACGGACGCGTTGAGGTCACAACGAGCACTTCCTTCTTTGTCCCTAAGCCCTTCACGCCTTTCCAGTGGGCTCCGATGGCAAGCAAAGAGGCATTTCTCGAGCATCAGCAGCTTCTTCACAAGACCGTAAAAGAAATGCTTAATGCAAGAAGCATCAAATATAACTGGCACGATCCCGAAATGTCGGAGATAGAAGGCGTTCTCGCAAGAGGCGACAGAAGGCTTTCGGCTGTGATAGAAGATGTTTACAGGCAGGGTGCGCTGTTTGAACCCTGGACCGATTATTTTAAGCATGAACGCTGGGTGAAAGCATTTGAACGCGCAGGGCTTAAAATGGAGTTCTATACCACAAGAGAACGTTCAAAGGACGAGCTTTTCCCGTGGGATTTCATAGATATCGGAGTTACAAGGAAGTTCCTCAGAAACGAGTACGAGAAGGCTCTTCTTGGCATTGTCACTCCCAACTGCAGGGAAAAATGTTCCGGCTGCGGCGCATACAAAGGCAAGGACTGTCCCGCAAGGGCAGGGATCGACACGCCGAAAGGAACGGAGGCTTAAAGCATGCTGATCAGGATCAAGTTTGCAAAACTTGGCGATCTAAAATTTATCGGTCACCTTGATACAATGCGCTACTTTCAGAAAGTCCTTTTCAGGAGCGCCCTTCCCGTGCGTTATTCCGAAGGGTTTAATCCCCATCCGATACTCGAATTTGCAAGTCCTCTCGGTGTCGGTCTTTCAAGCAGCGGAGAGTATCTCGACTTCGAGCTTACAAAAGACCTTGATCCGGCTGTTGTGGAAGAAGCACTGAAAGGCGCATTCACACCGGGTTTTACGTTCCTAAGGCTTACAGTCCTCGATCCGAGGATACAGGGTGTAAGAAAGGCTTCGGCCATGTCTTTGGTCGACAGGGCTGATTATCTTTTATATGCCGAAGGCCTTGAAAAAGATGTGAAAGACCATATTAACACGGCATTTGACAAGTATTTTTCCATGGATTCCATAATGTTGAACTATGAGACAAAAAAAGGCGAGCGCAGTTTCGAATTAAAGGAAAATCTCTTCGGTTACGGAAAGAGCTATGATGAATTTGCCGCTGCCGTCAGTATCCGCAGGGAAGATGAAGAGTGCCTTATCAAAGAGACGGATGACGGAGCATATCTTTATTTCAGGGTTTCTGCCGGGAGCGCGGTCAACATCAGGCCTGATACCGTTCTCGACTCATTCCTTGAAACTGTCGGGATGCAGGGATTAAGATCCGTTTTTGCCATGCACAGGATCGAAATGTTTCACAATACCGAAACGGGAGCGATTCCATTATGGGCAGTAAAATAATCATAACACATTATAAAAATGCCACAGTAACATGCCTTCATGACGGGAAAAAGATGATCGGCATAGATGTTGACACGGGCGCAGATGATGTGATGCTCGGCGATATCTGCATAGGCAAGGTGCGCAACATCGTAAAGAACATCAATGCAGCTTTTGTGGAGATAAACGATAAGACTGTCTGTTATCTTAACCTTGCCGATGCTGCCGACCCTTTTTTCACAAAACACGGGAACAGCAGCGCAATAAAGGTCGGAGACGAGATCTTGGTACAGGTTTCAAGCGACAAGGTCAAATCCAAGGCTCCGAGCTGCAACACAAATATCGAGCTGACAGGCAAATATCTTGTTCTGACACGCGAGCCGGGCAAGATCGGTGTATCTTCAAAGATCGAAGATGCTTCGGCAAGACGATCGCTCAAGGAGCTCGCTGCGCAGCTTGTTACAGACAGATACGGCTTCATTGTCAGGACAAATGCCGTAAATGCCGGCGAAAATCGCATCATTGAAGAAGCAGCATATCTTGCTTCGGAATACGAGCGCATCCTGATGCTTGCGGCTTCAAGAAGCTGTTTTTCCGTGTTAAAAAGGTCGGATCCTGAGTACATAAGGATAGTCCGCGACGGTTATTCCGATGTATATGAGCAGTTTATCACAGATGATCCCGTTATCTTTGAGACGCTCTCCGAGTATATCTCCACATACCAGCCCGAGGACGTTGACAAGCTCGTGCTCTATAACGACGAGAGCATGCCCCTCGATGCCCTTTATAACATAAGCCGGAGCATTATCGACTGTTATCATGAAAAGGTCTGGTTAAAGAGCGGCGGAAGCATCGTGATACAGACTACAGAAGCCCTGACGGCAATTGATGTCAATACCGAAAAGGCCATAAAAGGCAGGAACGATACCCAGGCCATGTTCAAAAAGATCGATCTTGAGGCTGCGGACGAGATAGCGTATCAGTTAAGATTAAGGAACATCACGGGCATAATCATCATAGACTTTATCGATCTTATCGACGGGCAGGACAGAAGAGAGCTCCTAGAGCATCTTGAGCAGGCGGTAAAGCCCGATCCGGTGAAAACAGCGGTAATAGACATGACAAAGCTTAATCTTGTAGAGATGACACGCAAGAAAATAAGGCGCCCGCTTAAGGATCAGCTTAAAGATCTTGAAAATTAACGCAAAAACATCAAAAAAGAGCTTGACAAAAGTATTTGGCTGTGTTAAGTTTCTATAGTGTGCCGCACAATGAGGTTTAAGTCGCATGCCCTTTTTTAGGATCGGCTGCGCACCGTAATTGGCGAGTAAATCCGTTTCATGACGGATAGTAAGGAGGAGCATGGATATGTATGCCATTATAGCAACAGGCGGCAAGCAGTACAAGGTTGCCGAAGGTGATGTGCTTAAGGTTGAGAAGCTTGGCGCAGAAGAAGGCGCACAGGTTACATTCGATCAGGTTCTTGCAGTAAATAATGACGGCATAGTTCTCGGTACCCCTACCGTAGCAGGCGCAAGCGTTTCCGCTACAGTTCTTGAGAACGGCAAAGGCAAAAAGGTCATCGTTTACAGATACAAGAGAAAAAGCGGTTACCACAAGAAAAACGGTCACAGACAGCAGTATACAAAAGTTAAGATCGACAAGATCAACGCATAAGTTTGTGAACAGGTGCTCCCATGATCAAAGCTGAATTTTTCTTCGAAGACGGGCATATTACAGGCTTTAACCTTAAAGGCCATGCAGGATTTGCAAGAGCCGGAAAGGATATAATCTGTGCTTCGGTTTCAATGCTCGTCATAAATACGATAAACGCTGTCGAAAAGTTTACGGAAGACAAAATAGCTTATCAGGCGGACGAAAAAGGCGCCATCGATTTTAGGATCGAGGATCCCGGCAGTAACGCGGCTCTGCTGTTGAACACACTGTTAATGGGCCTTGAATCCGTAAGATCGGAATATGGCAAAAAGTATATTGAGATCAAGAAGAGTCAAAACCATAAGGAGGTGTAATGAGATGTTACGTTTGAACCTTCAGTTTTTCGCTCATAAAAAGGGTGTCGGTTCTACAAAGAACGGCCGTGATTCCGAGTCCAAGAGACTTGGGGCAAAGAGAGCAGACGGACAGTTCGTAGTTGCAGGTAATATTTTATACCGTCAGCGCGGTACAAAGATCCATCCCGGTCTTAATGTCGGCCGCGGCGGAGATGATACGCTCTACGCTTTAACAGACGGTGTATTAAGATTTGAACGGCTTGGAAGAGACAAGAAGCAGGCTTCTGTTTATCCGGTTGAGTCCAAATAATCGCAATTGACCCGAAACCCTGAAGTTCTTTCAGGGTTTCGTTGTTTTAGAGTGGATACGAGGTATTCTTTATGTTCTGTGATATCGCAAAAATCTACATAAGATCCGGCAAAGGCGGCGACGGCTGCGTGGCTTTCCGCAGGGAAAAGTTTGTGGCTGCGGGCGGCCCCAACGGCGGCGACGGCGGAAGAGGCGGAGACGTCATCTTTGAAGTCGATAAAGGCTTAAACACGCTTACCGAATTCCGTTTTATCAGGAAATACTGCGCGGGGAACGGTGAAAACGGCAAAGGCAACAACTGTTCCGGCCAGAACGGTGAGGATATCGTCATAAAAGTACCCGAAGGAACGGTCATCAAGGAGGAAGAGTCCGGGAAAGTCATTGCCGACATGTCCCACGACAACCTTCGTCAGACCATCCTTAAAGGCGGACGCGGCGGAAAAGGCAACCAGCATTATGCAACTCCAACGATGCAGGTTCCTAAGTATGCGCAGCCCGGTCAGGAGGCCAAAGAGCTGAATGTCATCCTTGAACTCAAGGTGATCGCAGATGTCGGCCTCATCGGCTTTCCCAATGTCGGTAAGTCCACATTTCTTGCCGCTGTAACAAATGCGCGTCCAAAGATCGCAAATTATCATTTTACAACATTAAATCCCAACCTCGGGGTTGTGGACCTTGAAAACAAAAAGGGCTTTGTTATCGCCGATATTCCGGGACTGATCGAGGGAGCTGCCGACGGCGTCGGTCTCGGTCATGAGTTCTTAAAGCATATCGAAAGGACAAAGGTGCTTGTGCATCTTGTGGACGGTTCATCTGTTGAAGGCCGCGATCCCATAGAGGATATTAAGATCATCAACAGCGAATTATTAAGATACAATGCCGATCTTGCAAAAAAACCCCAGATCATCGCTGCCAACAAAATGGATGTAATGTCCGACGAAGAGGCCGATGCTGTCGTCGCAAAGATAAAAGAGGCTTTCGCCGGGGAACAATACCCTGTTTATGCGATATCCGCCGTCAGCGGAAAAGGCATAAGAGAACTGCTTTTTAAGATCAGCGAGACGCTTGGGGGTATAAAAAATGAAAACATCGTATTCGAGCAGGAATTCTTCCCGGAGGAGATGACTCCGAAGCTTTCCGACCCGTATACCGTTGAATATGATGCCGAAAACAACGAATATGTTGTTGAAGGCCCTCGTATCGAAAGGATGCTCGGTTACACGAATATTGATACAGAAAAGGGCTTTGAATTCTTCCAGAACTTCTTAAAGAACAACGGAATTCTCGAAGAGCTCGAAAAACTTGGTATTAATGAAGGCGATACCGTCCGCATGTACGGGCTGAAATTCGATTATTACAAGTAATGTGAGGATTTATGACAAGCAAACAACGTTCCTACTTAAAAAGCCTTGCAAGCTCTTTAGAGCCCATTTTCCAGGTAGGCAAGGCAGATGTAACACCCGAGCTCGTAAATGCCATTTCCGAGGCTTTGGAGGCGCGTGAGCTCATAAAGATCAATGTGCTGAAAAACTGTGAGACAGAACCGAAAGAAGTTGGGATCATGCTCGAAAACCGGACACGATCCGCATGTGTCCAGGTTATCGGCCGCAAGATCGTTCTTTACAGGGCAGCAAAGGATCCGAAACAGCGAAAGATCGTCCTGCCCAAGTGATCACCGGAGGGATCCATATATGGGAAAGTATCCCGACTCCTGGAACGGAGCAAATAAAGGCGAACAGAAGTATTTATATACTCTGGCAGAACTTTCCGAGATGCTGTCAAAAAAGCTTTCGGCAAAACGCCTTGAACACAGCCATGCCGTGGCTTATACGGCTGCTTCCATTGCCATGTATAACGGAGTACAGGATCTGATGCCGTTCCTTTATGCAGGGCTTTTGCATGACTGCGCGAAGTTCATGTACGGTGAGGAATTCCTTGTTTATTGCAGGGAAAACGGGCTTGAGGTTCCGAAGGATGCCGAAAAATATACGCCAACGCTTCACGGTATCGTCGGCGCTGATATGGCAGCGAAGGAATACGGCATAACGGATCCGGATATCCTTAATGCCATCGCCCATCACACCGACGGGCGCGCCGGAATGTCTTTCCTTGAAAAGGCCATACATATTGCGGATCATATCGAGCCAATGCGTTCCTTTGACATGGAACCGCCCTTAAGCGAGATCAGACGGCTTGCATTCCTTGATCTTGACATGTCCATATATCTTATGGACAAAGCGATCATCGATTATCTTGAAGGCTGCGGGAAAGTCGTTACCGCGCAGGCATACGAAACGGTAGCATATTTTGAAAAGCTGATATCGGAAAGATGATCTTTGGTTAAGGAATGAGATCTATCAGATGAAATAACTTAAATGAGAACTCTTGGATGAGATCTCTTAAGACAAAATATGCCGTTAAAGTTAAAGATACCCCAAACACGGAGGTTGTAAAATGAACAGAGCTGCCGAAATGGCAAAGATCATATACCGGGCTGCTGATGCAAAGCAGGGATGCGATATAAAGATAATCGACATAAGCGGATTATCCGTTATAGCCGATTATTTTATCGTGACTAACGGCAATAACCAGCCACAGGTCGATGCGATAGTCGACAATATCGAGTACGAGATGCTCAAAGCCGGGTATGAGACAAGACGTATAGAAGGAGACAAGCAGACAAGCGGATGGATCCTTCTTGATTACGGCGAAGTAATAGTGCATGTGTTCAACAGGGATGACAGGTCATTCTATGACATTGAACGCATCTGGAAAGACGGTAAAGACTTAAAACCCGAGGAACTGTAAAGAGGAAGACCGGAAGGGGGAAGTGTTTCTCTTTATGTATTTTCCGGTTGGGTTTTGATCCGTTATGATAATATCATATTGAAAAATAAGGCTGCAGGGCTCAATGCCTTGCAGCTTTTTTGCAATATGAAAATGATACGGTGTAAGATACGCGACTCGAAACAACCTGCGTGACACTTAAAAGACAACACAAGACAGCCTGCGCGGCATGTTCGATTCAGAACATGCGCCAGAGGCCGATCACTTTACCGAGGATTTCGCATTCATCAACGATTATCGGTGCCATATAATCATTTTCGGGCTGAAGCCTGTAATGGCCGTTTTCTTTATAGAAAGTCTTTACGGTAACTGAATCTTCGATAAGTGCAACGACGATATCACCGTTGTTTGCATGAGACTGTTTCTGGACAAGGATCTGGTCTCCGCTGAAAATGCCGGCATTTATCATGCTGTCGCCCTTTACATTAAGCATGAAAGTATCGGTGTTTGGCATGTATTCAACCGGAATGGGGAAGTAGCCGTTTATATTTTCGACAGCAAGGATAGGCTGTCCCGCAGTAACGGTACCAATCATCGGAACGTTTACAAGCTCGCGTCCCTGAAGATTGAATTCATCATCTACGATCTCTATCGTACGGGGCTTTGCGGGATCCCTCCTGATCTGACCGTTCTTCTCAAGCTGCTGGAGATGGAAGTGGACCGAAGCGGTGGACTTGAGGTTAACACCGATGCCGATATCCCTTACCGTCGGCGGATAGCCTTTATCCAGGATGAACTGTTTAATGAATTCAAGTATCTCTTTCTGTTTTGAACCTTTTTCGGACATGTATACCTCCATAAACATTTGTTTGATTCTAAAAAGATAATACCACTTCCGGGATTAAATGTCAAAGCCTTTTTCGAAAAAATGTTCGATATTTTTTAAAAAACCTATTGACTTTTCGAAAATATGTTCGTATAATACAAACAGACATTCGATAGAATATTTGTTCGTTTATGTTCCCGTACATATATGATCTGTTCGAAAAAGCGTTCGTTTTATACCGGAGGTTCACATGGAAGAATTATTTTTTGATTACACGGCAAAAGAGAAGAGACAGATCCGCAGGATGCGTTCCGCAGCACAAAGATCCTCAAGATCAAACATTTTCGCACCGGACAGAAGGACTGTATTGATCCTTCTTGTTGCTGTCATCGTTTTCTTCTTTACGGCATTTTTCCTTGCAAAGAGCATCCATGCCAATGCCAACCAGCTTAAAACAGGCACAAAAGGCTTTGTTTCCTACGAGATCAAGTCCGGAGACACCCTTTGGGACATAGCAGGAAAGTATATTTCGGAAGACTATCCCAGTATCCCCGAGCTTGTCAAAGCCATCGAAAAAACAAACAATATCCGCAACGGCAAGATCTACGCCGGCAATTACATAATAATTCCCGTTTCAATACAGTCCAAGTCTCAGGCTGACTGAACGTTCTTATGCAGGATTTATTCCGGGTTATCCGGGGTTATTCGATTTCGGTCGGATTCTTTGGGTTTCTTTCGGTTTTGTTTTTCCGGTTTATTCGGGCTTCTTCCATGTTTCGAATATCCCCGTATTTATTGCGGAAAACAGCCTTAATCTTGTTCCGGGCGCATCCGCTTCAAGTTTTTTTATCAACTGCTTGATATATTCGCGTTTTGTCTGTTTATCTTCAGGGCAGGTGCTCTTTACGACGTGCAGTGAATATTTGTTCGCGAACCCTGTTATATTACATTCCTCAACATATATCAAAGGCCGTATGAGAGTAAGGTCTGTCCTGTCAAGGTATGTCACAGGTGCAAAAGTCTCATATTTTCCGCTGAATATAAGTGAGAGAAGAGAAGTATCTATAACATCATCCTTATGATGCGCATATGCCAGCTTGTTACAGCCCAGTTCACGTATCTTGTCATTAAAAGCTCCCTTGCGCATTTTCGAACACAAGGAGCATGGATTGGATTCCTTCCTCAGATCGAAAACGATCTTTTTGATATCCGTGTCGATAACGGTATAATTGACTTCAAGCTCCTCGCAGAGCTTTTTTACAGGCGTGAAATCCATATTTTCAAAGCCTACATTAACAGTAACAGCTTCAAGTTCAAACCTTTTCGGATAAAACCTTCTCAATCCCGCTAAAGCATACAGGAGCGCAAGGCTGTCCTTGCCTCCTGATATGCCTACGGCGATCCTGTCGCCTTCCTCTATCATCTTATAATCATCGATAGCCTTCCTTGCAAGGCTCATAAGGTGCTGCAGATCCATATTTTGCCCTTAATCCTTCTTTTCACGTAATTTGACTATATTCCTTGCCTGGCGTCTGCGGTCGTCTTCAATTGCCGCGTAATGCTTCTTGGTGGTATTTACATCCTTGTGTCCGAGTACATCCGCCACAAGATAGATATCGCCTGTTTCCTGGTACAGGGTCGTACCATAGGTACTTCTTAATTTATGCGGAGTGATCTTTTTACCGGGCGTTACCGGCAAAGCATATTTTTTGACCATATATTCGATATTTCTTACACAGATGCGTCTTTTCCTGCTTGATAAAAACAATGCGTTTTCATGGCCGCTTTCAGGTATTATCCCTTTTCTTTCCTCTAAATAGGGTATAAGAGCGGAGAGTACCTCGTCCCCGAAATATACAAATGCCTCGTAACCGCCTTTTCTGGTGACCTTTATCCTGCTGTTTTTAATATCTACATCCTGAAGGTCAAGTCCGACACATTCGGATACACGGATACCTGTCCCAAGAAGCAGCGTAAATATGGCAAGATCCCTTGTCCCAAGCTTTTCATGGAATTGCTGTTGTTTTTTCGTCAGCATATCGCCGTTTTCGACCTGATCAAGGAAATCAGCGGTTTCTTCCGGCTCAAACCGTATAATTGCCTTATCATGCAATTTGGGCATATTTACCTGCAAAACGGGATTTTCCGAGATGAGCCGGTTTTTATGGAAATAGTTGTACATACATCTGATCGCAGAAAGTTTACGTTTTATACCGCGTTCGTGGTTCACAACATCGCGGCCTTCCTCGTCGCTGTAAAGCTTGACATATTGTACAAACTGTTCGAAATCCTGAGCCTTAAGATCCGTCAGCAGCTTCAAAGGATAATCATGTATGTCTTTATCGGCATATTCGGCATAATTCAGCTTTATATATTCAAAAAATGTCTTAAGATCCGTGGCATACGCAACCTGGGTTCGGGGAGCCGTCGTCAGATCGATCCCGGTAAAAAACTGCACACAAAAAGCCGGCAGCTTTTTTTCAAGTTCCCGAAGCTGTTTAATATATTTATTATCGCTTTGTTGTTTATATGTCAGATTAGCCATTGCAGATCCTTTTTAGTATTTATATATAATTTATTCAAAAGAACGGAGTATGTATTATAAGGCACTTTGGCCGGAAAAATGTGCTTTATTTTGCGTTAAACATGGATTTAGCGAAATAATAGATATATCCCCAAAACACTCTTACACGCATATTTTCAAGCTTTTCACCCTGTGTTTCACGTTTTTATTTTACACTTTTTTTATTTTCGTTACAACAATTTTACTTTGTGTTACCGTGCAAAATTTCTTAAATATATCACCCGGAGGTTTTCATAAAAAAATTCCGGACCATATTATCCGGAATTTTATGTTCATTTTGCATTTGTCTGGTTTTCACTGATTATCCGTTGCAGTTCAAGTATCTCTGATGCCGATAAAGACTGATATCTTAAGAATTCATTGAAAAACGTTGAATATGAACCGTTGAACAATTTATCCATCAATGCTTTCGTTTCTGTGCGCTGGGCGGTTCTCTTACTGATATTTGCCTTACAAATGAACCCGGGATCCTGTCTTGAAACGGCTCCTTTTGCGATAAGCCTGTTTATTACAGTATATGTGGTATTTTTCTTCCAGCCTATATATTCATTGATAATATCGGCTATATCCTTTGCTGCAAGTGATTTGTTCGACCACAGAAGCTCCATGACATTTAATTCGCCCTCGTGCAGACGTATTTCACTTGACTGTTCCATATATCGTTCTCCCCAAAATGTATCTGATATGTACCCAAAGGCGGTACGTGAAATATACTACCGTAATAGAACGATTTTGTCAAGCATTTTTTTATATTATAAGGCCTGAAATAAGGCTTTACAGCCTGTTAGGTTCACAGACAAAACATAGAATACATCGGGATTTCCCTTATACCGGTCTTGCTGTCAAAGTTTCCCATTGTGAGTCTGTACGCTTCATCTATATCATATTTTTTAATAAAGATATTAAGGCTTTTTGACCTGCCGTTTTCTGTCAGTTTCAGCTCATACGGTATGAGCTTATCGTCTCTCTGTTCAATAAAATCAACGCATGAACCCATACCCGATTCCCAGTAATACATAGTTTTCCCAAGCGCAAGCATGTGCATCATAAAGCATTCCGAAAGAAGCTGCTTACCGAAAGGATTTATCTCCTCCATCTCCTCTTCGTCATAAACACTTTCCCTGTTTATGTTGCTTTTATAAAATGCATTCAGTAAACCGTGATCCGCCATGAACAGCCTGAAATTCTTATCCGAAACCGTCATCCCGTTCATATCGTCATCTGGTTTTGCGCGGTTGAGCCTGTAAACAATGTTCGTTTTCGTCAAATATTCCAGAGCTTTTTTGAAGTATTCATAAGTGACTCCTTTGCGGATCCTTGTAAACATGAATTTAGTATTGTCGCATAAATGCTGCATCGGAACGGATTCAAACAGTTTCACGGCTTTGTATGCCGTCTCCTCATCCGGCAGAGAACCTGCGGCATCATACAATACTTTTTGGATCTTTCGCAAAGTGGTGAGCAGCCCCTCGTTTAACGTAATATTCATGCTTTCCTGTATTACCCTTGGAAAGCCGCCTGTTTCAAGGTAGGTGTCAAAAAGACCTTTAAGCTCCGAATGTATTATACCGGGGATCTTCTTCATCTCCTGGAAATGTCCCCTTATTACCTCCACATACCACTCCTTGCCGCAGGCAACAAGATACTCGTCGAAGGTCATGGGATATATCGCAACCGGATCAAACACAGAAGGGTATTTCGCGGGATCATAAAAGCAGCTTATCAGGATCAACGGATTCTTCCTGCTTTCCGCTGCAGAACCCGGAATAAGTTCTTTGAGCTTTTCGGTATCATCAAACCCGTCAAGGATCAGCACCTGGCCTTTCAGGTATTCCTCCGGTATGCCGTAAGCATATGAGACAAAACCTGTAATATCGCTTTTTTTACTAAAATACTCTTCTGCCTTTGTGCGCATTACAGCATTTTCAGAGAAATTAATGTATATTCTTCCCTCAAAAAATTCTTTTGCGAATTCAATGGCAAGGTAAGTCTTGCCTGTTTCCGGTGCTCCGTGAATCCAAAGAGGTTTCAGACACCCCATTTCAAACCATGATCTTATATTTTCAAATGCATTCCTCTTCATACCCATCTTTGCCTAAAAACTGACTTATCTTAATGGTTCCGGCAGTGTTTCATCTATGCCCCAAATGCTTATCTTAAAAATTCAAGCAGTGTTTCATCTATGCCCCAAATGCTTATCTTAAAGATTCAAGCAGCTGTTCAAAATATTCGGGAAGTTCAGATGAAAACTCAACATATTCCCCTGTGGACGGATGAACGAACCCAAGCACTGCAGCATGCAGGACCTGTCCCGAAACGGTAAGCCTGCTGTCATCATATCCCGAATAAACGGTATCCCCGACAAGCGGATGTGAAAGATATGCCATATGTACCCTTATCTGATGTGTCCTGCCTGTCTCAAGCCTGCATTCTACAAGCGAATATCTGCCCTTAAACTCTTCAATGACTTTATAATTTGTAACAGCTCTTTTGCCCTCCGGCATTACAGCCATCTTTTTTCTGTCGCCGTTCGATCTTGCGATATAATTCTCTATCCTGCCCTCTTTTTCTTTAAATATCCCATGTACGAGCGCATAATATATCCTTTTACCGCTGTGGACCTTTAACTGTTCGGCTATGTTCCTGTGCGCAGCATCATTTTTGCAGACCACGAGCAATCCTGTCGTATCTTTATCTATGCGATGCACTATACCGGGCCTCATCACTCCGTTTATGCCCGAAAGGCCCTCTTTGCAATGAAAGAGCAACGCATTTACAAGAGTTCCGGACAGATGTCCCGGCGCCGGATGCACAACCATTCCCTTCGGCTTATTGATGATTATTATGTCGTTATCCTCATAAATGATGTCAAGCGGTATATCCTCAGGAAGCACATCAAGCGGTTCAGGGTCCGGAAGATCGAGCTCCACCCTGTCTCCTTCAGACAGTTTAAGCCCCGGCTTCTCTGTCTTTCCGTTTACCTTCACTCTTCCGTCTTTTATCAGCTTCTGAATATAAGACCTTGAATAATCGCTGTTCAGTTCGGATAAAAATTTGTCGACGCGGACGTTTTCATAATCCTCGTCGACAATAAACTCAAGTAAGTTATCCATTGATCACTTATCCTTTTTTTTGAAGCTCAAAAACTCAAGCTCGTCATTGCGGTACTTTGTGAGTATAAGGATCAGCAGCAAAAAGCACGCAACAGTAATATAACAATCCGCTATATTGAATACAGGGAAATTGATCAGCTCAAAAAACAGAAAATCTGTCACATATTTCAGCATGAATCTGTCAATGAGATTTCCGATGGCGCCGGAAACGATCAACACAAGCAGTACCTGCAGCGGAGCATACTTCCCTTCATTTGGGATCCTGAAATACAAGAACAATACAAAAGCAAGTATCAATATCGACAAAATGCTCAGGAACACGGCCGAATTGGAAATCCTGCTGAATATTCCCCAAGCCGCACCGGTGTTTTTCACAAAAGTAAACCTGAAAACGCCTTTTAATACGATAACATCTTTGTCGGCAAGGTTTTCCCTGACAAGGAATTTAGACACCTGATCGATAACAATAAGCAGAACAACAAGTACAGCATGGAATATCCTGTAGCGAAGCGCTTTATCCCGTAAGCCCGCAGCCATCAGTTATCATCCTCCAGGTTAACTATCGAAAGCTCCTCCTGTCCGTCGATAACATCATTCATCTCAGGCTTGATCTCGTCATCATCGATATAGCTTTCGAAATCACCGGCAAGAGGCTGGTTCCAGAAGGATTCATCCTCCGCTCTCGGCACGGTATCCTCCTTTGCATCAGGCTCAACTCCAAGCAAGCTGTCAACACTCGCAACATTGATCTTGAAACTGTCGCTTTCAATAAGCTCTATCTGTGCGGCGGCAAGATGCTTGAACTGGGTCTTGTAAAGGTCGTACTGCTCGATAAGCTCTACGGTCTTCTGATGTATCTTGCGAAGCTCGTTCTTTGCGTCGCTGAGAACGATCTGATACTTGACCTGTGCTTCACGCTCGATCCTTCTTGCCTCTTTTTCGGCTGTCTTCTTCCTGTCATCTGCCGTCTTTTCCGCAAGGACAAGAGCCTTATTAAGCGTCTTCTCGATAGTCGTATAGTATTTCAGGCGATCGTTCAGAGTCGAGATCTTGTCCTTCATCTCGATGTTCTCACTGTAGATCTGCTCGTAACTCTCGGCAACTTCCTGAAAGAATGCGTCAACATCCTTTTTGTCATACCCCAAACCGCCGGATTTGAAATTCTTATTTGTTATCTCAATTGGTGTAATCATTATTATCCCCTTTGTCTAAACCCGATTTTACATTCAGAAACCGTTCGAAAAAGTAGGCGACGGCGCACTGCCGTTGCCAAGAAGTGCTGCAACGTCACCTGAGATAGAAACATTCTCGGGCGAAGCAATATAGATCAGCTTTGAAACCGGACTGAGCGTTCCCCTGATAGCATATACAGTACCGGAAACAAAATCCATCACACGCTGCGAAAGCTCGGGATCAAACCCTTCAAGATTGATTATGACCGCGTCACCGTTAAGAAGGATGTCGCAGATATCCTGACAATCCGAAAAGTTGGCCGGTTTGACTACTTTCAGTTCAAATTCTTTGTTTGTTCTCACAGGTATCACCCTACCTTTATCAGCTATCACACGGGGTTTCGTCTCTTCCGGGCGCACAGGAACGGGCACTGCCTTAGGCTCCTGTACCTTCCTGATATTTGACTCTTCCTTCACATGACGGCTTTTTTCTCTTTCTGCCTCTTTGCTCTCTTCTTCTGCGAGATAATCGTCATAGCCGTCGTCTTCGTCATCAGAATCGAACTTTAGCATATTTATGAGTTTTCCAAATAGATTAAACATTCAAAGCTCCTGTTTCACAACATTTTTACTCATACTATAATTCTATTGCTTTTTAACGCAATGTCAAGCTGTTATTCTCATTTTTCGGCAACAGAAAATGCAGTATTTATCAAATCGTTATCGGGATTGAAAAACATCAGTATATGATACCCGAATCAACCGCATTCTTTGCGTCAAGTGCAATATGGTCATACAGGGAGATACCGTAGGATGTACCGATCTGGACAATGCAGTAATCCCCGTTCTGCGTGATGCGTTCTATGCGCCTGAAGACTGCATAACCTTTGTTAATATTATACACGCCTTCAAGCTTCTCGGTAAGGCCTATGGTGAAATGCTCGCCGCTTTCGGAGATCACGACATCCCCGGCTTTGAAGTCTGCAGCATCTATGTAGAGATACATATTATCATCATAATAGATCGTGCTCTCGACAAATTCAAATGTCGCGTTCTGTGTCTTTGGGTCGATCTTTTCGCGTATGAACCCGAGCGCATTCTTATTTCCGCCTCTTATCTGGTAACTTTTCGGGATGATATAAAAAGTCTTTTCCGTTATGGCACTGAGCGGGATCTTATACCCTTCGGAAACCTGCCAGTTAAGCTTAAGGGAAAGGAATCTAAGATCAAGATAATTCTGTATATAATCATCCAGTGTAAAAAGCGCATAATCCTTATTCCCGATCTTTACGGTCTCAAACGCAAGATCAAGTTTTAATCCGTCATTCGTGATCGTGACAGGAACAGTCTTTAAGCCCGCTACAGCCTTTAACTGGCTTGAATTCAGCGGACAGAGTATCTGCCAGGTATCATCGGTAATGAATTTCATCACATGATCCCCTGCAGCCGCAAGAGCCTTACGTTTCGTGTAATTCTTGTAATTCTTCGCAAGATCGAAGGTTTCGTCCGTAACCTGTTCAAGCGTTATGCCGCTAAGTATATCCGCGTTAAACGACAAAAGGCCTGCCGAATCCGCATAATATGCATGGAAGGTCTTCGGCGGATCGCCGGACATGATCCAGGAAATACGGTCCGAAGAATAATTCCCGTAAACTTCAAGAACCGCATCGGAAACATCCCCGGAAAAAGATGTGAGCCTTTTGTAATCCCCAAGATCGTATCCCGTTCTGTAAGCAGAAATAATATCTCTCAGATACTGTCTGTCTTCTTCGGTTATCTCCTTCGAGACATCCGAATCCACAAGCCTTTCATAGATCTCTTTTGTTTCGTCAAGGCTGTAGACGAGCATACCCTTCGAAACACGTACGGAGTCTTTCGTAAAATAACTGAGATACCCGGAATATGCCGCATCAAAAACCTTTTCCTGCCGCAGGATAAGCCCGGTAACAACATTGTCCTGCGCCATGCCTGTCGTTGTTACTTCATACATCTTGAGCTGGGACTTTGAAAGCCTGTAGATAACGCCTGCAACGACAGCAACAAGCAGAAATACAAAAATGATGGTGCCTATGTTGATACCGGACTTTCGTTTATTCAGTTTTTGAACTTTCCTGTTATCTGCCATAAGCCCTCACAAAATTAAAAGCAAGCACCCGTAAAGACACGAAATACTTGCTTTTAAGTACAATTGGGATTGCGCTTTACAGAGCGACAATTACCTTATCTTTTGCAATCTCGGGAAGCTCTGCTGCCGGGATCGAAATACTAATGATAAGATCAAAATTGAATTTAGCCGAAATAAGATCAAGCTTGCTTATTACCGGTGTAATATCTTTGCCTTCGAGACAGGCGATGCTTAAGAAGCTGTCAAGGTATATCTTTTCAAGGTCATTGTCCTGGGAAGCTATGCCGCTGATAAATCCGATGAACTCGTCCGAATTCTCTATGAGATAATCCCTTACATTGATAAGGCGGACCTTGTTGCTGAGTTCATACATATGCTTTGTGTTCTTGTCAAGATAAACAAGCGTTCCCTTTGCCTCTTTGACATTTGTGTTAACCTTGTCGAGCAGGATCTTGGTCTTGCCCTTGCCCTTCTCTCCCGAAATGATCTGTATCATTGGTAAACCCTCCTTAAAGAAAATTCTTAAGTATCTTTATTTTATTACATATAGCCAAAAAAAACAAGTAAAATACATGAAACTAAAAATGTAAAGTTTCAACAGAAAATGCCTTTTATATGCCGCACCCTTAATTCTTATAAAGCTCGCGCCAGTCAAGATCGCCCCTGTCAAGCGCTTTTATTAAGAGCTCTGCGGTTGCGAGATTTGATGCAAACGGGATATTGTGGATGTCACAGAGATTGAACAGCGAATCAACCTCTGTCGAACGCTGCGAAACGCTCTGTGCATCACGCAGATAAATGACCATATCTATTTCATTCGACTCAAGCTGTATCTCCATCTGCTTTTCTCCGCCAAGCGAGCCCGCAAGGTATTTGTGTACCTTAAGGTTCGTTGCCTCTTCGATAAGGCGCCCTGTTGTCCCTGTGGCGTAGATATCATGTTTAGCAAGAATACCCCTGTACGCAATGCAGAACTGCTGCA
Source organism: Lachnospiraceae bacterium (assembly GCA_016280395.1). GTDB lineage: Bacteria > Bacillota > Clostridia > Lachnospirales > Lachnospiraceae > SZUA-448. Next base: position 37,052 of record JAEEGQ010000005.1, on the reverse strand, counting down.
TCAGCATTTTTTTGGTATCATATGCTGCAAGAGCTATATTCATACCTTCCCTCCGAAACAAAAATTATACCCTGATATTGTTGAAATCATTGGGTTTGCTGCCCCTGTTCCTGATCTCATAATTGAATTCGCCTTCATCAGCCGCAACAAACCCCGAAGGCTGAAGCGAAATATTGAGCAGTATCCCGAGTGTTGCAAGATTACATATGAGCGCCGTAAGACCGGAGCTTACGAAAGGCAGCGGGATACCGGTATTTGGCAGGAGCGATGTTACAACTCCCATATTTACAAAAGCCTGAATGGTGATCTGTGCGGTTATTCCTACCGCAAGGAGCCTGCCCACCGTATCCTTCGCCCTGATGGCGATCCTTATGCCAAGCATGGCAATGCCAAGAAACGCACCGATTATTAGGAACATGCCGATCAGTCCGAATTCTTCTCCGATCGCCGCAAAGATGAAGTCGCTCTCAACAACGGGAACATTGTCGGTTACCCTTGCTCCCATATCGCCGGAAAGGAGTTTTCCCATTACTCCGCCGGCCTGGATCGCAAGCATTGCATTGTTCTGCTGGAACATGGTGTCTGAATGTTCCTCGGGATTGAGCAGTGACAGTATCCTGTTCTGCTGCCAGTCCTCAAGCAGCGTCTGCCAGTCCTGCTGTACGTACCATACCATAAAGAACAGCAATGGCACGGCGACAAGGATTATCGGCAGCAGCTGTTTCAGGTTCACTCCTGATGCAAAGAGCACAACGCACACAACAAGGAAAAGCACAATACTCGTTGAAAAGTCGGGCTGCATGAATACGAGCAGGACCGGGATCCCGCTGATGAGGCCCGCAACGATGATGACCCAGAATTTGCTTATGCTCTTCTGCACCTTCGCAAAAAATACGGCAAGACAGATTATAAGCACGACTTTTGTTATCTCTGAAGGCATGAATTCGATCTTCGAACCTGTTCCGGAGCCGTATTTTATCTCTATCCAGCGTTTTGCGGTAAAGTGCTTTTTGCCGTAAACAGGCAGTCCCATTGACGAGTTGGTGAACCTTGTGAACATCATCAAAGCGATGTTGAAAAAATACAGCGGAATGGCAAATCTGCAAATGAAGTGATAATCGATGAGCGCTATAAAGGCCATCAAAACAAGACCTACCGCATAACCTAAGATCTGTTTTTCAAACTGTCTTTCATCGGCTTCCTGAAGCCTCTGTATGAGGAAAATTCCGATACTGCCGATAACAAGGACTATGGTTATCAGCGACAGGCCGAATGTTTTGATATTATAACTTTTTAGCTTGAATATGCGCGACATCTTTTAATAACTTCTTCTGGTCTTAGCCTGCTGTTTAATGGGAATGTTCGCAAGGAGCGAATTGGAGCCGTCGGCCTCGTTCCTGAACCTGAATTCAAGACCTTCGGTATCAACATCGATATATTTGGAGATAACCTGGATTATCTCATTCTTCATCTGTTCCATTGTCTCCGGGGAACAGCCGGCCTTGTCAGAGCTTAAAACCAGCTTTAAGCGGTTCTTTGCAACATCTCCGGATGATTTCTTCTTAAAACCAAACCAACCCATAATCTGTCCCCTCCTTAATTCTTTTTACCGAAAAGCCTGCTGAAGAAGCCTTTCTTTGCTGTAAGATCCATAAACGGAACATCTTCGCCTATGATCCTGTTGCAGATGTTCATATAAGCGGTGCCTGCCTTGGTGTCGGTTCCGACAAGCGGTTCGCCCTGGTTAGTGGAAACAACGATATTCTCGTCATCCGGAACGATACCGATAAGGTTGACTGCAAGTATTTCCTCAACGTCTGCGGAAGACATCATCTCGCCGCGTTTTACAAGATCTACTCTCAGGCGGTTTACGATAAGGTCGATCTTCTTCATCTCATTTGCTTCGAGAAGGCCGATGATACGGTCTGCGTCACGCACTGCGGAAACCTCCGGAGTTGTTACGACAAGGGCCCTGTCGGCACCTGCGATAGCGTTCTTGAAGCCCTGTTCGATACCTGCGGGGCAGTCGATAATGATATAATCGAACTCTCCTCTTAAGGCTTCACAGAGACTCTGCATCTGTTCGGGTGTTACAGCGGATTTGTCACGTGTCTGTGCCGAAGGGAGCAGGTAGAGCGTGTTATAGCGCTTATCCTTGATAAGTGCCTGCTTGATCTTGCAGTTGCCTTCAACAACATCAACAAGATTGTACACGATCCTGTTCTCGAGTCCCATAACGACATCGAGGTTTCTAAGACCTATATCCGTGTCGATAAGAACGACTTTTTTGTCAAGTTTTGCAAGGCCTGTGCCGACATTTGCCGTTGTGGTGGTCTTGCCGACGCCGCCTTTTCCGGAAGTTACAACTATTACTTCTCCCATTATTTCTCCTCCTTAAATTGTTCTTTCACTTAATACTTTTTTGGTTACCGGTTCAATATAAATGGCGCCGTCTTCGAGAAACGCGATCTGCGGTTCCTTCAGTTCCGATTTTGCAGGGTGATCCGGCGACCTTGCAATCGTTTCGGCGATCCTTATCTGTACCGGTGCCATATCGAGCGCCAGGACAAATGCGTTTTCATTACCCTCGGAACCTGCAAAGGCTGTGCCTTTGAGAGAACCGAGTACTATTATGCTTCCCTTCGCGGTAACGGAAGCACCGGGATTGATATCCCCGATTATAAGGGCATTTCCTTCAAATATCTCTTCCATTCCCGAGCGAAGGTTCCCTTTATAGAAAGTGCCGTTAAAACCTGACGGAACAAGGTTTGCCTGAGGTGTTTGGGCGGACATTTCGGCGAATGCCGCGGTAAAGCCTGCCTCTTTTTCAGGGTCATCGCCAAGTATGCAGGCGACATTTACCTTGCTCTCCGTAGTGATTATATCGATCATCTCACGCTGCTGTTCATCATCCAGCTTCATTCCTTCGAACTTTAACGCCATTGAGGCGTTCCCGAGGAACTTCGCGCTTTCCCTGAACTTTACCGCAAGCTGCTCTTTTAATGTTCCGTAATCCTTTGTGGGATCGAGCACTACGATTATTCCTTTGTTAAAACCCTTTATTACTACTGATTGATCCACGTGGGCCTCCAAAAAGATTATCAGTCTGATACATTTATGCTTGTGGCGGTGCTTGCGTGTACATTGCCGCTAAGGAGCGCCGCAGCATCTTCACCGTCAAAATAATAGCCGTAAACTTCCCTTGCAACAAGAGCCGCATTCGCGGACTGGAAGCCGTTCGGTATAACTACCGTCACGCTTATCTCGGGATTGTTGTAAGGTGCAAATGAAACAAAGAGCACATGGCTCGGGATCGAGTCCGAAACCTGCGCGGTACCGGTCTTTCCGGCCACCTGTACGCTTAATGTCTTATAAACGGTATCAAAGCCGTCCACATTGGTGTTTATTACCCTCCACATACCGCTTCTTACGGCATTCCACTGAATATCGTTAAAAGTATTTGAAAGATCGTTAAGTACGGAAGGCTCTTTTTTTGAAATGACCTCACCGATACTGTTCTTTACCGAATCAAGCAATGTAAGGTTAAATACCTGCCCTTTGTTCGCAACGGCGGTGATATACCTTGAGATCTGCACCGGCGCAAAGGAATGACCGTATCCGATGGCCGTACGCACGGCGTCATTGTTTGAAATGACAGGCATCGCTTCCGATATCTCTACTCCGGTACGCTGTCCGAAACCGAACAATGTAGCGTAATTGCGGATCTTCTTTATACCCGTCGAGTCGCTGTAGGTGCCGTCTTTGTTGTTCATGAGCCTGTAACCGACTTCAAAGAAGAAATAGTTGCAGGAGTGCATTATGGCTTCCGTAACATTTAATGAGCCGTGTGTCCACGGGTATATCCAGCATCTCGGTGAAGGCACAACCGATTCGAAGGTCGTTTTGTCAAGTATCTTTGTATAGCTCGAGATAACTCCTTCAGCCATTCCCATCAGACCCGACAGCGGTTTGAAGGTTGAACCCGTGGTCGTCTGCAGAAGTGTCGGCCTGTTGACAAGCGGCGTCGAATTCATCTCCAGCAGACTTGAATAATAATCGAAATCGATCTTATTTGCAAGCTTATTGTTATCATAACTCGGATAACTTACAAGCGCCTTTACCCGTCCCGTCTTTGTATCCGTGATAACGATCGAGCCGCTGCAGGGTGTAAGCCCGAGCTGTCCGGGAGTGATCTCAATGTTGTAGATCAGCTCGCGCATAAAATTATATGCCGAAATGCGCCCGTTCTTAAGCGAATTATAGCGCTGTTCGTCGTATTTGATGATATCCTGGTCAAACAGCAGTATGCAGATATCGCGTCCCGAAAGCGTATAATTAAATATCAGCGTTCTGTAGACCTTTTCCTTGAAATCCTTGTCGTTTTCAAGTCTTCCGAAAAGGTTGTCAAGGAACATCGCATACAGTTCCGAGATCGAATAATAATCATGAGCGGCCGAATAGGAACTTGTATCCATCCAGTTTTTTGTAAAAGCATATCTGAACAGCCTGCTCATGCTTATCTTGCCTGCGGCATAATCCTTGTAGGTAGGATCTACGGTGTCCACATTTTCTGCCGGCAAAAGCCCGTAGGATTTTGTCTTTTCAAAGATAAATTCAAGATAATCCTGCTGTTCTTCCGTGGTCTTGCCGTTTACGGTCTCGCTGTCAACGGCAAGTATCTCCTTAAGCTTTGAGACGAGCTTTGTTTTGTAGGTATCATAAATATCCTGTACCTTGCGTTCTACAGCTGTGGCATCATCCTCAGAGAAGTGTGAAATATTGATTATACCGTTATCTATCAGCGCATAATACACCTCATAGATAGGGATCAGTATCTTGCTGGCACTCTTGCCTTTCTGACCGTAGTCAAGATTGGGCGTGAGCTTGCTTATGAGAATACCCGCAAGGTTTCTCTCAAGTATATGGTAGCAGGCCTTCTGGAGATCCGTATCTATCGTAAGATATACATCATTTCCGGCAGACGGGCTGCTGTTCGGCTTTGAAGTAAGTATCCTTCCGGCCTTGTTGACCGTAAGATTGCTTGTCCCTTTGGTGCCTGCAAGCACCTCCTGCATGGACTTTTCTATACCGGTCTTTCCGATGACATCACTTGAATTATAAAGGATCGAAACGCCTTTTGCGTCCTCCTGTTCTTCAACGGAAAGTCCGTAGCGGGCTATGAGCTCATGGTTTAGGCTTTCCATCTCCTCAGTATTGATGGTGCCGGTGTAGCCCACTATATGAGCCATATAAAAGCTTTCGTTATAAACGCGCGAAAGAGTCTGCTTGACCTCTACACCGGGCAGCATGGACCCGTTCTCCATTATGGCAACCGCAAGATATTCATCGATATCAGATGCGATCGTAAACTGCGTTCCGGAAACATTTGAGAAAATGTTATATCTTATCGCGGTTATCCTGAATGCGTCTTCAGGCGCATAGTCATCCGAAACACCAAACATGACAGCGCTTTTTGAACCGTGTCTCATAAATTCATACACGGCCGCGGCATCCGCAGCGACCTCTTCTTCGGTCAGATCGTTCACGGACTTTCTGCCGTAGAGGTTTTTCTTGAATCTGAGCAGGGCATTTCCGGTAACATTAAACTCAACCTCACCGTTTTCTTTAAGGTCAAGCCCGAACGGCACCTCAAGCTTTGTGTCAAACTCGTCAAGTATCTTGAGAAGCCTGTATATCATGGCATTCTTGTCTTTGTTTTTGGGAAGCAGTCCGCTGTCCTCCATGACGACTGAATAACTCATGACATTGTATGCGAGAAGCTTTCCGTTCACATCATAGATATTGCCCCTTGTTGCCTTAATGTCCCTGTATTTCATAAACACAGGCTCGGTAACGGGCTGACCGTCGACTTCCACCTCTTTGACCTGCACGGACAGGATCCTCCCGGCAAGCACGGAAAACATGCCTATATACACGAGAATGATAACCAATATTCTTGAATTAAATATTTTGGCGATCAAGCCAAGAAGCTTTTTGATCATTTCTCTCCTACTCTTGTGAAATCAACACTGAGCTGACAGAGTTTATACAGGAAACAGCCGATGAGCAGCGTAAACGTCACTCTCGGCATGATGATACTCTTTACCATCAGCGGATAGTCGTGCCTGCCCTTCAAGATGAAATTCGCAACATAATAAAGGGTCAGATACACAAATTCGCCGGCAGCGGTCATTGCAAGCGGTATTACGTAATTGCTCCTTGAATAAAACTTTCTCGCAAAACCTGCAAGAAAGCCTGTAAGAGCGAAAATAAAAGCTGCAAAACCAAGGCTTGAACCCGCTGAAATATCTATCAGCAGCCCGGACATAAAGCCGTAGACCGTGCCCGATGTGGAACCGAACATGTAAGCCGTCCCGCACACGATGACCATCAGCATATCGGGGATTATGTTCCCCGCAGGCAGATTGATGGAGCATATATTCTGCACAACATACAAAAGCAATATTTCGATTGAGATAATAAAAAACCTGATCAGTTTCATCTATACTTACTTCATCTTGGTAATTATGAGCACCGTTTCAAGATGCTCGAAATCTACTGCCGGTATAAGCTTTGCCCTGCGTGACATTTCACTCGGATCAAGCTCGATATTGACTGCATATCCTACAAGTATGCCCTGATGGAACTTGTCGCTTATATGGGAAGTCACTATCGCGGTGTTTTCTTCAAGCTGGGCATTCAGGGATATCATGGAAATATCGATATAGCCCTTTTCAAGAAGCTCTGCAAGATTGCCGGTGACCATGCAGGTATCCGAGGATTTAAGGGACATCCCGCTCAAAGCAGCGGTATCGTCGATTATCGACCTGACCTTTGCAGAATCGGTATAAACCTCGTACACGATGCCGCAGAGACCGTTGCCCGCAAGAACGTTCATGCCCTCGGCTATCCCCTGGTTAGCGCCTTTGTCTACGGTGAAAGTACTGTAAAAGCTGTTTGAATCGCGGCTTATTATGCGCGCTGCAACCTTGGGGTACTGTATGTATTTCCTGTCAAGTTCGTAAAGCGTTCTGTACTCGTCAAGCTCGTTGTTGTCACGAAGGAGCATATCGTACTCCATCTTAAGATCGTCAAGCTCCGCCTTAAGCTGTTCGTTCTGCTCTATCAGTGAGTTGATCTCGGCAAGATTTGTGAGCCTGCTGTAAACAGACCTTCCAAACTTGTTTATCCCGTTCTGCATAGGAGTAACAAAGCTTGCGGCCAGCGTCCTTATTCCGTAGGTATAGAGCGGAAACCTCGAAGAAGCAAAAAACAGTACAAAGCACAGCAATGCGATACCGATGAATATATACTTCGAACTCAGTTTGAATTTATATTTTTCACGACGGCGTGCCACTAAAACACCTCATCAATAGCCAAAAAGATTCTGTTTAAGAGGAGCCGCGAGCACATTGAGCTTCGAATCCTCAAGGATGCGTTCGATACCGAGCGCAACGCTGTTGCCGGGATTGGGCACAACATTTATATCAAGTTCTGTTTCCTGTGCGAACAGCTTCTTGATATCGGTGATATTTGCGGAACCGCCGGTCACATAGATACCGCCGTCAATGATATCCGCGGATATTTCGGGAGGAGTCTTCTCGAGCACAATACGGATAGCGTCAACTATCGTCGAAAGATGCTCTTTTATCGATTCATAAACGAATTCGGCAGTGATCTCCTTCTCAACGGGAAGACCTGTTACGATATCACGTCCGAAAACATTGATGGACTTGCTGTTTTCGGGCATTACCGCACATGCAAGTTCTTTCTTGATCTGTTCCGCTGTCTTGTTTCCGATGAGCAGGTTGTAGTGCTTGCGGACATTTGTAATGATCGCTTCATCAAACATGTTCCCGCCTACGGTGACAAGACGGCTGAGTACGATGCCGCCAAGGGAAAGTACCGAGATCTCGGTTGTATCGGCGCCGATGTCAACGATCATTACACCGTTTGCGTTTGTAACGTCAAGCCCTGCTCCGAGCGCATCTGCGATAGGCTTTTCAACTATCTTTATCTTCTTTGTCTTGGCATTTGAACGCGCAACAAGGTCAACGAAAGCACGCTTTTCAACTTCCGTTATATCCGTGGGTGCGGCAACGATGAATTCACCGCCCGTAACCTTGCCGTATTTGGCTTCGATCCTGTCTATTATGCAGTTCAGGAGTGCAAGCATATTGTCGATATCCGCGATAACACCGTTCTTCACGGGATAGCTCACTGTGATGCCCGCAGGTGTCTTTCCGAGCATATCGAATGCCTCATCGCCTATAGCCATGATCTTTCCGTCGCCCTGTACCGCGATGATGTTTTTTGAATCGTAGATCACGCCTTCTTTTTTCTTACATACTTTGATCTCGCTCGTACCGAAGTCGATTCCAAAGAGTCTGGATGACATATTGTTTTCCCCCTCGTTTTCGGGCTCCCGGCCCGTATTATCGGCATTTCACTTTTCTGCGGAACAGCAGCATGAAATGCCCAGTTCCCTGAAGCTCACATAGGACCTGTCCCCGATAATTATATGATCGAGAAGCTTTATTCCTATGAGCTTTCCCGCTTCAGCCACTCTTTCGGTCACAAGACAGTCCTCGTGGCTCGGCGTGGGATCGCCGCTTGGATGATTGTGCAGAAGAAAAATATTCACGGACTTTTTTGCAAGTGCCGAAACAAATATCTCTCTCGGTGACACCAGCGAACAGTCCACTGTGCCGACCGACAGGCGTTCTTCGTAAAAGATACGCCCCTTTGAATCTGCATGCAGGAGCATTACGGTCTCTTTTTCAAGATGTCCGATCTTGTACCGGTAATAACCGGCAACAGACTGCGGATCAAAGGCATTTAAGACTTCGCGTCTTTGCCCCGCCGCTATGCGCCGTCCAAGCTCTGCGGCGCATTTTATCTGGATCGCCTTTACCCTTCCCACCCCGTTGATCTGTTTAAGCTCGTCAATACTTAAATGATCTAGTGAGGTGATGTTGCCGGAATCATCGGGGAACATGAGTATCCGTCTTGCAAGATCCGTTGATCTCTCCCCTTTTCTTCCGGTACGCAGGATTACTGCCAGAAGCTCGGTGTCCGTGAGTGCTTCCGCTCCGTAGAGCTCGCATTTTTCGTAAGGTCTTTCCGTTACAGGAAGCTCCTTTACGGTGATACATTTTGCATCTTTTATCATTTGACTCCTTCTCTCCCGGAGAACAAAGTCATTATCTAACTAATAATAACACAAAACTTTTCGTTTGTGAAATGATTTTAAAGATTAACCAGACCTTTTTCAAACATTTTTTGAAGAGCCTGCATTATGCCGTATTTTGCATGCTGATAGGTAAGTCCGCCCTGGAAATATACGGCATAAGGCGGGCGTATCGGGCCGTCTGCAGAAAGCTCTATTGAAGAGCCCTGGATAAACGCGCCCGCGGCCATGATGACCTTGTCGTTGTAGCCCGGCATATCCCAGGGTTCCGGTGTCACGAACCCGTCAACAGGCGCTGCCTGCTGGATTCCAAGACAAAAAGCCCTCATACCGGCTTCGCTTCCAAGCACTACCGACTGTATGATGTCGTATCTCTCCTCTTTTGAGGAAGGGACCACCTTAAATCCGAGCTTTTCAAAAACGGAAGCTGCAAAAATGGCACCTTTAAGGGCCGCTGTCGTAACAGAAGGAGCAAGAAAGAGCCCTTCATAAAACAACCTGTTTACAGAAAGCGAAGCTCCTACCTCCGCCCCGAGTCCGGGTGCGGTAAGCCTGTAGGCACAGTTCTTTATTATGTCCTCACGGCCTGCGATATAGCCTCCTATCGGAGCGAGCCCGCCGCCCGGATTCTTGATGAGTGAACCGACGCAAAGATCGGCGCCAAACTCTGTGGGCTCGTGTATTTCGGTAAATTCGCCGTAGCAGTTGTCCACCATGCAGATAACATCCGGCTTTATGCCCTTTATGAACCTTATCAGTTCTCCTATCTTTTCACAGGAAAAAGTCGGCCGTGTGTCATACCCTTTCGAGCGCTGTATCTCCACAAGCTTTGTTTTATCGTTGATCGCGGCCCTTATTCCTTCGAAGTCGAACTCTCCGTCAATAAGGTCGACCTGCCTGTAAGTGATCCCGTATTCCGCAAGCGATCCCATCGTCGGATTTATCCCGATAACATTGTCAAGAGTGTCATACGGCTTTCCCGCAGGCGCAAGAAGCTCATCGCCAGGCCTTAAGAGCGCAAAGAGAGAAAGGGCAAGGGCATGTGTCCCGCAGGTGATGGCGGGTCTTACAAGCGCTCCGTCTGTCTTAAAGACATCCGCATAGACCGCTTCAAGAGTGTCCCTGCCGATATCGTCATAGCCATAGCCTGTCGAATCCTGCATATGGGCGGCGCTTACCCTGTTCCTGTTCATCGCCTCGATAACCTTCATCTGGTTAAATTCCGTTGTCTCATCAAGGCTCTTAAAACGTGCCAAAAGACTGTCTTCCACTTCTATGCAGAAATCGAGCACCTGTTTTGAGATGCCTGCATCCATATATCGTTTTCTGATCTCTTCTCTCATTACCGTATGATCCCTTTGTTTCTTAAAATATCTTCAATTTCGTTTAACAGTTCGTCATCCGTTTTGGCCCTGTCAAGATAGATGACATCGCGTTCCCTTCGGAACCACGTCATCTGGCGTTTTGCAAAATGCCTTGTGTCGCGCTTCAGTATCTCAGTTGCCTTTTCCAAAGATGTGTTTCCGTCAAGATGATCGAGCATTTCCTTGTAGCCGAGGCCTTTCATCGAAACATGGTCCTTATTCAGTCCGAGGCTTTTAAGGTACCTGACCTCGTCAAGGAGTCCTGCATCAAGCATCCTGTCAACGCGTTCATCAATGCGTTTATAAAGAGTTTCCCTGTCGGGAGAAAGCACAAAATACGCAAATTCCCATTCGGCCTCACGTTCCCTTTGTTCAGCGTTATGCAACGATATTTTTGTACCTGTCAGCTCATAAAATTCAAGCGCCCTTACAACCCTTTTGATATTGTTTTTATGGATATATTCACAGGCTTCGGGATCGACTTCCCGTAACTTCTCATACAGGGCATCCGGATCTTTTTCCGCCTGTTTCATGTATTTTCCCCGGATCTCAGTATTGTCGTCGTTATCGGTAAACTCAATACCGTAGAGGAGCGCCTGTATATAAAAGCCCGTTCCGCCCGCAACTATCGGTATCTTTCCTTTTGACAGGATGCCATCCGCGGCTTGTTTTGCAAGCTTCTGAAAAAGGAAAACATTGAAATCCTCTTTAGGATCGAGCACATCGATAAGATAATGCGGTATCCCGCACATTTCTTCTTTTGTGATCTTTGCCGTGCCTATATCCATACCCTTATAGACCTGCATTGAATCAGCGGAGATTATCTCGCCGCCGATCCGCTTTGCAAGCCTGACGGAAAGCGCTGTTTTACCGGCAGCGGTCGGCCCGGTAAGGATCACAAGTGGTGGTTTCTTCATGTTATGTCTCTTGTTATACTATTCTCTTGAATTTTTTCTCGATCTCTGTTTTGGAAAAAGAGATCTCTATCGGTCTTCCGTGCGGACAATGGAACGGATTCTCAAGGTCGAGCAGGCTGTCTATAAGCTTAGATGCCTCTTCAAAGGAGAGTTTCATATTCCCTTTAACGGCGGCCTTGCAGGACATTGTCGCTATCCTGTCCTTTACCGAATCGATAGTCCCGGAGATGACATCTTCCGTAAGATCGTCGATAAAATCAGTCAGGAGCTCAACCTTTGAAAGCTGCGGTAAAAGCTCCGGTACAGCAAGGATCCTGTACTGTCGTCCGCCGAAATGTTCTATCTCGTAACCGAGCGAATTAAGCTTATCCATTATCCTTCCGAGCTTATCCGCCTCGGAAAGAGTGAGTTCAAGCACCGGCGCAGGATACAAAAGCTGGGAGCAGACCTTGTTCTCTCTTATCTCCTTTGAGAATTTTTCAAAAAGCACACGCTCATGTGCCGCATGCTGGTCGATTATATAAAGCTTCTCGTCATATTCGATAAGCCAGTATGTATCAAACAGCTGACCGATTATCCTGTGCGCTTTTCTTGCTTCGGGCGTAAGAAAAGCAAGCTGTTCGGGCTTTTCGTTTACGGAGCCGTTAACGTTTTCTTCTGTCTTTTCGTTTGAAAAGCCGTTAACGGTTTCTTCTGCCTTGCCGCTTGTGAAGCAGGTATCGGTTTCTCCTGTCTTTTCGCTTGTGAGGCCGTTAACGGTTTCTTCGGATCTCGTTGGAACGTATCCGGAAGCAGTTCTTTCTTCGTTCGTATCGCCGGATTCTGTGACCGTTTCCTTACCGTCAATGTAACTTTGCTGTATCCTTGCGGCTTTAAGCCGTTCCCCGTCTGTTGCATCTTGCCTAAGATATATCTCAAACGGCGGCGCATCATGTACAGAGCCCGCAGTCCTTTGACCAGTGACATAAGGCTGCGTTGTAACGGTTTTATCATCAAAAGGCAGCGGCCTTATCTGGTTTTCAATGTCATTTGGCTGTACCCTTTCAAAAGGTTCGGGCGCAACAGGCACAACAGGCTTTTCATCCTTTGGTGAAGGCTCGTCGATATGTGATTCTACTATTGTCTCCCCGTATTTTACGGTATTAAAAACAGCCTTGAATATAAATTCGTAAACAGCGCCGGGATCGGCAAACTTAACATCAAGCTTGGACGGATGCACATTAACATCATAGCCTTCGGGCGGCATCGAAAGGCTTAAGACCGTAAGCGGAAAACGGTTCTGCATAAGATATGTCTTATACCCTTCTTCTATCGCTTTGCTTGCCACAGGTGTCCTTACATATCTTCCGTTCAGGAAAAAGCATTCGTGGTTCCTGTTTCCGCGCGAAATGATCGGCTTTGCGATAACACCCGAAAGCCAAAGGTCATTCTCTTTTACATCTATCCTCAGGAGCTGTTCCGCGCAGCTTCTGCCGTATATCAAGTAAACGACTTCCTTGAGGTTGCCGTTTCCCGTTGTCGAAAGCATCTGTTTGCCGTTATTTACGAATTTTACAGCCACCTCCGGATGGGCAAGAGCCATCCTTTCGCACACTTCCCCGACATATCCCGCCTCTGTTGTCGCGCTCTTTAAGAACTTCCTGCGCACCGGGATATTGAAGAACAGATCCTTCACAACAAAAGTTGTCCCGTCGGGACAGCCGGCTTCACTGTAGGACTTTTCTTCGCCGCCTTCACAGACATAGCGGATCCCCATGAAGTCATCCCGTTTCTTTGTAAGGAGTTCGACCCTTGCAACCGCGGCAATACTCGAAAGTGCCTCACCTCTGAATCCAAAAGTCATTACTTTTGCAAGGTCGTCTGCATCCTTTATCTTGCTGGTGGTATTCTTCTTAAATGCCACCCGGATATCGTCCTGCTCAAAGCCCGAACCGTTATCCGTGATCCTTATGAGGTCGGCCCCGCCTCCCTCGATGTACACCGAAACTGCCGTAGCACCTGCATCAACTGCATTTTCAAGAAGTTCTTTTACTACGGAAGCCGGACGTTCAACAACTTCGCCCGCAGCGATCTTGTTGATGGTGTCCTGATCAAGAATATTGATCTTACCCATACAAATATTCCTTTCCTTTGAAACCGTAATTTATTTGATCTTTTCGATCTCCCTTATTTTAATTTCAGCTGCAGGTCGTAGAGCTTTGTTATCGCTTCAAGCGGTGTGATACCCGAAAGATCGAGTGCCCTGATCTCGCTTAATACCTTCTTTTCCTTTGTGTCTTCATCATCGACAAAGAAGGACAGCTGTTCCGTTTTCGCATCCCTTTTTACCTGTTCTACCGCTGCCTGCACCCTTCCGGCCCGTTCCGCAAGGTCGTTTTCCGAAAGCTGTTCCGCAATCTCTGCTGCACGCTTAAGTACCGCATCCGGAAGCCCCGCAAGCTTTGCGACCTGGATGCCGTAACTCTTGTCCGCGCCGCCCCTTACGATCTTCCTTAAGAATACGATATCATCACCCTGTTCCTTAACGGCGATGCAGTAATTGTTGACACTCTCAAGCTTTCCTTCAAGCTCTGTAAGCTCGTGGTAATGTGTCGCAAAAAGAGTTTTCGCGCCAAGGAGCTTCGGATTCGAGATATATTCGACCACGGCCCATGCTATACCGAGCCCGTCAAAGGTACTTGTACCGCGGCCTATCTCATCAAGGATGAGCAGGCTGTTTTTGGTGGCATTCTTCAGGATGTTTGCCACCTCGTTCATCTCGACCATAAAGGTACTCTGACCGGAAGCCAGGTCGTCGGAGGCTCCCACTCTTGTAAATATCCTGTCCGTTATCCCTATATCCGCGCTTTCCGCAGGTACAAAGGACCCAAGCTGTGCCATCAGCACTATAAGCGCTGTCTGACGCATATATGTCGATTTTCCCGCCATGTTCGGTCCGGTGATTATTGCGATCCTTTGGGACTGATTGTCAAGGAAGGTGTCATTCGCCACGAACATATCGCTCTTCTGCAGTCTTTCAACAACCGGATGGCGTCCGTTTTTGATATTGATGATACCCTTTTTGTTTATGGACGGTCTGACATATCTGTTATTTACCGCAACATAGCTTAAAGAGAGCATCATATCGAGTGATGCCACCGCCTTTGCGGTACGCTGTATGCGCGTAGTCTCGGCACCGATCCGGTCCCTTACCTCGGCAAAAAGCTCGTATTCAAGGCTTTTCAGCCTGTCTTCGGCATTTAACAGCTTGTCCTCAAGCTCCTTTAATTCCTGCGTGATATATCTTTCGGCATTTGTAAGAGTCTGCTTTCTTATCCAGTTTTCCGGCACAAGGTTCTTGTATGAATTCGTGACCTCAAGCGCATAGCCGAAAACACCGCTGTATTTGATCCTTAAATTCTTTATCCCTGTAGCGTTTCTTTCGCGCTCTTCAAGCTCTGCAAGCCACTTTCTGCCGTTTTCCTTTGCAACTTTCAGCTCATCGACCGTCTCATTATAGCCCGCTTTGATTATCCCGCCGTCCCTTACCGAAACCGGCGCATCTTCACTTATGGCACGAAGGATCAGGTCTGTCAGGTCCTCAAGACCGTCAAGTTCTTCATAGATCTGCTTTAACAGTTCAGATCTCCTGTTCATCAGCAGATTTTTTATATGTGGTAGCATCTCCATAGAGCTTCTAAGCGCCAGAAGATCCTTTGGATTCGCACTCTTAAAGCATACCTTTCCGAGAAGTCTTTCAAGGTCGTAGACCGCATTAAGATACTCTCTTGCTTCGTCGCGGTCCATGATGTTCCCGTTCCATTCTTCAACGGCATCAAGCCTTTCGTTGATCTCGTCCCTGTCAAGAAGCGGCTGCTCAATGGCCGTGCGCAGGGCTCTCGCGCCCATGGCGGTCTTGGTCTTGTCAAGCACCCAGAGCAGCGTACCGCGTTTTTCCTTTTCCCGTAAGGTTTCAACGAGCTCAAGGTTACGTCTGGTTGAATTGTCGAGCACCATGAAATGCCCCGTCTTGTACGCCTTTATCCCGGTAATATGGGTTATGTCCTGCTTCTGTGTCTCGTTCAGGTACTGGAGCAGCGCTCCTGCCGCCATTAACGAAGGGGCATCCTTTTGTAACCCCGTTTCCTCTACCGTCTTTGAAAAATGCTCCTCAAGGGCTTTGGTGCAGCTTATCACGTCATAATAGCTTTCCGGGAGCGTTTTGATAAAAAAGTGATACTTTTCCCGGGCGCTGTCAACATCCGCGCCTGACATAAGAAATACCGGATTGCAGATGATCTCCTTAGGCTCGTATTTTAATATCTCATCCTCCGCAGAGGCAAGCTTGTCGGTATCCGTTACGTAAAAATCACCGGTGGTTATATCGCAGGCCGCGATCCCAAAGCTGTTGCCCGTATATGCGATACTCAAAAGATAATTGTTCTTTCCGGCATCAATATCCGAAGTGTTTGTGTTCGTGCCGGGTGTAACGACCCTTATGACATCACGTTTTACAAGACCTTTTGCTAAGGCTGGATCCTCCATCTGCTCGCATATCGCGACGCTGTAGCCTTTGTTCACGAGCTTTGTAAGATAGCTTTCATAAGCGTGAAAAGGGACCCCGCAGAGCGGAGCCCTTTCGGGTTCGCCGCATTCCTTTCCGGTAAGGGTGATCTCAAGCTCTTTTGACGCAAGTATCGCGTCATCATAGAACATTTCGTAAAAATCCCCTATCCTGTAGAAAAGGATACAGTCCTTATACTTTTCTTTTATTTCAAAGTATTGTTTCATTAAAGGTGACATGTTGATTTTCCTTTTTGTTTAGATCGGTTCCCATGTATTTGTGGCTATAAAGGCTTCTGCAGCCTTTTTTGCGTCTTCGGTGATATCTGCGGGATATCCTGTTTTTTCAAGAAGCCTTATGGCATTCCTTGAAGTTGCCTTCCCTGGCTTTAACAGATAATCGAACTCAACATCCGAATCTGTGATCTTTTCGCTGAAATGATACGAATCAAAGCTGTTTTCAAGGATGGTCGCAAGCTCAAGGTCATGTGTTGCGGCAAAGCATCTGCAGTTTTTCCTGCCAAGATCGTAAAGGATCCGTGAAGATGCAGCCACGCGCTCTAAGGTATTTGTCCCGCGGAGCACCTCATCGACAAAACAAAGTACAGGCGTTTCGTCGTCTATTGCGTCTATGATCCTCTTAAGCGACTTTATCTCAACGATATAATAGCTCTCCCCACCGGAAAGATTATCCCTTAAGGCCATTGAAGAATATATCTTGAAGAAGGGAGCGGCGTATCTGTCGGAAACCGATGTATAAACGGTCTGCGACAGAATGGCGTTTACGGCAAGCGATTTGATGAACGTAGACTTGCCGGAAGCGTTTGAACCCGTTAGCAGCACAGATCTGCTGCAGTTTAAGGAATTCTTTACCGGATCGGGTATAAGCGGATGATACAGATTTTCAACCGAAAACACCTTAAGATCCCCGGTAAACTCAGGCCTTGCAAAGCATCCGAGCCATTTTCTGAAGGATGCGACCGCGATCATCGAATCAAGAAATCCGTAAGTCTCAAAAAGGATGTTGAGGCTCTCCGTATTATCCCTGTAGAGCTTTATGATCCTGTTGAATTTGATCAGGTCAAGGTGAGTAAGCATCCTGACATAATCAAGCAGGATATCGATGATGTTGCCGCCTCTTACAGTAAGTATAAAGGAATTCCTGCTGATCTTTGAAAGCTTCGAGGACGCTGTTTTAATGGGCTCAACATACCTTTCAAGGTCTTTATCAGCAAAGCTTTCAAATTCCTTAGACATGTTTATCATATTTACAAGGATCGCGATAACATTAAGATAAGCCTCTTTTGAAGCCTTTACCTTAAAATATGTCACGATCGAAAAGATCACGCCCGCAATAAGGGCCAAAATCCCGAAGGTGGAAAATGTCCTGTCAACAGCACCGCCGAGTACGAAAAAGACCACGGCTGCAATATACGGCAAAAACACTGCAAAATGTATCAGATTGTTCTCTGTCGGGGCATTCTGCAGCCTGTTCAGGTATTCGTAGAGCGAAACAGCTCTTGTTTTTCCGAGCTTTGAGAGCAAAAGCTGCATCTTAAGCCTTAAATCCGGTGTTTTGTCAAAATGCTCCGCAACCCTGTCACGTTCTTTTAATACCCCGATATCCTTCACGGGTTTTCTGAGCATTGCATAAAGATACTCTTCACCTGCGGACGAACAGGTATTGTTCATACACATGAATATCTGGTCAAGATCCGTGTCGTTCACGGTAATATCGTCTATATCAAGCGCTCCGTCATTATGGGAACGGAAATAAAAGCCAAGCGACCGGAACCGCTCGACCGTATATTCCTGCTCTTTTTCTTTGCCGTAACCGTTCTTGAGCTTTTCGATAAGCTCAAGCCTTGCCTTCCTCTGGGCTCTTAAGGCAACAATAAGGGCGATAACAGCAACTATTCCCACAAATCCTAGAAAATACTCCATAAACAGCAAAATGACACCTTCGCGGTAAGTGTGTTACCGCGAAAGTGTTCTCTCCTTTAATCTTTCCATTCAACGTATGCCTGTTCGTTCTTTCGTTCTCTCGCAAACAGGTCATCAACCGCTTCCCTTACAGGTTTGTTTTCAAAAAGCACCCGATTCATCTGCTCTATGATGGGCACATCAAGCTTGTACCTGCAGGCAATGGCAAATGCGGCTCTTGCGCAGTTGACGCCTTCGACTACCTGACCTACGGATGATATAGCCTCGGCCACGGGTACTCCCTTTCCGATGGCATTACCGCAGGTCCAGTTGCGGCTGTGGGTGCTCGTACAGGTAACGATCATGTCTCCGAGTCCCGAAAGCCCGTAGAATGTATCCTCGTAACCTCCGAGCTTCTGGCCTATCTTCATGATCTCCGTAAGGCCTCTTGTCATAAGTGCAGCCTTCGAGTTGTCCCCAAAGCCCAGACCGTCCGATATGCCCGCGGCAAGCGCGATAATATTCTTTAAGGCGCCGCCTATCTCCATTCCAGTAACATCCGAAGAGGTATAGACCCTGAAATGTTCGCCCATAAAGGTGTCCTGGATAAGTGTCGCGATCTTTCTGCTCTTTGCGCCCGCAACTACAGTTGTGGGAATGCCGCGTGAAACCTCTTCCGCATGGCTCGGTCCGGAAAGAACTCCAACGACTGCCGAGGGTATCTCATCATTTATAACCTCTGTAAGTGTCATGAAAGAGGAATCCTCTATACCCTTAGCAACATTCACGATGAGCGAGCCGGGTTTTACCTTGTCTTTTATCAGCTTTGCGGTCGAACGCACATAGGGAGATGCCACCGCAAGGAGGATGAAGTCGTATTCTTTGAGCGCCTCGTCAATATCCTTTGTAAGCTTTACGGAATCCTGCAGGACAGCCTCAGGAAGGCCCTTGATGTTCTTTCTGTCTGCTTTAAGAGCCTCTATCTCTTTTGCGACGGCGCTCCAGAGCGTAACATCATGACCGTTTGAAGCAAGCTGGATGGTAAGCGCTATCCCCCATGTGCCCGCGCCAAGGACAGTGACTTTTCTCTTTGTGCCGGGGATAACATCCGAAAGTACTGCGTTTTCGTCCTGTACAGTAGACGTCTTCTTGTGTCCTATC
Organism: Lachnospiraceae bacterium; assembly: GCA_016280395.1. Lineage (GTDB taxonomy): Bacteria > Bacillota > Clostridia > Lachnospirales > Lachnospiraceae > SZUA-448. The sequence goes on along the minus strand of JAEEGQ010000005.1, from coordinate 17,955 downwards.
TTGTTCTCGGTTCCGTTTATAAGGCGCACGATATTAGCCTTGTGGCGCCAGAGGGCAAGCGCAAGGTATATCAGGAGCAGAACTCCGATATGGTAAGCGTCATCGGGATAATTGATAAAGAAATAGATTATCATCCAGATATCGGCGATGGTGCTTGCAATGATAGAACCGAGCGAAACATACTTCGTTACCGCAACTATGCCGATAAATACAGCAAGACAAACAAGTGCAACGGGCCAGTGGAGCGCAAGGAAGATACCGAAGGTCGCAGCTATCCCCTTACCACCCTTGAATTTGAGCCAGAAAGGGAAATTGTGCCCGAGTATGACTCCGAGACCCGCATATACACAAAGAAGTTCGGTATAATCAACAACATCTTCGGGGAAGATCAGGTATCTGATGAGCAAAAGCGGGATGACGGCCTTCAGCACATCACCGATGAATGTCAGTGCGCCGGCCTTTTTGCCGAGTGTCCTGAGGGTATTCGTTGTGCCCGCATTGCCCGAGCCGTAGTTTCTGATGTCGATATGGTTGATCCTGCCGATGATATAGGCAGTCGAGATATTTCCGAATGCGTAGCCTATGATCACGCATAAAAGTATATGAAATGCCATGTTCTTAAACCCTCTTTTATCTTTTCCTTATCAGCTTTCCTTTTCAGAGCGTTCCCTTATTATGAAATGCAGTGAAGTCCCCGAAAAGCTGTAGGCTTCGCGTATCTTGTTCTCAATATAACGCGTATACGAAAAATGCATGAGCTCTTTGTTGTTTACAAAGATGACGAATGTCGGCGGTTTTACGGAAACCTGGGTAATATAATAGATCTTTAGCCTTTTGCCCTTGTCCGAAGGAGGCTGCTGCATGCTCATAGCCTGCATGAGGATCTCGTTCAGGATACCCGTCTTTATCCTAAGGTTCTGGTTCTGGATAACGACCTCCACCGACTCGAATATCTTGTTCACGCGCTGTCCCGTAAGGGCTGAGATATATATTATCTCGGCATAGGGAGTAAACGAAAGGACTTCCCTTATCTTCTCGGTATATTTGTAGATGGTCTTGTCGTCCTTTTCAACGGCATCCCACTTGTTTACCGCGATTATGATCCCTTTTCCCCTGTCATGTGCAAGGCCGATGATCTTTGCGTCCTGCTCCGTAATGCCCTCGACAGCATCGATAACGAGCAGGCAGACATCGGATTTTTCAACGGCGGCAACGGTACGGACATTGGTAAAGCGCTCAAGCTCGTCGTTTACCCTGGCTTTTCTCCGAAGCCCTGCTGTATCGACAAAGATATACTCTTTATCGTTATACTTTACAACGGTATCTATTGCATCCCTTGTGGTACCTGCAATATCCGAAACGATAACACGGTTTTCGCCTGTGATCTTGTTTATCAGGGAGGATTTGCCCACGTTCGGTTTTCCGACTATGGCTATCCTCGGCCTTTCGTCCTGTTCCTCGGCCTCTTCTTTCCTGTCGAAGTACTTGACCACTTCATCGAGCATATCCCCGAGCCCGAGCATCGAAGATGAAGAGATCGGATAAGGATCCCCTATTCCAAGGTTATAGAATTCATAAACATCGGCCTCGAATTTCTTGAAGCTGTCAACCTTGTTGACTACAAGGATCACAGGTTTTCCGGACTTTCTTAAGATGTCGGCAACCCTTGAATCGTCATCAACAAGACCATCCCTTACATCCACAAGGAAAATGATGACATCGGCGGCAGCTATGGCTGCTTCCGCCTGTTCACGCATATATGTCAGCATCTTGTCGGACGAATCCGGCTCGATACCGCCGGTATCGATAAGGGTAAAGCTGTGGTCGAGCCATGTAACATCGGCATATATCCTGTCTCTTGTAATACCCGGCTCGTCTTTTACTATTGATATCTTTTCACCCGCAAGAACATTGAAAAGCGTTGATTTCCCAACATTCGGGCGGCCTACTATGGCAACTATCGGTTTCATCTTTCTCCTTTATAATGAGTCAGCGGGGTCGTTTCTCAAGTGACTCATTTAGTCAGTTCCTAAGATCGCATCAAAAAAATGACTGCCATATGATTTTACAATACGTATTTTTGTTTGTAAAGCCTTTTCAAGCTCAGAAACCGTACAATCGTCAAGCAGTGTCTCTTCTCCCGCGCGAAGCAGGTTTTCCGGCAGGAGCAGCTCGTCTCCGAGGTCTTTGCCCTTAAGCTGGTCGATTATATCCTGCCCGGTAAGAAGCCCGGAAACAGTGATCGAATCACCGAAGAAATTGTTCACGATCTTGTAGACACGGACATTTAGGCCCGGAAAGCTTTCCGCGATCTCGTCGCACAGCATTTTTATATGCTCATGAGCCAGCGTCCCGGTGGCAAGGGAAATATTGCGGGAAATCCCCGTGTCGCCGCCTTCTTCGAGATAATCCTCCATTGCATAGCGGGTATCCGTAAAAAGCGACCTCATCATCCCCACACCGTTTTCAAGCTGAAGATAGCCTTCGTAGGTCTCATCCCCGGGGATCTCTTTTCCTGCGGTGATATAGAACTCATCCGAAGCATAAACAAACCTTGTGTCATGAGCATAGAGCATATGCTGCTGCCAAAGCTCCACACGGTTTATGACTTCAAGGCAGTCATCTTTTGTAAAAGGCTTAAGCTCAAACAGCCCTTCCCTGAACTTTGTCAGCCCGGACGGGACCACGGAAAGGCTCACGATATTGGGAATATACTTTTCAAGGTCGGCTATTGTCCTGTCAAGCTCGCGTCCGTCGTTTATCCCCTTGCAGAGGACTATCTGGGCATTCATTTCGAGCCCTGCCTCGCAGAATCTCCTGATGATCTCCTCGATGCGCCCCGCAAACCTGTTGTTGAGCATCTTTTTCCGAAGCTCGGGATTTGTCGTATGGATCGAGATATTGATGGGCGAAAGCTTATAAAAGCATATCCTCTCGATATCCTCCTCCGAAAGATTAGTGAGCGTGCAGTAATTACCCTGCAGGAAGGACAGACGGGTATCATCATCCTTAAAATACAGTGTATCGCGCATGCCCTTCGGAAGCTGGTCTATAAAGCAGAAAATACACTTGTTGCGGCACGAACGGTAATCGTCCATGAGCGGATCCTCGAATTCGATGCCGAGCGTGTCCGCATATTCTTTTTCTATCTCAAGCTCCCATTCTTCGCCGTTCTGTTTTCGCAGCAAAAGAAGGATGTCCTCCCCCGTTTCCTGGAAACGGTAATCAAGAACATCCAATATCTTCTTCCCGTTTACTGAAAGCACCTCGTCGCCGGGCTCAATGCCCATTTCCTCAGCGATGCTGCCCTCTTCCACGGACTTGATTATATGTCGCTCACGTTTCATTATCTGATCCCTAAAAACGTCGCCAGGGTGCCGCGTTTTCCAAGCGTTATCCTGTGTGAGAACAAAAGCTTGCTGTTACATGCGGTACAAAAATCCTGCAATTCGATGTTTTCCTGCTTTACTCCCGCACGCAAAGCGGTGATCTCAACCGCTTTTGCAAGGTCTGCGCGGTATTTCCGTATCTCTGTTCCCGGACACAAAATCTTCCCGCAATCTTCTGAAGAAAACGCGCGCCTGAACTCGCCGGCCACATCCTCGTCTATCTCATAGCATTTTTTGCAGATGCACGGCCCTGTTGAGAGGTATACATCCTCAGGACGCGTTTCAAATACTTCTTCCATTTTTTTAAGCATTTTTGCTGTTATATGCTGTACGGTCCCGCGCCATCCCGAGTGTGCGAGTCCGATCGCAAAATGCTTCGGGTCATAGACCGAGACAGGCACACAATCCGCTGTAAGTATCCCAAGAACGGGAGATGGCCCGTTCATAGGTCTGTTTGTGATGATCGCATCAACATCATCATAATCTACGGGCCTTGTAACCCCTTTTCCAAGATCGGCCTTTGTTATGATGCGCACATTGCTCTTATGTGTCTGCTTTGCAAGGACTATCTGTGAAGGCTCGATACCAAGCTCTTTACAGATGATCCTATAGTTTTCCCTGACATTTCCCGGATCGTCTCCGTTAGAAAAGCCAAGGTTCATGGATTCATAAATCCCCTCACTCACGCCGCCTTTACGCGTGGAGCAGCATGAAATGAGCTCCTTGAACTGAGACAGAAGCTCGCTCTTTACCAAAGTACATCCTTTTCCCTCAAGTTTAAAGCCCATAGGTCTCCTTTTTTCGGCAAATGTGCGGTCATCCGAAATCGAACGCATTCCGTATGATCCTGTATTTGTCTCCGAGGATGAGGATAACGTCAAATCTCATCGGAGTGGTTTCCGGTATCTTATGGCTGCTTATATAAAACAGGGCGGTATTCCTGATCTTTCGCTGTTTCGCGATCCCGACGGCTTCTTCGGGATAACCGCTCCCGCTTGTTTTCCTGGCCTTCACTTCAATAAAGCAAAGGTATTCTTTGTCATAAGCGATAACATCTATCTCGCCGCTCTTTACTCTGAAATTCATTTCTGCGATCCTGTAACCGTTCAGGGAAAGAAGCTTTGCGGCAAGCTGCTCTCCGCTTGTTCCGACAGCTCTTTTGTTACTCTTCAAGATTGTTATAAGCCTTCTCTTTTATTCTGTCAAGGTTATCGACAAACAGCAGGACCTCAGCAACCGCCTGATACAGCTCCGGCGGTATATAATCGCCTACCTCCAAGTTTGCAAGTGTCCTTGCGAGCTTTGCGTCCTTATGCACAGGAACAGCGGCCTCTCTTGCTTTCTCGATGATCTTTTCGGCAAGCAGGCCTTTACCCGTGGCAAGTATCTTAGGGGCTTCTTCCCCCGGATTATACTCTAGCGCGACGGCGGTCTTATTCCGTTTTTTCTGTTCGTCATTCTCCATGTTTTTGCAAATGCCTGTACCCCAGGGCTTTCCTCGTGTTAACAAATGCCTGTATCCCTGAGCTGTATTCGTATAAAAAGCTCCGGTATCACGGGACTCTTACTTAGTTCACACAAAGTTTCCGATAAAGGACTTTCTGTGTATCTCACAGGGTCCTAAGGTCTTTAGCGCCTTTATATGCTCTGCCGTACCGTAACCCTTGTTCGATGCGAACCCGTAACCCGGGTACTTTTCATCATATTCGAGCATCAGCCTGTCCCTTGTGACTTTTGCGATAATGCTCGCAGCCGCTATCGAAACACTCTTTGCGTCCCCCTTTATTATCGGTATCTGGCGCATCGGCAGATCCGGAATGGTGACAGCGTCAACGAAAACGCAGTCCGGAAGCGGTTTCAGTGAAAGAACCGCATCCCTCATGGCCTTCTTTGTGGCGTTGAGGATGTTCAGTTCATCTATTTCCGCAGGGGAACAGCTTCCTATGCCAACCGCAACGGCTTTTTCCATGATCTCCGGATACAGTTCCTCTCTACGTTTTTCGGATAATTTCTTTGAATCGTTAATATACAGTATGTCACAGTCCTTCGGAAGTATCATGGCAGCGGTAACAACAGGTCCGCAGAGCGGGCCGCGTCCCACCTCGTCAACGCCCGCGATATACATATATTCCGAATACTTTTCCTCAAACTCCCGCATCGCTTTAAGGCGGTCAAGCTCCTTTTGAAGGTTCTCTTCTTTAGTCATCTTTACAGCGGTCACCGGGCACCTCCAGGGATATCTTCCCTATCCTTCCGTTTTTGAAATCGTCAAAGATAAAGGCTGCCACACGCTCAATATCCGGGATATTGCCTTTTTGCATGCAGTTTCTCTTTATGGCTATCGCTTCGATAAGTTCTCCTGCGTCTTCGCACTCCTCCACACCGTATTTTGCTTTTATAAAGCCCGGATATTCGGTGACAAGATACCTGCACAGGCTTAAGACAAGCTCATACGTATTAAGGATATTCTCGTTTATGGAGCCGATCCAGGCTATGCGCTTTCCGACTTCTTCGTCCTCAAACTTAGGCCAGAGCACTCCCGGTGTATCAAGAAGTTCTATCTTCGTGTTAAGCCTTATCCATTGCTTGCCGGTTGTTACACCCGGCTTGTTTCCGGTCTTTGCAACGTTTTTCTTTGCAAGCGTATTTATAAATGTGGATTTCCCGACATTCGGGATACCTGCGACAAGAGCCCTCACAGGGCGTACATTCATACCTCTTGCCCTGTCTTTTTCAATCTTCTCTTTGCAGGCTTCAAGCACAAGATTGGTAACGATATTCGCAGTCTTTGCGTCCTTTGAATTGATCCCTGCGACAAAGAAACCCAGATCTTCGTAATGCTTTGCCCATGCTCTTGTCTTTTCGGGGTCTGCATAGTCGGCTTTATTGAGCAGAAGAACTCTCTTTTTCCCTTTCGCAAGGGCTTCTATCTCGGGATTCTTGCTGCTGTAAGGAATACGGGCATCCACCAGCTCTATCACGACATCTATAAGCTTCAGGTCCTCACGCATTGCTTTTAAGGCCTTGTTCATATGGCCCGGATACCAGTTTATCGAATTGGAATTAAAACTTTTCTCGCTTAATTCTTTTGGCATGTAATCCTCCGATACAGTTCCTGATGCGGGTTTAAGCCCCGGAGCCCGAAGATGCGGGAGCCTGAGACGGTGTCGGCGAAGGGGTGGCCGTCGGTCTTGTATAGTTTTTGTTTGACTTGTTTATCAGCGAGAAAGGATTTATCCTTATCCATGCCAGACCTACGATCCTGTCGAAGGTCACATTTCCCACAGATCCAAAGCGGCTGTCCTCACTGTTATTCCGGTTGTCACCGAGTACAAAATACTCGTCCTCGTCAAGCGTCAGGGGTTCTTCGGCAAAGCCCGAGAGCTGCATCGGTTCAACCTTTACGGGTTCTATCAGCATCTTGCCGTTTATGTAGATCTCGCCGTCTTTTATCAGTATGGTCTCACCGGGAAGACCTATAACACGCTTTATATTGTAGTAAAGATGCTCGTTACCGCCGGATCTGAAGACAACAAGATCCCATCGTTCCGGTTTTTTTGTCTTAAATGCGACTTTGTTTATAAGGATAAGCTGGTTCTCCTCAATGGTCGGAGCCATTGATTCGTCTATCATGTTACACTGCTCCACCGTATAAACAACAAGGATATAAGCCAGGCCGATAACCGCGGCATTTAACAGCAGCCATCTCAAAAGCTTGAATATGATCCGTCTGCTCTTCTTTTTGCGCGAATCCCTGTCGAGATCGCGATTCGGATTTATATAAACATTTGCCATGTGATCACCTAATCGAAAAAACCCTCAATCGTAAGCGATCGAGGGTTTTATCAGCATTATTTAAACTTACGCTTACGAGCAGCTTCAGACTTTTTCTTACGCTTTACGCTCGGCTTCTCGTAATGCTCTCTCTTGCGGATTTCCTGCTGGATCCCTGCCTTTGCGCAGTTTCTCTTGAATCTGCGGAGAGCGCTATCTAATGATTCGTTTTCTTTAACGATAACAGTAGACATAGTCTCGCACCTAACCTCCCTCCAATTGTGGAATTGTGCGTAAACTGTCAATATTCTATGAACAGTACTTAATTATTATAGCGGCAGATCATTGTTTAGTCAACTGTTTTTTCAAAAAATATTCCGTATTCTATCGGCCAGCATTTCCGCCATCATCTTGTGCGCGGGCCTGCCCGGATGGTTCCTTGCCCCGACCTGTTCATCGGTCAATGCAGGGAATTCCAGTGTATAAACCTTCTCACCTGGGTTTTCGGATTCGAAAATTTTTATAGCTTCTTTTATCTCATCCCAGAAGGTAAGATCATAAATACCGTAGGCCCAGAGCAGCTTTGATCCCGGATTGCATTTTCTTAAAGTGACAAGGAAATCTTTAGCCGTTTTAACAAAATGTTCCGAAGTCTCTTTTGAAGGCTTTCCGTCTTCACCCCTGTAGTTTTTAAACGTTTCTCCGGTCTCTGAATTCTTATATTCCGGCTGGTCGAGCGAACCTGTATCGTTTGTTCCGAGATTAATAACGATAAAGTCGGGCCTGAAATCTGAAAAATCGTATTCCTCAAGGCTTCCGAAGGACTCCTTTAACGCGTTACAGGTACCGCAGACCTTTGTATAGATCTTCGGCAATGCACCGTTCGGGTTGTTGTCCCACGTCGAGGTCACGCCCCACCCACTCTGCGATATCACCCTATAATCGGCATTTAAAGCCTCTGCGGTAAGATTCGTGTAATTAAGGACGGAATCAAAGCAAAGCGAGATCCAGTCATTAAGCTTTTTAGCACCGATCATCCCTTCGCCGGAGGTTATGCTGTCACCGATAAACTCAAGTTTCATGGGCTTATCTTCGATATCACACAGTTCGCCGTCCGTTTCGATCCTTTTGAATAGGCAGAAATGTCCGTTATCCTGCGGCATGGACTGGGAATCTTTTGTTATCCGTACATGCTTGATCTCTTCGGGATTCATATTTCTGAACAGAAGTATCCTGTTTTCACCTTTTTCAAGTGGGAAGCGCGCTACCCTCTCCCCATCGAGCAGGACGCTCACCCAGGGTTCCTGTTCATTAAAGCCTGCTTCAAGATAAGCATAGGCTTCTTTGGCTTTTATGTTTGCTTCAATGCCGGAACCTGTGGTAAACATGGGAAAACACCCGTTATTTACCCTTCCGCGTCCGTTTTTCTTTATCTTTCCGCAACCTGCGTCAAATGTATTCATGATCTTCTCCGTTGCAGTTTTGATCACTTGATCTGCTCTGCAAGCTTTTCTGATGCCGCTTCAACAAGCTTTGCCATACCTGAGGCATCTTTGCCGCCCGCTGATGCAAAGTTCGGTCTTCCACCGCCGCCGCCGTTGACTATGGGAGCGAGTGCTTTTATAAGGTTGCCTGCATGTGCGCCCTTTGCGATGGCATCATCCGTTGCTTTTGCGACAAGTGCGACCTTGCCGTCCTTTTCCGAAACAAGAACACAAACACCGCCGTTCTTGTCGCATACTGAATCAGCCATCTCTCTCAAGGAATTCTGATCGGCACCGGGCACAACGGCAGCCGTAAGCTTAACGCCTTTAACATCCTTGGCGTTATTGAAGATATCCTTTAACGCATCCTTGGCGGCTGCACTCTTAAGACTCTCATTTTCAGACTTGACAGCCTTAAGCTCTGCCTGAAGATGTGCGATCTTCTCGGCAAGAGCTGCGGGAGTTGTCTTGAGCTCTGCGGAAGCTTCATTTAACAGCTTTTCTACTGACTTATAATATTCAATAACATTTGCACCGGTAATAGCCTCAATACGCCTTACACCGGCAGCAATACCGGATTCCGAAAGGATCTTGAAGTTTGCGATCTCACCGGTGTGTGAAACATGGGTACCGCCGCAAAGTTCCTTGGAGAAGTTACCCATTGAAACAACGCGTACAAAATCGCCGTACTTCTCACCAAAAAGTGCCATTGCTCCGGACTTTTTGGCTTCTTCTATCGCAAGTACCTCTGTGCTGACCTTAAGATCCTCTTCTATCTTCTCGTTTACTATCTGCTCAACCTTCTTGAGCTCCTTATCGGTAAGAGCCCTGCCGAAGGTAAAGTCGAAACGTGTACGGGTCTCATCCTGGTAAGAACCCTGCTGATGCGCTTCGTTGCCGAGCACTTCGCGGAGAGCCGCCTGAAGAAGGTGCGTAGCGGAATGGTTCCTGCAGGTTGCGGCACGAAGGCCTCTGTCAACCATAAGAGTTGCTGTTTCACCGGTCTTTATTGTTCCTTCGATAACGGTACCGATGTGACCGATCCTTCCGCCCGGAAGCTTAACGGTATCCTCTACCTCAAAAGCGCCGTCTTTTGTCTTAATAAGACCTTTATCACCCTTCTGGCCGCCCATTGTGGCATAGAACGGGGTTTTTGCAGTGATGATCGTGCCTTTGCCCATAAGTTCATTTACAAGCTCTGTATCTGTCGCTGCGGCAAGGATATCGGATTCGAGCACAAGCTTGTCATATCCGTCGAACTCGCTCTTTACCGATTCGTCAAGGGCATCAAAAACAGTTGCTGTATTCTTCTGCGCAAACGCCATATTGTCGCGGGCCTTCTGCTTTTGTTCCTCCATTGCTTTTGTAAAGCCTTCTTCATCAACGGAAAGGCCTTCTTCATCTGCCATCTCAACGGTAAGCTCAAGCGGAAAACCGAAGGTATCGTAAAGGTAGAAAGCATCTTTCCCGGTGAACCTGCCGGTTCCGGATGCTTTAACGGAATCAAGGAGCTTCTTGAATTCCTTCATGCCGTTTTCAAGGGTGCTCTCAAAACGCTCTATCTCTTTTGTAAGCTCGGAAAGGATGAAAGCACGGTTTGTCAAAAGGTTCGGATATGCCTCGTTGTAGATATCGTCGATAAAGATGCGTGCGATCTCGAGGATATCGGCCTTGCTGATATTCAGGGTTCTCGCGTGTCTGATGGCACGGCGGATGAGACGGCGGAGAACATAGCCTGCACCTGAATTTGAAGGGGTAAGCTTTGCTTCATCGCCGATGAGCATTACACTTGTACGGGTATGATCCGCAAGGATGCGCATTGAGCGTGTAAGCTTCTCATCAGCGTCATAGGTCTGTCCCGACTTTTTCTCGATATATTTGATCACGGGTTCATAAACATCTGTCCTGTAAACATCCTTTGTTCCGTTAAGGAAAGCGAGGTTGCGCTCAAGGCCCCAGCCCGTATCAACATTCTTCTTGGCAAGAGGAGTAAGGGTACCATCTTTGTGCTTTTCGTACTGCATGAATACATCGTTTCCAAGCTCGGTGTATTTACCGCACTTGCAGCCGGGTCCGCAGTTTGGACCGCAGTCCGGAACATCGGCTATATAGAACATCTCGGAGTCGGGACCGCAGGGACCGAACTCAAGGCCCCACCAGTTGTCTTCTGCGGGCAGGTAGAAGATATTCTCTTTCTTTATGCCCGATTCAATGCGGCATCTTGCGCCTTCTTCATCACGGGGAGCATTCTCATCACCTGCAAATACGGTAGCAGCAATGTGATCCCTGTCGAAACCGAATACTTCGGTCAGGAGCTCGTAGCTCCACTTGCAGCGGTCTTCCTTGAAGTAATCGCCAAGTGACCAGCTTCCCATCATCTCAAAGAAGGTAGCATGGGACTTGTCACCTACGGAATCGATATCGTTTGTACGTACACAGCCCTGTACGTTGCAGAGCCTTGTTCCGAGAGGGTGCTTCTGGCCGAGAAGATACGGCATCAAAGGCTGCATGCCGGCAACATTGAAGAGGACACCCGTCGAACCGTCCGATACGAGAGAGACGGCGCCGCAGTCAACATGACCTCTTTCTTTGTAGAAGTTTTTCCATGCTGTTCTTAATTCATTCGAAGTAAACTGTTTCATAGATCTTTGCCTTTCAGTTTGTATTGCTTAAAAAATCCTGTTAATCCCGGATAAAACTAAAGGGATTGATATTGCTATCAATCCCTTAAATAGCCCGCAGGGGAATCGAACCCCTGTCTTCGCCGTGAGAGGGCGACGTCTTAACCGCTTGACTAGCGAGCCACAGAACATTTTGTATAATACAATATCCTAAAAGAAATTGCAAGCACTTTTTTTATAAAATTTTAATAATTTTTGAATCAGTTGTTGCTGTATCCTCCGGCCCCGGAGTCAGTACAGGTATCACCGGTGGCTGCGTAGTCGTGCCTGAATTGCATGTTACTGCATCCTCCGGTCCCGGCGTCCATACAGGTATCACCGTGGACTTCGCTATCGCCCGGATACGCACGCAGCGGTACTAAGCTCATGCTGCGCGGTTTGCTTGCATTCGCTAAGTACCGGCGTGCTTTAGGGTCCCCGGTGATACCTGTATGGCCAACGGGGCCTTATATGCAAATAAAGATTTCGAGGCCCGAGCGCGACCGTAATGGTTTTTTCTCGAGGATATCTAAGGTGTGAACCGGCTCCTCGAAAAAACTTACGTGGCAGCGAATGGCCGTAACTGCATCCTCCGGTCCCGGCGTCCGTACAGGTATCACCGGGGACTTCGCTATCGCCCGGATACGCACGCAACGGTACTAAGCTCATGCTGCGCGGTTTGCTTGCATTCGCTAAGTACCGGCGTGCTTTAGGGTCCCCGGTGATACCTGTATGGCCACCGGGGCCTTTATTGCATACATCGGTTTCGAGGCCCGAGCGCGCCCGTAAGTATGCACTTCAGGTTCCGAAGAGATCATCAAATGAGATCTGGTTGGACTTCGGCAGACTTCCGAGAAGCCCAAGCGAGTCCATCTTGTCGCATACGGTCTGCGAAAGCTTGCAGCGTGTCTTGAAATCGTCGACGGACAGGAATTTGCCCTTCTTGACGCCCTCTTCCACCTGTACAGCTGCATTGTCTCCGAGTCCGTCTATCGTCGTAAGACACGGCATGAGCTTGTCATCAACTATCTGGAAGCGGGATGCTTTTGCCTTGAAGATATCTATGGGCGTGAAATTGAAGCCGCGTCTGTACATTTCAAGCACGATCTTCATATCGCTCAGCGCGTCCTCTTCTCTTGGAGAAAGTTTGTCTTCGGGATTCGGGCTCTGCTGTTTTTTCTTGAGCTTTGCCATCTCCTCGAGCATTACCGCTTCGCCGCGGCACATGGTCTCGTAGTTCATAGCCTTTGCGCGGATGCTGAAATATGCGGCATAATATGCGAGCGGACGATACACCTTGAACCATGCGATACGGAAAGCCATCATGATATATGCGCACGCATGGGCCTTCGGGAACATGTATTTGATGCGCTTACAGGACCAGATATACCATTCCGGCACATCATGTTCAAGCATGAGCTTTTCCCATTCGGGCGAAAGTCCTTTACCCTTTCGTACACTCTCCATGATCTTGAAGGAGACACCGGGTTCGATGTTTTTGCTGATAAGATAGATCATGATGTCGTCACGCGTACACACGGCGGTGGAAAGCGTACATTTTCCCTGTTTTATAAGCTCCTGGGTGTTGTTCAGCCATACGTCCGTTCCGTGCGAAAGACCGGAAATGCGGATCATGTCCGAGAAACACTCGGGTTTTGTGTCAACAAGCATCTGTATAACGAAATCTGTTCCAAGCTCCGGCAGGCCGAGCGATCCGGTCGGGCACCCTTCGATGTCTTTGGGCTCGATACCAAGAGCCTTCGGGCTTGAGAAAAGCGAGACCACGTTCTTGTCATCCATGGGGATGTCCTTCATGTCAACGCCTGTAAGGTCCTGCAGCATTCGGATCATTGTCGGATCATCATGCCCGAGGATATCAAGCTTTAACAGGTTGTGGTCTATGGAATGGTATTCAAAGTGGGTCGTGACGGTTGTGCTGTTCACGTCATTAGCCGGCCTTTGGACAGGCGTAAAGGAATAGATATCTTCACCGTAAGGCAGGACTACTATCCCGCCGGGATGCTGGCCGGTGGTCTTCTTTACGCCCTCACAGCCCTTTGCGAGGCGCTCAAGCTCGCATTTTCTCTTCTTTATGCCAAGGTCTTCAAAATACTTATACGCGTACGCATAAGCAGTCTTGTCCGCGACACCGGAAACGGTGCCGGCCCTGAAGGTCTGGCCTTCGCCAAAGATAACTTCCGTATAAGCATGGGCCTTGCTCTGGTACTCGCCGGAGAAGTTAAGGTCGATATCCGGTTCCTTGTCACCGTTAAAACCGAGGAAGGTCTCAAAAGGAATATTGTTTCCGTCTTTGATCAGCTTTTTGCCGCATACCGGGCAGACCGCATCGGGAAGGTCAAAGCCGGATTTTGCCTGGTATTCCTTTACAACATCCGAATCAAAGTCGGAATAATGGCAGTTTTCGCAGTAATAATGCGGCGGCAGCGGATTGACCTCGGTTATGCCGGCCATTGTCGCAACAAAGGAAGACCCTACGGAACCGCGTGAACCGACAAGGTATCCGTCTTCATTTGACTTCCAAACTAGCTTCTGTGCAATGATGTACATGACAGCAAAACCGTTGTTGATGATGGAATTCAGCTCGTGTTCGAGCCTGTCCTTAACTATCGGCGGAAGCTCATCTCCGTACATTGAATGTGCTTTATCGTAACAGATCTTCTTTAATATCTCATCCGAGTCCTTGATGACGGGCGGCGCCTTGTCCGGACGCACGGGAGCTATCTTTTCGATCATGTCGGCTATCTTGTTGCTGTTGGTAACAACAACCTCGTATGCCTTCTCCTGCCCGAGATACGAGAATTCTTCGAGCATTTCCTTTGTTGTGCGGAGGAAGAGCGGCGCAGGCTGTTCTGCATCCGTAAAACCTCTCGAAGCCATAATGATGCTTCTGTAAATGCTGTCCTCCGGGTCTAAGAAATGCGTGTCGCTTGTCGCGACAACAAGCTTGTTATGCTTTTCCCCAAGCTCAACTATCCTGCGGTTAACATTCCTTATGTCTTCTTCGCTCGAAATGTCGTATTTGTCGCTCTCGATCATGAACTTGTTGTTCCCGACGGGCTGAACCTCATAGTAATCATAGAAGTTGCAGAGCCTTTCCACTTCGCGGTCGGAATAATTATATACAAGGGACCTGAACAATTCTCCCGCTTCGCAGGCGGATCCTACGATTATCCCTTCACGGTATTTCATTAAAAGACTCTTTGGGATACGCGGTCTTTTATTAAAGAAGTTAAGGTGCGAAAGGGAAACAAGGCGGTACAGGTTGATGCGTCCTATGTCGTTCTTGCACAGCAGGATGATATGGTGATAAGGCATGGTCTTTACGGCTTTGTCGGAAGCCATGCCGAGACCGTTGAGTTTTGTAAGCTCAGTTATCTCCTTCTTTGCGATCTCTTCTTTGAAATGCGGATAGAACTCAGCTATGCATCTTGCCTCGTTAACGAAGCCTTTTATGTCATATTTGATACCGAACTCTTTTGCGATCGCGCCGATCTTGTAAGCATTGAAATTTGGATACAGCACCCTTGCAAGGCTGTCCATGTCGAGAAAAGCGCCGTTAAAGGCTTTTCCGAGGCGGAGAGCCGCTTCGTTCAGGAATGCGGAATCCCTGTCAAGAGTCATTGTAAGGATGACTTTTCCGGAGATAAAATCAAGAAAACCGTCAAGCGTCATCCCGCTTTCCGAGGATACAGCCTCACCTGTGGAACAATCCACGGCTGCAAAAGCAGTTATGGTATTGTTGATGGCATCCGTACCGTCGGTAACCAGCGAAACCGACACCGCAGGTGAATCAACGGTCTTTCCTTCGGCGTTTACCGCTATATCCTTGCAGTCATCAACGATATAGCCTTCACAACCGTATATGATCTTAAACTCCTCAAACCGCTTGAGAAGCTCGGGATCCTTCTCATAATCCTTTTTGTTCAGGGCATGGAAAGCCATTGTAAAGCCCTGTACAACACCATGGTCCGTGATCGCGACAGCCCTGTGCCCCCAGTTGAAGGCCCTTTTTACAAGATCTTTGGGTTCCGTCACGGCATCCATGTCGCTCATCTTTGTATGGGCATGTAGCTCTATGCGCTTTACCGGAGCATCATCAATACGCTTTACTCTAGTGTCTTTTGCGAGCTTTATGCCGATAACCGAGGAAATACCTATCTCTTTGTCGAAGGTATCGAATTTAGCAACGCCTTTTATCGTAAGAAAGATATCATCTTTGTAAAGCTCTTTAAAGTCAGAATAGCTCTCGGGAGTCATGAAGAGCTTTACCCTGATCGAATCGGTAAAATCCGTAAGCGTGAAGGTGAAAAGCACCTTGCCTATCTTCTGGATCTCTTTCATTTCGGAGGCAAAAGCCTTGCCGCTTACGATAACATCACCGATCTCATCATTTACGGAAGAGATGGGCACAATATTCCCGTCAAAATTCTTACCGAAAATAAGATTCGGATCCGGAGGAAGCTTAGGCTTCCTGAACTTTGCGTAATCGACGGGCTTTGCGGCCTTACCTGCGTTCGTCCTGCTTTCCTGCTTGGGTTCCGGAGTTTTTTCTTCTTTTCCGTTCTCTTTTCCGGCGTCTTTCTGCGTGCTCTTTTCCTTGCTTTTCCTTATCTTTTCGTCATACTCGATAAGATCGGCCAGATTACTGTCTTTTACCTCAACGGAATAGTCAAACTCGGCCCTTACATCCCTGTCAAAACGCTCACGGAACACTTTTATGATATATTCCTTAAGCCTTTCACCATAGATCCTATCGATGGCGCTGTCACAAAAAGATGCCCTGAAAGCATCTTTTTCTTCATCAAATCTGACACCGTCAAACAGAAGGCAGTCGACTGCGCTGCCATCTTTAAGCTCTTCAAACATTGAAGATCTGTAGGTATTAAAG
Source organism: Lachnospiraceae bacterium (assembly GCA_016280395.1). Classification (GTDB taxonomy): domain Bacteria; phylum Bacillota; class Clostridia; order Lachnospirales; family Lachnospiraceae; genus SZUA-448. The sequence goes on along the minus strand of JAEEGQ010000005.1, from coordinate 1,739 downwards.
ATACGGCCTGTCGGGATCCCTTCGGCTTTGTATTTTTCCTGCACAACAAGGTTTACGCCGGCCTCTTTCATAAAGAACAGGTTAAGCTCTTTTTCAAGAGTCCTTACCGATCTCCAGGGAACCGCCGGATCAAGCTTTATGATAAACTGTGCCGTGCTCTTTGTTGTTGATACGATAAATCTTTCAACATCTATTTCATCAAATGTGTTTTTTATGGAACTGCCGGGCTCAAAGCCCTCAAACATCTCGGATAATCTCATATCGTTTTCCCCAAAGCCTGCATTTCATCCAGTTCTTTCTTAAGTTCGCCTAACAGCGCGTTTTCCGGAACCTTCCTTACCGCTTCCCCTTTTTTGAAGATCAGTCCCTCGCCTGCGCCGCCGGCTATTCCTATGTCTGCTTCTCTTGCTTCTCCGGGACCGTTTACAACGCATCCCATGACAGCGACCTTTATATTCATATCGTAACTTGCGATAAGCTCCTCAACCTTCTTTGCAAGGCCGATAAGATCGATCTTCGTCCTGCCGCAGGTCGGACAGGAAACGAGCTCTATGCCCTCTTTGCGAAGCTTAAGGGCCTTAAGTATCTGTTTTGCGGAATATATCTCTTCAAGCGGACTGTCTGTAAGCGAAACGCGTATGGTGTCGCCTATGCCGTCGTTCAGGATGATCCCGAGCCCGACTGCAGACTTGATATTTCCGGCTTTTACGGTACCGGATTCCGTTATCCCGACATGAAGCGGATACTTAGTCTTTTCGGCAAGAAGCCTGTGCGCGGCCACAGAGAGCATGACATCGGAGGATTTGATGCTGATGACCAGATTGTCATAGTCAAGCTCTTCTATCTGCTTTACTTTATCCAGCGCGCTTTCTACTATCCCTTCTGCAGTAACATGACCGCCGTATCTTTCAAGCTTCTCTTTCTCGAGGGAACCGCTGTTTACGCCGACGCGGACAGGGATATCCCGCTCTTTTGCCTTTGCGATCACACTCGCAAGCTTCTCCCTGTCACCGATATTGCCGGGATTTATGCGTATCTTGTCCGCACCGTTTTCTATAGCCGCAATGGCAAGCCTGTAGTCAAAATGGATATCCGCAACAAGAGGTATCCGGATCTCTTTCTTTATGCTCTTTAAGGCAGCGGCAGCCTCCATCGTTGGAACCGCACAGCGGATGATATCGCAGCCTGCTTCTTCAAGAGCCTTTATCTGCGCAACGGTCGCCTTGACATCCTCTGTTTTTGTATTGGTCATGGACTGGATGAGGATCGGCGAACCGCCGCCGATGTAACGGTCTCCTATCCTTATCTTTTTTGTCTCGTCACGGTACATGTTTCCCTCCCGGAAGGCTCTATCTGAAGAATACGTTTCTTATGTCGTTGAAGAAGATAAAGATCATCAAAAGGAAAAGCAGGACAATACCTATAAGGTTTACTATGCCCTCTTTTTCTTTATCGATCGGCTTGCCCCTCACCACTTCGATAAACAGGAACAACAGTCGTCCGCCGTCAAGCGCAGGGATCGGAAGAAGGTTCATGATGCCGAGGTTTGCGCTGAGGAGTATCGCCCAGTTAAGGAGATTTAAGAAGATATAGAGCGGTCCGTCCTCCCTGCTCTGGTCAACAACATTGCCGATCTCGCTTACTATCCTTACGGGGCCGCCGATGTCCTGTGTTGAAAGCTTGCCGGTAAACAGCTGGCCAAGGCTTCCGACAGTTGCTTCGATCCAGTATTTGACCTC
>JAEEGQ010000054.1 GCA_016280395.1 Lachnospiraceae bacterium | reverse complement strand
TTGCCTCTTGTGTTATAGTATTCATGGAAGTCCTCCTCCGGTTGGGTTTTTTTGTGTGGTAACTTAATTATACCATACCAGAGTCTGGACTTCTCTTTTTTATTGGGTCATATCATTTTACTCTATACATTCCCATATAACTTGCCGCATTCCGCACAGGAAGCATTGAATGTGATATTTGCCCTTAAGCTTGGCAGACTGGCTTATCGTTAACTGTTGGATCGGAACAAATCGAAAAAGGAAAGCACTTGCTTTCGCAAGTGCTTTTTCTGGCTCCCCCTGTTGGACTCGAACCAACGACACTGCGGTTAACAGCCGCATGCTCTACCGACTGAGCTAAGGAGGAATATCTTTTCAACGCTGTTTATTATACGACGGGCAAACCGAAAAATCAACCCCTTTTATAAATATATTGTGGGTCAGCATTTGGTTTTATTCCGATCCCGTCTCCCCTGCCCTCTTCTTGGATCTGCGGGCGCGCTCCTCTTCGCTGTAATCATAATAGGCGTGAACAAGGCTCCTGTATCCGAGCTTTTTCATATCCTCATACCTGAAATTGAAGCGGGATTTTGTGTGAGAATCAGCGGCAAGGGAGCGTATGCATTCCTGCGCATAAAGATCGATCTCATGCAGGCTTTTAGCGGTGTTGATAACGGGAAAGAACCAGTAGGTCCAAGTTAATTCGTTATCCGAAGGGTTTTCGAAAAGCTTACGGTTGAATACCCGCACGAATGCAAGCGCGGCCTTTTCGGGGGGCACTCCGTTTCGTTTATGCCATCTTTGCAAAGCGCGCGCTTTTCTCCGCATCTTTTGTTTGAGCTTTTTGACGGATGCGGGAGCAATATCCACCGTATCTCCTTTGAGCATGAAGCCGAGGAAAACAGCCCCCTCTTCGGGTGATGAGAACTGCTCTTTAGCCGGGTTTACCGCAAGCCCCTTCTCATTCAAATATGAGCGGATGAATGAGGCGTGATATGCCGTCTCCTCCTCCGTTTCGGCAAATACTATAATGTCATCCGAATATCTTGCGTAAAGAACACCCGATTCGGAAAAATGCCTGTCCAGATCTTTAAGATAAAGATTTGCGTAGAAAGACGCCACGGGTGTGCCCGCCATTATTCCCTTCTGTTCCTCTATGGGATCGCCCCTGTCAAGCGCCTTGGGTTCGGAAAGCAGGGCGGCAAGGAAAGAATACAGCTCGGCGTCATCCTCGAGCGTATCGCGCAGTATAGGCAGAAAGCGCGATATATCGATTGAATTGAAGTAATTGCTTATATCGACCTTGTATGAATAGTATCGGCCCAAGTCCGGATCGCGCTTCAGCATCATTACCGCGTCTTTAGCTGCAAGACCGGGGCGGAATGAATATAGCCCCTTTGAAAATATCCCATCGTATTTTCGAAGCATCAGATAAGTGATGAGCTTCAGCACGGTATTGAAGTCATCGGGATAGGTATAGACGATCCTTTTCTTTTTGGAGCCCATTTTAGATATGACGCTGCGTTTTGGCAATGGCAAGCTCTCCCCCGCCGCTGTTTTTTCGAGTATCGGGAGATAGCGTTCCTCATCTATAAAGCTTTTAAGTTCTTTTGCCGTGCGGACGGTGCACATAAGCGAGGTCTTGTATTCATAAAACCTCTGCCATATCTGTTTTGACGCGGCAAGATCGAGCAATGACGCCATAATGGGTATAATAAAAAACAGAAAGAGAAATCTTTAAATTCAGGAAGTTCCTGAATGTACCGGGCCGTACGCGGATGGGCTGCCTGCGAAGCTCAACGTGATCCGCGCCTGACCTGCCGCAGGCGCTGTGCGTTCTCTTTCTGTTTTTTAACGTGGTCGTTTGAGGGAGATCAGAGTGCGGCGCGGATCCTATCCTTCACGTAGGAGCGGGTGTTCCACCAGCCGCTGTGATCGAAATAGAAGCGCAGATATGGAATGCCGTTCTTGAGGCATTCGTTGCGGGTCTTGCGGACGGAGCTCCTTTCGGACATGAGCTCGACTACGAGCTTGACCGCACCCTCCTTGGCGAAGGTATAGACGTATCTGCGGAAGGGCTCCGCATCCTCCCTCGTAATATCATACTCGGGGAAATCCTCACGGAATATCTTCTCAAAATACTCAAGATAGGTGGTACCCGAATTATACTGGCACTCCTCAGCGGGAATGTGATCGTACCAGGTATCTCCCTCGCCCCATTCTTCCTGCTGGGGCTGAGCGCAGGAGCTTTCGCAGGGCTTCGTTTCCTCGGGATTTTCGGCGGGTTTATCACCATTGATAACCTCGGAAGCGAGCTTTTCGACTTCCTTCTTGACTTTATTGATGATATCAAACAGACTCATATTCAAAACCTCCTTTGGGGATTTTGTATATTATAACAGAAACCAATAAAGATTTCAATACTTTTTTATCAATTTGTTTTGTGGTTTGCGGGTAGATACTCCTTTATTATCTCCTTGGCCTTTATGTAGGGGATATCGTATGCGTACCAAGGCCTTGAAGAATTGCGCTCCGCTTTCGCTGCATCCTTTAATTGTTTTTCGGCCTCTATGCGGATGGTTTCATCCCCGCATTCTATGCTTAAACGCTTAAGCTCAATTATACCGCTGGCTCCCAAGTCTTCGGCAAGATAAGCCGTATCAATCTTTTGATGCTTACCGGAAAGATAGGAATCGACGTTATACTTTGCGATCAGCCTGTCGGTGTTTATGAAAGAGAATGCGAGAAGCATAATGAGCCCCGCTGCCAATATGAAAGGCAGAGCCTTCATCCTTTTAATGAATGCGGAAAGGATAACGAACACGAAGGCCAGCCCCATGAATATCAGAATGAGCGTCGCACACAGCCTGTCGCGGGTGAGATCGTACATATCGATGTATAGGAGCATTTTGGAAACAGCGGTCGCGATAAGTATGAGAGTCGCCCCCGCCAGCACTATCTGCGCGATCCTGACGGCAAGGGAAGTACCCCTGCCCTCGTTCTTTATAAAGCATCCGAGCAGAACTATCAAAGCCGCGTTTATGCCCGCCACAGCGCAAAGCTGAAAGAAGCCCTCACGCGCGTATTCGGCGGCGGAATAGCCTTCCGGCAAAGTATGGCCGAAAGCGCTCATGTAATATCCCCATTGGGAAATGAAGAACATAACGTAAAGCGCCAGGAGCGCCGCTGCGGGCAGCAGAACGATAAGATAGGGAATGACCTTCATCTTGCGGGCGGAGCGCTCGGCGGCGTCCTCCGTGGAAAAACAACTCATCTTATGCGCACGCGAAGAAGCGAACACGCTGTAAATAAGCGCGGCCAAAGGAACACAGAGTATGAGCTTTTTGAATATTTCGCCTATGCTTTCAATATCGAGATCGGGAAGCATCTTAACAAAATGCTTATCATAGGAAAGCAGGCTTGCCACGATAACGAGCAAAATGCAAGCGGCGACTATACCGCAGACCGCCATAAGGATAGTGCGCCCATGCTTTTTCGCGCCTTTGGGCTTAAAAATATCTGAAAAAAAGCTGCCAAAGGATATGAACATGAACGCAACGCTTTTCCAAACGTCGAGAAGGAACCTCCCGGAAAGAACTCCGCTGTTGTTCCCGAAAAGCGATACAACAAAGTAACCGTAAGCAAGAGCGCTCAATATGAACA
>JAEEGQ010000053.1 GCA_016280395.1 Lachnospiraceae bacterium | reverse complement strand
GTGGCGAGCAGTTCTATCACGGTTTCGAGTGCATTGATCACATCATCTCTTGAAATGATCACCTCATGATGATCGGAGCCGATGTAGTCCGCAACCTCACGTGCATACTTCAGGTCGATGGCGTCCGTATCCATGCCTATCGCCCAGGTCTTTAGCGGCTTATCGGACATTTTCGCCGCGATCCCGCACACAAGCGATGAATCAAGGCCTCCCGAAAGGAGGAAGCCTACGGGAGCATCGGAATCAAGCCGTTTCCTTACGCCTTCGGTCAGGAGCTTATTAATGTTCTCTCCTATCGTATCAACATCATCCGTGCAGACCGCGTCAACCTTTGTCATATCCCTGTAACGGATGAACTCTCCGTTTTTGAAATAATACCCCGGCGGAAACGGTTTTATCTCCTCCACAAGCCCCGTTAAGTTCTTCGGTTCGGATGCAAAAACAGTGTTTTCACCGTTTACTCCGTAATAAAGCGGCCTGATCCCTATCGGATCCCGCGCAGCGATAAAGTCGCCGTTTGCCGCATCAAACAGGATCATTGCAAACTCTGCGTCGAGCTCTTCAAACATCCCCGTTCCGTGCTCACGATAAAGAGCTGCAAGTATTTCGCAGTCGGAATCGCTCCTGAAGGAATAACCTTTTTTTATAAGCTCTTCCTTTGTCTTTCTGAAGCCGTAAATCTCTCCGTTGCAGACGAAAGCGATATCTGCGTCTTTAAGCTTATATCCCTGTCCGTCGTCCGAAGCCCGGCCGGCCGTGTCAACGCTGTCTTTGCCTTTCATCACAAAGGGCTGCATCCCGGTCTCATCAAGGCCCATGATCGAGAGCCGGTTAAAAGCGAGCCACCCGCAGCCGGTGTCAAGGATCCTTGTTGCATCGGGACCTCTGGATGATGTCCGGTCTATCGCTTTTTTTATTTCTGTGTATTCAAACTTTTGTCCGCAGACACCAAGGATAGAACACATTTTGTCTCCTTCCGTGTGCCTCTCCCGGCACCGCCAAAGAACAAAAAGAAAAGGCGCCCTGGATCTTGTCCAAGACGCCTTTGTCTTTTATAGTTCGTTATGATAACGATATCCGTTACATTTGTCAAGAGGGTTTTTTAACTTTTTTTATAATTTATTATTCAGCAGCCGAAAGCTTGCGCTCAAAGCGGTCTTTTCTCGTATCTTTCGGGATACCGGCAGGATATTTGCCGTCGAAACAGGCGCTGCAGAAGTTTTCATGCCCGCTCATCTCCTTTAGGCAATCGAGAGGCAAAAAGCCGATAGAATCCGCCCCTACAAGTTCTGCTATCTGTTCCGGTGCGTGATGCGTCGCTATAAGATTATCCTCAGAATCTATATCGACACCGTAAAAGCAGGGATGCCTGAAGGGCGGTGACGATATCCTTAAGTGTATCTCTTTTGCCCCTGCCTCCCTAAGTATGTTGATGATACGCTTGCTGGTCGTTCCGCGCACTATGGAATCGTCTATCAGCACAACACGCTTCCCGTTAAGCACACTCCTGACGGGGCTCAGCTTGATCCTGACGGTATCTGTGCGTTGCTCCTGGGAAGGCGCTATAAAGCTCCTGCCCACATATTTGTTCTTTATGAGACCTATCTCATAGGGGAGTCCGCTCTCCGCCGCAAATCCCAGAGCCGCATCGAGTCCGGAATCCGGGACACCTACAACTACATCGGCGTCGGCCGGAAATACCCTTGCAAGGATCCTCCCCGCCCTGACTCTTGTTTCATGCACGGATATACCATCTATGCAGGAATCCGGTCTTGCAAAATAAATATATTCAAAAATACAGGGGCTTACGGCTTTTCCGCAGTTTTCCCTATAGGAAACAGGCTCCTCCCCCGGCTTTTTGGCAGAGAAAACAAGCATTTCTCCCGGCTCGACATCCCTTACAAAGGAGGCCCCCACAGCGTCGAGTGCACAGCTCTCCGATGCCACCACATAACACCCGTCGCTCCTTTTGCCGTAACAGAGGGGGCGGAATCCATGGGGATCCCGTACGGCTATAAGTTTGGTCGAAGACATCATGACAAGGCTGAAAGCCCCTTCAAGGTGCCTTACCGCGCCCTGTACGGCATGTTCGATGCTCCCGGTCTTAAGCCTTTCCCTTGTTATCATATAACAGATTGTTTCCGTATCGCTCGTTGAATGAAAGATAGCGCCCGACAGCTCGAGCATATCACGAAGTTCGAGGGCATTTGTCAGGTTACCGTTATGGCTTAAGGCGAGGTTTCCTTTCTGGTGGCTCACGACCATGGGCTGGATATTGTTCGGCGTATTTCCCCCTGTTGTACCGTATCTTACATGGCCTATGGCCATCTTTCCGCCGGGAAATCCTGAAAGTTCACGTTCCGTAAACACCTCACCCACGAGTCCCAGATCCTTGTGTGAGGCAAATACACCATCATCATTAACAACGATGCCGCAGCTCTCCTGCCCCCTGTGCTGAAGGGCATACAGCCCGTAATAGACGTCTTCGGCGATATTGTCCCTTCTTTCGCCTATAATACCGAACACACCGCATTCTTCATGGACACTCATCGGTTCCAACCTTTCTCCCTGTCTTTGAGGCTCAAAATTACCTGGAAGAAAGCATATACTGCAGCTTTTCCTCCCTTTATTGCCGTATAGAAAAGGGAAAAGCGCCTTGGATCATGTCCAAGACGCCTTTGTCTTTTATAATTTGTTATGATAACGATATACGGAACTTTTGTCAAGATTGGATTTACCTATGTTTCTGACAAGTATATATCCGGCATGTTTATCTTACACATATCCCGAGCGGTACAGCCCGTTCCGCCTCGCTCTTGTCGGCTTTGTTGCGGTCGGAGATCTTAAGCTCTCTCCTGCCGTTAAGAATAAGCTGTGCGGAACCGCCTCCGTCAAGGTTAACTGCGTTATACAGGCCAAGGTCTTCGCAGATATCCGCCATTTCCTTAAGACTCGCGCCGCAGGATTCGACACCGGGCTCGTAATTGAACTTGCTCTTTCCTTCCGCCCACACAAGGGCAAGCCTGCCGTCCTTAAAAGCACCGATGACCATTCTCGGAGCCCTTGCTCCTTCAAAATCGACAGGGAAAAGAGTCGGCGGATACTTGACTGTCCAGGGCTTCTTAATGTTGTAGAACTTAACCCTGAAATCCAAAATCTTTTTACCGTCGATAACAGCCGGGTTACCGGAAGATACCGCAAAGCTCACATCTTCAAGACCTTCATAGTCCACAGGCGCTTTAACAAGGCCAAAAAGCTTTTCATCCTCCAAAAGATCCTTAAACCTGTCCTTTTGCAGGTCAAGCCTGATAACAAAGCCTGATGCGGGTATGACTGTATTTCCGCCCCTTTTGACAGCCAGGACCTTTCTGCCGACTATCACGAGCTCTGCACACCTTTCCCGTG
>JAEEGQ010000052.1 GCA_016280395.1 Lachnospiraceae bacterium | reverse complement strand
GTTATACAGAAACAAGTTATGAAGATAACCGTGTAACAGCAGGTTATACCTACCAATACAGGGTATACTCTTATAACGGTGAATGGAGTGCAACATTTACCCGTGCAGAAGTAGTCGCTTCAAATATTCCGCTTCCGCCTGCCAATATGACGGCAGAATCTTCGGCCGGGAAAGTAAATGTTAGCTGGAGTGCGGTTGCAGGAGCAACGAAGTATCTTTTACAGAGGCGATATAACGACGGCACCGGTTGGAAGAGCTGGACGACAATATCGTCAAGCATGACCGGAACAAGTTATGAAGACAGCCGCGTAACTGCCGGCTATACCTACCAATACCGGGTATATGCATATAACGGTGAATGGAGTACCTTTACCCGAGTAGAAGTTGTCGCAACAAGCGTACCGCTTCCGCCTGAAAACATGTCAGCAGAGTCTTCTGCAGGTAAAATAGATGTCAATTGGAGTGCAGTGACAGGAGCAACGAAGTATCTTCTTCAGAGACGCTATAACGATGGCACCAGCTGGAAAGGTTGGGCAACGATATCGTCTGAATATACCGGAACAAGCTATGAAGACAGCAGAGTAACAGCCGGATATACCTACCAGTATAGGGTATATTCTTATAATGGCGAATGGAGTACAACATTTATCCGCGCAGAAGTAGTCGCAACAAGTGTACCATTACCGCCTGAAAACCTGACAGCAGAGTCTTCTGCAGGTAAAATAGATGTCAACTGGAGTACAGTGGCAGGAGCAACGAAGTATCTTCTCCAGAGACGCTATAACGACGGCACCGGCTGGAAGGGCTGGGCAACGATATCGTCTGAATATACCGGAACAAGCTATGAAGACAGCAGAGTGACGGCAGGTTACACATATCAGTACAGGGTATACGCTTATAACGGCAAATGGAGTACATTTATCCGCGTAGAAGTAGTTGCATCAAGTGCACCGCTTCCGCCTTCAAACATGACTGCAGAGTATTCGGCAGGAAAAGTAAATGTCAGTTGGAGCGCTGTAACCGGCGCAACGCAGTACCTTCTTCAAAGACGGTATAATGACGGCAATGGCTGGAAGGGCTGGGCAACGATATCGTCTGAATATACCGGAACAAGCTATGAAGACAGCAGAGTAACGGCCGGCTATACTTACCAGTACAGGGTATATGCATATAATGGTGAATGGAGTACCTTTACCCGAGTAGAAGTTGAAACACAGTAATTATTGAATTAAAGATCAGGAGCTTATCATATGACTGTTTTAGTTACCGGCGGAGCCGGCTTTATCGGATCTAATTTTGTTTACCTTCTTCTCGAGGAGCGTCCCGAGTGGAAGGTTGTGTGCGTTGACGCACTCACATACGCAGCAAACATCCACACCCTTAACGATGCAATGCAGAACCCAAACTTCGTGTTCTACAAGGAGGATATACGCAACCGCGAGGGCATAAATGCCATCTTTGAGAAGGAGCACCCGGATGTAGTGGTGAACTTCGCTGCGGAGTCACATGTGGACAGGAGCATTGAAAACCCTGCAATCTTCCTTGAGACAAACATTCTCGGAACTGCTGTGCTGATGGACGCCTGCCGCAAATACGGCATTGAGCGTTTCCATCAGGTGGGAACGGACGAAGTTTACGGCGATCTGCCGCTTGATAGGCCTGACCTGTTTTTCCACGAGGACACGCCCATACACACAAGCTCGCCTTACAGCACATCCAAGGCATCCGCAGACCTGCTGTGTCTTGCTTACCACAGGACCTACGGTCTTCCCGTGACCATAAGCCGCTGTTCCAACAACTATGGCCCTTACCAGTTCCCTGAAAAGCTGATCCCGCTCATGATCAACAACGCGTCGCAGGACAAGCCGCTCCCTGTTTACGGCGAAGGACTGAATGTGCGTGACTGGCTGTATGTAAAGGACCACTGCTACGGAATCCTTGCCGTGCTTGAAAAAGGCAGGGTTGGAGAGGTTTACAACCTTGGCGGACATAACGAGAAAGCGAATATAGAGATAGTAAAGATTATCCTTAAGGAGCTTGGAAAGCCGGAGAGCCTGATCACATATGTTACGGACCGCAAGGGGCATGACCAGAGGTATGCCATTGATCCGTCGAAGGCTATGGCGGAGCTTGGATGGGCACCGACGACCATGTTTAAGGATGGTATTAAGCTTACGATACAGTGGTATAAGGAGCATATGGACTGGATGAAGGAGTGCACATCCGGGGATTATGTGAAGTACTATGAGGAAATGTACGGGAAAAGATAATGCGGGGATACCGGTGTTGATATGAGGTTGGAAGTAGACAAAAAAGCCTTGACAGAGCTTTTTTGATGGGATATAATTCGTATATATGAATTGATACGGAAAGCAAAACGGCAAAAAGGAGCACGGTGGTTAGCATGTTTAATCCGGATGATATTAAAGATTTGCAGTACTCAACTGAAAAGCAGATTATTGACAGAAAGTCTGCGAGAATCAGTCCGCGCGATTTTGCTACTACTGTTGTTGCAATGGCAAACGCTGACGGTGGTTATCTCGTTATTGGAATCGAAGACGACGGAACGATTACCGGAATAGACGATGACGAGAAAAAACTGAACGAGCTGATTCGGGTTCCTTTCGATTTTTGTATTCCATCGGTTGAAGTTGAGAATATGACTTTCGAGGTAATCGACAATGAAGGAAAACCAAACCATATTCTCCGAATGCATGTTTTTCCTTCTGAGCTTGTGATTGCAAATCAGGCAGATGATGTAATCTTAAGAGTTGGTGATAAAAACAAGAGGCTTAATTTCGAGCAACGTCTTCAACTTGTATACGCAAAAGGTATGAAATACTTTGAAGACCAGCCTGTAGTTGAGGCAACTATTCAAGATCTGGATCTTGAGTTTGTGGAAAACTATATTAATAAAATCGGCTATGCAAAAGGAAATGCAGAATTCTATCTTCGTCACAATAATGATTTTATTACTAAGGTTGATGGAGAAAAGGGATCTGAAGATAGAATATCTACTGCGGCTATTCTCTTGTTCGGTGTTAATCCGCAGAAGTTTTTTCCAAGAGCCAGAGTAAGGTTTGTACGGTATGAAGGAAAGACTGCTGAAGTTGGAGACAGGATGAACGTGGTAAAGGATAAAGTATTCACGGGAAGAGTACTTGACCAAGTTCAGGATGCAATCGCATTTATTAAAACACAGATCAAAGAATACACTAAGCTTGGTAAAAACGCGAGGTTCCAAACGATACCCGAATTTCCGGAGTTTTGTTGGACTGAACTGATTGTTAATGCTGTTGCTCATCGTGATTACAGTATCAAGGGTACGGACATTCAGATTAAGATGTTTGATGACCACTTTGTGGTTGAAAGTCCGGGAATACTGCCAGGCATGGTTAGGATCAATAACATCCGTGAATTCCACTTTAGTCGAAATCCAAAGATTGTTGAATTGCTTAACGAGTATGATCTTGTTAAAGAGTTTGGAGAGGGCGTTGACAGAATTTACAGAGATATGGAAGCTGCAGGCCTGCCGGAGCCGGCATATAAACAAAACGAGTTTATGTTGTATGCAGAACTTAGAAATAAGAACTGGGATGCAGAAGGTGCGACATGGGCTGCGACAGCCCATGATAGGGCCCATGATACAGCCCATGATAGGGCCTATGATAGGGTTCAGGATACGGCTCAAGATTTAGCCCTTAAAGCGACCCTGGAAAAGCACGAAAAATTGCTGGTATTCTGCAATGTACCAAGAACAAAGCAGGAAATAATGTCTTATTTGGGGCTTTTTAGTAGGAGACAGTTCAACGAGAGATACATGAAACCTCTCCTTGAATCAGGAAAACTGTTGATGACGATTCCGGATAAGCCAAAGAGTAAAAATCAAAAGTATATCAGAGGAGCATCTGAATGATATTAGGAAGATGTTACTCTCTCGTGGGTTGCCTGTTATGATGCATTGGTATAAAGAGAACATCCTTCCTTGACAAGTGTGTAAAAAATGTGTATTATTCTTGTGGGAGGGTTAGAAAGGTTTACATGGATGAAACGAAAGGATCTTATCAAAAAGCTTGAAAAAGCTGGCTTTGTTTTCAGTGGTCATGGACTTAGGACTATTAAAAGTACGGGAAAAAGAGAAAAACTATGAAAACAGCTTATCCAACATTTGTCAAGGAAAACAACGGTGATTATCTTGTTTTTGTTCCCGATTTCGAGATATACACAGAGGGAACAAGCATTGCTGATGCTATTGAAATGGCCAGAGATGCAATTGGCTTAAAAGGAATTGATATGGAGGATTGCGGACAAACACTTCCTAATCCTTCAAATCTTGAACTTGCGATTAAAAAAGCAAAAGAAGACGCAGACGATATATTCGATTATTCGACCGGAGTGCTATCTTATGTTGATGTGGACTTTCTGGAGTACAGAAAACAGCATGACAATAAGATGGTCAGAAGAAATGTGACTATACCTTGCTGGCTTAATAAGGCTGCAGATAAGGCAAAAATTAATGTTTCTAAGGTTCTTCAGGAAGCTCTGAAGGAACGTTTGGCGGTAAAATAACGTAAGGAACAGGAAAAGAAGATGTCAATCACAGTAACTGAATTCAAGGATAATCTCGAAAAGTATTTGGCTATGGCAGCCAAAGAGGATATTTATATAACTCTACATGGGGAAGTTGTGGCCAAGCTGACGAATCCTTTTCAAGACAGGGTAGAAGTGGCTGAATCTTTATTTGGAATTCTACCGCAAACTGTTACGTGGGAAGAGGCCAGAGCTGAGATGTGAACAGACTATTAGAATAATGCTCTGAACCAAGGAACCGGTAGGGAATAAAACATGACTATAAGTGACAGAATCTTTGAAAAACTAAAAGAACTGAACATGCCGCAGAAAAGGTTTTCCGAGGAGACAGGTATTTCGCAAAGCACTATAAGCGAATGGAAGAGCAAAGGCACTAATCCGACATCGGAGAAAATCCTTGTAATCTGCAAGGTATTAAATGTTACTCCCGAATGGCTTTTGTCCGGTATTGAGAATACCGGAGGACGCGGGAATAATACAGACTGGTATGTTGTTGATAAAAACACAGAAATAGGACTGCTAATTAAGGCATATCATTCGCTTGATGCCAAACAAAGGGAACGCCTGAAAGGGTATTTGGAAGGGATGATAATAAAGCTTGAATAACCATTTTCCAGCACTTCAATTATCTGCAATTGACAGAAATACCTTTATCCTGCCGATTTGGATGATTTGATTGATGAATATTTATTGACTTTACCCAAAACAAAATATATAATAGCCTTGTTGCTTGAAACACATTATTTGTTACCCATAGCAACAAGGCTGTTTTATTATCTGTATTCGTATATTCCGGAGGTTTTATGACGACTTTATCCCTTTCCCTGCTTGCAAAAACGGTTACGGCAAAGCGCAAGAAGCTTAAACTTTCCCAGACTGTTTTATCACAAAAGACCGGTATCAACCGTTCACTTATTTCACGCATAGAATCCAAAAACTACAGTCCTTCTGTGGACCAGCTCCTTGCTCTTTCCGATGTTCTTGGGTTTGAGCTGCAGGAGGTGTTTGCAAGAGGTACCGGAACCAATACCGGTTCCTGCGCCAACGCCGGTTCTTACCCCAACGCTGTTTCCTGCCCCGGCGTCGAAACCCTGAATTCCGAAACTATGGGTTCTGAAATCACAGGTTCCGAACCCACAGGTTCCGCCCACATCCCCTCCGCCTGCAACATCGCCGTTGCCGGCACGGGTTACGTGGGTCTGTCCCTTGCGGTCCTTCTTTCCCAGCATAACACTGTTACAGCAGTCGATATAATCCCCGAAAAGGTTGAAAAGATCAACAGCTGGCAGTCTCCGATACAGGATGAATACATAGAAAAATACATGTCCGAGCACGAAGAGCGCGGCCTTCGTCTCACAGCCACAATAAATGCCGAAGAGGCCTACAAAAACGCGGATTTCATTATAATCGCCGCTCCCACAAATTACGACCCGAAGACCAATTTTTTTGACTGCAGTGCTGTCGAAGCGGTCCTTGAGCTTGTAAAGAAGGCGACCGCAAAGAGCAAAAACAAGCCTGCCATAGTCATCAAGTCCACAATTCCTGTCGGTTACACTGTGCATGTTCGCGAGAAACTCGCCATGGACAATATAATCTTCAGCCCGGAATTCCTTCGTGAGTCAAAAGCTTTGTACGATAACCTGTTCCCAAGCCGCATAATCGTCGGCACGGACGGGAAGAACAGAAAGGCTGCAGAAACCTTTGCAGCCCTCTTAAAGCAGGGGGCGTTGAAGACGGACATCCCGGTCCTGTTCATGAATACGACCGAAGCCGAAGCCACAAAGCTGTTCGTTAACACATACCTTGCCCTGCGCGTAAGCTATTTCAACGAGCTTGACACTTACGCCGAGGTCAAAGGCCTTAACACCGCGCCTATTATCAAGGGCGTCTGTCTTGACCCGAGAGTTGGCGATTATTACAACAACCCATCCTTCGGATACGGCGGATACTGTCTGCCAAAAGACACAAAGCAGCTGCTCGCGAATTACCGGGATGTTCCGGAAAACCTGATCCAGGCCATTGTTGAGAGTAACCGTACACGCAAGGATTTCATTGCGGACCGTGTTATGGAGATAGCCGGAACCTACACTGCATCTGCGGCCTACGATTCTTCACAGGAGAAGAAGCAGAAGGAGACTGTGGTTGGCGTGTACCGCCTCACGATGAAGAGCAACAGCGACAACTTCCGCCAGTCTTCGATACAGGGCGTTATGAAGCGCGTTAAGGCGAAAGGCGCAACGGTTGTTATCTACGAACCCACGCTTGAAGACGGTTCAACGTTCTTTGGGTCGCTCGTAGTGAACAATCTTAAGAAATTCAAGAAGATGTGCGGCTGCATTATCGCAAACCGCTACGATACGGTACTTGACGACGTGCAGGAGAAGGTTTACACAAGAGACCTGTTCAGGAGAGACTAAGCCGGACTTCCCGTAAGCAGGTATTAAGAAGAAAACTTCAAAAGAAACTATTAATGTATAACCCCTTATAACCCCTTGACATTATCTCACAAAGGGGTTATAATGTCCTCGAAGGAGGCTGGAACATGCTGTATTCTGAGGACAGGATCCGTTTTCTCACAAAGGCCATCGAGGAACTTCCCGGGGGTTATATCTCTAACAAAACGATCAATGGGAAGGTCAGAAAGTACCTTCAATGGACCGAAAACGGAAAAAAGAAGAGCAAATATCTCGATGATGCATCTGCCATAAAGACAGAAGCCCTGATAAACGAGCGCCGTAAGTATCAACAAGAACTGAAGGAATTGCTTAGCAGCCTGCCGGGGGCCAAAGGGGACCGCGTGGCCGAAATGCAGATGTATGGCAATGCCCGGGCATCTGAAGGCAACCGCTATAAAACAACGGTTTTATACGGCATGGCGCTCAAGAGGTTTGCGGAAACGGTTAAGGGCTTAAAACGAAGAGAGAGTTATGCACTTTTAGAGGATTATCTGAAAAATGACCGCTCGGAAAAGGTGTTTATCCTGTACGGTTTACGAAGGACCGGAAAAACAACACTTATCAGGCAGGCGATTCTTTCGATGTCTGAAGAGATCCTTTCGGAAACCGCTTTTATTCAGGTAAACATCGGCGATTCGCTGGGTGAACTGAATTCAGACCTGAGACTGCTCTCCGAAAACGGTTTTAAGAATGTTTTTATCGATGAAGTCACTCTTGCGGAAGACTTTATCCAGGGAGCTGCGCTGCTCTCGGACATTTATGCGGCTTTGGGGATGAAGATAGTTCTTTCCGGAACGGATTCCCTTGGGTTTGTTTTTTCCGGCAGTGAAGAGCTTTATGACCGCTGCATCATGCTTCATACCACTTTTATCCCGTACAGGGAATTTGAAAGAGTGCTCGATATCGTCGGAATAGATGAGTACATCCGTTACGGCGGGACAATGAGCCTTGGCGGAAAGCATTACAACGAAGCAGTCACCTTTAAGACCAAATCCGATGCCGATGAATACGTTGACAGCGCAATAGCGAAAAACATTCAGCATTCTCTGCGTTTTTACAGGAACGGCGGCCATTTCCGGCATCTTGCGGATCTGTACGAAAAAAACGAGCTCACAAGTGTCATAAACCGTGTCGTGGAGGATATCAACCACAGGTTTACGATAGAGGTGCTCACTAAAGACTTTATTTCAAACGATCTTGGTATTTCACGGAAAAACCTGCGCAAAGACCGGAATGAACCTACGGATATCCTTGACCGTATAGACATTAAGGCTTTTACAGAGGGCTTAAAGAATGCGCTCGAAATACTGAATAAAGATGAACAGAGCATAAGGATAGAAGAGGTACACAGAGCGGAAATAAAGGAATATCTTGATCTTCTTGACCTTACTGTCGATATCCCGACGGAATTTCTTCCGGTGAGCGGCGATAGGCTGTATAGGACCATAGTTGCGCAGCCGGGCTTAAGGTATGCCCAGGCACAGGCTCTTGTGAGCAGGCTCCTGCTCGACAGGGAGTTCCGGAACATCTCGGCGGAAGACAGGAACCGTATCCTTCAGAGGATAATGAACGAGATAAGGGGAAGGATGATGGAGGATATCATCCTGCTTGAGACCATGAAAACATCTCCGGGGAAGAATGTTTTCAGGCTGTGCTTTGCAGTGGGAGAGTTTGATATGGTTGTCGAGGATCCCGCTAATGTCTGCTGCGAGCTTTACGAGATTAAACACAGCGATACTGCTGTTCCCGGGCAATGCAGGAACCTCCTCGATGACAAAAAATGCGCGGAGGCGGAATTCAGGTACGGCAGGATCGCGCGTAAAGCCGTTATTTACCGTGGTATCGATAAAACCGAAAACGGCATCGAATACATCAATGTTGAAAATTATCTTAAAAAGTTAGGAGAGCGGCATGATCTGTGAAACTCAATATAAAGAAATATATGGCAAGGATCCCGATGCGGTCGCATTCTGCCCGTATCGCCTCGCACCGCTCGGGGCGCATATAGACCACCAGCTTGGCGCAATAAACGGCTTTGCGATAGACAAGGGCATACATATTGCTTACGGCTTTAAGGAGTCCGGCATATGTGAACTGAGATCTGTCAATTTCCCGAAGCGTGCGCAGTTCCATGTACGCGACATTCCTGAAGAAAAGGTTGGTGACTGGGCAGATCACTGCAGGGCTGCAGCCAAGATGCTTGGCGAGAAGTACACACTGAGGTACGGTATAAGCGGCGTGATAGAAGGTTCGCTGCCGATAGGCGGCCTCAGCTCGAGCGCTGCCGTGATAATATCCTTCCTTTCCACTCTTGCGGCAGTAAACGGGATTACGCTCGAAGCATGGGAGACGATCTCCATGGCAAAAGCCGCAGAGAACAGGTATATTGGTGTAAATTGCGGAAAACTTGACCAGTCCTGTGAGGTACTCTGCGAGAAGGACAGGCTTCTGTTCCTTGATTGTAAGGACGACAGCTACAGCCTTATACCATGGACAGGTAAAGATTTTGTTTTTATCGTGTTTTTCTCGGGACTCGAGAGATCCCTTGTCAATTCGGCATACAACCTGCGCCAGGATGAATGCAAGGCTGCCGCATACAGCCTGCTTGCAAGCGCAGGCCTTGAATACGGCAAGTTCTCGGATACTGTTTTAAGAAGCGTACCTGAAAATGTCTTTGATGAATACAAGGACAGGCTTCCCGCACCCTTCAGGAAACGTGCCGAGCATTTCTTTTCCGAATACGGACGGGCTGTGAAGGGTGTCGAATACTGGAATGCAGGAGATATTGAAAATTACGGCAGGCTTGTGTTCGAATCCGGTGAAAGCAGCATAAAGAATTATGAATGCGGCTGTCCCGAACTGATAAAGCTTTATGATGAAATGACAAAAACTCCGGGAATATACGGAGGCCGTTTCAGCGGAGCAGGCTTCAAAGGGTGCTGTATGGCACTTGCGGACCCTGAAATGGCGGAGGATGCGGTGGCGCACATCACAGAAAGGTATCTTGCGGCTTTCCCGCACCTTCAAAGTAGTTATAAAGCCGCCATCTGCAGGAGCGCTAATGGCGTAAACCTAAGGAGAAGCCCGAAAACAAACGAGTGATAATACAGGAGCCCCCATGAAATGCATGATACTTGCCGCAGGCTACGCAACGCGGCTTTACCCTTTAACCGAAAACTTCCCTAAGCCCCTTCTGAAGGTTGGCGAAAAGACTATTCTTGACTGGCTTTTGGACGATATCGATTCCGCAGGTCTTGTGGACGGATATATAGTTATCTCGAACCATAAATTCGCACCGCAGTTTGAGGAGTGGGCCCGTGGGCACAAACTTAAGATCACCGTTGTCGATGACGGCACGAGCACCAACGAGACAAGGCTCGGCGCTGTATGCGATATACAATATGCCATAGATAAACTGCAGCTTAACGATGACCTGCTTATTATCGCAGGCGATAATGTCCTTGATTTCAGTCTTACAGGGTTCATGAAGTACGCTCTTGAAAAGCAGACTTCCTGCACAATGCGGTATTATGAACCGGAGGCAAAAAAGCTCAGCCGGAGCGGCGTTTCGGTTATTGATGACAAGGAGGTGCTGCTCTCGCTTGATGAGAAGCCCGAAGAACCGCGCTCAAACTGGTGCACGCCGCCGTTTTACTTCTATACGGCAGCGGATGCGGCAAAGATAAAGGATGCGATAGCGGACGGCTGCGGAACGGATGCGCCGGGAAGCCTTGCTTCCTGGATGTGCGCGCATTCTGTGCTCCACAGCTATAAAATGCCCGGCAGCCGGTATGACATCGGCAACCTCGAAAGCTATGAAAATGTCAAGAAAACTTATAAGGGGATAGTAAAGTAAGAGATGAATAAACAACACATAGATCTGAACGGAAAAACCATCCTTGTTACAGGCTGCCCCGGGTTTATCGGCGCAAACCTTGTGATAAGGCTCCTTCGCGAGATGTCAGCGGGAACGATAGTTTCCCTTGACAACATGAACGATTATTACGACCCCGCCTTAAAGGACTACCGCCTTTCGATTGTTGAACAGGAGGCAAAAAAGAGCCCTGTAAAGCATGCCTTCGTAAAGGGTTCGATAGGCGACAAAGCGCTTGTTGACAGGCTTTTTGAAGAGTATGCGTTTGATGTTGTTGTAAATCTTGCAGCTCAGGCCGGAGTGCGTTATTCCATAGACCATCCTGATGTTTACATCGAGAGCAATATCATTGGGTTTTATAATATCCTTGAGGCCTGCAGGCATTCTTACGACAACGGGAAGAAGGGAGTGGAGCATCTTGTGTATGCTTCTTCCTCGTCTGTTTACGGCGGCAACAAGAAGGTGCCCTTCAGTACAGACGACAAGGTAGATAACCCCGTAAGCCTTTACGCGGCAACAAAGAAGA
The DNA here is from genome assembly GCA_016280395.1 of Lachnospiraceae bacterium. GTDB lineage: Bacteria > Bacillota > Clostridia > Lachnospirales > Lachnospiraceae > SZUA-448. The sequence goes on along the minus strand of JAEEGQ010000052.1, from coordinate 26,811 downwards.
GCAACGAGCTGCTCGCGCATGCTTACAGCAAGCTTTACAACATTCCGTCAACGGGCCTGCGTTTCTTTACCGTATACGGACCTGCGGGGCGCCCGGACATGTTCTATTACAGCGCCACTAAGAAGCTTGTTGCGGGAAAGACTATACAGATATTCAACTACGGCGATATGAAGCGCGATTTCACGTTCATAGACGATATCGTTGAAGGCGTTTACAGGGTGATGCAGGGCGCGCCTGAAAAACTGAAGGGCGATGACGGGCTTCCTATCCAGCCTTATGCCGTTTACAACATTGGCGGCGGCCAGCCCGAAAACCTGCTTGATTATATCTCAACACTGCAGGAAGAGCTGGTAAATGCGGGAGTTCTGCCTAAAGACTATGATTTTGAAGGCCACCGCGAGCTTGTTGGCATGCAGCCGGGCGATGTACCCGTGACCTATGCGGATTCTGCTGCTCTTGAGCGCGATTACGGCTTTACTCCGAAGATCGGGATACGTGAAGGGTTACGGAAGTTTGCCGAGTGGTATGCGGAATACGGAAGATGATGAATAACTGAAAGATGAGGAGAGGAAAGGATCGATCGGGTAAGGAAAGAGCGGTGCTTTCACACCGCCCAGTCTTCAAGCTTCAGGCCCTCAACACGTGAGAATTCATCTGTGTTATGTGTTACAAGTGTAAGCCCGAGCGCCCTTGCGTGTGAAGCTATCAGCATATCATTTATACTGGATGAAGGAGTGCACATCCGGTGATTATGTGAGATACTACGAAGAAATGTACGGGAAAAGATGAACATGAAACAAAAGAAAGACGGAAACACAACGGCTGCCTGGATCATCATGGGTATCCTGCTTACAGGTTTTCTGGTTTATAATGCAGTTATCGCCATTGGAGACCTGCAGACAGGCAGACAACGACAGGCAGATATAGTCATGGCAAAGGAAGTGCTGGCAGTAAAGCATACGTTAAATCTTATTCCGACAGGGAAGGATCACTACTATGTCGGCGTCAGTGCGGATGGACAAGGTTACCTGATCCGTGCCGGAGAAAGCTGGTTTAAAAAGAATTTCAACGCAGACAATAAAGCAAAAGACGGTTCTTTACATGTTTCTGCACCGGTGCGCAGTCTGAATACAAAGTATCACCGGGACATCGACAAGCTTTTTGCCGAGATGAAGAGTGCATTTCCGGATGGGTATTATACGTATATCTACGTGGGCTTTCTGGTTGAAGATGTTATCAGATTCGCATTTATTGCATTTACTGTAATATGTGTTATCTGTATTGCTATCGGGCTTAAAGGGAAAAAGATACCTCATGCAACACCTCGGTCTGAATCTGTTGAAGTATCAGATGAAAACACAGTAAAAAATGCTGATGGAAATACCCGCTCGGGTAACTCATCAGATTTCTTATCGGATGTCTTGTCAGGCAAGTATTCGGGGGCATCAAAGGACAGCAAAAAAACATCTGCAGTGTTTAGAATCGGTTTAGTAAGCTTCATTCTTGCTGTACTTACTATGGCAATACTGATCTTTAGGTTTTTCAGATAAATGAACAAATAGTTTCGAAAGGGAGTGCCTTTCGCCGGAAACACTTCTTCGGTGTTTCCTTTTTTATCTTGACATTCAGTTTACAAATAACTAAAATTTAATAACGGATTAAAACAGAACGCTATTGGAGGAAGCGCGTTCTGTTAGCGCCGGGCCCTATGGGTGACGAGGATGGCAGCTATCGAAAGATTCGGCGGATGCTGCCACGGCTGGAATGTCGTAAGGACGGATTAAAAAGCAGAATAAACACTGCAACAGACGTTCGTTCGTGAAACAAAACAAGGAGATTGACCGGAGAAACCGGTTAAAAATATTATGTATACTATCCGTGATCTTTACGATCTCGACCACACGCTTGCTTCCGATTATCTGAAGCAATTTACTTACCCCTGGGAAGCATTGAAGGGCATCAAGGACATGATCCTTGAGCTTGGGAAAAAGCTTGGCCCGGACTACGAGGAAAGAGAGCCGGGTGTTTGGGTACACAAGACCGCGAAGGTATTCCCTTCGGCATATCTTGGTGCTCCCTGCATTATCGGGCCCGAAACGGAAGTGCGCCACTGCGCATTTATCCGCGGTTCGGCACTTGTCGGTGCCAACTGTGTTGTCGGGAACTCTGTCGAGCTTAAGAATGTCATCCTGTTTGACCATGTTCAGACACCTCATTATAACTATGTAGGCGACTCCATCCTCGGTTATTACAGCCACATGGGTGCAGGCTCCATCACATCAAATGTCAAGAGCGACAAGAAGCTTGTTGTGGTACACAACGGCACAGAGCGCATAGAGACGGGCGTTAAGAAGTTTGGCGCAATGCTTGGCGACTATGTTGAAGTAGGCTGCAACGCAGTCTGCAATCCTGGTACTGTCATCGGCAGGAACAGCAATGTGTATCCTACTTCTTGCGTTCGCGGCGTCGTTCCTGCAAACAGCATCTGGAAGAACAGCGGCGAGATAGTCGAAAAGCATGAATGATACGGGAGGCCCCGCGAATACACAGACACGGCGGGAGCGATCAAAAGGAATGATCTGACTTGCGCCGGGTGAAGGCCGGAAAGCCGGCATAGGCGCAATAGATTATAAATAATCCAGAAAGGGAGTGTTCCGAAACTGCCCGCACAGAGCAGGACACGGAACGAAAAAAAGATGAGAGTAGTAATCCAGGACAATTATGAGAAAATGTGCCGTTGGGCCGCTGAGTATATCATTAAAAAGATCAACGGCCACAAGGAAAACAGACCGTTCATCCTCGGTCTTCCCACCGGCTCCTCGCCCATCGGCGTTTACAAGGAGCTTGTAAAGGCCAACAAAGAGGGCAGGGTTTCCTTTGCGAACGTTGTGACCTTCAATATGGACGAGTATCTGGGCCTTCCCCGTGAGCATGACCAGAGCTACTGGTATTTCATGCACGACAATTTCTTTAACCATCTTGTCGACATGAAGCCCGAAAACATCAACATCCTTAACGGCATGACCGATGACCCCGAGGGCGAGTGCGCACGCTACGAGGAGAAGATCAAATCCTACGGCGGGATCGACCTGTTCATGGGCGGCATCGGCGTTGACGGACATATCGCTTTCAACGAGCCTTACACAAGCCTTTCTTCACGCACCGGCGTTCGTGACCTTACTACCGATACACGTATCGTAAACGGCAGATTCTTCGGCGGAGATCCCGAGAAAGTTCCTGCACAGGCCCTTTCTGTAGGCGTTGGCACCGTTACCGATTCGAAAGAGGTGCTTGTTCTCATAAGCGGACACAACAAGGCAAGAGCCCTTGCAGCAACCGTTGAAGGCGGCGTTTCACAGAAGTGGACCTGCTCCGCTCTCCAGCTGCACAACGGCGCTATCATCGCCTGTGATGAGGAAGCCTGCGGCGAGCTTACTGTCGACACCTACAAGTATTTCCTTGATATCGAGAGAAAAGAGAGACTGTAACTGTACACAGATTTCCATACTGCGAATGTTATGAGCAGTTATTCCCTGTAAGCCGTGGGAACACCGGGCTTACAGGGGTTTTTATTTTTTTCTTGCTTTTTTAACAAGCATCTATTAAAATCAAAGGGATGTAGTGCGCCTTTTTGCGCACAGTATTTATCCGAAAGGTGTAATAAGGCAATGGAAGAAACTAACAAGACAACGGAAAAGACCGTACAGAATACAGAGGAAAAGGGTGCACAGGTATCTTCGGAAAGGTATAATGCCTACGGCGAGACCGAGATCAATCTTGCCGAGCTCCTGCTTGTTTATGTCAGAAAGTGGATAATCTTAAGCATTATCTCCATTGTGGCCGCAGGGCTTGTTTTCATTGTTGTGAGCAAGGTTTTGAACAAGTCGGCACAGAAATATCAGATCAGCTTTACGTTCACATATCCCGGAAATGAAAATTCATTATATCCGGACGGAACGACTTTCAGTTATTTTGATTTCGTTCAGGAAGAAAATGTGCGCGAAGTACTTGACAAGAATCCTGCAAAATATAGCGGGTTTGATGTGGAAAAGGTTTTAAAGAACCTTATCATAGAGCGGGTTTATGAGGAAAATAAAGATAAAGAAAAAATATTTACCGGCGCGTATATATTTACAGGAATCGCTTCATATTTCGGTACATCGGATGTTTTCAGAGAATTCACTCTTGCGTTGGTTGAAAATGTAGCTGACAAGATCAAGGATATGTCACAGACCATGTATTACTACACATTTCTTGACTCTTTTGACTCAGCTGATACATTTGCCACAAAGCTTTCGTATCTTCAGAAGCAGAAAGATTATATCATCTCGTTCTATAACAAGTGGGTTGAGGATTATGGCCAGCAGTACAGGGCAGAGTATCCCATCCTGCGTTACAGAGGAGATGTTGACTCCGCTTTTTCCGCTGATGATTTCAGCAAACTTAATTACGAGCTTGTAAAACGTCAGTATACTTATAATCCTGAAAATGATGAGGCTAAGGTCTTACGTATCCAGATCGAAATACTGAACGACGAGCATGAGGACAATGAAAAGAAGATTCAGTCGCTTACCGGTATGCTCGAGGAACTCAGAAAATCCGAGCACGGAACACAGACCGATATCACAAGCAAATCAAACGAAACATTATACTACGAGAGGATCGCGGAGCTTACCGAACGTCAAGTTGATATCGACCGTGAAATAGTAAAGCTTAACGACAGGATCAAGAATATCACGCTTACCAGTGAGTCAGATACATTCCTTTCAAAGCTCAATGCCGTCCGCGCAACGCTTTCCGAACAGACGACGATCCTTCGAAAGGTTGCATCCTACGTTTATAACGATAAGACCTACGGCACCTTTGACTCTGCTTCTTTCAAGTCAACAGGCGCAAAGAGCGCTCCGCTTTTTGCTGTGCTTGCTTTTGTGGTCATGTACCTTGGCGCAGGTTTCATCATCTTTATAGTTGATACAAACGAAGCAAACAAGAAAGAAAAGAAATAAACATCGGATATGACAAAACACCTTCGGTCGAAGCACCTACTTCGGCCGATTAGTGTAATTAAAGCGAAAAACCGCCTGCGCGGATTTTTCGCGCGCAACTTCGCACGAAGTGCTCAGTTAAGGAGGAGATATGGCAGTTTTGATCGACGGAAAAGCCACTTCACAGGCGATTAAAGATGAACTTAAAGCAAAGGTCGAAGAGATCAGGAAAACAAAGGGCGAGAGCGCAGTTCCGACTCTGGCTGTGGTCCTTGTGGGCGACGACCCGGCTTCGGCGGTTTATGTCCGCAACAAAAAGAAGGCTTGCGAGTACATCGGGATCGGGTCAAGATCCATCGAGCTTCCTGCGGAAACATGCGAGGAAGAGCTGCTTGCGCTTATTGACGATCTGAACGGCGACGCCGCCGTTACCGGCATCCTTGTGCAGCTGCCGCTTCCCGCGCATATCGACGAAAACAAAGTTATAGAGCGCATTTCACCCGAAAAGGACGTTGACGGATTTAACCCTGTCAATGCCGGGCGCCTGTTCACCGGCCGCCCGGGCTTTGTAAGCTGCACACCCGCCGGCATAGTTGAGCTGTTAAAGCGCCATGATATCAACATTGCAGGCAAACACTGCGTTGTTGTCGGCAGGAGCAACATTGTCGGGAAACCCATGGCCCTGCTGATGTTAAAGGAAAATGCGACGGTTACGGTCTGCCATTCGAAAACCGTGAACCTGCAGGAGATCACCAAACAGGCCGATATCCTCATCTGCGCCATCGGAAAGCCGAGGTTTTTCGGGGCGGAGTATGTTAAGGACGGCGCGGTTGTTGTTGACGTCGGCATTCACAGGATGGAGGACGGAAAGCTCTGCGGTGATGTGAGATTCGACGAAGTTGAGCCCAAATGCAGCGCGATAACACCTGTTCCGGGCGGTGTCGGTCCCATGACCATCGCCATGCTGATGTACAATTGCGTGCAGGCAGCCGGGATGCAATGATCCCGGAAAGGAAAACAGTTTCCTGACCGAGCCGATTCGCATACAGGCACACAACTCTTCGGAAAAATACTGGAGAATCCTATGAAGCTATATTTAGTATCCCTCGGATGCGATAAAAACCTCGCGGACAGCGAGCATATGATGGCAATCCTGCTTGACGCGGGGCACACCTTCACACAGAACGAAGAGGAAGCGGAGGGCGTGATAATCAACACCTGCTGTTTTATCGGTGATGCCAAGGAAGAGAGCATCAATACGATCCTTGAATACGCCGAAATGAAGCAGGCAGGGAACCTGCGGTTTATAGCCGTGACCGGCTGCCTTGCGGAGCGCTACCGCGACGAGATACGGGCGGAGATACCGGAGGTTGACATCCTTGTGGGAACGACGGCTTTTGCTGATATTGCAGAGGCGATCCGCAAAAACGAGGACCGGTTCCGCTCCATAGACTATCTTCCAAAGCTTACCGCAAAACGCCGCTGTTTTACAGGCACACCGTACGCGTACCTGAAGATTGCCGAGGGGTGCGACAAGCATTGCACCTACTGCGCGATCCCGGCGATGCGCGGGCGTTTCCGCTCCGTGCCAAAGGACGAGCTTATCCGTGAGGCGGGCGAACTTGCGGAGGCAGGGATAAGGGAGCTGATCCTTGTTGCGCAGGAGACGGGCGAGTATGGGCTCGACCTTTACGGAAAGAAGGCGTTGCCCGATCTTTTGAAGGAGCTTGCGGCAATCCCGAAGATCCGCTGGATACGCGTGCTTTACATGTATCCGGAGGAGATCACGGACGAGATAATAGATGTTATCGCGAATGAACCGAAGGTGGTAAAGTATCTGGATCTTCCGATCCAGCATGCTTCCGACACTGTGCTAAGGCGCATGGCGAGGAAGACTACGCGGAAGGAGATCACCTCGCTCATAAAGAAATTACGGAAGCGCATCCCGGGGATAGTTCTCCGGACCAGCCTTATAGCGGGTTTCCCAGGCGAGACCGATGCGGAACACGAGGAACTGTGCGATTTTGTGCGCGAGGCACGGTTTGACAGGCTTGGCGTTTTTGCGTATTCACGCGAGGAGAACACACCTGCATACAAAATGCGTCCGCAGGTGCCAGTGCGGATAAGAAAGAAGCGCAGGAACGCGATCATGCGCATCGCGGCACAGGTGGAATTTGAAAAGGCAAGAGAGTGCATAGGGCGCGGGCTCGAAGTCATGGTCGAGGGGTATCTACCCGAGGACGAATGCCTTGTCTGCCGCTCATACATGGATGCACCGGGGGTTGACGGCTATGTGTTCGTACACTCGGAAGAAGCCTTTGACAGCGGCACTTTCCTGCCCGTGAAGGTGATCGGCGCCAAGGGGTACGACCTGATGGCAGAAATTGTTGAGTAGCCCGCAAAGACAGAAATTATGATACGCAGACGGGATCCGGTTCCCGCCGCGGAAAGACAGTGAGAAATATGAATTTACCCAATAAACTGACGCTTCTTCGCGTCATCCTGATACCGTTTTTCATAGCGGCAATGTATATTGACAGCATACCCGGCAACCGGTGGATCGCCTGCGGGATCTTTGCCCTTGCAAGCCTTACAGACGCGCTTGACGGCTATATAGCCCGCAAATACAAATTGATCACCGATTTCGGAAAGTTCATGGATCCGCTTGCGGACAAGCTTCTTGTGTGCTCTGCAATCCTGATCTTTGTTGATTTCCATACGCTTCCCGGCGTTGCCGCGATCGTGATAATCGCAAGAGAGTTCATAATCAGCGGCTTCCGTCTTGCTGCCCTGCAGAAAGGCCGCGTTATTGCCGCCGGCTGGCTCGGAAAGATCAAAACGGTCATCCAGATGATCATGTGCTTTGCGCTGATAATCGACCTGCCGTTCGGCTTCTACGTGTATGTAAGGCTTGTTCTGATCTGCCTTGCCGTTTTGTTTACTGTACTTTCGCTTGTTGACTACATCTTCAAGAATGCGGATGTTTTGCGCGAAGTGAAGTGAAAAAAAACGCGCAAGAGCGGTTTGTACACCAAACACCAAGAAAATGCTGTTTAGTATGCAAAACCTGCTTGGAACGCGGGCCAAAAAGCGCAAGAAAAAGGGCGCTTTGTATACCAAATGCCAGGAATTGGCGGGTTTAGTATACAAACCCCGTTTTGGCAAACGGTTTGAATGAGAAAAAAGAGGTAAGGATGAAAGTAGTTGTTATCGGTGCCGGAGCTGCCGGGATGATGGCGGCGATCAGTGCTGCCGGGGCGGGCGCGGATGTTACCGTGCTCGAAAAAAACGAGAAAGCCGGCAAAAAAATCTATATAACGGGCAAAGGACGCTGTAACCTGACAAATGCCTGTGATAACGAGACTTTTTTCCGGGCAGTTAAGCGGAATCCGAGATTCCTCTACAGCAGTTTTGCGGGTTTTAACAGCTATGACACAATAGATGCTTTCGAAAAAATGGGCCTTAAAACAAAGGTCGAGCGCGGAAACCGCGTTTTCCCGGAGAGCGACAAGTCATCTGATGTGATCCGGACCCTGGAAAATGAGATGAAACGGCTTGGTGTAAAGATCCTGTATAACACCAATGTCATCGGTATAACAGAAGGCAAGCCGGGGACGGATAAAAGACATCAACCGGACATCAAGTCACCGGCGGGACCTGAACATTCCGAGTGCGGCAAAGCACAGGCGGAAACCGAAGGAAGGTGCCTGAAGCTTGTTCAAACCGAGTCTGTGCAGGGCAGAAAAGTGTTTGAAGCCGATTCGGTCGTTATCGCCACAGGTGGTCTTTCCTACAGATCAACAGGTTCAACCGGCGATGGGTACATCTTTGCAAAGACTTTCGGACATACGGTCACACCTTGCAAGCCCAGCCTTGTTGCACTTAACCTGAAACAAAAGGTGGATGAGCTTGAGGGGCTGTCCCTTAAGAATATAATGCTGACCGTAACGGGACCTGTTCCTGTAACGGCGAAACAAAAGAAAAATAAGAAAAGCACAGCACCTGATGCCCTGCCGGATGACAGCGGGAATTCCCTGCCCGGCAAGACGGAAAACGTGAAGATAACCGAAATCTACCGGGATTTCGGCGAGATGCTCTTTACAAAGAACGGCATTTCCGGGCCGCTGGTCCTTAGTGCAAGCTCGGAACTGTCTCCGGTCTTTTCGCCTGAACGCAAGGAGAAAACAAAGATATCCATAGACCTGAAGCCTGCACTGAACTGCGAACAGCTTGATGCCCGCGTCCTGCGCGATTTCGAAGAGAATATCAACAAGAAGTTTGCAAACTCGCTCTACCGCCTACTGCCGCAGCGAATGGCGGACTATGTTGTTAAGCGGAGCGGGATCGCGCCTGATACAAGAGTGAATGTTATCAGCGCCAAAGAGCGGGAAAAACTCGTGAAACTCTTGAAAAATCTGGAATTTGAGGTCGACAGCCTGTGCGGGTTTAATGAAGCGGTCATCACTTGCGGCGGGGTAAACGTGAAGGAAGTGGACCCAAAGACAATGGAGTCAAAACTTATGCCGGGCATTTTCTTTGCCGGCGAGGTGCTCGACCTTGATGCGCTGACAGGTGGATTCAACCTGCAGATAGCCTGGACGACAGGCGTTTGTGCAGGTGAAAATGCAGCACTGAAACCGGCAGAGATAAAAACGAACACACCAAATTACAAGACCGGTATTTTATCGGGCAGTACAAAAGAAAGTACGGGAAAGCCCGAAAACAATAATACAAACTCCACGAGCGAAGACACGGCTCACGAAAGGAACGATATGAAAACATCCGAATTCACAGCGATAGCGATCGACGGACCTGCAGGCGCAGGGAAAAGCACAATTGCAAAGAAAGTCGCAAAGGACCTTGGCTACATCTATGTTGACACAGGTGCTATGTACCGCGCAATGGCCATCCACTTTATCCGTAACGGGATCGCGCAGGAAGATACCGCGGGGATCGAGAGAACCTGTGCATCCGCGACCGTGACTATCAAATATATCGACGGTGAGCAGCGCGTGTACCTCAATGATGAGGATGTAACGCCGATCCTTCGTACACCTGAGGTTTCTTCGATGGCTTCGGTTTCGAGTGCCGTTCCGAAGGTCCGTCTTAAACTTGTGGAGCTTCAGCGCGAGCTTGCGCGTACGAACAATGTTGTGATGGACGGACGCGATATCGGGTCCTATGTTCTGCCGGACGCGCGCGTTAAAGTTTACATGACCGCGTCTATCGAGGAAAGGGCAAGACGCCGCTATAACGAAAACATTCAAAAAGGTATTGAATGCGACTTAAAAACTATCGAGAAAGAGATAGAAGAGCGCGACTACCGCGATTCCCACAGGGATTTTGCCCCGCTTGTGCAGGCTGAGGACGCAGTGCTCATCGATACATCGCACATGACGATCGAAGAAGTTGCGGAAGCAGTCAAGAAGCTTGCTAAATAAAGTTTGCAGAGGCACCGGCGCAGACCGCGTGACAAGGATTGCCAAGGCACCGGCGCAGACCGCAAGACAAGGATTGCCAAGCAGGCAAGGGAATCTGCGGATATCCGGACATTTGATAAAGCATCAGGAAAGAGGGTATCACAAAGAAATCATATGAAGATCGAAGTGGCAAGATCCGCGGGGTTCTGTTTTGGTGTACAGCGAGCCGTGGATACGGTTTACAAAACGCTTGCGACGGGAGAAAAGGTGTATACTCTCGGTCAGATAGTGCATAACGAGTATGTGTGCGGAGAGCTTGAAAAGCTTGGCGCGGAAGTGATCGATGCAGAGCACCTTGACACGCTTTCCGACTGCACAGTGATAATAAGAGCCCACGGAGTATCAAGGCATGTCGAAGAAAAACTCAAGGTTCTTGCAGCACAAAATGTCAGGTACATAGACGCGACATGCCCCTTTGTGAAGAAGATCCACCGTATCGTTCTGAACGAAAGTGAGGGGGCCGTGCCTGCACCAGGATCCGAAACGCCGGTTTTACCTGCTTCCGATACCGCTACCCGGCCGCATTCCACCCACATTTTCATTGCCGGTGATCCTTCGCACCCTGAAGTGCAGGGAATAGTTGGCTGGATTGACACAAAAAAATCAGGATGCAGCGTTGTGGAAAGCCCGGAGGAATTCGAGGAGAAAATAACGCAAACCCTTGAAAATACTGACGATTTCCGAAATATTAAAACTGTCCTTGTGGCGCAGACAACATTTAATCATAAGAAATTCAAACAATTTATTGAAATATTAGCAAAAAAGCATTATAATACTATTGTTTATGATACGATATGCAATGCGACCGAGGAGAGACAGCGCGAAGCGGCCGAACTCGCAGGACGAAGCGGGGCAATGGTTGTAATAGGCTCGCGCGGCAGCTCCAACACACGCAAACTGTATGAGATTTGTAAACAGGAATGTGCAAATACTTACTTTTGTGAGCAACCAGGTGACTTGAGGGTAAACCGTCTTACCCCCTTTTACAGCGTAGGTATTACAGCAGGCGCTTCCACCCCGAAAAACATCATCAAGGAGGTTCTGTCAATCATGTCAGAAGAGAATTTCGACCAATTATTGGAGGAGTCATTCAAGCCCATTCATCAGGGTTCGGTGGTTGAGGGTACGGTTATACGCGTAAAAGAAGACGAAATTGCCCTTAACATCGGTTATAAGGCCGATGGTATCATCACCAGACAGGAATATACAAATGACTCAAACGCAGATCTTCGCACTCTTGTAAAAGAGGGCGACAAGTTACAGGTTAAGATAATCAAGGTCAATGACGGCGAAGGCCAGGTTATGCTTAGCTACAAGAGACTTGCTACCGAACGCGCTTACAAGCGTCTTGAGGAAGCAAGCGAATCAAACGAGATCATCACGGCACCCGTTACCGAGATCACAAAGGGCGGTCTTTCCGTGGACGTTGAAGGCGTTCGCGTATTTATCCCCTTAAGCTTCGTTTCCGATCCTTACGATCCCAATCTTGAGAAATACAAGGATCAGACGATCGAATTCAAGATCGTTGAATTCAATCCCAAGAAGCGCCGCATAATCGGCAACAGGGCTATCCTCGTTAAAGAGAAGAAGAAAGAGCTTCAGGCAGATTTCTTAAGCAAGAGCCAGGTTGGCGATATCGTACAGGGCGTTGTAAAGAACGTTACAAACTTCGGTATCTTTGTTGATCTTGGCGGTATCGACGGTCTTGTGCACGTATCCGAGATCGGATGGGGCAGGATCGAGAATCCTGTTAAGCATTTCAAGGTAGGCGATGAAGTCCGCGCTTTCGTTAAGGAGATCAAGGACGATAAGATCGCGCTCAGCATGAAGTTCCCGAACGAAGATCCCTGGGCTGACGCAGACGAGAAGTTTGCCGTAGGAACCGTTGTAAAGGGCAAAGTTGCACGTCTTCAGGATTTCGGCGCATTTGTTGAGCTTGCACCCGGTGTTGACGGCCTTCTTCATGTATCGCAGATATCAAAGGAGCGTATCGAGAAGCCTTCGTCCGTTCTCAAGGTAGGACAGGAGATTGAGGCAGTCGTTACGGATATCAATCTTTCAGCGAGGAAGATAAGCCTCAGCATGAAGGCGCTCCTCGCCGATGACGAACCCGCAGAAGAGCAGGCTGAAGATCAGGCCGAGAGCACAGAAGGCGCTTCCGAGGAATAATACGGAAAGGGTGGTTTTCCGATGGTTACAGACAGCTACGAAGAGTTTAAGAAAAGAGTTTTCACACTTACCAAGATAGACCTTAATGCATACAAGGAGCAGCAGATGAGACGCCGTATCGACGCCCTCATCGAACGACATAAGCTGAACACTTATGCGGCTTTCGTTGATGCGATAAGGACCAACAAGGAGCTTTATGATGAGTTCGTGAGCTACCTTACTATCAATGTTTCGGAGTTCTACCGCAATCCGGATCAGTGGAAGATACTCGAAAACGATATCCTTCCCCAGATCCTTGCAAAGACCAAGCGCCCGAAGATCTGGAGCGCAGCTTGCTCAACAGGCGATGAGCCTTACTCGCTTGTCATGCTTTTAAGCAAATATATCCCGTTTGCGAATATCAAGATCATCGCTACGGATATCGACAAGCAGATCTTAAACCAGGCGAAATCGGCGCTTTATAACGAGAAGTTCTTAAAAGGGCTTCCGCCGGAATTCAAGAGCAAATACTTCACTTCGATCGGCGACGGCACACTCCAGCTTTCGGATGAGATCAAAAAATGCGTCGATTTCAGACAGCACGACCTTTTGAAGGATCCTTATCCTTCGGGGCTCGATCTTATCGTCTGCCGCAATGTTGTCATCTATTTCACCGAGGAAGCGAAGGAAGGCATCTACAAGAAGTTCCACCAGTCGCTTGTTAAGGACGGCGTGCTTTTCGTAGGGAACACCGAACAGATCATCAAGCCCAGGAACATCGGGTTTGATCCTTTCAAGACATTCTTCTACAGAAGGATGGATATCTGATGCAGATCACAGAACAGCTGCCGCTTTTGCGGCGGCTGTATCTTTTTTTAAAAAATTGTTGCATTTTTATTTACGATACTATATAGTTTCTTTTGTGAAAACTAAAGGGTTTCCCTTTAAGAGCTATGGAGAAGAGTAATGGTTGAACGAACAAGGGTGGCGGTCGATGCCATGGGCGGCGATTATGCACCCGTCGAAGTAGTTAAAGGCGCAGTGGAGGCCGTTAACGAAAATGAGAGCTTAAGCGTTATCCTTACCGGACCGGAAGATGTGGTCAGGGAAGAGCTTGCAAAGCACAAGTACCCCGAAGACCGCATTTCGGTGGTCAATGCACCGGATGTTATCACCAATGATGAAGCACCGGTAATGGCCATAAGGCGAAAAAAAGAATCATCCATCGTTGTGGGGCTTAATCTTGTCAAGGAAGGCAGCGCGGATGCGTTTGTTTCCGCAGGAAGCACGGGCGCGGTACTTGTAGGCGCGCAGCTTATCGCGGGACGCATCAAAGGCGTTGAGAGACCGCCGCTTGCACCCCTTATCCCCACAGAGACCGGAGTTTCACTGATAATCGACTGCGGCGCAAATGTTGATGCGAGAGCTTCACATCTTGTACAGTTTGCGAAGATGGGCTCGATCTACATGGAAAACGTGGTCGGCATCAAAAATCCGCGTGTTGCCATAGTCAACATCGGAGCCGAGGAAGAAAAGGGCAATATGCTCGTAAAAGAGACATTCCCTCTGTTAAAGAACTGTCCGGACATCAACTTTATCGGCAGCATCGAAGCAAGGGAGATCCCGAACGGCGCGGCGGATGTTATCGTCTGCGAGGCTTTTGTGGGCAATGTCATCTTAAAGCTTTATGAGGGACTTGGAACCACCATGATCCGCATCATAAAGAACGGCATGATGAGCACCTTCTTCAGCAAGCTTGGAGCACTCCTCGCAAAACCCGCCCTTAAGAAGACACTTAAGGATTTCAACGTTGAAAAGTACGGCGGAGCGCCGATGCTCGGGCTCAATTCCCTCGTTGTCAAATCCCACGGCAATTCAAAGAGCATAGAGATCAAGAATTCTATAGTTCAGTGCGTTAAGTTTAACGAGAAGAACATTAATGGGATAATAAAAGAAAATCTATTCAAAAACTGATTAAAGAAAGGATACGGTTATGGAATTTGAAAAGCTTAAAAAGATCATTGCAGAGGTACTTACGGTAGATGAAGACGAGATCACTCTCGACACAAAGTTCACCGATGACCTTGGCGCAGATTCACTGGACGTATTCCAGATCATCATGGGTATCGAAGAAGAATTCGGCATCGAGATCTCGAATGAGGACGCTGAGAATATCGTTACCGTCGGTGATGCTGTAGAAAAGATCAAAGACGCAGCAGATCTTTGATCCGGTATCAAAAAGTGAAAGAGTATCCGCTGCGTTAAACGCATGGTCGAAAGGCCGGACAAAGGGATACCGAAAACGGAAACTGTGCTGACGTGTTACAAAAGTAGCACGTCAGTCTTTTGTACATGTTATGAGGTGGGTCATGAACAGGGATCTGTCCGTGCTTGAGGAGCGACTGGGCTATGTCTTCGGGGACAAAACACTGCTGAAGACTGCGTTAACACACAGCTCTTACAGACACGAGGTGAGATTGAAAACAGACGACAACGAAAGGCTCGAATTCCTCGGAGACGCTGTGCTTGAGCTTGTTTCAAGCGAATATATCTATAAAAGGTTCAGCGATTCTAAAGAGGGCGAGATGTCGAGGCTCCGCGCCCACGCGGTGTGCGAGGAGTCGCTGTTTGAATGTGCAAAAAAGCTTGAACTCGGGGATTTCATCATTTTGGGGGAAGGCGCGAAAAAACAGGGCGGAAGCTCTAAGCCGTCAATAGTCTCGGATGCCATGGAAGCGGTCATCGCCGGCATTTTCTTAGACGGCGGGTTAGAATGCGCAAAGCGGTTCATCCTAGAAAAGATAATGGAAAAAACGGACTTCGATACGGACCTTATCGATCCGAAGACTGCCATTTCCGAGTATTTTCAGAGCCTTAAGGCTCATGAACCGGTAAAATACAGGGTGATATCCGAATCCGGTCCGACAAACGACAGAGAGTACGTTGTTCAGGCCTATGTCGGTGACAAAGACTACGAGACCGGCACCGGAAGATCGTTAAAAGCCGCGGAAAAGCAGGCTGCATATAAGACACTGAAGAAAATAAGAGACAAAAAGTAAGGAAGATAAATGTACTTAAAGAGTATTGAAATACATGGCTTCAAGTCCTTTGCCAACAAGATCGTCCTGGATTTCCACGACGGTATAACGGGCATCGTAGGACCTAACGGCTCGGGAAAGAGCAATATCGCGGATGCGATGCGCTGGGTGCTCGGCGAACAGAGCGCAAAGAGCCTTCGCGGTGCGAGCATGCAGGATTTCATCTTTGCCGGGACCGAAACAAGAAAGCCCATGGGATTTGCGTATGTTGCGATAACCATGGACAATTACGATCATAAGCTTCCGATAGATTTTGAAGAGGTTACCGTCGCAAGGCGTGTATACAGGTCGGGAGAAAGCGAATATCTCATCAACAATTCACCCTGCAGGCTGCGCGACGTACAGGAGCTTTTCATGGATACGGGCGTTGGCAAGGAGGGTTATTCGATCATCGGGCAGGGCCAGATAGACAAGGTGCTTTCGGGAAAACCCGAGGACAGGCGTGAGCTTTTCGACGAGGCTGCGGGCATCGTCAAGTTCAAGAAGAGAAAAGCCATCGCGGAGAAGAACCTTGAAGAGGAAAAGCTGAATCTTTCCCGTGTAAACGATATTGTTTCGGAAATAGAGCACAGGATCGGGCCTCTTGAAGAGCAGGCAGCTACCGCAAAAGAATACTTAAAGCTCAAAGACGAGCTGAAGACCGTCGAGATAAACCAGTTTTTCCTTGACTACAATTCAATGGTCAGATCCAAGGACGAGTACTCGAAGAAATACGATATCGCAAATAACGACCTGACCGAAGCAAGGGATTCTTACGACGGTGTCAAGGAAGAGTACGAGACACTTGCAAAAGCGCTTGAGGAGTGTGATGCGACCCTTGTTCAGAGCCGTGAGAGAAAGGCGGAGCTTGAAGTCCTTACAGAGAAATTAAAGGGCGAGATACTGCTTTTGAACGAACAGCTCTCGGGCATCTTAAAGAGCCGTGAGAACTTTAAGGAACGCACTGATGCGGCAAGGGCTTCGGTCGAGGCAAAACAGGCCGAGCTTGACGAGCATATAAAGAAGCTTGACGAAAACAACGCCAAGCTTGAAAGGCTTGCAGAGAGCCGCGCTGAGATCACGGAAGAGATACGCAGGGTCTCGGAGAACATCTCCGAGCGTGAGAAGAACATGGAAGGCCTGAACGGCGACGTGTTCAAGTTCATCCGCGCAAACAGCGATCTTAAGACCGAGATACAGCGCCTTAAGACCTTAAAAGAGCAGGTCAATATTTCGAAGGCCGAAGTGAACAGCGCCATCCTCGAAAACAAGAATGATGAGACGGCGGTTGACAAGGAGATCGCGGCAAGGCAGGAAAAACTGCGCGAAGCTGCCCAAAATACGGCTGACAAGAACGACGAGATCGAAGCCAACGCGAAGACCTTAGAGGAAACAAGAAAAGAAAAGGATGATGCCCAGAAAGAGGCAGCAGCCTTAAATACCGAGATATCCGCAGAAGAGTCGCGCATAGAAGCCTTAAAGAATATCGCGGAGCGGTATGAAGGGTACGGCGGGAGCATCCGCAAGATCATGCAGCAGAAAGACTCCGTAAAGGGCATTCACGGTGTTGTTGCGGATCTTATAACTGTAGAAAAGAAGTATGAGACAGCTGTAGAAACAGCTTTGGGCGGAAATATCCAGAATATCGTTACGGATAACGAGGATACCGCGAAAAAACTCATCGATTATCTTAAGACCAACAAATTCGGCCGTGCAACCTTCCTGCCGATAACAGGCATAAACGAGGCCATGCGCGAACAGACGGAAGAGCATTCTGATGAAAAAGGCTTTATCGCTTACGCTTCCGATCTTGTTTCCTGTGATGAGATATACAGGAACGTGATAAAGTATCTTATCGGCAGGATACTTGTGGTGGATACCTTCGAGAATGCCGTGAAGATGCAGAAGAAGAACAGGTATTCGTTAAGGATCGTCACGGTTGAAGGCGAATATCTTACACCGGGCGGCTCGATCTCCGGCGGTTCCTTTAAGAACAACACAAACCTTCTCGGCCGCAGGCGCGAGATCGAGGAACGCGAGGAAACAAGGGAAAAGCTTATTGGGAAGAGAGACAGGCTCAGGGCAAAGACCGAAGCGCTCGAAAAGGCGCTTAAAAACCTTGAGGCAAAGGATGAGACGTTAAAGGCAGAGCTTTCCGAGCTTTATGTCCTTCAGAATACCGCTAAGATGAACCTTAATCAGGTTGAGAACAAAAAGAACGAGATCGCCGATGAATACGGAGAGCTCGCAAGGAAGCTCAGGGGATTCGAGGACAGGCTCAAAGAGCTTGACGGTGAGATGGACGCAAAGAATGCCGAGCTTCTTGAAAATGACAGACGGAACGAAGAAAACAAGCAGCGTATCCGCGAATATACAGAGCTTCTCGGAAAGGAAGAGGAGTACCGGAAGGATCTCACCGAAAGAGCAGGCGCCATAAGCGTTGAAACGGCCAATCTGACCGGCGCCGGATCGCTCATGGATGAAAATATCTCCCGTGCGCAAAACGAGCTGAACAGGCTTTCTGAAGAGCTCAGGGGCATAAACGAGAGCGCGGAGAGCTTCGAGGAGCAGGAAAAGCTCCATGAGGCCGACATAAACGCAAAGAAAAAGGAATCCGACGAGAGCACGGAAGAGATCGGAGAGCTTGCAAAGACCATAAAAGAGCTTGAAAACGAAAAGAGCAGGATATCAAAGGATCACGGTTCAATCTTCAAGAAGAGCGAAGAGCTGATGAACACGATCGCAAGCCTCGAAAAAGAGGCCTTCAGGCTTTCAAATCACGTTGAACGGATCGATGAGCAGCTGAATGCTTCGGTATCGTATCTCTGGGATGAATACGAGCTCACGCCCACAACGGCAAAAGAGCTGTGTTCGGAAGAGCTTGGCACCGCGGGTTCCAACAGGCGCAGGATAAGCGAGCTCAAGAACGGGATCAAAGCCCTTGGAAGCGTAAATGTAAACGCCATTGAGGAGTTTAAGGAAACATCTGCAAGATACGAGTTCCTGTTAAAACAGAAAAACGATATAAAAGAAGCGGAAGAGAAGCTGCAGAACATCATCGCCGAGCTTGACGCCGACATGAGAAAGCAGTTTACCGAAGAATTCGCAAAGATCGCGGCAAGGTTCGATCTGGTCTTCAAGGAGCTTTTCGGCGGCGGTCACGGAACGCTCGAGCTTACCGATGATGAGGATGTGCTTGAAGCAGGCATCAAGATCAATGCACAGCCCCCGGGAAAGAAGCTGCAGAACATGATGCAGCTGTCCGGCGGTGAAAGGGCGCTTACTGCGATTTCGCTGCTGTTCGCGATCCAGAACCTCAAGCCTTCGCCTTTCTGCCTGCTTGACGAGATCGAGGCGGCGCTGGACGATTCGAACGTAAAGCGCTTCGCAAAATATCTCGAGAAGCTGAAAGCGGATACGCAGTTCATCGTCATAACACACAGGCGCGGCACAATGTCGTCCGCCGACAGGCTTTACGGTATCACGATGCAGGAAAAGGGCGTATCCACGCAGGTTTCGGTAAATCTTATCGATTCACAGCTTGACAAATAAATTTTTACGGGTAATGAAATATGCTTGAAATTTTTGAAAACAGCACGTTCTTTGCAAGAGATGATGCCGCGGGTTCAGAAAAGCCCGAAAAGAAGGGATTTTTCAAACGTCTCGCGGAAGGGCTCGCAAAGACGAGAAATGCCATCATGGGCAGCCTGGACGATATCTTCGAGACCTATGACATCGACGAGGAATTCTATGATGAGATAGAGGAACACCTTGTCATGGCGGATGTCGGGATGGAGGTGTCCGAGCGCATCATTGAGTCTTTAAAGGGAAAAGTCATCGAAAAGAAGATAAACCGCGCTTCGGAATGCAAAGAACTTCTTATCGAGAGCATGCGCGAGCAGATGGTTCCGGCTCCGGACGCATACAGGTTCGAGCGGGAGAAATCTGTTGTGATGGTCATCGGCGTAAACGGCGTCGGAAAGACCACCACTACCGGAAAGCTTGCGGCGCAGCTTAAAAACGCGGGGAAGAACGTTCTGCTCGCAGCTGCGGATACATTCCGCGCAGGAGCCATCGAACAGCTCGGAGAGTGGTCAAGACGCTCGGGTGTCGATATGATCGCGCAAAAAGAAGGCTCGGATCCGGCTGCGGTCGTTTTTGATGCGGTAAACGCAGCCAAATCGAGAAAGACGGATATACTTATAGTTGACACTGCGGGAAGGCTTCACAACAAGAAGAATCTCATGGACGAACTTGGCAAGATCGACCGCGTTATCACAAGGGAGTACCCCGGATGTTTTCGTGAGACACTTGTAGTCCTTGATGCCACAACGGGACAGAACGCCCTTGTACAGGCAAAAGAGTTCGGAGAAGTAGCAAACATCACGGGTATCATACTCACAAAGCTTGACGGGACCGCTAAGGGCGGAATCGCTTTTGCGATCCAGGATGCCCTCGGGATCCCTGTAAAATACATAGGTGTGGGCGAAAAGCTGGACGATCTCCAGAAATTTGACGCCGACGAATATATAAGGGCAATATTTGAATGACGGTTTTTGGGGGCGGAAGTCGCGAAAGCCTGTGATCATGCGCGTCTGACAATAATATTAAGGATTTGCCGGGCAGGTTTTCCTGTCCGGTGTTCTTTGTTTAAAATGCTGATTTTACCCCCTTAAAATTTTGCATTACGGCGGTATTTACTTTTGTGTCCCGATTTGATAGACTTTTTTTGAGAGAATGAAAAAAGTTCTTGACAAACGAACATATATTCGATATTCTGTTTATAGAACATGTGTTTGCGTTTGTGCCCGAAGCGGCGTAAAACCGCTCCTGTGGCGCTTTTGCGAATCCCGCAGCCTCTTTCGTTGCCGGGCACGAAAGAAGGTTCGCATATTTTTACCCGGTACGAAAGGACAATATGGTAAACAACGAAGAAAAAATGAAAGCGCTGGAATCGGCTCTTTCACAGCTTGAAAAACAATACGGCAAGGGTACGGTAATGAAGCTTGGCGACAGTGCCGCAAACTTAAATGTCGAAGCCGTTCCCACAGGTTCCCTGAGTCTTGATATCGCGCTTGGCATCGGCGGTTTTCCCAAAGGCCGCGTTATCGAGATATACGGGCAGGAGTCTTCGGGTAAGACGACGGTTGCCCTTCATGCGGTTGCGGAGGTTCAGAAGAACGGCGGTATCGCCGGCTTTATAGACGCGGAACACGCTCTCGATCCCGTTTATGCAAAGAAGATAGGTGTCGATATCGACAATCTTTATATTTCACAGCCTGATAACGGTGAGCAGGCTCTCGAGATCTGTGAAACAATGGTCCGCTCGGGTGCGGTTGACATTGTTGTCATCGACTCCGTTGCGGCTCTTGTTCCGAAGGCCGAGATCGAAGGCGAGATGGGAGATTCCCATGTCGGCCTGCAGGCAAGGCTCATGTCCCAGGCTTTGAGGAAGCTTACCGCAGTCATAAGCAAATCAAACTGCATCGTTATATTCATCAACCAGATCCGTGAAAAGGTCGGCGTAATGTTTGGCAATCCCGAAACAACAACAGGCGGCCGCGCGCTGAAGTTCTATTCCTCCGTACGTCTTGAGGTCAGGAGGATCGAAGCATTAAAGACAAACAGCGAGATACTCGGAAACCGTGTACGCGTAAAGGTAGTAAAGAACAAGGTTGCTCCGCCCTTCAAGGAAGCCGAGTTCGATATCATGTTCGGAAAAGGCATTTCAAAAGAAGGCGATATCCTCGATCTTGCCGCCAACGAAGGCATTGTATCGAAGACAGGCGCATGGTTCGCATACAATGAAGAAAAGATCGGCCAGGGCCGTGAAAATGCAAAGAACTACCTTGCCGAGCACCCTGAGGTATTAAAGGAGATCGAAGGCAAAGTAAGAGCTAAGCTTATCGGTCCCGCAAAGAAGGACGAACCGGCCGAAGCTTCGCAGGCAAAGGCTGAAAAGCCCGAAAAGGCTGCAAAATCCGGCAAGTAACGGATAAAGGACCGGTTATGCGCGGTATCTTTGTATTTTGAATTAAAGGGACCAAAGAGGTAATCATGAAATATCCCATTATTCACTGGGCGGGGGATTCTACGGTAACAAAGAATGATATCAACCGTTATCCCCAGTCCGGTATAGGTCAGTATTTTGAATTGTATCTAAAGCCGTATGTGCTGGTGATGAACTACGCGCAGAACGGCAGGAGCACAAAAAGCTTTATAGAAGAGGGCAGGCTCAAGGACATTGATGACAATATAAAACCTGGTGATTTCCTTTTCATCCAGTTTGGTCACAATGACGAGAAAGAAAAGGATCCTGCCCGCTTTACTACGCCTTTCGGTACTTATCAGGAAAACCTTAAAAAGATGATAGATGTGGCAAGGGAGCATTGGGCTTACCCACTGATAATCACACCGCTATACAGAAGGGCGTTCAACGAGGATAAGGTCACCTTAAAGGAAAACAACCACCTTGATTACCCCGCTGCGGCGATAGAGCTTGCGAAACGCGAGGATGTGCCCTACATCGACCTTTGTTCGCACAGTAAGAGGTTTATAGAAAAAGCGGGTTTTGAAGGCTCAAAAAAGTGGTTTATGCATCTTGAGGACGACGAATACTACCCTTACGGCAAACAGGAGGATAACAGCCATTTAAGGCCTGAAGGCGCCATCGCTTTCGGTTCGATCATTGCCCAGATGCTTGATGTCATCGGAGGTCCTTACAAGGATATCCTCATCCCGCTCGAAACGGCGGAAAGCTATTTTGAGCTCGGCATGTTTTCAATGTTCAAGATACGTAATACAGGAAGCAGGATCGATTCGGCTGAGAACTGAAATTTTTCACTAAAAGGAGATACTGATCTATGTTGAGACTTGGGATAAGAGGCCATGATGTGCCTGTTACCGGAAGCTTTGAGAAATGGGTCGAAGATATCGCAAAAGGCGGTTTTACAAGCACCCAGCTCGCGCTTAAGAAAGCTGTAAAGGAATTCTATGTCGGAACTGATGCAATGACATCCGGAATGGCTATGTATATGCGGAATGTCTTCCTGAAGAACAATGTGAATGTTTCCGTGCTCGGATGCTATCTCAATGTCACCACGCCCGATGAAAACGAGTGGGAACAGGTAAGAAAGACCTACGAGGCACATCTGCGGTTTGCCGCGCTTTTGGGCTGCGGAATGGTAGGGACGGAGACCGGCGCAATGAACAAAGAATATGCTCCGGGGCCCGAGAACCGTACTCAGGAAGCGCTCGACAAGCTTGTCGAAAGACTCAAGATCCTTACCGAAACAGCGGAAAAGACCGGATCTTTCCTTGGAATAGAGCCTGTGGTGCGTCATAATATGTATGATCCGGAGCGTACACTGAAAGTCGTTGAAGCGGTCAATTCGCCCAACTTAAGGGTGATCCTTGATCCGGTCAATCTTCTTGATATTTCGAATTACAAACGCCAGGAAAGCATATTTGAAGAAGCCTTCACGCTTCTAAACGATTACATAGATGTGCTCCATATAAAGGATTTTGTATGTACGGGTGAAAGCCTGAAGACAACCGATCTTTCCGTCGGGGACGGCGAGCTCGCCCTTTCGCAGATTCTTTCATACGCAAAAGCAAAGAAACCCTGCATAGACATCCTTATCGAGGATTCGAACCCTTCGAACATCAAACGCTCAAAAGAAGCAATAGAGAAGCTTTACATGAGCCTGTAAAACTTTTTTGAAAATAATGTTGATATTAATTTTCAATTACTTATAATGAAATTAAAGGGAATACATAATAGGTTTCCTAAATATCAACAGGTTCAACAGTTTGGAGGTTTTCATGAAGTGCCCTTTTTGCGGAAATGAAGATACAAAAGTTATCGATTCACGCCCTTCCGAAGAGAACAATTCCATTCGGAGAAGACGTCAGTGCGATGTTTGCTCAAAGCGTTTCACAACCTATGAAAAGGTTGAAGCGATCCCGCTTGTTGTTATCAAAAAGGATGAGAACCGGGAAGCTTATGACCGCACAAAGATCGAATCCGGAGTATATCGTTCCTGTCACAAAAGGCCTATTTCGGTTGCCCAGATAGTAAGTCTCGTTGATGAAGTCGAGAATGCAATCTTCTCAATGGACAAAAAGGAGATCCCGAGCAGTGTCATCGGAGAACTTGTCATGAACAAGCTAAGAGAGCTCGATGCTGTGGCATATGTCCGTTTTGCCTCTGTTTACAGAGAGTTTAAGGATGTTAACACCTTCATGAAGGAACTTGAAAAAGTTATAAAATCCACCTGATTTTTATCCGTAATACAGGCAGAACGGGGGCAGCCCGGAGCTTTTGTCCTGAAGAACTGTAGTTTCAAAGATATTGTTAAGGGAAGTACGTGGCCATGAAAAGACGCAGAAAAGATCACACTACGTTAATTCTGGCCACGTGTTTTTTTATTGCCGCGGCAGGGTTTATATTTATACTCTTTGTTAATTTGCACGGCGGCCTGCACCCGGACAATAACAAAAATAACGAAAACCCGACAGGCGCCGCAGACATTACAGGCAGCAGACAGGAGACGGGCAACAACGGCGAAGCCGGGGATGCCGGAGAAAACGGACAGAACGGAGGTGCCGGTAACAATGGAGGTGCCGGGGATCCAAATGGAAAAGGCGGACAGAAAAACGAAAATGAACGGGAGCCTGCTTCGGAAATAAAGACCGGAGCAGATGAAATCATGAAAAAAATGACTCTTCGTGAAAAAATATATCAGATGTGCATTATCACTCCGGAACAGCTTGGAGGCAAAGACAGCGAGAACAATGAATGGAGCAGGTGGCCCGTAACACAGGTCGATGAAAGAGCCGGCGCAGCCCTCGCGAAATACCCGGTCGGAGGTATTATTTTCTTTGAAGGGAATCTTAAATCTCCCGACCAGACCCGAAAGATGCTTTCGGGTCTGCAGGACTATGCTTCACAAAACGGCCTTGTGCCGTTGTTCCTGTGTATTGACGAGGAAGGCGGGAAGGTTGCGAGGATAGCAAACAATCCGGGTTTTGACGTTCCCAAAACAGGTCCGATGAAAAACATCAAGAATGCCGCTGAAGCTCTTGAAGCAGGGAGAACTATAGGCAGGTATCTGAGCGGGCTTGGTTTTAATGTCGATTTTGCACCCGACGCGGATGTCCTTACAGCTGCAGGAAGCGTCATCATAGGCAACCGTTCTTTCGGAAGCGATCCCCTGACGGTGACCGAATTTGCATCCGCAGTATCCGACGGACTGCATGAATTCGGGATCATGAGCTGTTTTAAACATTTTCCGGGGCATGGTGCCGTTGAGGCCGATACGCATGTAGGACTTGCTTACACTGATAAAACGCTTGCAGACCTGATGGAATGCGAGATGATCCCTTTTGCAAAAGCCAAGGAAAAGGGGATAGACATGATAATGGCGGCACATATCTCCCTGCCCACGGTCCTTGGGGACAATACACCGTGTTCGCTGTCGGAATATCTGCTTACGGATATTCTGAAGAAAAGCCTCGGCTATGATGGTCTTGTTATAACCGACGCTTTGAATATGGGAGCGATCGCAAAGATATGTGACAACGGTACTGCTGCTGTGCAAGCCGTAAAGGCGGGTGCCGATATACTTCTCATGCCTCCGGATCTTGAAGAAGCGGTAAGCGCTGTAGAAGAAGCCGTAAAAAGCGGCACGATACCCGAACAGAGAATAGATGATGCAGTCAGGAAGATACTTGAAAAAAAGCTTGCCTTAAAAAAGCAGGATAAAACATGAAATCTCCGGTCAAAAACGGGCTTTCATGACAATGATGCGTACCGGTACAGATCGATACAAAACAGAAAATAATTTACATTGCAGTAAAATTATGTTGACTTTTCCTGCCGCATTGTTTATAATAACAATGCGGTTTTTCTTCGGGAGAAAGAAAGGTCACATGTTTTGCAGTATTAAAAGCGCGGCGCTTGACGGCATCCGCGCTAAGATCATTAATGTTGAGGTAGATGTCAATGACGGTCTGCCTGTTTTTGAGATGGTCGGGCTTCCGTCTTCCGAAGTGCGTGAAGCAAAGGAACGTGTTCGTGTAGCCTTGCGCAATGCCGGTTTCTTTCTGCCGCCAAAGCATATTACCGCCAATCTCTCCCCTGCCGACATACGCAAAGAAGGCACGGCCTTTGACCTGCCGATAGCTGTTGCGGTGCTTGGTGCGGCAGGTCTTCTTGATACTCTGTCCAAAGATTCGATACTATTTATCGGTGAATTAAGTCTTGACGGAAGGATAAATGCCGTAAGCGGCGTCCTCCCCGTTGTCTATGAAGCCTTAAGATCGGGCTTTAAGTATTGCATGGTCCCGTACCAGAACCGAAAAGAAGCATCCGCCATCGAAGGTATCGGTATACTTGCGGTGGGGAGTATTTTTGATGCGATCAGTGCAATAAAGGATCCTGAGCCTTTTATCTATTCTCCGGAACCGAAAAATCCTTCCGAAAAAGAATATGAATCTCCTGAAAACGATCTCTGCGATCTTATCGGGCAGAATGTGGCAAGGCGTGCCCTTGAGGTTGCCGCGGCCGGACACCACAATCTTCTGATGACAGGTGCACCCGGAGCCGGCAAGACAATGATAGCGCGCTGTATCCCGGGTATTCTTCCCAAACTTACCGTTACAGAAAGCCTTGAACTCAGCATGATATACAGTGTCGCGGGACTCTTGAAGAATGACTCCGCGATCGTCACAAAACGTCCCTTCAGATCCCCGCACCACACGATATCGGCATATGCGCTCACAGGCGGCGGAGCGGTCCCAAAGCCCGGTGAGATATCCCTTGCGTCAAAAGGGGTATTGTTCCTTGACGAACTCCCCGAATTTAACCGCGGTACGATAGAGATACTGCGCCAGCCCCTTGAAAGCCGTGAGATCAGCATCAACCGTGTGAACGGCAGTGCCGTTTTTCCTGCGGATTTTATGCTTGTGGCAGCGATGAATCCCTGCAAATGCGGCTTTTATCCGGATCGTTCAAAGTGCACCTGTACGCAGATGCAGGTAAGGAATTACATGGGAAAGATAAGCCAGCCTCTGCTCGACCGCTTCGATATAAGGATCAATGTAGGCGTTGTGGGCGTT
>JAEEGQ010000051.1 GCA_016280395.1 Lachnospiraceae bacterium | reverse complement strand
ATACGATCAAAACCGTCATAAAAAAAATCTGGCGTGAACCCCTCTGCCGGCTCATGAATCTGCAACAAATAGTCCTTTCCCACACGATAGGTCAGATTCTCATTGTGTCTCAGCAATTCTATTTCCGACGCATTGATATTGTAATTGGCTAACGCCTCCTGTATGCAGTCGTGCTCCATAATTAACCCCTCCACTTATGATCTCTGTCTGTCTTCCATCTTCACATTCAGTTTCACATAAGAATCTGCTTTTCAGTTGCTCACACGCTCAAGGAGCACGCAGCTTTCCACATGCCCCACCTGCGGGAAAAGATCCGTACAGGCTGCTTTTTTCACCCTGTATCCCGCCTTTTGAATTACTTCGAGGTCTCGTGCAAGGCTTGTTGCTTTACAGGAGATATACACGATATTCTGTACGCCAAAAGCTAAGATTTTTGGAAGCGCCTTAGGATTGATGCCCTCTCTCGGAGGATCGAGGATAATGATATCCGGCTTTTCTTTAAGGCGGTCTATTGCCTTTAGTACATCATCCGCGATAAAGTCGCAATTAGAAAGCCCGTTGAGTCCGGCGTTGTACTTTGCGGCCTCCACAGCCTCGGGAACTATCTCAACGCCCGTAACATGCTTTGCGACGGGAGCGAGCAGCTGTGCGATCGTACCCGTGCCGCTGTAAAGGTCGAATATCACCTTATCCTTTGTCTCGCCGACATATTCGCGCGTCTTTGCGTACAAAAGCTCTGCTCCCTGCGAATTTGTCTGGAAGAACGAGAATGCGGTTATCCTGAATCTTAGCCCCAGAAGCTCCTCATAAATATGATCTTCGCCAAAAAGCAGGTCCGTACAGTCGTTCACGATGGCGTCGGCCCAGGCATCGCTTATGGTATGAAGAATGGAATCCGGTGCTTTCGGAAGCGCATTCAAACGCTTTACAAGCTCATTAAGGAATTCACCTTCGTTTGCCGGTGCCTGCGAGGATGTTACGAGATCTACCATGAGCATGTCCGTGAAATATGTTCTGCGGATCATCAGATGCCTCAGATACCCCTCATGCGTGTTGCGGTGGTAAAAGTCATACCCGAATTCTCTTGCGAGCTCTATGACGCATCTGCGGACGCTGCGCACCGCTTCGTCCACAAGTCTGCATTCCTCTGTGTCTATGATGTCATAGAAGCTGTTCTTCCGGTGGAACCCGAGTGTAAGCGGCCCGTCTTTCTCTGCGTTTCCGAAGGCAAATTCGACCTTGTTCCTGTACTCGAAGGCCTTCGGGCTTGCAAGCACGCCTTCCCATTCGAAAGGCGCGGTTGTTGCGTTGTCGAGAAGTTCCTTTATCTGCGCGGCTTTTCTTTTAACCTGCGTCTCATAGGGCAGCGTCTGGAGCCTGCAGGAACCGCACTCGCCAAAATGCGGGCATAGCGGCCTTTCGGTCTCGAGCGGGGACGGCTTTACAACACGCTTCTTCTCGCCCTCGGACAGTCTTTCCCGCCTGTGTTTCAGCCGAAATTCCACTTCCTGCCCCTCTATGCAGTCCTTTACCGCCACACGCTCACCGTCGATCTCTATTATCCCTTTATCCATAAAAACAGCCTTTGTGACCGTTCCTGTATAAAACTCACCTTTTTTCATAAAAAATCCTCTTTCCAAGTATCCCGGCAAAGCATCCCAAAGATGCCTGCCGGCCGAATGCCCGTATATTTCGCGATTTCCCGCGTCTGTTCAATCATATCACATTGTCTTCAAAAAATCGAGACGGATATTTGCATGCCTTCATAATCGAGTAGGCTGACTCCTACTCGATTCGACGGGTCATCTCGCGTACGAAGTCCGCTCAATGACCGTTCACTCAGCCCTCGTCCAGCAAGCGAGCTTGCTGCCGAGGGCATTCGCTTATCGCACAAATGAAGAAGGCGGCTGTTTGCCGCCTTCTTCGGGAGTGGGTTCTATAATGAGTTGATATTAAGCTGTAACCTGGTTTTCGTCAACAAACTTCCTGATGTTCGATACATTGACGATCTTTTCCGCTTTGCCGTTCTTTACGGCAACAAGCGTCGGAGCCTGCATTATCGAATATTTCTCTGCAAGCGCCGGATTCTCGTCGGCATTGATAAGCTCATATTCGATCTTGCCGTTCATGTATTCCTTTGCGATCTTGCAGTTCGGGCAGGTAGATGTAGTGAAGAGGTAGTAGCCGTCATGCTCGGCAACAGGTGTCTGTTCCTGCGCGCCTGCTTTGCTTTCCTCTGTTGTGCGGTGCGGGTACTTGGCCGCTTCCATGTTGTATTCCTTACGGTTCTTATACTCCTGCGCCTTGCCTTCGTTCCAGTTCTGTACCGGACGGTAGTAGCCTGTTATACGGCTGTAAACTTCCGTCTTCTGGCCGCACTCGGGGCAGATGTACTGCTCGCCGTTTATGTAACCGTGGGTACGGCAGATTGAATATGTAGGCGACATCGTGTAGTAAGGCAGCTTGTAGTTCGATGCGATCGAGCGGACAAGCTTTGCGGCTGCCTGCCAGTCGGGAAGCTTCTCGCCGAGGAAGGCGTGGAATACAGTACCCGAGGTGTAGAGCGTCTGGAGATCGTCCTGGATATCAAGAGCTTCGAAAATATCCTCCGTGAAATCAACGGGAAGATGCGAGCTGTTGGTATAGTAAGGCGTATCGCCGGGCTTGCCTGCGGTCTTGATATCAGGCCAGCGCTTGCGGTCATGCTTTGCAAGACGGTAGCTTGTGGACTCCGCGGGAGTAGCCTCAAGATTGTAAAGATCGCCGTACTTCTCCTGGTAATCGCTAAGCTTCTCACGCATGTGATTGAGCGTTTTCTTGCTGAATTCCTGTGTAGCCGGATCTGTCATATCGTGTCCGAGCCACTTTGCGTTAAGTCCAACCTCGTTCATCCCCACGAGACCGATGGTTGAGAAGTGATTGCTGAAGGTTCCGAGATATCTCTTCGTATAAGGGTAAAGTCCCTCATCAAGAAGCTTTGTGATGACATCTCTCTTTACCTTGAGTGACCTTGCCGCAATATCCATCATCTTGTCGAGGCGTCTGAAGAAATCCTCCTCGTTTGATGCAAGATATGCGATCCTTGGCATGTTAATGGTTACGACCCCAACAGAACCGGTGCTTTCGCCCGAGCCGAAGAAACCGCCTGTTTTCTTTCTGAGCTCACGAAGGTCGAGACGAAGCCTGCAGCACATCGAACGCACATCCGAAGGTTCCATGTCGGAGTTGATGTAGTTCGAGAAGTAAGGTGTGCCGTACTTTGCTGTCATTTCGAACAGGAGACGGTTGTTTTCGGTATCGCTCCAGTCGAAATCCCTTGTGATGGAATATGTAGGGATGGGATACTGGAAACCGCGGCCGTTTGCATCGCCTTCGATCATGATCTCGATGAAGGCCTTGTTGACCATATCCATCTCTTTCTTACAGTCTTTGTACTTGAAATCCACTTCTTTTCCGCCGATGATGCAGTTAAGCTCTGCCATATCGTTGGGAACGGTCCAGTCGAGCGTGATGTTCGAGAAGGGAGCCTGCGTGCCCCAGCGGCTGGGTGTGTTCACACCGTAGATAAAGCACTGGATGCACTGTTTTACTTCGTGGTAGCTTAAGTTGTCTATCTTAACGAACGGAGCAAGATATGTATCGAATGACGAGAAGGCCTGTGCGCCTGCCCATTCATTCTGCATTATTCCAAGGAAGTTGACCATCTGGTTGCAGAGGGTCGAAAGGTGCTTTGCAGGTGAAGAAGTGATCTTTCCGGGGATACCGCCGAGACCCTCTTTGATAAGCTGCTTTAAGGACCAGCCTGCGCAGTAGCCTGTGAGCATCGAAAGGTCGTGGATGTGGATGTCCGCGTTGCGGTGCGCGTTCGCGATCTCGTCGTCATAGATCTCGGAAAGCCAGTAGTTTGCGGTAACTGAACCGGAATTGTGAAGTATGAGGCCGCCGACGGAATATGTAACGGTAGAATTCTCCTTTACTCTCCAGTCCTCTTCTTTAACATAGCTGTCCACTATTTCCTTGTAGTCAAGGATCGTGGAACGCATGTTACGGATCTTTTCGCGGTTCTTACGGTAAAGGATGTATGCCTTAGCGACATCCGTGTAGCCGCTGCGCTCAAGGACGTGCTCAACACTGTCCTGAACCTCTTCGATGGAAATAGTGCCCGATTCCCTGTTGACCTTCTCCTGGAAGTCCGCTGTTACATTCAGCGCCAGCATATCGGTAATGGTGTTGTCGTAGATCTTATTGGTGGCATCGAAAGCCTTCGCGATGGCATTTGATATCTTTCGTATATCAAATTCGACAACTTCGCCGTCACGCTTGATTACTTTGAGCATTACAAGTCTCCTCCGTGGTATATACTTAATCCCGTGTAAACCCCTTTGATCAAGGACGCACGGTTACCCTATGAGGATATAGTAGCAGACTTAAAAAACGATGTCAACACCAAAACACAAAATATATTATTGTTTTTTAGTCCCAACCACAAGATATTGTGTTCTTGTTACAATTCTAACGACTTTAAAAAATACAGTGAAATCGGGGATTGCGTAATTTCGTCTGATTTGTCAAGACCCAATTCGGACTTTTTTTGGCATACCGACCAGCAAAAACCGCCGTCGATAATGCCGTCGAAAAAGATGAAGTCCTCTGCAGCGGCAACCGTATCGACCCTTGAAGGTTTTCTGTCAAAACCGGTTCCGATAAGCTTTAAGAGACTCTCCTTCCTGCACCAGAGCTTTGTAAGAAGCGCCTGCTTGCCTGCTTCTTCCGCGCCCTCGTACAGCAGCATCTCGCTCCCGCTTAAGAAAAAGCCCTCTCTTCCGGGCCTGATCCTTGCGTTTTTCTCAACATCGGCCCCGGTATTAACATCACCCACAGCGCAAAAACAAAGCCCCTTGCTGTGCGAAATGCTGAAGAAAAGTCTGGGGATCGTTACCTGGTAAGGCTTTCCCCTGTCTGTCCTGCAGATCTTTATGTCGGAGGGCTTTAGGGCCAAACCGGCGATATTGTCGCCGATGCCGGCGTCCACCATGTTCTGTTCTCCTGTAAACCCGGAGCTTTCAAGTGTCCTTATGAGCGACACCCTCGCAAGAGCCTCGGAGACAACACATTCCCTGAATCTTTCCCTGTTTTTTAAACGCAAGGCAAAAAGCCTGCGTTCCTCACTGATGTGAGGAAGCAGGCTTTGAATATCATCATCATTATACAGATTTAAGTCGGTATAATATGCCTTTAACATAGTTCCTTATTCGGGCTTCTTTGCACCGCAGGATGCGCAGAAAGGTGTTGTGTTCTCTGCGCCGCATGCGCACTTCCAGGAAGCGGGTTCAGGCTTCTTTGCACCGCAGGATGCACAGAAAGGTGTGGTGTTCTCTGCACCGCATGCGCACTTCCATGCGCCGGCGGGAGCGGGCTTCTTGGCGCCGCAGGACGAGCAGAAAGGTGTTGTGTTTACTGCGCCGCATGCGCACTTCCAGCTGTCTGCTGCGGGAGCCGCGGGCTGCTGTGCTGCTGCTGTCTGGTAGAGAGCGTTTGCGTTAACGCCGCCTGCTGTCTGAGCATAGTTGAGGCCGATGAAGCCTGTCATAGCACCGTTTGCGTTGTTTGCCGCGTCAACCATAGCGGTCTGCTGAGCATCAACGAGACCTGCTGCGCCCATTGAAGGATCTTTGTAAACAGCCTTCCTCTGAAGGTCTGTGATCATCTTCTGGTTCTCTTCGGAAGTTGTTGCGCTTGTAACACCGAAGAAGTCGATCTCGAGACCGTACTTGTCGGTCCACTTCGGCTTAAGCACTTCGCGGAGGGCGTCGCCGATCTGCTCGTTGTAAGCAGGAAGTTCGGAATAACGGATGCCCTGAGCGGAGATCTTTGCAAGTGCGGGAGAAAGTGCGTTGAGCACTTCTGCCTTGAGCTGTGCGTCGATCTGGCTTCTCTTGTATTCGCCTTCAACGTTGCCGGCGATGTTCTTGTAGAAGAGCATCGGGTCGGTCATCTTGTAGCTGTATTCGCCGTGTACCGAGATAGAGAACTCGATATCAAGGTTAAGGTTCCTGTCGATGAAACGGAACGGTACGGGATTGGGTGTGCCGTACTTGTTGTCAAGGATAGCCTTTGTGTTGAAGAAATAGATCCTCTGATCCTTGCCGGTGTCGCCGCCGTAGGTGAAACGCTTGCCGAGAACCTTGAAGGTCTCAAGAAGCGAAGTACCGAGCTTACCGGTAAAGATAGAAGGTTCCGTTGATGTGTCATAGATGAATTCGCCGGGCTCTGCGCAGAAATCCACGATTGCGCCCTGCTCTACGATGATCATTGCCTGACCTTCGTTAACTGCGATCGTCGAACCGTTGGAAATGATATTGTCCGAACCCTTTGTGTTCGAAGAATTCTTTCCCACACGCTTCTGACCTTTAACCATAAGTGTGTTGCCATCAAGTGAGTCACAGTAGAAGAACTCTTTCCACTGATCGGCCAAAACTGATCCGGCCGAAGCTAATGCTGCCTGAATTAAACCCATTACTTTATCTCCTTCTTAAATAAGTCTTCACCGTGTCGCACGGTCTAAAAGTATATTAACAAAATACTCGTGCAAATTCAATAAAAAGTTCTTGTATTTGTATGAATTCCTGATTTTTTGTATTAAATACACGAAACTTGTCGGCCTTTCGAAACCGAGGCACCCGCAAAGCCTTACAGGGAGCGCCATTCACCGCACAGCACAAAATGTTTTGAGGGTCCGTTCACATCACGGAAGGAAAATCTGTCCCCATCGAGCACAAGCTCGAGTTCAAGCTCCGTATCCGGCCTTGTTTCCTCGGTGTAGCCTATTATGATGTGCTCTATCTCGCTGTCTTTGAACTTCTGCCAAGGCATTGCATCCGTCAGCCAATCGATATAGTGGGTATTGTTCATGTGCCCCACCATGTCCATATCGGTGTAGCGCACGGTTCGCTTCGAAATCCTCTTCTCTCCTTCCGTTAACGGCTTCGGAGACGGCGGAAAGGGCGGAACTTCCTTTCTGCTCTTTGCGGCGCCGACACTGATGTTCGCTTCCGATCCCGCAAGCATTGCCCGCTTGTTAAGATCGAAGATTATCCAGAGAGTCATGGCTTTCCCGATCACTTCACCCTTTTCGTCCCGTATCTCGAAATATCTCGGATAAACGCCGTGCCTTGTTTCCGAGGTCGCCGTATAGACCGTGAAGTTTTCAAGGTATTTTGGGTATCTGTCCATCCAGACCTCTGTCCGTATCAGCACCCACGCAAGCCCCCTGTCTGCCATGGCGTAACCGTCATAGCCGAGGTTATCGATATGTTCGTCGGCAGTTATCTGCAGCGCACGGAAAACCTCCGCCGGAAAAAGGCGGAGGTTGTAGTCGCACATCAGCGGTCCTGCTTTGAATTCTTTTGTGTATTCAAGCTCACTCATTTCATTGACCGTAATATCGCGCAATACGCGATCATTCTGCTTTCTGTAGACTTTCGAAAAGGCTGTGGGCAGCCTTTAAGTTTTCCCTTATTGAAAGCCCCTGCGGACATGCCGTCTCGCAAACGCCGCATTCAAGGCAGTTGTCTGCGCGTGCCTCGGGTTTCATATCGTGGAAATATGCCCATTTTGCAGATCCTGCATTGTTGTACATACCGTAATCGTTCCAGATGCGGAATACACGCGGTATCTCCACGCCGCCCGGACACGGAACGCAGTATCTGCAGCCCGTGCAGCCGTTGAAGGTACGGGATCTGACCGTAGCCACGAGCTTGTCCACGATCGGGCTCTCCTCTTCGGTAAGGGGCTCGAAATTGTCAAAGGTCTTTAAGTTGTCTTCAAGCTGCTCCATCTTGGTCATTCCGCTTAAGATGACCTTAACGTTCCTGAAAGAGCCTACCCATCTGAATGCCCATGAAGCAACGGATCTGTCGGGTTCGGCATCGGTAAATATCCTGTTCACGTCCGGAGCGTAATTCGTAAGCGCGCCGCCCTTTGCGGGTTCCATGATAACAAGCGGGATCCCGAGGTCTTTTGCAAGCTCGTAGCCCCTTCTTCCCGCCTGGATATCCTCATCCATGTAATTGAACTGGATCTGGCAGAAATCCCAGTCACGGTATTTGATGACGCGCTCGAAGGTCTCGTAGCTGTCATGGAAGGAGAAACCGAGGTTCTTTATCTTCCCTTCCTCCTTATAGCCCTCAAGGAGCTTAACGACACCAAGCTCGACCATCTTGTCGAAGCGCGCCGCATTTACGGCATGAAGCAGATAAAAGTCGATGTGATCCGTTTTCAGGTGCTCCAGTTGTTCACTAAAGATGCGTTCTGCATCCTCGAGTTTATCAACCGCCCACAGAGGAAGCTTTGTGGCAAGATATACCTTGTCGCGAAGCCCCGTGGTGTGGAAGAATTCTCCCACGAAACGCTCGGATTCACCGCCGTGGTACGGCCACGCGGTATCAAAATAGTTCACCCCGTTCTCATACGCCTTTAACAGGAGCCTGGTGGCCTCAAGCCTGTCGATCTTGCCGTTCTCAAGTGTCGGAAAACGCATGCAGCCGTAGCCCAGAAGCGACGTTTCAAGTCCTGTTTTCCCCATGATCCTGTAATGCATAATACCTCCTTGTAAAGGGTTATGAAATGCGGAACAGTGCTGTTTGCCCGCAGGTCCTTCGCCTTGCCGTGGCCGGACTCAGTCCAGCTCCACCGTTCCGTTGTAAAGGTCAAAGTATCGGCCCTTCATCGCAAGGAGTTCTTCGTGAGTACCTCTCTCGATGATCTCCCCATGTTCAAGTACTATTATAACATTTGAATTCCTTACTGTCGAGAGTCTGTGCGCAATTACGAAAGTAGTTCTTCCGTTCATGAGCCTGTCCATACCGTGCTCGATATGACGCTCGGTCCTTGTATCCACGGAAGATGTAGCCTCGTCGAGCACAAGGATGGGGGCTTTTGAGATGGCCGCCCTTGCGATATTAAGGAGCTGCCTCTGCCCTTGGGAAAGGTTTGCACCGTCGCCTTCAAGCATCGTATCATAGCCGTTTTCAAGGCGCATGATGAAGGAGTGGGCGCTGGCTGTCTTTGCCGCTGCCTCGACCTCTTCATCCGTTGCGTCAAGCCGTCCGTAGCGGATATTCTCGCGTACGGTACCGGTGAAAAGGTGCGTATCCTGCAATACCATCGCTATGTTCTTTCTTAGGGAATCCCTTGTGTAATCCCTGATATCCCTGCCGTCTATCGTTATCCTGCCCTCTTCTATGTCGTAGAAGCGGTTCAGAAGGTTTGTCACGGTCGTCTTGCCGGCACCTGTCGAGCCGACAAAGGCAACCTTCTGGCCGGGTTTTGCATACAGGTTTATATCGTGAAGCACGGTCTTTTCGGGAACATAGCCGAAGGTAACATGTTCAAAGATGACTTTGTCGTTAACCTTTTCAAGCTCAACTGCGCCTTCCGCATCCGGAGTTTCCGGTGCTTCGTCGATCACCTTAAATACGCGTTCCGCACCCGCGAGTGCCGAGAAGATCGTTGTGATCTGCATTGCAAGCTCGTTTATGGGACGGTTGAAGCTTCTTGAATATCCCGCAAAGATCGTAACGCCGCCAAGGTCAAAACCGGCCTTAAGGCAAAGAACAGAGCCTACGGTTATGGTCACGGCATAGATGACCTGTCCGAGGTTACCCATCACGGGCCCCATGATACCGCCTGAAAACTGGGCGCGTACCTGGTTCTGGCGCAGGTCCTCGTTAAGGATATCGAAATCGTCCTTTACCGTATCCTCGTGGCAGAACACCTTAACTACCTTCTGTCCGCTGACCATTTCTTCGATATAGCCGTTCATTGCGCCAACAGATGCCTGCTGCGCAGAGAAGAACTTGCGGCTGCGCTTTGAGATGGCGGATACTATGAGTACCATCACGGGCATCATCGCAAGCATTATAAGGGCGAGTATCCAGCTTGTGTAGAACATAAGGAACAGGGTACCCGTTATGGTTATAACGCCCGAAACAAAGCTAAGCACTGTGTTTGTGACCATTTCGCCAACTGTATCGACGTCGTTTGTGAAACGGGACATCAGCTCGCCGTGGCTGTTTGTGTCAAAGAACCTTACAGGCAGCTTCTGAAGCTTGACAAAGAGTTCCTCGCGGAGCTTCTTGAGCGTCCTCTGGGAAACGCTTATCATAAGCTTCTGCTGGACAAATGCGGCAACGATCCCTGCGATATAGATGCCGCCCATCAGCGCAAGCTGCGAGAGCAGCGTCTTCATGCTGTCCGAAAAGATGGCATCCCTTGAGGACTCAGGTGCTGCAAGCCACAGCTCGAAATTCGACTTAAGATCGTTGATAACGGGCCTTAAGATATACCCTGCCGCAAGGTTTGAAACGGTACCGATAAGCACCATCACGCTCGCTACGATAAGCAGCGCCTTGTCTGCAGTCAGATATTTAAACAATCTTTTGATCGTGGCCATTGATGCCGCAGGCTTTCCGCCGGGCTGCATCCCGCGGCCCCTGCCTCTTCCCGGGCCGCCCGGACCTCCCGGTCCCCTGCCGACCGCGGTATTATCCATTTTGAAATATTTCTTCTTTAACTCACCGAGTCTTTTTGAGTTTTCATCGATAAGTGGAGTATTTTCGTTACTCATGCCTTTTTCTCCTCCTTATCTCTCTGCGAATAATAGATCTCCTTGTATTCCTCGCAGTTTTCCATAAGCTCGTCATGCGTGCCGAGGCCGACGATCCGGCCTTCATCGAGCACAACTATCTTGTCCGCCGCGATAACAGACGAGATACGCTGGGCGATTATAAGCTTTGTGGTATTTGCGAAGCGTTCTCTCAAAGCCTTGTTTATCTTAGCCTCGGTAGCGGTATCGACGGCGCTCGTCGAATCGTCAAGTATAAGTATCTTGGGCTTTTTCAGGAGCGCTCTTGCGATGCACAGACGCTGCTTCTGGCCGCCGGACACATTCACGCCGCCCTGGCCGAGCATTGTGGCGTAGCCTTCGGGGAAGCTTTCGATAAAGCCTGCCGCCTGCGCGTCCTCCGCAGCTGCCTTAAGCTCCGCCGTACCGACATTCTCGTTGCCCCAGCGCAGGTTTTCCTCTATGGTGCCGGAAAACAGGACATTCTTCTGAAGCACAACGGCAACGCTGTTCCTTAAGTTTTCAAGTGTATAATCCTTTACGTTCCTGCCGTCAACAAGCACTTCGCCCTTCGTTGCGTCGTAAAGGCGCGGAAGGAGCTGTACAAGGCTTGTTTTTCCGGAACCCGTGGAGCCGATTATCCCGACAGTCTCGCCTGCCCCGATCTTAAGCGTTATATCGTGCAGGACTTCGCGTTCTGCCGTTCCGTAATAAGAAAAATCAACATCCCTGAACTCGATCGAGCCGTTCTCTACCTTAAGCTCTTTGTCGCATTCCGGAACATCACGGATATCAACGTCGGCGTTAAGCACTTCCTTAAGACGCTTTGCGGAAGCAAGGGCACGGGAGCTGTTCAGGATGATGATCGAGGTCATCATGAGCGAGAACAGGATCTGCATGATGTAGGTGATGAAGGCGGTAAGGTCGCCCGCAGGCATATCGCCTACAAGGATCTGCTTTCCTGCAACAAACACCACCGTCATCGTGGTCCCGTTCATGAACAGTGACATGAGCGGGCTTACAAGCACCATGAGATTGAAGGCGCGGAGCGAATTATCCATGAGGTCGGTGTTCGCTTCGTCGAACTTCTTTATTTCGTAGTCTTCCCTTACCAGCGATTTAACAACGCGCACATTGGTCAGGTTTTCGCGGATGGCCGAGTTTATCCTGTCTATCTTCGTCTGCATGACGTTAAACCTCGGGAAAGCCGCACGCATCATGAATACGATAACGACTATCATCACAGGCATAACGATAAAGATAACAAGCGAAAGCGAGGTATTTATTGAACGGGCCATGATCATGGCACCGATCATCATGCCGGGTGCGCGGAGCAGCATGATGAGTGACATCCTTATGATGTTCTGAAGAACGGTAACGTCATTTGTGAGACGTGTCACAAGGGAACCCGCGCTGAAGCTGTCGATGTTCTTAAAGGAATACTCCTGGATCTTGTAGAATGCATCATGTCTTAAGTCCGCCGCAAAGCCCGTGCCGGCGCGTGTCGAGAAGTAGTTGCCGCATACGCCGCCTATCATCATAATAAACGCGAGTGCCACCATGCAGCCGCCCATTGCAAGCACAAGCTCCATTCCGGTGTATTCCCTGCCAAGGAACTTAAAAGGGCCGTTCATCGCGGGGTCAAGGCCGTGGTTCAGCATTATCGTCGTCATCTTCGGGAGGAATACCTCTCCCACTACTTCCGTCAGCATGAAGATCGGCGCAAGTATAAAGAAAACGAGATTTTGTTTTACATACTTGGATAGTTTCATCTGTTCCCTCTTTCTTCGTATGACCGTTCACCGTATCCGGTGCCGAAGGCAGGCTCTCACAGCCGGCATTCGTTTTATTGCTAAAAAAATCCGGGCAAGGCATGAAGGCCCTGCCCGTTCATTTTTAAGATCAGTCTTTAACTACTTTGGCGCTGTCAGCAAGAAAATCCTGTACTTTTTCGATAAGATACTGCTGTACGAGCGCAGGCTCGCCATAAGTCTTTACAGCGCTTTCAAAATTCTCCTCGGTTGTGCCTTCTTCAAGTAGATGAGCCTTGTAATCGGCAATAGTGGCCAAAATGTTCTCGTTTTCCGCAACTGCCTGGAAGAAGAGCTGCTGTGCAAGCTGGACCTTTGCATTCTCTACAACAGTTGTACGGTCGTACTTTGCTTCCGACATCTTATACTCGTTTTTGATATACGCCTCGAAGTTGCTGTAAGGGGGCTGTCCGAAGTACTGCGGATACTGTATGTACATATTGTAGTTATAAAGGAAGTTCTGGTAATCGTTATACTTGACCAGACTCTTGACCTGCTTTAAGTACGCGTTGGGGTAGCTGTTGATCTTGCAGCCTTCAAGGAAATTCTTTGAAACGAACTGGATGAGGCTGTTCCTTTCTGCCGTATCCTTAAGGTACTGCTTGTATGCCTCTGCGGTCTTCGCTTTATCCTTGTAGTTTGCAAGCACGAACTCGTCATTAAACTCGGGCGTGATCTTTATGCTCTTGATCTTGTTGTTGTACTTTACCTTCTTGCCCGCTACGTTTTTATCCGAGTAATCTTCGGGGAAGGTGACTTCGATGTCAAAAGCCTCGTCCTGTACCTTCTTGCCGATAAGCTTTTCATCATATCCGTAATCCTTGAAGCTCGAAGAACCCACGGTGATCTGCGTTCCGGTGTCTCCGGTACCGGAGTTGGGAACCTCTGTCCCGTCCTCAAAATAACCTTTGCGGACAACATAGATCACATCACCTTTTTCAACAGCCTTTTCTGTGGTTTCGGACTGCTCCGCTTTGGAATTCAGGAGACTTTCTATCTGCTTCTGAAGATCCTCATCCTTTAACTCGATATTACTGTACGGTACCGGGATATTCTTATAATCCGGAAGTGTTACATAGTCTGTGGCCTTTACGCCTTCGATAAGGCCTTTGTCTGTCAGCATCTTGCTGAAATCGCTGTTCATGTTGACATGTGTTACCGCATTCCTGATAAGGATAAAGCCTACGAATCCGACAGCTGCGACAAGGAGCGCAAGGATCACGATGGCTGCGATCTTCCCTGTCACTTTGTTTCGTTTCGACCTTTCAATGTCCTTTTTTCTCTGGAGCTTTCTCTGTTTGCTAAGACTCATATTGTCATTAGCAATGTTTTTCTCGTTCATTTCTGTGGTTTCCCCTTTTGTAATACTTTTGTGGCTATATGCCCTGTTATTCCGGCCTTTTCTTCGTCT
This sequence comes from Lachnospiraceae bacterium, assembly GCA_016280395.1. GTDB lineage: Bacteria > Bacillota > Clostridia > Lachnospirales > Lachnospiraceae > SZUA-448. The sequence goes on along the minus strand of JAEEGQ010000051.1, from coordinate 33,915 downwards.
TTCCCAAAAAGACAGCCGGAACAGACCGTTTAACATAATACAATATTTTTCCCCGAAGGTCAAGCAAAAGCAGTGAAATTCAGAAACATTTCACATATTGCCGGAATGCTCAAAAGTCTGTTTTTATGCCTGTTTCGGCTCGATCGGCGCGTAATTTACGCGCACATTTATATCCTGATTGTAATTGCCGAAGTTCCTGCCGAAAATGGTAAGGCCGCCGACATGCTCGGCATTGCCCGGAACCTCAAACCTGAAGCGTATGTTGCTCCTGTGATCGATATTAAGGTCTTTGAGCGAGACCGAAGATATCTTAAGTCCGTCAATGAACGTGCCCTCACCGTTGACAACGATAAGCTTCAGCAGGCCGTACTGGTTCCAGTTCTTGAACCACCAGTCGGGTGTGAAATATCCCTTAACATCGCCGAAATCGCCGGGACTTGTCCACATCCCGAGGCACTTGTCATTCAGATAAAAGTAGATATCGGAAGGCCAGTTGCTGTTAACGCCCGGCGCCTCGGAGCTTAGCTCCGCCGATATCGTAAGCTGCGTCAGCTTGTTCGAAGCCGGAACAAGATTCGGTATCATGTATTCAACGTATCCCCTCGTAAACCAGAGAATATCGCTGTTCACACGCTCCGGATGAGCAAAATACCGCGCGTCGTCAACCTCGCCGATGATCTTTTCGGGTGTAGCCAGACCGCAGGTAGGGAACACCTGGTAATCCGAATACTGCCCGACTTTTATCTCTGTTTCGTAAACATCATCCTGCTTCTCTTCACCGCCGAACTCCACAAGAATCTTGTTAAGATGGACCATGCATTTTTTCTGGTTCCCGTGCCCTGCGGACTCGTTCACGATATTGATTATCCCGCAGTCCTCAAGCTTTTTTACATGGCTTGTCAGCGCGCCGTTTGTGATATTTAAGGCGGCGGCAAGGGAATTCATGTTCATTCCTTTATTTTTTATTAAAAGTTTGATGATCTCGATCCTGACATCAGACCCCAGAGCCTTAAAGACCTCAAGTCCCTCATCCAACGATTTTACGTGCATCATGGTGTTTTGCTCCTTTCGATCAAAGAAAGATCACTCGGGATATTTGTTTTGGTTTTTTCTTAACTATTTTAACAGAGTCTGACGTATTTGTACAGAAAAATATAGATTTCTAAAAAGATTAAAGATTTCGTCTATTTTCTTGTGTTTATACGATTGACACAAAAATAAAAATATGGTATTCTTTTTCGAGGGAATTCAATCAATTTCCCAAGAAGTTTTATGTTTTTAGGAGGCTGTTATGCAAAACGGTAAGGTAAAGTGGTTCAATGCTAAGAAAGGTTTCGGATTCATCACCGCAGAAGACGGAAGCGACGTTTTCCTTCACTTCTCCGCACTCAACATGGATGGATACAAGACCGTTAACGAAGGCGATGCAGTTCAGTTCGACGTAGCACAGGGCGAAAAGGGACCGCAGGCCATAAACGTATCTAAGATCTGAATCAGTTGCTGACAAAAACAGAAAAGAACAGGTTTTAAGCCTGTTCTTTTTGTTTTAATCAAAAGGGCAGGTATCGCACCTGCCCGCTTTTGTTTATTTATTTTTCTTCTCTTTTTCTTTCAGTGCTTTTTCGTAGTTGTCAAAGATGTATGAGAGAACCGGTGCCATGCCAACAAGCTCACAGCCGTACATGGTCTCGCCGTTGCCCGCATCCTCCTTGCGGATGATCTTGACTACGCAGTAAAGAGACGCGTCATCATCTCCGAGATTGATGCTCGCATTGAAATAGAAGCCGAGCGGAAGCTCGCTTGCCGAAATAAACCCGATGCCGCCTTTGGAAATGTTTATAACATGGATCGGTGCATCGATATTGTTTACAAGCACGTTGTCCTGCTTGAACAATGATGAAATCTGCAGACTTAAAGATGCTTCAAGTCTTTTTTCTCTTCTTTTCTCGATCATAAGTTTCTCCGCCTGTCATGCCTGTATTCGTGCAAGCGCACGTTCAATTCTCTTATACAGTATATCCCAAGCGGATATATTTTTCAAGTATAAAAAAGGGTATAAATAGGCGATTTATTACCGGAGATGAGGCTGCTCAAAAAAAATATCACCCGATTTAATTTTTTTCTTGACAAATCCCTTTCCTGTAAGTATAATTACCATTGTTCGCGACGCGGGATCTTAGCTCAGCTGGGAGAGCATCTGCCTTACAAGCAGAGGGTCATAGGTTCGAGCCCTATAGGTCCCACTTGCCTTTTATAGGCGCGTTGTGGCGAAGTAGCTCAGTTGGCTAGAGCATGCGGTTCATACCCGCAGTGTCGAGGGTTCGAATCCCCCCTTCGCTACTTACTACCGCAGTCAGTCTGCGGTTTTTTTGTTTTCGGGCTCTTTACGGCTTCGCGGATCTGATGTATCCTTAAGGCAGATCCTTTTGTTGCACTTTACAGATCGGAGAATATTATGACAAAGCAGACAGATTGTCCTTTCAGGACAGGACAGGGATATGATGTTCACCGTCTTACAGACGGCAGAAAACTGATCCTCGGCGGGGTTGACATCCCGTACGAAAAGGGGCTTCTCGGACATTCGGATGCGGATGTCTGTACCCATGCCCTGATGGATGCCATGCTCGGCGCCGCAGGACTTGGGGATATCGGGCTCCATTTCCCCGATTCGGACCCTGCTTACAAGGATATCTCAAGCCTTAAGCTTTTGGAAAAAGTAAAAGACCTCGTGGCAGCAGAAGGCTTTGTGCTTGTAAATGCAGATATCACCATTGTCGCCCAGGCTCCGAAGTTAAGGCCTTTTATCCCGTCCATCGAAGAAAAGCTTGCAAAAACCCTTGAAGTGAACGTTTCGCAGATAAATGTGAAAGCAACTACGGAAGAGGGCTTGGGATTTACTGGGACAGGTGAAGGCATAAGTACTTTCGCAGTCTGCCTGCTTGTAAAAGACAGCCGCGGCTAAAGGACACCTTGCGGAAATTCCGCGTAATACCGCAAAGGCAGGGGCTCCTGCCCGGTTTTTGTATAGAAAAAGCAGCCTTCCGGCTGCTTTTTTCAATATGTGCTGTTGTCTGTGTTTTCTTCGGATTTAACTATCTTCACTATGCGGCTTGTGCCGAGCCTGTCGGCTCCCACTGCCATCATCTCTCTTGCATCCTCAATGGATGAGATGCCGCCGGCTGCCTTTACCTTTACTTCACTGCCGACATTCATCCGCATGAGCGCCACATCGGCCACCGTTGCTCCGCCCTTGGAAAAACCGGTGGATGTCTTGATGAAATCGGCTCCTGCTTCCGTCACGATCTCACACATCTTTATTTTCTCTTCTTCCGTAAGAAGGCAGGTCTCTATGATGACCTTTAGAAGTTTTCCGTCGCATGCCGCCTTAATGGCTTTTATCTCGTTAAGGATATCGTCGTAGCGCTTGTCCTTAAGCCATCCGATGTTGATCACCATATCGATCTCGTCGGCGCCTTCCTTAACGGCCTCTGCCGTCTCAAAGCACTTAACGGCTGTTGTGTTGTAGCCGTTCGGAAAGCCGATGACGGTGCAGACCTTAAGCTTGCCGTTAAGGTATTCCGCAGCCTGTTTTACATAGCTTGGCGGGATGCATACCGATGCGGTCCTGTATTTAAGGCCGTCATCGCAGATCTGCTTTATCTCTGCCCAGGTCGCAGTCTGTGCGAGAAGGGTATGATCGACTATTTTCAGTATATCTTCGTACATATGATCTCCTCTGTTGATCACGAAATGCAGATCCGGATCATTTGTCCTTGTTCTGCTTTTTGGGGTTCTTGAAGACTCCGTCCATGGAATCAAAACCGCCCTTGGTGCTTGCCACATCCTTGCCTTTCTTTTCCGAAGACTCAAATATCCCGTCGATCACAGTGTATGTGAAATCGCGGATACGTGCGAAGGCTTCGGATACCTCGCGGATCGCTTCACCCGAATACTCGGTATCTTCATCACTTGCAACACCGTAAGCATCGATACCGATCTTGTTGGCGATGTAAAGCGCTCTTGAAAGGTGGCATTTCTGTGTAACTATGATGACTTTCTTTGCAGAATATTCTTCCTCAAGCTTTCTTAAGCTTTCGTAGGTGGACTCTGACTGCTTGTCCATTGTGTAGTCTATGTTCGAAAGGACTATCTCCGAGTTGTCCGTTACATTCTTGATGTAAAGGGACTTCTTGGCGTGCTTCTTTTCACTTTCGGAACGCTCGTCGATTATGATGAGCTTTGTGTTCTTTCCGGCACCGGCAAACTTGCAGGCAGTCTTTAACCTATCGCTGAAGATGCTCTCGCAGGTCTTAGCGTCACCTGTTTCCGCCGTGAAGATAACGATGTAGTCCACATCCTCAAGCTCGGAAGCCTGAACCTCGGTAACGATGCGCTTTGCACCGATATTGCTGACATAGCCGCTGATAAAGCTTAAGATCGCAACCGCTGCAACGGCTGCAGCCGCAAATATCACGCGAAGCTTTCTTTCCTTGCGTTTTCCGGTCTTTTCGCTGCTTGCAATGGCCTTAACGGACTTGGTATGCTCGATGGGCTTCCATCCGCAATTTCCGAAAAGAGCTGCAACAGAGATAGGAATATATGTTGCCATAAAGATCGGGAAAGTGAATACATACAGGATCTTCTTAAATACTGATGCGTTTATGTGCTTCCACTCGGTAACCGTTGTGATGGCTCCCATGAGTACCATGGTACCGTAAAGTGACGACAGTACATTGCCGGCCATACGGACAAACTCAACGGCGCCCTTGTTTGCAACGATCGAATAAACAAGCGCAAAAAGGTTCACGGCAATGGCAACCAGCGTAAGCACGAATGCAGGCATTATGCTGACCGCGAAGTCAAAGCATGCGAAATTACCGCGCATAAATCCCTTTGTAAGATCCAATCCGTACTTCCCGAATACCTGGAAATTGCCTTTTGCCCAGCGCTTGCGCTGTCTCCAGGATTGGGAGAACTTCACGGGCTGTTCGTCAAAGAACTCAGCCTCTTTACAGAATGCGATCTTTCTGCCCTTTGTGATGTTGTATGCGGTAAACTCAAGGTCTTCGGTAAGAAGATGGAAGGGCCAGTCCCTTACCTCTTCTTCTATCTTTCTGCTGAAAAGGAAGCCCGTGCCCGAAACGGCACAGCTTGAATGCAGAAGATATCTTGCATGGTTCAGGTAACGGCTCTCTCTTAAGAACCAGAGGCCGTAGCCCGCGCTGATCCAGTTATCACCATAGTTTTTGCTGTTGCGGTAGCTTGTTATGATATCATGCCCCTGTGAAAGGCAAAGATTCATCTTCTCGAAATAGTCTTTTTTAAGGATGTTGTCTGCGTCAAAAATGATATACGCATCAAACCCCTCGGGATGATCCTCATGGATATGACCGAGAAGCTCTGACAGCGCATAGCCCTTTCCGACAAGCTCCTTATTAAAACGCTTATATACTACCGCACCGTGAGCTTTCGCAACATCGGCGGTATTATCCGTGCAATTATCAGCCATTACGAACGTTGTTATAAGCGACTGATCGTATGTCTGCTCCTTAATGCTTTCAATAAGATCCCCTATTACAGCCGATTCATTCCTGCCGCAGATTAAAACCGCAAAAGTGTTTCTTTTTGCCTCCTTAGTGTACTTGCGTCTGAACGTCCAGGCAACCGGTATGTAGAAAGTCTGATAAGCATAGCAGACACAAAAAATAATGCCTATTATGATGTCAATATACTTAATTGCTTCCATATCCTCATATTATATCGCATGCGATTTATTTGTCAAATACAAAAAATGAACGCAATATGTCCAAAATGTATCTAAATTCACCAAAACATTGACATCAGCGCGTTTTCTGGTATAATTTTTATATATATCGGGTCTTTATTTCCGGTTCAAGAAAGGGACAGATTGACCAATGAAATTCGAAAGATCAAAAACCAAAAAGAACGGTCTGGCGGCACGCGCCATTATCATTCCCTTCATCGCCGTGCTGGCGTCTCTTCATGTGCTCATCATAATACTCATCTTCAGGATAAGCGATACAAGCGCCGAGCTTTCAGCCCTGAACCGGAATTACAATCAATACAAAAACGAAGCAAACAGCATGCTGTCCGGTTCCTCAAGACTGACCGAGTCCGTCACATCACTGCTCCTGCGCCCCCTTAACGGCAGTGGTGATCTGAACACCGAACCTCTCGTTGTCTTTGCTGAAGAATATGCAAAAGACGAAAAGCGCGGTCATGTTATCGCCGCCAACTTCAAGACCTACGGTCTTGGTGAAGATATCCTCAAAAACATAGATGCCGCCGCCGAAAAGGCAGAATCGCTTGCAGAATCCGAACTCCACGCCCTCGCTCTTTTCTTTGCGGTATATAAGATGCCCGATATCCCGGAAGTAAAGGCTCTGCCGTTACCCGAGCTTACTGCCCAGGAAAAGATGATGCCGGATTCCGAAAAGTTCGCTCTTGCCTGCAAGTATGCAAACGGCGACCAGTTCGCCCGGGACAAGACCGCTCTTGTGACACTTTTAGGGGCTGCAGGCGGCGCTCTTAACAAAGAAGCCGGCGAAAGATCCGCAGCCTGCGGAAAAAAGATCGCCGTGATCCAGCTTGCGATCCGTATAACCACCTTTACGATCATAGCGATCATCATCTTTATGCTGTTCATCCTCTACAACCAGCTTATTTCCCCGCTTTACGGCATAGTCCACAGTATACGGACCGGCAGCCAGGCAAATGAGAAACGAGGCCTTCGCGAGACCCGGCTTATCTCTTCCGCTTACAACAAGCTCATCAGCAGAAGAGCAAACTTCGAAGATTTCCTCCGTTCAACCGGAGGTGCTGACATAGTAGCTAGTCTTCCGGACAGAAACGCTTTCGAGGAATATACCCGCGAACCGGACACCGCTCCTCCCGGCAAGCCCCTCTCAGTCATTCTTTTTGATGTTTCCGATTATGACAACACAGAGAAAAACCTTGGTGAAGCCGCTGCAAGCCAGCTGTTGCGCACTTCCGCGGAATGCATCGTAAAATGCTTCGGCAACGAGGCCGGCAACAACTGCTTCATCCTCGACACAAGCCGCTTTGCAGCGGTTCTCACGGATATGACCCGCCCCGGCATCGACGAATCCGTCGAAATGTTTGCCCAGGAGCAGAGCAAGTGGGGAATAAGCATCTTCTGGGGCGTTTCCTACACCGACGAATACGGCACCCGCACCCTCGAGGACCTGCTCAAGGAATCCGAGCGCCAGCTCTACATCCAGAAAAAAGTTATGTTCTCAGAACTGTAAAACGTAAAAAAAATGAGTCAGTGGGGTCGTTTCCCGCTGACTCATTAAAAATGAGTCAGTGGGGTCGTTTCCCGCTGACTCATTTTAAATTCATGCTGTCTCAATATTCTCCGCAGCCCTCAAGTTCAGCTTTTCGACGGCTGCCTCGCGCATCTTGTATTTCAGGATCTTGCCGGCAGCGTTCATGGGGAACTCGCTCACGAAGTCAACGTACTTCGGAACCTTGTGTTTTGCCATGTGGGACATCACATAATCCTTGATCTCCTGCTCTGTAAGCTCTTCGCCCTCTTTTGTGATGACGCAGGCCATTATCTCCTCGCCGTACTGCTTATCGGGAACGCCTATTACCTGCACGTCGCTTACCTTCGGGTGTGTATAGATAAAATCCTCTATCTCCTTGGGGTAGATGTTCTCGCCGCCGCGGATGATCATGTCCTTAATGCGGCCTGTGATCTTGTAGTAGCCGTTAGGAAGCCTTCTTGCAAGATCCCCTGTGTGCAGCCATCCCTCGGAATCTATGGCCGCCGCGGTGGCCTCGGGCATCTTGTAATAGCCCTTCATGATGTTGTAGCCCCTGGCAACAAACTCACCGTCCACATTGTCCGGAAGGTCCGCACCGGTCTCCGGATCGACGATCTTGCACTCAACGCCAAACATTGCGCCGCCTACCGTATTTACGCGGTCCTCGATGGTGTCCGTCGTCTTGCTCATCGTACAGCCCGGGGATGCCTCGGTCTGTCCGTAAGTAATAACGATCTCGCTCATGTTCATCTTCTTGATCACCTCTTCCATGACCTTGATGGGGCATGGGCTTCCGGCCATGATACCGGTGCGCATGTGCGAGAAATCGGTCTTTGCAAAGTCCTCGTGGCCAAGCATCGCGATAAACATCGTCGGAACGCCGTGGAAAGCCGTGATCTTCTCTTTATTGATGCAGGCAAGCCCTTTTCTCGGGCTGAAAGCCGTTATTGGCGACATAGTAGTCCCGTGCGTTACGGAGGCCGTCATGGCAAGCACCATGCCAAAGCAATGGAACATGGGCACCTGGATCATCATGCGGTCCGCTGTTGAAAGATCCATGCAATCGCCTATGGCTTTTCCGTTGTTCACAACGTTGTAATGGGTAAGCATAACGCCCTTCGGGAAGCCCGTTGTGCCCGATGTATACTGCATGTTGCAGACGTCATGCTTGTTGATGGCCCTGCGCCTTTCTTCCACAACGGAGATATCAGTCTCAGCAGCCTTGGCAACTGCTTCATCCCAGGTGAAGCACCCCGGATGGCTGCTTTCAACGGTTATGACATTTTTGAGCACCGGAAGCCTTTTGGACTCGAGCTCGCCCGGCTTCGAGGTTGCAAGCTCCGGACAGATCTCATTTATTATCGCATTGTAATCCGAATCCTTGTAGCCGTCGATCATAACAAGGGTATGGGTATCCGACTGGCGGAGCAGGTATTCCGCTTCGTGTATCTTGTAGGCGGTGTTTACCGTAACAAGCACGGCTCCGATCTTTGTTGTTGCCCAGAAGGTAATATACCAGGCGGGAACATTTGTAGCCCAGATGGCAACGTGGTCCCCGCGTTTTACTCCCATGGAGATAAGCGCGCGGGCAAATGTATCAACATCATCCCTGAACTCCGGATAAGTGCGGGTATAATCAAGCTCTGTGTAGCGGAAAGCGTACTGGTTCGGGAATTCCTTGCAGATGCGGTCGAGCACATCCGGGAAGGTCTCGTCTATCAGCATGTTCTTCTTCCAGACATACTTTCCGGTTCCGCGGTTATCGTCCTGCAGCGCGTTATAATACGTCCTGCGGTAAACCTCCATGTAGTTTGCAAAGTGCGGGAATACGATACCGGCGTCAAGCAGGTTCGAAGCCCAGCGTTTAACCCATTCAAGCGAAACAAAACCGTCGTAGTTGTGGCTGTTTAAAAGCTCAAGGGCTTCTTTCAGCGGAAGGTCGCCCTCGCCCATCATGCGGTACTCGATGGCGCCGTTCACCATAACGCTGTCCTTGACGTGTACGTATTTAACGTATTTTCCGATGTTGGCGTAGGTCTGTGCCGGAGTCTCGTTAAAGAACCTGGCAGGATGGTGGATGTCCCAGAGAGCTGCAACATTTGGGTGATCGATGGCATCAAGCACCTTCCTGAGCACGGAGGTATCGGCATAAACGCCGTTTGTCTCTATCAAAAGCGTAACATTAAAGCCGGCCGCGATCTTTGCAAGATCCTTCATGACCTTGACAATGTAGTCATGGTCAACCTCTCCCTCGGGCGCGGGATTCCTGTCCCCGAGCACGCGGATGTACGGGGTGCCGAACTTTTCAGCAAGGATGCAGTACTGGGTTATCTCCGAGACAACGCCCTCGTAATTGTCCTTGTCCTTCACGCTGCAGCCTGAAGAAAAGCAGGGAATGGTAAGGTTCAGGGAGTCGAGCTTTGCTTTGGTCTTCTCGACCTGGTCTGCCGTGAAAGGCTTTGCCTTAACGGCATAGATGTCCTCGCCGAGGCCTCTGATCTCGATACCGTCGAAGCCTAAGTCCTTTGCCATTGAATATATGTCTGTCCACGAAAAATCGGGACAGGCTAAAGTTGAAAAACTGATCTTCATTTTTTATCCTCCATGCTGCGAGCGCAGCGAATAGCTAATGGTTTCATTTGTGCCTTTTGGCTTTTCACATTTCTGTCATCTGAAAAAGAAATACCAGCCCGCAACAAGCAGGGCTATGTGCAGGATCAGGATAAGCGGCATAAACACTACAAAATACCAATGTTTCGTCTTATGCCTGAAAACCTGCATTCCAAGGTTTGCGCCCAAACTTCCGCCGATGATCGCAAACATGAACAATGTGGCCTCTTTTATGCGCCATGCGCCCTTTTTCGCGCGCTCCTTGTCGCTGTACATGGCCACAAATGCGATTATGTTTGTAACCACCAGCCAGCATAGGACGAGTATGAGGATTATTTTCTGTGTATCGGTCATGATCTTCCTCCGTTCTGCACTTAGCAGAATAATAAAAAAGCCTTCATCTCTGATCTACAGAGACGAAGGCGAATAAACAAACCTCCGCGGTACCACTCCGCTTCACGTCTGCCGGTTTAGTCCGTTTCAAGCGAACCTCCGTACAAACATGCACTTAAACTCCGTTACGTGGAAAACGTCTGCTCCTACGCGGCAGTGTGGGCTTACCCCCTTCTGCTTTCAGGCAGCTGCTCCGGGGCGAGTTCAGACTTTTTCTCCGCTGCCTTACACCGTCCGGCAGCTCTCTTCGGGCAGATACGGTCTTACTGCTCCCCTTCATTGCATTTGATATTAGGTGTATGTTATCAAATGCTTTCGGCTTTGTCAACAATTATTTTTCATACTGTAACGTGTTAAAGTGATAACAGACTTTCACACGCGATCGCAGACTGCACAAAAGCATTTCTCACTTCTTCAGGTACTCCGCAGCTTTCCTGAAAACTTCCTTGCTGTAGCACATCTCGCTGTGAGTAAGACCCGTCAGCTGTATGTACTCGGGCGCAGTCTTGAATGCGGCTTTAAGCTTTTCCGAGAGCTTGTTTCGTATTAGCATATCGCCGTCCGAAACTATCATGCATGTAGGCTCCGTAATGCTCTTTGCATATTCGTCCGAAGGGAATTTGTGCTTAATTATGGCCTTTAACGGCCCGAAAAACACGGGAAGCACCGAGCAGCACTCATCCGTAAAGTTGTTGTAGGGCGCGATAAGTACAAGCTTGTCCCAGTCTGACCTTGACGCCGTGTAGGTCGCAACGCCCGTGCCTATGCTGTATGCGACAAGGTACTTGTGGTCATAGCCGCCAAGCCCGCCGGCGTACTTAATAACAGTATCAGCCATATCATAAAACGCCTTTTCACCGGGTTTTCCCTTGCTTTCGCCGTACCCGGGGTAATCTACTACCAGAACATCGAAATCCTGTAATACTTCCGCCACAACGTCCGAAGGATCGCAGAGGATGCACATCGCACCCGCGGCGCTCTCCGCGTTTCCGCAGTAGAATACAATAAGGTCTTTATTGCCGCTCTTTCTGAAATACCCCGAGTATTTGCCGTCCGAAAGCGATATCTTCGTGACGTTTGCAAGGCTGGATGCGGTATTTGCGTAGAAATTGTTCGGATGGAATATCAGAAGGTCCTGGATAAAGAAAAGAACCGTATAAAACAGCACCGCAAGCAGAACTACAGAAACGATCACCATTCCCGCGATATGCTTCCTGACAAACGTCCCGAAGCGCGTAGGCTTCTTTTCGCGCGCCTTCTTTTCCTTCTTCTTTCCGCCTGTAATGTACCTTAACACTACATACAAGACCGCAACGACAACCTCAATAAGCAGCGTCACAGTAAGGAAAAGCGCTATCGCCGGAAGAACGCCTATGCTCGCGCTTTCTCCCTGCTTGTGCACAGCTATCCCGTAATATGCAGAATACGCAATGCCGGCAACCGGGATCGCAATAAGTAATATCGTGAATATGATACGCAATGCGCTCTTTTTCTTCATGGCATACTCCCCAAAAATAATACATTCTCTTTACCCGGAACGGAGCAGTTCCTTCTCCCCGCTCCGATGAAACATGCGCCGCTAGGCGCACGCATCGAGTAGGCTGACTCCTACTCGATTCGACGGGTCATCTCGCGTACGAAGTCCGCTCAATGACCGTTCACTCAGCCCTCGTCCAGCAAGCGAGCTTGCTGCCGAGGGCATTCGCTTATCGCACAAAAAAGGGAGCGCCGGCCGACAACTCCCTTTTGTTTAATTATTCTTTCTCATACACATACATGCACGTAACAGGCTTTTCGGGATCGTCGTTGTAAAGCACGAGCGACTTTCCGTCAAGCGTTCCGGTGTAATCGATGGTTCCGAGGAATTTCTCTGTAAGCTTGAATTTACCGCCCTCTACAGACCAGTCCGGAACCTTTATCTCGAGACCGTCACGGATGCTCTTTCCGGTGCCGTCCTTCTCAAGGATAAGCTTAAACTCGTCTTTGTCATTCTTTGCGGTATCGGGGTCACCGACAAACTTCGTATAGATGCCCTTGTAGGTGCCTGCTGCGTTTGCCGTCTCTTCCGAGACTTCCTTTTCAACCGGAACAGTCTTTCTTACAACCGACGGAGTCTCGCCTGCATGCACTATCTGGTAGTATGTATTGATTATGAACGTGTTGCCGTCGGCTTCGGCTGCCTTCCATGGATTTATCTTCTCCCCAAGGATCTCGCCTTCCTCTTTAGTGTTGATGATGAGCTTGCCGTCCTCTTCCTTCCATTCGGACTTGGTGACGAGCTTCACGACACCGCCTTCCTGAACGGCCTGACCGGATTCGATCGCAGCCTTAAGCTCCTCCATGGGGATTTCCGTGATGTTCGGAACAACAGACTTCATGGCGAACGTTCCGTCTTCAAAGAATTCAAATTCGGTGTTCATCATCTTCCTGAAGGGATTGTCCTCGGGAAGATCCTTTAGTTCGTCGTTTGGCGTCCATTTGTCCTCAAATGTGGTAAAATCCATGGCCTTTACGGATACAAGATTCCATTTGCCGACAATATTCATAGTTTTGCCTCCCATAAGCGCCGTTTCCGGATTGTTTTTGTATGTATAACCTATATTATTCCGTAACTTTGATATGCAGCTCATTAAGCTGCTTTTCGGTAACATAGCCCGGAGCGTCCATCATAACATCCTGTGCGTTCTTGTTCATCGGGAACGGGATGATCTCGCGGATGCTCTCCTCACCTGCAAGGAGCATTACCATACGGTCTACGCCGGGCGCGATGCCTGCGTGGGGCGGAGCACCGTAGCAGAATGCGTTGTACATGGCGGGGAACTTGGCCTTAACATCATCCTCGCCGAGTCTTACAAGCTCAAAGGCCTTGATCATTATCTCGGGATCATGGTTACGGACAGCACCCGAAGACAGCTCTACGCCGTTGCATACAAGGTCGTACTGGTCCGCCATGATGGAAAGGGGATCGATCTCCCCGCGCTCTGCCTTAAGAAGCGTCTCAAGGCCGCCCTGCGGCATGGAGAAAGGATTGTGGCAGAACTCAAGCTCACCGGATTCATCGCCTATCTCGTACATGGGGAAGTCCACGATCCAGCAGAATGCGTACTGTTCTTTGTCCATATGGCCGGGAACCGCAGCTCCGAAGGTCTTGATCAGAACACCTGCAAGCTTCTGTGCCTTTGTAAGTTCGCCTGCTGCAATAAGCACAAGGTCGTTATTCTTTAAGCCGAGCTTTGAAACCACGGCATCTTCTACATTCTTTACAAACTTCGAGATACCGCCGACGATCTCGCCGTTCTCGTCTTTTCTGAACCAGTAAGGCTTAACACCGGCAACAACTTCGGCATCGGCAAGAAGCTTCTCGATAACTTTCCTGCTCTCTTTGCAGTCGGAAACTACTACTGCCTTTACCTTTTTGCCCTCAAGCTGGTCAAAGCCGCAGCCCGCAAAAGCATCCGTAACATCCTTTGCGGTAAGGTCGATACGAAGATCGGGTTTATCCGAACCGTAGGTCTCAAGTGCCTCTAAGTAAGGGATGCGCTTGAAAGGAGCGCCGGAAGCGCGGTTGTATTTGCCAAACTTTGCAAATACAGGGGGAAGCACATCCTCAAGCACTGCAAAAACATCCTCCTGGGAAGCGAACGCCATCTCCATGTCGAGCTGGTAGAACTCTCCCGGTGAGCGGTCTCCTCTTGCATCCTCATCACGGAAGCAGGGTGCGATCTGGAAGTAGCGGTCAAAGCCCGAGGTCATGAGCAGCTGCTTAAACTGCTGGGGAGCCTGGGGAAGCGCATAGAACTTGCCCGGATGCTTACGCGCCGGAACAAGGTAGTCCCTTGCGCCTTCGGGCGAAGAAGCCGTAAGGATGGGCGTTGTTATCTCGAGGAAGCCGTGCTCCGTCATTGCTGCTCTCAAAGCGGCAACAACATTGCATCTTAGCACGATGTTCTTTTTAACCTCCGGATTTCTAAGGTCAAGATACCTGTATTTAAGGCGGAGCAGTTCATCCGCCTCGCGGCTGCGGTTGATCTCAAAGGGCAGCTCGTTGTAGCGGCAGGCTCCGAGAACTTCTACGGATTCGGGCACAACTTCGATGTCACCTGTAGCCTGCTTTGGGTTCTTTGAACTTCTCTCGCGGACTGTACCTGTTACGGATACAGTCGACTCTTTCGTAATATTCTTGAAGGAAGCCACCATATCGTCCTGTGCAACGACCTGTGTGGTGCCGTAAAAGTCGCGCAGTACAACAAACGCAAGGTTTCCGCCTACCTCTCTCATGTTTTCAAGCCAGCCCACCAGCTTGACTTTTTTTCCTGCATCGCAAAGACGCAGCTCTCCGCATGTATGTGTACGGGATTGCATAAAAACTCCTTTCAGGCGTTTGATTTTCTCTTCTCAAGCGTCTTTTTGTTTGATTCTTCTATATACTCTTCAAGCTCCTCATTGTCGGAGGTCCTGACCATGTAAAGGAACGCGAGGAATACTTCCATGTCAAAATTCTTGACCTCATCGGTCATCAGCTCTATGGCTGTTTCTGTATCAAAAGCCGCACGATACGGCCGCTCCGAGACAAGCGCCGCGAATACGTCGCAGACACGCAGTATCCTTGACATATACGGGATCTCATCACCTTTAAGGTTCGACGGATACCCTGTACCGTCGTAGTTTTCGTGATGATGGAGGATGGCCTGCCTTATCTCCTCCGTGTACATGTCATTTGCTTTAAGAAATTCATAACCCATTGTAGGGTGCATTCTTACATACTTTAATCTTTCAATGTCCGAAGCGTTTTCGCCGGATTCGGCCTCAAGATACTCATGGAGCCTTAGCTTTCCGATATCATGCAGAAGTCCGGCTTTTGCGATATCCTTGCAGAACTCCTCGCTGTTTCCGAGGGTCCTTGCAAGATGGGATGCTATGTTGCTCACAAGGATCGCGTGGTCGAGCGCCTCATCAAGCACAGCCATCACATTATCCGGTATCTCTTCGCCGTTTTGATCGTGTTTTTCGTTTTCATCGGCATAAAACAAGCCTCCGTAGGAAAGCACGGTCTGAATAAAATCCATAATCCACCCTCCTTTCCGCCTTAAGACATAAAGTCAAAAAGACGCAAGGACTGTCAGAAGACCTTCTCTGCCTTGAGAAAATCCTCTTTTCTCTGTATCATCTCATCGATCCTGTCGATGTAGTGGTTAACGTTCTTAACGTTCTCCACCCGCTCTATGCGTGTATTTCCCTGTGTTTTCGGGAAAACGAACTTTGAGGACCCGCCGGCACCGAGTGCAAGGATAGTCTGGACTTCCTCCATTATAAGGATGTTGTAGAGACATTCAAGTCCTTTTTTTGAATAACCGACATTTTCAAGGTTGTCGGCCATATTTTTCTGCCTGTAAAGATAATAGGGCTCATAGCCGTTGTTTTCGGCAAAATCAGCGGTCATTTCGATCATGTCCGAAATGCTTGAAAGCCCCGAACCTTCGAAATTCTTTTTTTCGGTCACAAGACGCGCCGCACGCTTTAATGCCAGCGTATGGACCGTCAGGCTCTCCGGGGCAAGCTCCTTTATGCGGCTTAAGGTGTACTCAACTTCCTTTACGGTCTCGCCTTCAAGCCCGAGTATTATATCCGTATTGATGTTGTCAAGCCCCTCGGTTCTTGCCATTTCAAAGGCTTCCACTATCCGTGCCGCCGTGTGGCGCCTTCCGATGCGTTTTAAGGTCTCGTCGTTCATTGACTGCGGATTTATGGAAATGCGCGAAACACCGCAGTTTTTAAGTACCTTAAGCTTGTCTCTCGTAATGCTGTCGGGCCGCCCCGCCTCAACAGTGAATTCCCTGCACTTTCTAAGGTCGAAGGTATCCTTTACTTTGCAGATGAGCCTTTCAAGCTGCGTTGCCGAAAGCGTTGTAGGCGTTCCTCCACCAAAATACACGGAGCTTATCCCGTGTCCTTTGAAAAGCCCCGCTGCCGCTTCTATCTCCTTAAAAAGCGCTGCAAGATAGGGTTCAACAAGATCATCATACCCTTTTAACGGAAAAGAGGTAAAGGAACAGTAGGCACAGACTGTCGGACAGAACGGAATTCCTATATACAGGCTGTATTCGTCCGAATAGTCAAAAGAAGAAAGGATCTCATGCTCCTTACCGGCAACCTTGAGGCTCAGCGCCGTCTTTCTGTCGGAACAAAGGTACTCCTCCTTCATGCTCCTTGCGATATCTTCCGGGTTCTTACCTGCTTCAAGGCCTTCGTAAACAAGCTTTGTGGGACGGACACCGGTAAGTATCCCCCACGGGAGCTGTTTTCCCGTGCCCTTTGAAAGGCAGCGGTAAACGGCCCTTGCGAGCGCATTCCTGTACTCCTTGCGGTCAAAAAGTGCTTCGCCTTCTTCATGAAAGACAACCTCGCCGTCCTTAAAAAATGCCGCCGAAAACCGCTTTTCGCCCGTGTGTATCACTATTCCGTTTTCTATATCAAAGGGCTCTATATCGCCGTAATAAAGCTTATTATCCGCGATCCTTAAAGCTTCAAGCTCCTCATCCCAGCCAAAAAGCTCCGTTTCAAGCTCATGCCCCTGGAAGAATGAGCGTACAAGAGGCTTTAATTCCTGCTCAAACATTGTTCCGGCAATGATAAGCCGGTAGGTAATATCAGACATATGGATTATTCCTGATCTCGTGTTCTATTGTTGTTTTCGGACCGTGTCCCGTGTAGACGAGCGTGTGCTTCGGAAGCGCAAAAAGCTTGTCCTTGACGGATCTTGTGAGTTTGCTGCCGTTTCCCGTGTGGAGGTCCGAACGTCCGATGGATTCAAAGAAAAGCGTATCTCCCGTGAAGACAAGCTCTTCGTCCTCAAAGTAGTAGCAGACCGAGCCTTCCGTGTGGCCGGGTGTTGCGATTACCTTAAACCTGAAGCTTGCTATCTCAAGAGTCTCGCCGTCCCGAACAAGTCTTGTCGGTACAACGCACACCTCGCGACCGAAATTCCGCGATTCGTTGAGCACAGGATCCTGTAGCAGCGCTGCTTCGTCGGCCCCCGCAATTACAGGGAGCCGGAATTTCATACAAAGGTCGTTTACTGCGTAGATATGGTCAAAATGCCCATGCGTGAGTAAAATCGCAACAGGAGTAAGCCCCTCCCGCGTAAGCAGCGCAGCAATATGCTCCGCATTGTCGGCAGGGTCGATAATAAGGCATTTCATGAGCCTCTCGTCTATGCAGATGTGGCAGTTCGTGCGGACTGCGCCAAGTACAAGGCTTTTGACCAGCATTCCTTCCTCCGTGTTATAGAGCCGCGTGCATTCCGGCCTAAAGGCCTGATCCTCCGTCAGCCCGATATGCGCTTGATATCAAGCACTCCCTCGATACTCCTGAGCTTTCCGATTATGGAATTCATCTGGTTTACGCTGCTTACCTCGAAGCCCACGTTTATCGTCGCGGTGCCGGACTTGCTTGCCCTTGCGTTAAGCAGCATTATCTCTATCTTGTTTTCGGTGAGTATCCTCGAGATATCCACGATTATACCCGTCCTGTTGTTCGCAAAAAGCTTGATCTCCGTGTAGTAATTCTCGGATGCTGCCTGCTCCGGGACATTCCATTCGGCTTCGATAAGCCTGTCGCGCTCATCTTCGGGAAGGTTCAGGACATTTACGCAATCTGTGCGGTGCAGTGTGATGCCGCGGCCTCTTGTGACAAATCCGACTATCTCGTCTCCGGGCACCGGTGAGCAGCACTTCGCAAAATGTACCGAAACATCATCAACGCCCTGTACGACGATGCCGCCCTTCTTGCCGCCCCTGCCCGTTTTGTCAAGGGTAACGCCCGCTACGGCATCAACGATCTGCTGGTCTGTGACATTCTTCTCCTGCTTGCGGTCATACTCCTCGATAAGGCGGTTTATGATCTGGCCTTCCTTTAAGCCGCCGTGGCCGACAGCTGCACAGATCGAATCCCAGTCGCCGAAACCGTACTTCTTAAGGCAGGGCTCCACATATTCCGGCTTCGTATAATCCGTAAGGTTAAGCCCCTTAGTCTTGCAGTACGCGGCGAGCATATCCTTTCCGCGCTGGATATTGTCTTCTTTTAACTCATCCCTGAACCAGTGAAGGATCTTGTTCTTGGCCTGGGAGCTCTTGACTATCTTAAGCCAGTCGCGGCTCGGGCCCTTCGTATTCTGGGACGTCATTATCTCTATCTGGTCACCGTTCTGGATGACATAATCTATCGGAACAAGCTTGCCGTTGACGCGCGCTCCAACCATCTTGTTGCCGACGGCCGAATGTATGCTGTAAGCAAAATCGATAGGCGTAGAGCCGGCAGGCAGGTTCTTTACATCTCCGCCCGGAGTAAAGCAGAAAACATTCTCCGAGAAGAGGTTGAAATCGTTCTTTAAGGCACTTAAGAATTCCTTGTTGTCCGAGAGATCCTTCTGCCACTCAAGAACTTCGCGCAGCCACTGCATCTTCTCGCCTTCGGCCTTTGATGTTACCTTGCCGTCCTGGTTTTCCTTGTACTTCCAGTGCGCGGCGATGCCGTATTCAGCGGTGCGGTGCATCTCCCAGGTACGGATCTGTATCTCGAAGGGCGTACCGGAGTTGCTTATGAGCGTTGTGTGCAGCGACTGGTACATGTTGGCCTTCGGCATCGCGATGTAATCCTTGAAACGCCCGGGGATGGGCTTGTACATCTCATGGATCACGCCGAGAGCGGCATAACAGTCCTTTACGTCGTCAACAAGGATGCGGATGGCGAAAAGATCGTAGATCTGGTCCAGGGTCTTGTGCTGGTTGAACATCTTCTTGTAGATACTGAAGAAGTGCTTTACGCGGCCGTCTATCGTGGCTTTTATGCCGGCTTCCGCGATGTGATGCCCGACTTCTTCACGTATCTGCGCAACAAAAGCATCGCGTTCCTCTTTCTTGAGCGCGATCTTTTCGTTAAGTTCGTTATAAACATCGGGATAAATGTAGCGCAGGGACAGGTCGTCCAGCTCTACCTTGATCTTTGAAATACCGAGCCTCTGTGCTATCGGCGCGTAGATATCAAGCGTTTCGCGCGATTTCGAGATCTGCTTTTCCGGCGTCTGGTACTCCATGGTACGCATGTTGTGCAGACGGTCCGCAAGCTTTATGATGATAACGCGGATGTCCTTCGCCATTGCAAGGAACATCTTGCGGAGGTTCTCGGCCTGCAGCTCGATCTTGTCGGCGGAATAGCTTAACTGGGTCAGCTTTGTAACACCGTTCACAAGCAGCGTTATCTCCTCGCCAAACTCAGCCTTCATCTGCTCTTCGCTCATCGCCGTGTCTTCAATGACATCATGCAGGATGCCCGCAGCGATGGTCTCCTTGTCCATCTCGAGTTCCGCGAGGATTATCGCAACGCAGAGCGGATGGATGATATAAGGCTCGCCCGAGCGGCGAAGCTGCCCCTCGTGGGCGTCGCGCGCAACATGATAGGCCTTTTCGATAACGGAAAGGTCCGTGTCTGCCTGACGGTATTTCCTAATACGCTCCTGCAGCTGCGCAAAGAGCTCGTCCGGAGACAAGTTCTTCGAGTCCGGTACCATACCGATCATGGGGCGTTCGTATTCGATCAATGAAGTCATTACCTGGTCTTCTGCCATAACCTGCCTCCTTTCGTTTTTGTGGGGGTTAAATTTATGTCGTATTTATCGTATTTGGTATGTTTTCCGCATTTTCCGAGTCATCCGTTCTGCGATCGGCCGTCGCGTCTGCGGATATTACTTTTTCCGGTTGTTGCGAGGTATTCCGGTTGTTGCGGGTTTTCGGTTTTATTTCCCGGGATATACAAGCGCAGCCTTTACGTCATATCCTTCAAGTTTTTTCCTGCCTTCAAGGCCCGCAAGCTCCATAAGGAACACGATGCTCACCACTTTGCCGCCAAGCCTCTCTATAAGGTTGATGATGGCCTTTGTCGTGCCGCCGGTTGCGATAAGATCGTCAACAATAACAACACGGTCGCCGGGCTTTATCGCATCCTTGTGGATCTCAATGGTAGCCTGACCGTACTCAAGGTCATAGCTTTCCTCGATGGTCTCGCAGGGGAGCTTGCCCTTCTTGCGCACGGGCACAAAGGGCTTGTAAAGGTTGTAGGCGATGGGAACGCCAAAGATAAATCCGCGGGATTCCGGCCCTACGATAACATCAAAATCAACTCCGTCAAGGAGCGCCTGCATATCGTTTATGGCGGTGCGAAGGCCGTCCTTGTCGCCGATAACGCTGGTCACGTCACGGAACATGATGCCCGGTTCCGGAAAATCCGGTATTGTTCTTACGTATTCTTCAAGTTTTTTCATGGTAAACCTCGCTTGGTTTATATTTTTTGTTGGATTCTGTTTGGTTCAATTGGATTTCCAATGGATTTCTATTGGGTTTCAGTATACCGGTTTCTCTTCTTTCGCAAGCAATCCGAGCGAAAGCGCCCTCTCCTTAGGCATGTTGAACCGTACGAAAATCCCGTCCTCGCGGTATTCCTCTGCTTCAAGGTCGCCGTACTTGCGTATCTGTCCGAGCAGCCCCGCATCCTTGTAATCAAGCAGCTTTTCTGCCTGTACCCTGCCGTTCTTTATCTCTTCTTCTATGGCATCCACAAGGCTGTCGAGCCCTTCGCCGGTCTTTGCGGATATCTTCACTGTCTTTGCCGCGTGCAGATCCTTGATATCGGCATCCTCCGCTATGTCCTGCTTGTTTAAGGCAGTCACCACGGTCTTGCCGCCGGCGCCAAGTTTTTCAAGCGTCTCGTAAACAACATACATTTGATTATAACACTCAGGGTTCGCTGCGTCTACTACATGCAAAATAATATCCGAATATTTTGCTTCCTCGAGTGTCGACCGGAACGCATCAACAAGGTGATGCGGCAGCTTGCGTATGAAGCCTACGGTGTCCGTAAACATAAGATTAAAGCCGCTTTCCGTCACATAAAGGCGGGTCGTAGGGTCGAGCGTCGCAAACAGCTTGTCCTCCTCGAGCACGCCGGCGCCTGTAAGCTTGTTTAGCAAGGTCGATTTCCCGGCATTCGTGTAGCCGACTATCGCCACAACAGGTATCGCGCTGCGCTTTCTCCCCGCTCTCGTTATCTCACGGTTGCTCTTCACGTTTTCAAGCTCTTTTTTCAGCCTGCTTATCCGATCGCGGATCGTACGACGGTCCTCCTCCAGCTTGCTCTCGCCGGGGCCTCTTGTTCCGATGCCGCCTCCGAGCCTCGAAAGGTTCTTCGTACCGATAAGCCTCGAAGACCTGTACTGGAGCTGCGCCAGCTCCACCTGTATCTTTCCTTCGCTTGTGGACGCCCTTTGGGCGAAGATGTCGAGGATCAGCATGGTGCGGTCCATAACCTTGATATCGAGCGCATCGCTCAGGTTTTTCATCTGCGCGGGCGAAAGCTCATCATCACAGATGATGCCGGTGGCGCCGGTCCTTGCCACAAGCTCCGAAACTTCCTCTATCTTGCCCTTCCCGATATAAGTCCCGGGATGCACCTTTTCGCGGTTCTGGATAACCTTTGCGACAGTCACTGCGCCTGCGGTATCCGCAAGCTCTTTAAGCTCGTCAAGCGACTTTTCGGTATCGTCGCCGTCATCCGTCGAAACCCCGCAAAGTATCACATATTCTGTTTTTTCGTTTATATCTATCAAATCTGTCTCCGTTTTCAGGGCACAGCGGTCATATCAAAACCGCTGCACAGATCATTTGCCGTGAGTGCCGGAAGCGCCTGCGGGCGGGCCGGAAGGTACGACAAATGAGCCGTTTGTTGTCGATGCCGCCGTCGGTGCGGCGGTCACTGTCGTTGTCGCAAACAGGCAAATGTAAATGCCGCCTGCTATAAGCAAAAAGCACAATATTGCAATAATGATCCGCTTTCCAAGCGACATTCTGTTTTCTTCATCCATGTGGTTCATATCCTTTCCGTGCTGGCAGAAGCTGCAGGTTTGTATGTTTCTTTAGTGGCCGGGCGCATACTCCTGTCTGTGAGCAGTATCTTTCTGTATGCGTGATCCCGCCGGACGGTGAAACATAATGATCATTGTTTTCAGAGTTCTGTTCCGCCCCATTCAACCACCGTAAAACCTTTGCGTTCAGGTGCTGTGAGCTCCTGCGGCTCGATCCCGATCTTTTTATTTGAAGCCTTCCAGACCATGAACACACGGATAAGCGTGTCAGGAGCGAGGTCGGTTGAAAGCTTTGCTTTGTCCGTATAATCAGCACCTGCAAAAGTGATGATATTGTAAGGGTTATCCTGCATTTTCGGAAGCCAGTAGGTAATAAAGTCCGCGGATTCTTTATCGGAAAGGCCAAGCTTTTTAAGCGAATCTTCAAGGAAATCAGCCGTTTCATCGCCCTTTACGCAAAAGCCCCTGCTCGTATCGTAACCGGTATCAATGTTGCCTTCCCAGAAAAGGTAATTGTACACACGCCCGGAAGCATCCGTAAGTGTGCCGTCCGGAGCGGCGGTCACTGTCCAGCCGTCGTTGTATGCAGGATACGTACAGGTAAGCTTGCCGTCAAGCTCAAGCTTTACCGTTATCTCCTGCTCTTCTTTGGGATAAAGGTAGATCACAGGCTTGTAGCAGACTATCTGCGGTCGGAAAAAGGTATTCTGTATCCACTCAAACAGCAATATCCCGCCAAACACAAGCGATCCGAGTACAATGACGCCACCTGCTGCTATGGCGAATATTTTCCAGAACTTCTTCATGCTTTTTAACCTCCCTGCTGCGAGCTCAGCGAACAGCTAATGGTAAATCCCCACTTATTCAGTATAAATATACCACAAACGGCGAAAGTGTCAATAACAAAGGCTGCCCACTTCGAAAAGTGAGCAGCCTCATTGCCGCATCTGTAGAATAAAACAATTGTTGGCAGGAAATCATTCGCGGGCGTCGCTACCGCATATACCGTCCGTTTGCATCCTTGAAGGTGCCAAGAAGAATCCGGATGATATCCACAACATATCCGATGCCCCAGAACCCAAGCGTAAGCATGAACACGATACCCATTCCGATCCTTCCGGCATAGAAATAATGCGCTCCGAAAACTCCGAACAGCAGGAGCAGTATCAGCGCGATCCATCTGTTCTTGTCGGAAAGATTGCCGGCGGCAGGCTGGCGGGTGTATGCATAGTTGTTGTAATTGTAGGTGTTGTAGGCCGGTCCCTGTGAAAAGATGCCCGGATCCTGAGCCGTTACCCAGGTGTTTCCGCAATAGTTGCACATGCCGACTGTTCTGTATCCGTTCAGACCGTTCTGCTCGCGTCTGAATGTAACATTATTATTGCCGCAGTTCGGGCAACCAATGCTCCTGTTTGCATTTCCCTGGTTCAGGTTGCTCTCACCATAAAAGTTGTTCACAATGTTCACCGGCTGCGAAGGAGCTTCACTTCCGCAGTACGCACAGAATCTTCCGGTGATCTCCGCTCCGCAATTAGGGCATTTCATAACAATCCTCCTCCCGGCATTCCGCCGGGCAACTTGTTAATTATTTGTTACATTGATAATATACCACAAGAGAGCAGAAAAACAAAGGGGCATTGTGTAAATGATAAAATATTTTGCGTGAGTCGGTAGGGGGCATCTTGGTGACTCTAAATCTGCAGTTCCTTTGCATAGGTAAAGTCAATCACCTTCCCCTGCGGTGTTTCGGTATATGCCTTTTCGCTATGCATGAACTCAACTATATCACCGGTTTTCATCTTTCCAAGGTTTTTGACAACCTTTTTCAGTATCTCCTTATCGTCATCAGCCAGGAACATGAACTCACTCTCTCCTTTCAAAGAAAACCGGAAACCTGTGTTTTCGCCCATGTCCACTTCTTCGCACGGCACATTCTTCAATTCGATCAGAGAATTATGCCCCACAGGGACAGCCCCCATCGGAAGCGCCTTATAGACCAATCCTGTAATAGAATGCCCTGTCAAGGAATTATTTACAAATAAATATGCTATATTTCACTACAGGCACGAAAAGGTGTGTTTGTCGTAAAATATAGCACATGTTATTTTCTCTTTAATCCGTCAGTTGAACAATCCTGCGTTTACGCAGTTATCGTATGAATATCTGGTCCCGCGGCAATCCGTTATGGGGTACGTCGGATAGTACCTGTCTTCCCATTCTCTCGGGCTCAATCGATACATTGTAGCGGAATCCAGGTTAAAATATCTGTACCAGATGAAGCTTTCGCCGCAACCAAGCGGGTCATCCCATGTAACATCGATCTCATACCAGTCGTCCGCGTTTATCACAGTGTTTGGTCCGCAATACGCAACCGTATCGCTGTAATTAATTAAGTTCCAGGCATGAAGCCCCTGCGCTTCCTGTCCTAAAACGACCTCGCACTGGATTCCCAACTGATTGCAGCACCACTTGAATGCAAGCGAATAGCTCATGCAGACCGGGGTGTAGTCATCTGCCAGGACGCCCGCCATCGTCTGGTCCCATTCTGATGATCCGTACTCCTTTTTCAGAACGAGATAATCATGGATTATCTTGACACGTTGGATCTTAGTAGCATTTGCAATACTGCCGTATTTATTGATGATCCGTCTTTTGATCTCATTCAGTGAAGCTTCGCATTGCGGATACAGTTCTTTGCATTGGTCAACTTTGTTGAATCCGAGCGACAATCTTCCGCTCAAATCCGCACTGTATCTTTTGGCATACAGCAATTCGGGGTGGTCTCCCACAACGAAACTGTTTATCTCCGATTCAAATTCTTCTGTCTTAAGATCTGCAGTCACAACCACATTGTTATAATTCAAGTACGCTGTGTATATCCGCTTGTACAGCGTCCTGTAATCGTTACCGGTCCCAAGTGTTTCGTCATAGTACTTGCAGTAACCGTAACCCCAAAGCATTGAGAAGTCATAATCCACATCATCATATGTTCTGTCTATGGCACCGTATACATACATCTCGACATCAAGCCCTTCGAACAGATCCCGAAGATCTTCTGTATTCTGGGGATAACAATATGATTTCTTCAGACCTGTACAGCCTTCGAAGGGCGCGCCCGTAACCATTAAATACAATTCCGGGATGTGCAGAGCCGTGATCCCCTTATTGTTCTTAAATGCACTGCTTTCAACCCTGCCAAGATGACCCGGGAAAGTTATCTCGCCCCGGATATCGCAGTTTTCAAAGGCTGAATCCCTTATTTCCCTGAGTTCTGCCGGAAATGTTACATTTTTAAGGCCACTGCATCCGTAAAATGCACCGACTCCGATAATTCTTACCGCATCAGGGAAAACAATTTCACTCAGTGAAACACAATCCTTAAATGCATAATCAGGAATAGTTTTTATGTTTTCCGACAACTTCACATGCTTCAGGTTTGAACAGTCCTCAAAGATCCTGTTACCGAAGCTTATAGTTTTCTGACTGTCAAAAACCACAGACTCGAGGGCTTTGCAGCCTGCAAAAGCGCTGTTTTTTATCGAATTTATCCCGACCGGAATGTTCACACTCTTAAGTGAAGTGCATCCGTAAAATGCCTCTTCTTCTATCTGGACCACATCATCAGGAATAACGATACTTTCAAGTGATGAACAGTTTTTAAACACGCCCTTACTTAAGGAATACATTTCCGAGGGCAGAGAAAAGCTCTTAAGGCTTGAACATCCCGAAAAAGCATAATCGCCAATGTCCTCAAGGCTCTCAGGTGTATTTATCTCGCGAAGGCTTGTGCAGTTTTTGAATGCGTCTTCATCAATCCACCATACATCATCAGGCAGAGTTACCGAGACAAGCTTTGAGCATCCTTCAAAAACGCCCTTGTCAATATAATCAAGGTATTTGGGAAGCGTAATCTTTTCGAGATTCGAGCAATTGCGGAATACATATGGCTCGATCATATCGATCGTATCAGGAATTACTACCTCAACCAGCTGTGTACAGTTTTCAAAAGCAGACGGGTTTATGCAGACAACGATTCTGCCGTTATACTCCGACGGAATAACCAGCTTTGATCCCGCAAAAGTACCTATTCCTGTTACCCATGCCTCTGCCTCATTGGGGCATTCAAACTCCAATCCGCTCGAATAAGGACTTTCCGTCAGGGTTGGAGTCGGTGTGCTTGTAGGCTTCGAGGTCGGCGTTGGTGTCGGGGTATTGGTTGGTCTCGGAGTCGGCGTGTTTGTTGGCTTCGGGGTAGGTGTACTTGTAGGCCTCGAGGTCGGCTTCGGGGTTGGCGTGCTTGTCGGTTTCGAGGTGGGTGTACTTGTAGGTCTCGAGGTTGGCTTCGGGGTGGGTGTACTTGTAAGCCTCGAAGTTGGCTTCGGGGTTGGCGTACCGGTCGCCTTTGGGGTTGAAGTATTTGTCGGCTTCGGAGTCGGTGTATCCTCAGGACTTGGAGTGATCTCCGGAGTCGGAGTATCCGTTGGCTCAGGAATTGATGTATCCGTCGGTTCCGGGCCGGGTGTATCCGTCACCTCAGGAGTCTGTGTATCCGTTGGTTCCGGACCGGGTGTATCCGTCGGCTCGTTACCCGGAACAGCTGTAGGCTCCGGGCTCGGTATCAAAGTGGCAAGCTGCGTAGGCCTGCCTGTCGTTTTAGGTATATTGTCAATGAACGGTTCCGGGGTATAATTCCGCGCGGCATCATGCCTTTGACTGCAAGATGTCAATACACAGGTTAACAGAATACAAACAAGAAATATTGCTCTTCTGCGCATGCAAGCTCCTTTTCGGACAAATAACATCCACAAAGCATTTTTCAACAAGCATTAGTTTTAATAATATTTGCTTCTTGATTCTATCAGGAAAATCCGCTTCCTGTCAACAAAAAACAGATTATGCGACTCATTCTTTGAATTTCTTCCCCCGATATGCAAAAAGCTCTTCCTTCCGCCACGGTTCTTCGAATATCCACCGCTCCGGTATTGAAAACTTCACACCATAGCCGGCTTCTCCCGAGAAGAGATCATATGTCAGGACGATCTTGTTGGCGGACTTAATGAAATTGTACAGGCCTGTAAGATGGGTAAGCAGGTCGGTAGTCTCTTCAAGCCCGGGACGCAATATTCCGGATAGATAATCCATATATTGATGCCATCCAACTACATCCCTGCCAAAAGTCAGCGCAATACTTCCCTGCTCCCTCAGCTCGATCTTTTCGAGCCGCATAAGGCATGTTTTCAAGGCTTCAAAATCCTCTTTGACACATTTTTCACTTGTTTTCGGAAGCACCTTCAAAAGCAGTCTTTTAACCTTCTGTACAGGCATCAGGCTTTTCCCTTCGCAGATAAACGCGTCAAAAGTCTTATTTGCCTTATCCTTAAAGCACTCTGATATCCGCTGCCTTCTCCAGAGTTCTGCATCCGGGACAGTGCTGCGGATAATAAGCAAAAACGCTTTTATCAGCTTCTCCGGAAGCTGCCGTCCGGGGAATACTTGTTCCGGTATGATTCGCCCCGGATCATACACTATCCGCCAGGCCGGCTCGTCATTTACAAAAAGAAATTTGAAGCCTTCGGAAGCGATATGTATCCCTTCGATCGAATACTCTCCTGCTTCGATTCCTTCCTCGCAATATCTTCGCATGAAATCAATGAATTCGGGTTCATAACCTGCTTCCGCTATGTTTTTGCAATACCAGCCTGTTTTGAACTCACATGGGTTTTCATGCATATATTCCATTGAACGCTCCAAAGAGCGGGTATCACCGGTTTTGTCCATCTCAGAAAGTTTACGGCGAAACTCTGCGGCAGTCCGCGCGATATCAACCTCATAGGGATTGACCGTGATCTTTCGCTCCGAATCTTCAGGCTGCCTGTAAACTCTCTCTTTTGTACTCTTAAGAAATGCAAAGAGTATCTCCCGCATTCCTTCCTCAAGCCTTGTTTCGCACTCCTGTTTCAATACGGCCGGAACGCCGTAATACGCTTCGGCCATGCTTCCGGCAATTGCAGCGATCGTATCCGTATCTCCGCCAAGCGACACCGCGTTCCTGATCACGCGTTCAAGATTCGTCCCGTCGAAAAAGCACCTCAGGGCTTTTGGCAAAGAATCCTGACACGTGGCGGTATGCTTGCGTTTTAAGCGCATTTCCTCCAAAGTCTCAGAATAATCGTAGCCAAACTCTCTGTTAACATATTCCTCGATTTCGGACTTTCTGTGTCCCGTCCGTGCAAGGAAAATGACCGCAGCAACGCATTCCGCCCCCTTAAGTCCTTCCGGATGGTTATGCGATACCCATGCTGTCGCCCGTGCCGCTTCGCGCGTACGTTTCACGGTATCATAAAGCCAGCCCGCAGGGGAAACGCGCATCGCAGAGCCGTTTCCAAAGCTGTCCATCGGTTCCGGTTCCTCAAACTGAAGCCATGTAGAGAACGACGGACCATACCCGGCAAACGGATATGCCCAGCCCCACTTTTGAAAGCTCTTTATGCAGTATTTCTTTATTTCATCCACACCCGCGTCGTTGCCGGCATTAAGAAGCGCCTCTGCGACGGCAACTGTAAGAACGGTATCGTCAGTCCATCTTGAATCTTCGGTAAAAAGCTCAAAATCGGTGGAAGTACAATCTTCATCAAATTCAAACCTGCTTCCGATGATATCTCCAAGTATTGCTCCGTACATAAAACCTCCGTAATCATAAGGCCAAAAATGCGATCGCTGCCTCGGAAAGCCGGGAACAAATTCATCTGATCGCAAAAAACTCTCTTGCATTCTTCTCTGCCGCAGCCACTACTTCTTCCGTGTCAACACCTTTAAGTCTCGCAATAAGTTCCGCAGTCCCCATCAAATTTGATGAATCGTTAAGCTCCCATGTACAGTCCTTGGGTTTTACAAAGGGCGAGTCGGTTTCGAGAAGGATACGATCAAGGTTCAAATGTTTTACGCATTCGCGCAAGGACTCGCATTCATCACGGGTCAGCATCCCGCCTATGCCAAAGTGTGTAATCCCAACAGACATCAGCTTTTCCGCAGTCTTCGCATCTCCCATGAAACAGTGGACTTCAGCCGCCGTTTTCAAAGGTGTTTCCCGCAACATCTGAATAAACTCATCCATTGCATCGCGGACATGGAATACAAGGGGCAAGCCATTTTCACCCGCCTGCTGTATAAGATACCTCAAGAACCT
This sequence comes from Lachnospiraceae bacterium, assembly GCA_016280395.1. Lineage (GTDB taxonomy): Bacteria > Bacillota > Clostridia > Lachnospirales > Lachnospiraceae > SZUA-448. The sequence goes on along the minus strand of JAEEGQ010000051.1, from coordinate 4,505 downwards.
GATCTGGTGCTCTTTCTGGGCGTCTGTAAGATGTTTCTTGCAATAATCCAACCCTGTTTTAACGGCAACAGTGCGTGGATCCTTCAAAAGCTCAGAAAATGCGGTCTTTTTCTCATCATCCCACCATTTCTCGTTTGTTGCAGCCTTAGGATGAAGCCCTGCCGCGAAAAAGCACTCAGGAAAACGCTCTCTGGGAAAAAGCTCTCTTTGATAGTTGCTTTCCCATGTGATCGCAGGTATCACAACGCCGCTGAGCACCCCCATCTTAAAGAGTTTTTCAAGCACAGGAGCTTCAACACCCGCAAACAGAGGGTGGTCGTAGTGGGCATGGGTATCAAAAAGCGGTGTTTTTTTCATGGCAGCCTCCTTTCCGGAATAAGATGCACAAATCCTTATGTTTCACTTACTGTCTCGAACAAACGCACCTGTTTCATGACCGGTTCTTTTACAAGTCGTCCGTTCCTGATGAGCGGCGCTACCCGTTCCTTGATCATATTCAGAAAATCCAGTACTTCTCTGTCGTCACAGTTCTCAAGAAGATAGAGGTAATCCTCATCATTGATGCAGCACTGAGCCCTGCTTCCGGCCGATTCGGAATTGTAGAAAGGACCATAAAAACGTTCTGCATCCTCGTAATCGTCCAACGACTCAACATCCTCATCTTCTTCGAGGTACATCTCGTTAAAGCGATACCACCAGTCTCTTATCACTCCGAGCATATTGAACTTCAGCCCCTTGTTCTGTGCATATTCGGAGATGAAATCATAAATGCCCAGAAGCAGCCTGTCAGAATCGCCGGAAGCATTCAGAATGCACTTATCAAGTATGGTGATAAAGCCAAACGGACTGTCAGGAGCATCATTTTTCCTTATAAGCAGCACCTGTGTGTTTTCCGGGATATATGTGCTGTATCTGACCGCGTCGTTATTAAGCATTACGCCGTCAATATAGTAAGTCAGGATCGACGTCACAGGAATCACGGAATATTCGCTTCCGTGATATTCAAGACTCTTGTCCGTTTCAATCTCCGGATTGAGCTTTCGAGCGAACTTTTTCCTGATCAGTTCAAGCAAATATTTATTCGCTGTACGGATAGCCTGAGCCCTCGGCTCTGCAGGAATGATGTCAAATTCGGGACATGTTCTGATCAACCCGTAATACGCGCGATAAAGCTCGAAAAAATCGTCAAAATTGCCGGACACCTTATCATCACCGAACGTTTCATAAAAAGAGTCATAAAGCGGCTTATCGAAAGTCCTTCCGTAAAAGATTCCATATTCGAAAGACAGCTCCCCGAGATATCCAAGTTGGTACGCATTCGGTCCGGGCTTTTCGGTAAGAATATCGTGATACTTATCAAAAAGCACAGCGCAACGTTCAAGCTGGTTCACGCATATAATGTTTTCGATCACATCGGCATTTATGCCGTTCATCATCGAATAAAAAGCGTCATTATCGGGAGTGTCAACACCGAATATCTCCGCTGCCGTTTCTCCCTTGAGATTGATCCTGTCATAACGCGGAAGCATAAACGCGAGACTGTCGTAGCCGGCTTCATAAAGCCTTGTCACAGGACCTCTGTCATTCATGGTCGAGTACAGTTTGTCGAGTGCCAGACTACCAAGGTCTTCCGCATAATCCTTGGTATAATCCCATGCGAGATATCTGAAATGTGAATTCAGGGATTTCAAGCGCGGGTTTATGAGCATATCTTTCCGGATCAAAAACTCGAAATCAAGCTCGGATTCGTCATCCATTCTCATGCCCTCGGTAATGATAAAGCGTTTCGTTACTTTTTTCAGGCGATCATCAATGATATCTTCCATGAACGCATAAATATCATAATACTTTTTATGCTTATGAAATCTTTGAAAAACATAAACGCGGGTTTCACCGAAACCATCGGATTCAAATTCTTTTTTAAGCTCGTCGAGGCTGGCCGGATCAATCATGGGATAGTCCTTCATATCAAGCACTTCCGTCTTGAAAAGAAGATGCTCTACGGAAAGATACTCCTTAAGGCGTCTTTTAAGATATTCCCTCATGGTTTCGGTCTCTTCGAGAAAGTGAGAAGAAAGTACAAAACTGTCCGGCTCTTCCGGGGCTTTATTCTCATCCGGCCTTTTGGTCTCATCCGATGCCTTTACAGCTTTTACCTCTTCCCCCCCGGCTTTTCCCTCCGGTATCATGGATTCAACTATATTCGCGTAGAGTTCTTCGAATTCCGGGAGTTCAATGTCAGGTAGTTCGGCTTCCGATAATTCATTCATCCGAATTAAATTTTCCAGCAGTTCGTTTTTTTTCATTTTAACTACCTTCCCCTGTTTTTCTTTTCCTGTAGTCATCTATCTTAACAGCCTCGAACGATTTGCTTGCCGTGCGTTCGTATATGGTCTTCCTTATTGTTGCAAAGACTTGCTCAATATGCTCCGGTGGGCAATCAAATTCTTTGCGTCTTGCCAGATGGGCTGCCATTTTGTCTGAAATCTCGTAATTCCCGCCTGTAAGATACAACAGCCTCTTATCAAGTATGTTCAGCTTAAACCCAAGGCTGAACCCGACTTTTGCCTCAAGTTTCGCCAGCTCCCTGTCATATCTTTCCCGGTCATTGAGTATTCCGGCGTGATTTACACCGCCAATCCGGACGTGGAAACCGACGATTCCGGAAAATCGGAAACCGACATTCCGGCGTAGGGAACCGCGATTCCGGTAGTTCCACCCTTATAATGGAATTATGCGCCAATGGCGTAAATTCATTGTAAGGAGGTCACAGATATGACCAAGTACCGCGAGATCATCCGGTTGGCCCAACCAATCCTGCAACTAAGCCAGGAAAAGATTGCTGCCAGCTGCGGTGTCTCAAAAAAGACCGTCAACAAGGTTTTGGCCGCCGCCAAAGAAAAAGAACTGGCATGGCCATTACCGGCATCTTACACAGATGCAGTGATCGAAGGGATCCTATTCCCACGGGAAGAAGAAAGTTCTTCTCCTTCCAAACGAATGCCGGATTATGACTATATCCGGAAGGAACTGCTCCGCAACGGTGTGAACAAGAAGCTCCTGTGGACTGAGTATCTTGAGGACTGCCGTCTTAACGGCGATAATCCGTTGATGTATTCGCAGTTCTGTTATTACATCCAGCAGGATGAGCAAAAGCGTAGAGCAACGATGCACATCGCGCGGAAGCCCGGTGAACAGATCGAGGTTGATTGGGCTGGCGATCCGGCCCAAATCATTGATCCCGATACTGGTGAGATCATCAACGCCTACATCTTTGTTGGTGTCCTGACGTATAGCCAATACCCTTACGTCGAGGCTTTTCTGAATGAAAAGCAGGACTCCTGGATCAGTGCTCATGTTCACATGTATGAGTACTTTGGTGGCGTTTCAAGGATCCTGGTGCCTGACAACTGCAAGACGGCTGTAATCCATAACAATAAGTGGAATGATCAACAGATCAATGCTGTTTATCATGAAATGGCTGAGCATTACAACACCGCCATCATTCCCGCTCGGGTTAGAGCACCGAAGGATAAGCCGAACGCAGAAGGCTCTGTTGGGAACATTTCCACATGGATCACCGCGGCACTTCGCAATGAACAGTTTTTCTCTTTGGCCGAATTAAACTGTGCCATCCGTCAAAAGTTAAAAGATTTCGTGAATCGGCCCTTCCAAAAGAAAGAGGGTAGCCGTTACGAGATCTTCCGCGACGAAGAACTGCCATTGCTGGCACCGTTACCTGCTACCCCTTATGAACTGGCGGAATGGAAACAAGCCACCGTTCAGTACAATTATCACATATCCATTGACGGAATGCTATACTCCGTCCCTTACGAATATATCAAGCGTAAGGTGGATGTGAGGGTAACCGGCACAGCCATTGAAATCTTTTATAAGCAAAACCGTATCGCATCCCACAGAAGACTCTATGGGAGAAAGGGACAATACAGTACCATAACCGAACACATGCCGGAGGATCATCAGCAGTACCTCGAGTGGAACGGCGACCGTTTCCGAAGATGGGCCATGCAGATCGGTCCGTGTACTGGCGAAGTTATCAATTCAATACTTACCTCTCAGCGGGTGGAACAGCAGTCGTATCGAAGCTGTATGGGGCTTTTAAAGATGGCCGAGAAATACTCTCCTGAACGTTTGGAAGCCGCCTGTAAGAAAGCTTTGAGTTACACTGCATCTCCTAGCTACAAGAGCATCAAAAACATTCTTGTAGCCGGTCTGGACGATCAAGGTTCCTCTGATACGTCAGACAAGAATACACCCACCAACCCGCACGCCATTACTCGTGGCGCTGATTACTACAGGAGGTAAGAAACATGACCATACAGAGTACCATTGATAAGCTGATCGAGATGCGCCTGACCTCTATGGCGGATGCATTCATTACCCAGAAGGATGATCCGAAAATGAAGGATCTTGCCTTTGAAGACCGCTTGGGAATGCTCGTGGATATCGAGTACAACAACCGTAGATCCAACAGTCTTAAGCGT
>JAEEGQ010000050.1 GCA_016280395.1 Lachnospiraceae bacterium | reverse complement strand
ATGTACGAATTTGCAGGCTATCGCCTTTCAAGAGTACATTTCTCGGAGCAGGAAAGGATGGGCGAGTTCATAGACCAGCTGAAAGTGCTTTATGATGCAGCTGCCGCAACCTACGATAAAGCAAAGACACGCGCAAACTTTGCCGCTTTGAGCGAAATAGCGGCTAAGTATCAGACTGCCTGGGATAACAGGAACAATTATGTCTGGAACGCACAAAAGGCCATAAAGGAGCAGAAGGGTACGCTCTACTTCCTTATGATCGCAAAGAAGACCACTGCGAATCTGTACTTTGATATCGCAAAGAACCACGTGAACTGGGCTGTTATCAAGGATACGGAAACAGACTGCACAAATCTTAAGCCTCACGAGATAAGGAATACCGTGCTCGACAGGTTCATTCAGATGGAAAACGGCAGGAAATATGCATACTTTGCTGAATGGTACAGAGAGATCAGGATGGACGAAAGGATATCGGATCACACTCCCGAAGAAATAGAGACATATCTTGCCCAGAACCCCGGCACTGAGCTCGAATGGTATTATTATGATGCGGGCAAGGGCGTAAATGCCACGATGCAGCTTGCGATGACAAACCGCGACAAGTGGGTTCCGTATACCGATGACATGAAGATGCCCGACAGGGATGTATTTATCCTTGGTGTTCCGAAAACAGCGAAGTTTACCGCAACATGGATGAACGGCGATGAAGAGCTCCGCAAAGAAGAGATATTCTTCGGAACGAAGCTTCCTGCGGTAGATACAGGAAACAACGAAGTGCTTCTTTACGTATCCGAAGACGGTTACACGCTGCGCGGCTGGACACTTGAGGACGGAACGCTCATAGACGCGGATTACACGATGCCCGCGCATGATATCGTGCTCAATGCGGCATGGCAGCCCAACAAGCATACGATAACCTGTGAAGCGCTTGGCAATGTTTACACCTATGATGCGTATGTGGGAGATGTCATCCTTGATGTCATAGGCGGCACGAGAGATCTTGAGGCCTATACGGAAGTATGGCTTATAGACGGGTCCGGAAAAGAGATACAGGGCGATATGAAGATGCCCGATGTGGATATAAAGCTTACGCTCAAACAGATCCCGAAGTCCTTCACGATAACCTGGAAGGACGGTGATAAGACCGTGGCTACGACAATTGCAACATTTGATGAGATCGTGACGGTTCCGTCTTACACAGATCCCACAAAGGATAATTTCACACTCTTCTGGTACGATCCCGAAGGCCTTTCGGTAACGAATATCAGGGATTACAAGATGTATTACGCCAAGGACATCACAATGACCGCAAAGTGGGTATCCAACGATCATGTATGGGATGACGGTGTTGTGACAAAGCTTGCGACCTGCAGGGAATACGGCGAGATAACATATACCTGCAAGGACTGCGGAGCCACAAAGACAGAGCTTACACCGCTTGCGGATCATGATTATGTTGAGACGGTCGTTAAACAGGTGACCTGCGGTTCAGACGGCGAGATCCTTTACACCTGTAAGGTCTGCGGAGAAACAAAGACCTTTACGGTTCCGGCTACCGGTGCCCACAAGTACGGCGCGGTAACATACAAGTGGTCGGATGACAACAGGCTCCTTACCGCCACACACAAGTGCGATGTATGCGGACATGAAGAAACAGAGACAGTAGGCTGCAGGTCCGCTGTCACAAGAGTGGCAGGCTGCGAAGAGAGCGGTCTGATAACATTCACTTCAGATGCATTTGCAAACAATGCGTTCAAGGTACAGACAAAGACTGTTGAAAACGAACCCGCGCGCGGACACAAGTGGGGCGAGCCTGTCTACACATGGTCTGCGGACTACACAAAGGTGACGGCTGTTATCACATGTCAGAACGATAAGACACATACCATAACCGAAACCGTAAATACCACCTCAAAGGTAACAAGGGCCGCAACCTATGACGCTATGGGCGAGACCACTTACACCGCGACCTTTAAGGACGCAAGGTTCACAACGCAGACAAAGGCTGTGGAGAACATCCCCCAGCTCAACGGAGCATGGAATGCACCCGTTTACACCTGGTCGGCTGACAACTCCTCCGTAACCGCAACACGAACACGCGTGAACAACGCAAACGACAAGGAAACCGAGACTGTAGCAACAACCAGCAGCATTACTCCGGCAACCTGTACCGCAAAGGGGAAGGCAGTCTATACCGCAACCTTTACGAATGCCGCATTCACAAAGCAGACAAAGACTGTAGAGACGGCAGCGCTTGGGCACGACTGGGGAGAAGGCGTTGTAACTACGGCAGAAGGGCCGGACCTTGATGCCGAAGGTTTTTATGCCATGACCTGGCACACCGGAGAACGTACCTTCACATGCTCAAGATGCGGCGAGACAAAGAAGGAGAAAGAGCTTGTCAAGGCTTATGCCGGTGATCGGTGGATAATGACAAGAGACGGTGATGATAAATTCACGTATTATATCACCGGAAGCACGCATACGATCAATCTGCAGGCAGATTACGAACAGTTCCTTGAAAGCGGCGGAAATCTGACCTTTGCTGAATACTATTCAAGCGTAAACGACCTTGAAACCGTAGAGGATGTGATCAGGTCGGTATTCGGAATGTTCCCTGACAAGAAGTACTATATCATAGTCGAAGGCAAACCGATCACCATTTCTGTTGAGGGCACCATAACGATAGTATCCGGAGCAAAAGACACCGTGATACGCAGCTTCACAGGAAAATCCCTTACCGTAACGGTAAGGTTCACACCTGACCGCCCGGACATCTTTACAACACCGGGAGACCTGACGGTTACCATCAACTGGCCGTAAAAAAATGAAAACCAACCTGCGATTGCCGAAATAGTATGGCAATCGCAGGTTGATTCTTCTATTGTGTTTTTCCGGTTAGTGTTGTATAATCAGCTTTGCTGTAAAAAGCAAATAAACAGAATAGAGGTAGAGAAAGTGAAAAAGATCATTTCTGTTCTTTTTGCCGCGGTCATGATCATCGGAATGACGGTGATCCCCGCTTCCGCAGCAGGAACAAAGGTTTATGTGACTATTGCCGATCAGCAGGGGCAGATCGTGCTCGCAAGAAAGGAAGTTGAAGTTACTGATGTTGACAATGACGGAGCAATAACCGTCAATGATGCTCTCTATGCCGCACACGAGGCAAACTTTGAAGGAGGAGCCGCAGCAGGTTATCTGTCGGAAACCGGCCAGTACGGTCTCAGCCTTAAGAAGCTCTGGGGCTTTGATAACGGAACGGGTTACGGTTATTACGTAAACAATGCTTCTGCAATGAGCCTTGCGGATCCCGTGACTGAGGGCGCACATATCTATGCGTTCATCTACACCGATACAACAAACTGGTCCGATACCTACAGCTTTTTCGAGAATGACACCGTTGAGGCAACCGCAGGCGGCCGGGTTCAGGTAACCTTGAAGAAGGCAGGCTTTGATGAAAGCTACAATCAGGTAAACACTCCCGTTGAAGGCGCTGTGATCTATGTAAACGGAACTGCTACAACCGCTGTTACCGATGCGGAAGGCAAGGCAACAGTTACACTTAGCAATGCCGGAACTGCTGTTATCAGTGCAAAAGCTGAGAATGTAAGGCTCGTTCCGCCTGTCTGCATTGCAAAGGTGAGCGAAGCTTCGGTCCCTGTGACCGGTGATGCCGGGAATTATGTATATCCCGCACTTTTCGCCGCAGTTCTCTGCGCCGCATATCTCGCTGTTTCCAAGAGGAATAAGAAAGAGAATGAAATTTAAGCATATATTTTTGATCATAGGCTGCCTGCTTCTTGCAGCAGTCCTTAATCTGAATATCTGTTATGCACATGCCGTTGATGACGCAAACAGCGTCATCGACGGTATTGTCATGTTTAAAATGCGGGAATCGGGCGCTTCCGATATCGCAGACTGGATAGCGAAGGATCTTGTTCCAAACGCCGGTGTTACCGCGGAAACCTATGCTTATGCCCTCGCAAAGGAAGGAGGGCACGACCTTTCCCCGTATGCTGCGGCTCTGTCGCGATACCTTGCGGAAAATGATGTGAGGGCGGCATCGACAAGGCTTAAGTACGCTCTCTGCCTTGCCGCCACAGACCCGGAAAATGCCTATATCACGCAGACCGTGAACGAAGCAGTGGGCGCGCAGGGCATCATGAGCCTTGTTTACGGCCTTCATCTTGCAAATAACGGCTATCTGGGCGGGGGATGGACAAAAGAGGGGATACTGGAAGAGATCCTGAAGCTGAGGCATGATGACGGCGGCTGGTCTGTAATGGGCGAGTATTCGGACGTCGATGTCACGGCCATGGTGCTGCAGGCCCTTGCGGGCTTTGGGCCGAAGGATCCCGTCTCGGAAGCGGTCGATAAAGCCCTTGACTTTTTATCCGCAAAACAGCGCGAAGACGGCGGGTATGCCGGATTTGGCGCGGACAACGCCGAAAGCACGGCCCAGGTACTGCTCGCACTCTCATCGCTTGGCATAGACTGCAGGGAGGACGGGCGGTTTATAAAGAACGGCAGGACCGTATTTGACGGTATAGCGATGTACAGGCTTTCCGACGGTACCTATGCGCACGTGGCGGGCGGCAGCAGCAATGCCACCGCGACAATGCAGGTCTTCTCCGCAATGGAAGCCTACGTATGCATGAAGGACGGAAAACTTCCGTACTATGTATGCGTCGGGGAAAAACAGGGGGAGCAGGGGATTACGGATGCTCCTGCAGCAACAGAGGCGCCTACCGGTTCTGCTGAACCCACAAATCCGCCTTCTCCTGCGGAAAAGGAGCCTACGGAGGCCCCAACTCCTGCCGGAAAGCAGGAACAGAACGCAACGCCCGCTGTCACGGGAAATCCCGGAAAAGACAACGGTGCAGGTAACAATTCAGACTACAAAAAGGTCGCGTATGCGGTCATCGCAGCACTTGCTCTGATCGCGTGTGCGGTCCTGTTCATCATAAAAAAACGCAGCTATAAAAACTTTGTCTTTGTGGCGATCCTTGCGATCCTTGCAGCCCTTGTCGTGCATTTTACCAATTTTGTGTCTAAAGACAGCTATTACGGAAAAGTGCCCGACGACGGCAGGAAAGCCATAGGAACTGCAACGATCATGATACGCTGCGATACCATAAAGGACATCGGTAAAAATGACTTTGTCCCTAAGGACGGACAGATCCTTGCAGCTACGGAATACAGCATTTACGAGGGCGACAGCGTTTACGACCTTCTTGTGCGCGCGGTGAGGGACAAAGACATACACATGGAAAACCGCAAGAGCGCTGTTGGTGCGCACGGAGCCAGTTACATCAGCGGCATAAACCATATTTATGAATACGAGTACGGCGAGCTGTCGGGGTGGATGTACCATGTGAACGGCGAGGCGCCGTCCGTCGGCTGCGGCGAGTATATCTTCACGCCCGGGGACATCGTCGAGTGGCTTTACCCCCGCGAGATAGGAAGGGATATTGAATGAGGCCTTTTGAAAGCTACAATCCCATAGTGCTTTTTCTGTATTTTCTTGCGGTCGGCAGCATCGTTATGTTTACGGTAAACCCTTTGCTTGTGCTTATCGCGCTTGTTACGAT
>JAEEGQ010000049.1 GCA_016280395.1 Lachnospiraceae bacterium | reverse complement strand
GCTGCTCGGCGATTCCCTCCGCCACAAACTCCGCAAGCTTCGTCGCGCCGTATTTTTGAAAATGCGTAGAGTCGGCCGCGCCGTTCAGCGCATTGTCATAGATGCCCGCTCTGAAGGCGTTGAACACCATGTCGGAAAGGAATCCCCAGCCGTACGTGTCATGCATTTCCTGAAAATAGGCTTTGCTCTTTTCGTTTAAATCTATCAGCAGGCAGTCCTTCTCGGAAGCCGCTTCACGCATGGCTTTTACATAATCCGGAAAACTCTGGGCGATCTCGCCGTTCCTGAAGATATTCTGGTTTCCGAGAGTCACCATGACAGGAATGCCGCCGCGCTGGCGCACTCCCTCGATATAAAGATTCTCCAGATAGCGCTTGTAGGCTGAAGTCGTGCACGCGCGTCCCGCAACACTTCCGCCGTCATTGTGTCCGAAGGTGACAAGGACATAATCACCCGGGCGCACGTTTAAAAGCACGTCGTTCAGGCGTCCCTGATTCATGAAATTGAGTGTGCTCCGCCCGCCTATCGCGCGGTTTGTCACCGTGATATCGTCGGTAAAAAAGTTATTCAGCATCTGCCCCCAGCCCGTCATGGGATACTGGAAAGAATTGTAATTTGCGACAAGCGAATCACCGATAACGTAAATAGTACGCTTCTTCCCGGCTTTTTTCGCTTCCTGAGGCGTGACCACGATCTTAAGCAGTTTTGCGTCCCCGACCACGATCACGGTAAGCTTGTCATCTGTCGCAGCCACGCTGAAATCGCGCTGTTCTGTCACCCCCGCCTTTACGATCTCATAAAGGAGTCCGCTCCTGTCATCCACTCCGTCAGCCTTGTAAGGCTCCTGAACGTTTGGCACGCACTGGTCAAACTGCACATCCTCGTAATAGATCCTTACAGGTTTCCCGTTTTCTTTTCCCTCGACACCCGTAAAGAAAACCTTTATGTCATAATTTACGCCGGGGATCACAGGGATGTCGGTCGTGATATTTTTTTCAATGACCTGATCGTATTCATATACAGTTTCACCGGTGATCGGAGTGTTTGCCGTATCAGAGGCGCCGGTCGTATCTGTCGTTCCTGTGCCCGATGCGGTCTCGTCGGCATAAACCCGGTTCATCGTGCCTGCAGCACTCCCCGCAAGCGTCAGCGCCGCAGTGATACCCAAAAGGCAGCATGCCTTGATCAAATCAAATCTCTTTCTCATTATCCGTCTCCGGCCCCCTTCATTCAAAGCTGTATTCCCTGATGTCGCAGTTTCTTATTCCAAACGCGGCATATTCATCGTTTGTCATCTCGTAAAAATACGAATTCACAACGCGCGCTATTCCGTTGTGTGCGACAAGGATATAGTCCCCGCCGTCTGCCTTCAGATCGTCCAGAAGATTGTATATCCTCTGCGCCAGCTGAAACATGGACTCGCCGTCACCATAACGATTAAGGAACTGCTTCTTCGCTTCCTGAAACTCCTTCCCGTTACGCGCCGTTGCCTCATACTTACCGAAATTCTGCTCTATAAGCCGCAGTTCCTCACGCATCGGGATGCCCGTCACCTCAGAGATATGCTGCGCCGTGTCCCTCGCTCTCGAAAGCGGCGAGCACAGTATCATATCGGCTTTTATTCCCATCTCCAGGATCTTCTTCCCCGTCTCCACCGCCTGCGCATGTCCATTCTCCGTCAACGGACTGTCCGACTTCCCACATATCTTATTTTCCACATTCCACACGGTCTCCCCGTGCCTTACAAAATATATCTTTCCCATATTTCCTCCGTGACCCGGGGCAGCAGAGAACCACCGTGGCTTTTAGTACTATGTTCGGAATACCTGCGGCATCCGATCCTTTTCACAGTTTAATTATCATACTAAACAAGCCCGTTAAATGCAATAAAAAATCACGTTCTTCCCGAGGCATGAAAAACCCTTACACGGAAGATCTCTGCCGTGTAAGGGTCATCGTAAGCGTATCACTTGTCAGCGGATCCTTATGAGTTTGTCACCATAACAGCAGGTAGGCGCTGTCCTTAATGATATCGGGATCTGCTCAGCGGGTATGCTGCCGAGATGAAACTTGTCAGAGGAAGCCCATATTATATCGGCCCCTTCAAATGCACACTCGTCAAAGAAAACGGTCAGTTCTTTCTCTCCGTTTATGACCTGCCGCATCTCTTTTCTGCTCATGGAGAAGCCCTTGTTGAACACTACAGGATAATAGTTGTGCCCCAGACAGGAATGCAAATATAGAGCATAATTGTCGACAAGTATATCGTCATGCTTTGCCGTAAGACCCGCTTTCATGCCTTCAAACGAGGAATACTTATCTATCATGCCCTGCCACTGTTGGGGATCCACTTTTAAAGAGCCTCTCTGGATCTTGGTGGAATAATCTCCGTTACTGTGAGCGGATGCGATATTCGTAAAATCGGCCACATAATAGCATCCGTCTTCGCAGAACCAGTTGAAAATGTGCCCGTCCTGCCCGCCTATGTAAACAACTCCCCAGTCTTCAAAGTCTCCTGCGAGCATATATACCGCGAGCTGCGTGATATCGGCGCACACGCCCTGTCCATAATCGTGGATCGTGTCTCCGCCCGTCACCCAGTCCCAGCTGTCTCCAAACCAGTCCATTACGGGTTCAAAGGTCACATAGCTAAATGCGGTTGCCTGCATATACATAATAAAATCGGATATGGTGCGTATGTTCTGTCTCCATTCCTCTGCCCCGAAGGTGTTGTCCAGTACCTGCCACATGCCCGGTGAAAATGAGGTCGCGGTCTTGACATTTTGTCCGTCGTTTGATGTCGTAACCGCAAATGTCTTCTTTGTGACCGTTTCGTCATTCCGCGTTTCAAGCGTAAAAAGTCCCTGCTTCAGAGGAATGATGTAATTTCCTTCTATCCTCGCGACCGTCTCATCGGATATCCTGTATTCGCCGCTTTCAAGATACTTCCGGTCGGTAAGATACAGCACTTCATCGTACTTCCCCGTTACACTTCCAAGGAACGACGATTTCTCGGGGCCGACATAATAAGGTGCATTCTCCTCTATCTCAACATAGACACCCGGGATAAGGCTGCTGTTCTTGTTCGGATCCATGCTATCCCATTCCGCATCGTCTTTTGTTATCTCAAATTCCTTTATGACTGTACCCTCGGGTACGCGCGGATCCGCAGTGGCCGCTAAGCCTCCGTTCAATTTGAGCATCGGACCGTAACAGCAGGAATCGACTGTTCTGAGTACAACAGGGATCTTATCCTTGGATATGCCCTTTATGCTTACATTTTCGCCCGATGTATAAATAATGTCTGTCCCTTCAAGCGCGCACTCTTCCACATACATCGCATAGTCCACTTCGCCTTTAAGGATCTTTTGTTTGTACTCAGTTCCCTGACTCTCCGCAAAACTGTACATCAGAGCAGTGAAATCCCTTCCCATGCAGGAATGCAGGCTTATGCACCAGGTTCTGTCAAGAATATCGCTGTGCTTTTTTATCGTGGCTTCTTTAAGGCTCTCAAAGGAATCGTATTTCTTTATGATCTTCTGCCACTCTCCCGGCCGAACATCAAATGTGCCTCTGGATCTCTTGTTTTTATAGTCTCCGTCGCTCTGCGCGGTGATGATCTCCGTAAAATCGACCACATAATAGTATCCGTCCTCGTAAAACCAGTTGTAGATGTGGCCGGTAGTACCTGAGATCAGGATGGTGCCCCAATCCTCAAAATCTCCCGCAAGCATATATTCCGCAACCTGAGCGACATCGGCGCAGACGCCCTGCCCGTAGTCGTGAATGGAATGCCCCGAAGCGTACCACATCCAGCCGTCACCGTACCAGCCGTAGACAGGCTCATTGTAGGTATAGCAGAATGCCGTTTCCTGAAGATATGCTATAAAATCCGAGATCGTGTGGATCGAAGTTCTCCACTGTTCCGCATCGAAAGTACTCGTGAGCGACATTCCTGCTGCAATAGTCGTTGCCTTTATCGGATCCTTCCCGTCATTTGCGGTCGTGACCGCATAATCAATACTGCTTTTTGCTCCCGTTGCAGGATTTTCCCGCTCAAGAGTAAACAAACCCTGCTTAAGCGGCACGATAAAGCCGTTTTCAAGCCTTACAACACTTTCGTCCGATATCCTGCATTCGTCCTGCCCCACATAGAGCAGATCGGTAAGATACAGCACTTCCTTGTATTTTCCGTAATTGGCCTTTAAGAACGAAGCCTTTTCCTTACCCACATAGTAAGGCGTTTCACCGCCCGCCTCAACATACGTTCCTGAGAAAAGCTGGCCTACGTCACTTCCTTTGCTTCCGCCATTCTTGTTATATCTGTATTCCTTTACCCAGAGATCTCTCTCCACCTTCACAAATCCGTCAGCTTCATCTTCAGGAGCCTCAGTAACCGTCGGCATTTGAGTCTCCGTCGGGACGGGCGTTGCTATCGGTGTAGGAGTAGCTGTCGGAACAACCGTTGCCGTAGGCGCGAGAGTTGTGGTGGTCACGGGTGTCGCAGTGGGTGCAGGCATCGCTGTTCCTTTCACCTCGGGTACTCCGGTCGGAGTATAAGCCGCTGCAGATGTCGGCGAACCCACAGCCGGCATCACTCCTTGATCCATCTTATCCGATGCTCTCGTACATCCTGCAAGAAGACAACAGATCAGCAGGATCAGAACTATGGTTTTCTTTGATGATCTCATGAAGATCCCCCTGAGCGTTTTTTATCATTTAGTCAATACCTAACATATCCGTCAATGACGAAGAAGTATTATCGGTATACTCTTTTTTCTTTTCCACGGGAATAGATTTTAATTTTCCGTTCTCTATATATCTCATTTCCATCATGCCTAAAACGGGACACTCCCAAGTATAACCATCTTTATTCTCTAAGTTGTATAAACCACCTCCTAAACTTTCCCAATGCTGGTATCCTTCCTTGTTTTCGTAAAACACAATAACATTGTTGCCCGCAAACTCTCTCAGCACTTTCGGGATATACTTTTGCTTGTCAAAAACAGTCTTCCAACAATTAAAGTTCGCAACACCTATCTTCTGAACATCTTTAAATCTTTCGACTTTGTTCAGCATTTCAAGTGCTTCTTCATATCCTGGTGTCACTTCATCACTGGATATAAGTATTACTATAGGGTCATAATTTCCTTCAGGGACTGTGTCAACATCCTCAAGCATATCTTTCAGCAAGGCCAAGGCCACGTTAAAAGCTGATTTCCCGCTTGTTTTCAGTTCAGGATAATCATCATCTTTATAATCTTTATAAAATACGTTCTGCCCAAGCAGCCTTACCTCATCACCAAATGAAACGACAGACATTGTAGCTTCAATGCTCCTGTGGTTCAGGTTGGCCATTATGTCAACAATTATGTCTTTTACCAAGCCTCCGCCTATAGCTTCCTTATCCAGAGCCTTTTCATTGATCACAAAGATGATAGGAAGCTTACGTTCTACAGTTAACATACTCTTATACTTGTTCATATCAAGTGCCATATTATTTTTCCTCCGTTGATGTAGTTTTTTACCTGCTTTTGCTATCAGTTCTGACAATATCTCGAAAAACCTTTTAACCTCCTTCGCATTATTATGTTATTTTGTTTCCGGATTCGGTAGCCACTTGAATCTCCTTGATCCGGTTAAACATCCCAAAGTCCTGCATGGTGCATTTTATTATGTCGCCTCCGGACGAACAGCCATTAAAAGTATTATTGTTGACGGAAGTGCAAATACCTTTTTTTCTAAGATAACTCTCAACACCGATTATAGAATCACCTGCCTTGCATTTTTCAAAAACGCAAGCAGATATCTGGCTTAACAAATGCCGGTTTCCTGAGTCTGCACACCCGACAAGTTTAACAAGGTTATCTCCTCCTGTGAGTACGCCTAATATTTCACTTTCAAAACTGTTTCGCGAACTATTACTATTTCCTGTTCCCGTCTTGCATCTGATAAACCTGCAATTTCTTACAATCGCTCCCTGAAAGATCATTTGGCCTACGCAATCTTCAAAACTGCATTCATTGATCTCCGAGAAAGCATTCATGAACTCTCCGATAAAGCCTAAGTACATTCCTGTAGTGTTTCTGAAAGTGCAGTTTTTCACTTTCGCTTCACCACCGGGGATATTAATTATAAAACTGCTTTTGCCACAGTTTTCAAAAATACAGTTATCAATGATAATGGGCTCGTTTAAAACACTTCCCTCTACTACATAGCCCATATTATCCGATGCATTTGAATCTCTCATTTCAAATACAGAACCGTTGTATTTGACAAGATTCTTGTTACCTATAAAAGTTGTACCGTCTATAAATATATGCGTATCATTTCCTGTGAGGAACAGATCCGTGCTTTCGATACGACAGCCTTTAATCCTGATTTCCCCGCCATCTGTTTCAATGCATGCAACCGCTCGGTTATCTCCTTTAAAAACACAGTTGTCAAAAGAAAGTCCTGTTTTCTTGGTTTTAATGCCACCGCCGTCAAATGTGAAAACACAGTTCCTAAATTCAAGGGATTTGTTATTGATAGATATAGCTTCAACAACCGTAATTTCAGTATTTTCCGTATTTGTGCACAGATCCTGAGCAGTTTCTGCCGAAACGGCCTTAATGTTTTTTACTGTTTCTGCTTTGTCAACTGCATCAAAATTTATGATAGCAACCTTCTGATCAAAAGCCCATTGAATCTCTTTTTTCACCGCTTCCGAATTAACAATGGGAGCGGTTTCTTTATCCTCTCTCGTTTCCCCGAACGCTTCTTTCTTTACCAAAAGAGGCGTCTGAGTCAGTTTCTTCAACACTTTGGTCATTAAAAGCGTTGCCTCTAAAAGATATCTCTCAGATCGGTCGAATTCACGGTAATCATCTTTTCTGTCAACAACTGTTTCAAGTTCCCCCAACTTGTTGCGGTAAAAATCGTATATATCCTCCAATGCGTTTTGCAAATCCGAACCTATACGAATGATTTCTTTCAAATATCCCGTAGCTTCAAGCAGTCCGGAGCACGCCTTATCTATATCCTCTTCAAGCAGTTTCGCTTTTTTCAGTTCCTGTTTACCATGAACACCGCTGAAAACAACACCTGCAACCGTAGCAACAGCGGCAACGGCAGCCATCGGCCAAAATACTGCAGCCGCCCCATACATTGCGACTGTCACTTCAGCCATAGACATCGTTACTGCAGCCGCTTCGCCAACAGACATAACCCCAAAGGCTGAGAGTCCGATCCCTCCAAGCGCTACTGTTGATGCCGCTGCCGCGCCCACGCCGGCAACCGTCGCAACTCCGGCCGTCTTCACTGCTGTAGCGATCGCCATACTTTTCTCTTTGATGTTTAGCAACTCTTCTTTTCCGAAATTACAGTCTTCTTTTGATATTTCACTTTTTAATTCATTAACATGTTTGATCCGCCCTACAACATCAACGAATCTGTTAAACTCCCCCCAGATTGAAACCTTTATATCATCTATTCGATTCAGAGATTTATTACATTCGTAATTACATTCTTCGTACTCGTTTTTTAATATTTCATACCGATTGGCGGCCATTTCCCTAATCGTTGCGGCGTCTTTATTTGCTGACATATCATCTCACCTCACTCTAAATCTATCACTGTATTCTCATCCAGCATGAATCTGTCGAATTCTTCATGATTCCCAAACTGAAGCTCAATTCCATGTTTACCGGCATACTCATATAAAACATTCGTGAGTTCTTTATCATCGGAACTTATCCTCAAGGACGTATCCAAAGCATATATTTCATCGCGTTCCTTCTCGTATGCCTCTATATCTATCAGTCTTAGTTCCTCGAGGTTTTTTTCAACAGCTCGGTTGATCTCTGCCACCAGTTCAAAAAGGTACTCATCATCCATCATTAGTCTGATCGCTATTTCCTTGAGTACCATTTTTACCAGTTTAAACCATGCTATCAGATTAAGACGCAAAAAGAATTTAAGCGCATTTCCGCCACTTCTTATCGCCGCATCCACCCCATCCAAAACACACAGCGTTGCGTTGCCTATGATCAACATAAGTCTAAGGTCTTCATGAGCAGAAGTCGGTATACATTCATTAATGGGACGATCAAACTCAAAGAATTGTCTTGCCACCCACAAAGACCGAATAAGCATTTCAGTGAGAACGACCGGTATCGCCATCGCCATACCATGCCGGAAATCATATCCGGAGGAAAATGCTTTCATAGCAAGTTCGGAAAGATCCTTCATTCCATCGGATGTCCTGAATTTACCAAACTTGCAGAATCCGAAAAACTCATAAAAGGGCAACACTATTCCCGATCCGCCTTTAGCGCTACCACTGCTTCCCGCAACATCAGACATCAAGTGTCCAAACCAATTCCACACTCCGCACAGTAATTTGGTCCAAAAATCATTTCCGACCAGCATGAACTTCCCGTCTAATGTTGCAATAGAGATCAATTTCCCGTCCGAAATAAACGTGGAAGTGTTTGTAAACTGATTCAGAACTGAAAAAAACAATCCCACTATGTCGGGCGAATGTCCAATAGACATCATGTGATGCTGATTTGAAGCCATTTGGAACTTTCCATTCACATCTTTAGTGTTTGATTGATCATAGTTTACTCTGAAGCCCTGAAAATCAGCCTCATTTCCATTATTCTTCCCATGTTCCAGATATCCGATCGCACTTCGTACATTGTTTTCATTTTCTTTATGGGGTGACCATCCTAAATGTTTAGCAAACTTCATGACTGCATTGTCAGTCATTTTATTGGTCCATTTTCCCAAAGGCGAGTTTCCCGGTTCACCAACAAAAAAAATATCTATCAACCCTCCGACAGCACCACAGGCGACTGAAACAAGGATATCCTTTTCATCTAATTTGCGTTTTTGCATACAATCCTCACTGCTGTCCCTCTACTTCTCTTTGCTTTTTTATAGAATAATATCAGCCTGTACCGTCGATTGTACTCTTCTTAATGTCATCTGTCTTACGCTGCCAGCATAATTGTCAGAACAAAGCAGTAAATTATTTGTAAATTTTTGATAAAACGCAAATTTTAAACAAAAAAACAGGGTTCATCACCACCCTGCCTTTTATTTTCAATACTCGTAATATTCCTTGGGTCCGACCTTATCCAATGAATCCGGGACTTCTTCCGAAGGAAAAGCTTTTATCTCAACATCGTAATCCGAATTAATAAAGATTACCTCTCCCCGCTTCAAGACTTCATCTTCCATGCCGACAACACAGTGCATTTCCCGTATCAATCTGTTATTGTGCACATAATTTCTGTAAACAGGAGGCATAAAGCCATATTCCGTAGTTTCTATCATTACAACTGCAAGCGTTTGCTCACGGACAAGCCAAGAAATAAAGTAATTTCCCAGTTCTTCTTTGCTGTCAGTCTTGAATACACCATTAGCAGTCACATCTTCCACGGACCATGTGCTTCGCCCAAACCATGAAGCATCCACCATGTAGTAATATCCATCCTCATAAAACCATGGCGCCACAGGTTCACTTTCTCCGAATGCTCTGAAATATCCGCATCTTTCAAAATCGTCACTAAGAAGAAATGATATTGCATTACTCAGTTCATCCGATCCGCCTTTTCCCGCGGTGATCACTGTTTCCGGGGGATTTGACCACATCCAGTTACTCTGGCCATTTATAAGCATCGGAAGATCTCCGGATACATAGAATTTTCTATACTCGAAAAGCGTTATCGCATCTTTTATGGTATTGATCTTAAACTGCAGATATTCCGGAGTCGGAATACCACCCTCAGACTTGAACAGTCCATCCATTCCCTCTTTACCAAGTTCATAGCTGAGTTCCGCATATCTCCCGTCATTAAAAGTAGTGACAGCCAAATCCCATTTTTGTATTTCTTCACCGGCAAGCATTTCTGTAATGGTTACCGTTCCTTCTTTCCATCCGGTTACTATTCCGTCCGAAACTGTCGCCACAGTATCGTCAGATGAGCCCCAAATCGCCCCTGCACTGCTGTTTTCCTTAAGTTTTCTGGGCTTCCCGAAATATACCACATCCATATCTTCTCCGCAGACTTCTCTGAAAGAAGAGGAATACGCGGACGTTGTGTCCGGCCTGATATTGCTCGCAGCTGAAATGAATGCTTTCACCGTATCAGACTGTGAGGGATCCCTGTCATTTTCTTTATTATCCTTGCCGTCCGATGCTTCTTTTTTAACGCCCGATTCAGCTCCCACATTACCGCACGCATTCATAATGCAGCATGAAAACATGAATATGAACGCCGTTATAAGCCTTATCAGCTGTCGTTTCATATTATCCCCCGCACTATTCAAGTATTTTCAATCCTTTTTCGGTCAATGTATCGTTGAGCTCATCCAATGTATTTCTGTTTTTTATGGCAAACATGATGTAAACATCCCTCTTGTCCCTTGGATAAAGAGGCGCCTTGCCTGCATAACGTAATGCCTGCTGGGTCTCATCAATATCAAGCGGAAATGCCAGGCAGAGACGCAGTATAACATCCCTGGAGGGATTTTTCTTATCGCCTCTTACAACCTCGTAGGCATAGTTATTCCCTACCATTCCGGCTCTTTTGAAGAGTTCCGACTTTTTAACGTCATACTTTCTCATCTTTTCCTTGAAAAATTCGGCAAACGAATCGGAATGTAATTCTTCTTCATTGGCCCTCATAAATACCTCAGGATCACTGCAGTCCTTAATTTCATTGACCAGTTCCGCTGTGTCTTTTTTTCTCTCTGCTTCCATTTATGCCCCTTCTCTTTCAAGATCACGGAATGATGATGATCCGGCCATAAGCCGTTTTTCCGTTTTTCATTGTGATCGCAATTTTCGCGGCCTCCACGTCCGAGTGGCCGGTCAAAGATTCACCTTTAATAACTATCCCACGTCCGTCCAATGTTAGCGTATACCCGGCTTTTGACATTTTCTCATCATTTAAGAAAACATCTTCCACAGTGTACGGAGTGTTGTAAACATAAAAAAGCACACTGTTCCTCAAAGAAATGCTGTAGTACTGATCCGGAGCCGTAAACTCCACATCCAGATCAAGAGCATCATCCCAGTTTCCATGCACACAAACCCTATAAGTGAAAGAATCATCTACGGTATCTATCTGCACAGTATAATTCCCGTTTTTTAATAGATCCAACGCTTCCGTATTAATGCAAAACACGCCATTTCTTGTTTTATAATCATCTTCGGAAAGATCAAACTTGTCGAGGACCTGCTTACCATTTGGTGAATGCCTTGTTAATGTGACTTTATTTACCTTTTCCGTTTCAAAACGATAGTCATAAAAAAGCAATGCTTCAGGATAATCTTTCAGGTAATGCAAAATCTCCACACCAGTGGGCTCAACAACCTGAAAGAGCTGAGCATCAGTGGTTGCAAGCCATCTTCTAACCTTTTCTCCTATAGGAACATACCGATAATCCCTCGGGATTACCTGCATGTCGAAAAAAGTGACCTGTTCCGGGTTTGAAAGAGAAGCGTTATGTGATAAAGCGAACCAAGTTCCGAGCCCCACGAAAACTATGATCAGACAGCATACAGGTATAATAATATGCCACTTGTCGCATACCGTTTTTTCCCTCCTCGAAAAATCGGCATACATTTTGTCGACGCTTTCATACCGTTCTTTGGGATCAAACATTGTTGCTTTGGTAAATACTTTGCAGATCCTATCCCTTCTGCTTTTACCATCGGCAACAGCGTTCATTATCTGATTACAGACTATCCCTACAGAATACACGTCCGAACGCTCATCTGTCTGATTGTACCCGAACTGTTCCGGTGCGGCATATCCACGCGTCCCAAGAAGGATCGTATCCTGCTCTTTGTCCTCTTTTTTGTATTCCCGGGATGCCTCAAAATCAATGAGTTTCAAAACGCCCTCAGGAGTTATCAGTATGTTTTCAGGCTTTATATCACGGTGAAGAAGAGGCGGATCCATAGAATGCAGTGTCCCGACTGCTTCCATAAGCTGTCTTATCACAGACATGGCGTCTTTGAAAGAAAGTCCCTCTGAAATAACCTTATCCAAGGTTTTCCCCTCTATATACTCCTCAATAACGCAAGTATCTCCGTTCTCAAACCTGCATTCTATTATTTTGGGAAAGTAGGCACTTTCACACCGCGATAGAGCCTCATACAATTTTCTTTTGTCATTCCCCTTGATCGTCTTGAAGATCAAAGGGTCGCCGTTTTCATCCGAAGCCAGATAAACCGATGTCCTCTCACCTTCCGATATCGTCATCACTATCTCCGGATGGCACGTTTTCGGAGTTATATTCATTTTCCTTCTTCTTTTTGAGTTTTATCGTTGGTAATTTATTATACCACATTTCTATCATGCCCCATGGAAAATAATTATATCTTTTGAGCCCCCTAAAGTCTTACGCTCCCAGCGTAAAATCACCGTGTGCCCCCAGCGACCACCGCGTTTTTCCCGTGCGAGAAGCAGACTGTGCTCCACGGCCCGGGCGAGCCTGTACCCTGGGAACATTCTCTGACCGAGCCACGCGATGCACAATCTGCGCATCACACAGAAAAACGCTCCCTATCAAGGGAGCGCCTTGTATTCCTTCGCCATTTCAAACGCCGATGCCATATACCTTTGCTCAGCTTTCTTAATCTCATACCTGTCGGCCAGTTTTTGCCACGTTCCCGCCACGGTTTCAGCAGTCCGTCCTATGATCTCTTTTGCCGCCTCGATGCCCAGATGGTAAAACTCACAAGTACTCAAAGCCTTTTCAAACGATCTGATCCCATCATCCATATCAATATACAGCGAAAGATGCCTTGCATTATTAACAGGGTTGATATCATATGCCGGCGAAAGACGCCATCCCCTTTCAGTAAGTAAAAATCCATGATTTCTGAGATGATCATCTTGATTAGACACCGCAATATCAAAAACCACTCTACGAAACAACTCCGTAAGATCCTCGGAAGGATTGCACGAGATCCGATCTATAATTTCCGCCAGGTCAATGAAACTCGTCCCATCAGTTTTTCCGTCACGTAATCCAAGCATGGTCATTCCCGAAGCAAAATGAATACGATTAGTGCCTTCAGTATATTCTCTGTCAAATCTTTTTACCAAAAATGTACTCCCGAGTTCGCTATATTTACAGGTTTTTGATGCAGGCACATTTATGCCACACATACCTGCCAAATCATGAACCACTTTTTCCCACGCGCCAACATCGTAATCATCAAGCCTTGATGGGAACTAGGCTATCCATAATGTACCGTCAACATCAGTCACATTCGATTTCGGTCGTGCGCCTCCAAGTGATGAGCCCGGATAAACCAATCTCTCAACCCACCGGTTATCCCTATTACTTTCATATCCCAAGGAAATCTGCTCAAGTTCTCTGATACTGGTGATAGGCGGAATTGGCAGATCATCATGACTGACAAATTCTGTATCATCAGCCGTTGTGTACCTTAATCCCCCATTTCGACACGAATCCTGTACCGCTAGTAAATAGTCAGTTTCAAAAAATTTCCTCGGACTTCTTCCCTCCCGTGATGCGTATTCAGCTTCTCTTCGTTCGATCAGCTTTCTTCCCCACCTGTCGGGACAAGAATCCGTAAAAGCTCCGAAAAGCATTTTGTCTTTTGAATACTCGCGATATGGCGACAAAGGGATTTCAGGGTCAAGCACTAGTTCAGGATGAATACCAAGCCAACCGGGATCATACTCAAAAGAAACTACTTCCTCCCCATTTATCACATTCGAGTATATAGTTCCGATTTTTTTGTCTTCTTCCCATCCCGCATATACATATATTTCATTCCGGTTTTGTTTCATGCTTTTTACCTCTTCTCGGAGTCTTCAACTCCAAGTCCTGGAACGTCCTGCCCATAACATCATCCCTTGCAAGTAGCAAAATATCATCTTGTAACCCCAGAACACTTAACACGGCAAGGTATATCCCCATCGATACCGAGGGTGCTCCTTTCTCTATCTGTATGACAGATGACCGCCCTATCCTTGCCCTTTCTGCAACATCCAGTTCAGTCAGATGCCGCCTTAATCTCGCTAACTTAATCTGTTCCCCGACAATCTTCAGTTTTTTCTCTGCCTGCGGATATACAAGCGCTTTTCTCTTACCCATATTGCTCTCCATAATGTCTGTATTTATACACATCATATCATATAATGTTTATTTTTACAAGCATTATAATTATCAAATCAAGCGACCACCCCGTTTTTCCCCTGCGAGAAGCAGACTGTGCTCCACGGCCCGGGCGAGCCTGTACCTTGGGAACATTCTCTGACCAAGTGCTAGAGATTCTTTGCGTGGCAGGACAAGCCAAGTCACGACGTCGAGTTTGTCTGAGCGAAGCGAGTCCTCGACGCCGTGACTGCTTTAAGGCTTGTACCCACGCATTAGAATCTCTGCACGAAGCGTCAGCCAAATGCTTCCCAAGGTCAACAGGCCGCCCGGGCCACGCGATGCACATTCTGCGCATCACACAAAAAGACGCTCCCAACCGGGAGCGCCCTACACTTTTATATTATCTTCTATATCCTCCCGGCGAGCAACAGCGACGCAAGCCCATAATACGTCACTACCGCGACCAGATCGTTCACCGTCGTGATGAGCGGCCCCGAAGCCACCGCAGGATCCACCTTGATCTTATGGAAAAACATGGGTATAAGAGTTCCCATAAGACTCGACACTATCATCGCAAGAAGCAGCGCAAGCCCCACACAGCCCGATATCTCAAAAGCCTTGAACCAGATGTACCCCTTCAGGAAATGCAGATAAAGCCCTACGAAACAGATTGCTGCACTTCCAAGTATTGCACCGTTTGTCGCGCCGATCAGCATCTCCTTGAAAACAAACTTGATCTTTTCCGCGCCACTCGCGCCCTCGTCCATCAGCACACGTATCGTAACGGCAAGAGACTGCGTTCCCACATTTCCCGCCATATCCAGTATCAGCGACTGGAAACACATAACGATCGCGATCTGAGCAACAACGCCCTCAAACACACCTACCACAGTCGAAACGCCGATTCCAAGGAAAAGCAGCAATATCAGCCATGGAATCCTCTTTTTCACACTGTCGGCAAGCTTTTCGTTTAAATCCTCTTCCGCAGTAAGACCTGCCAGCTTTGCATAGTCCTCAGCCATCGCTTCGTCAATGGCTTCCGTGATATCCTGCGCCGTGATAACGCCCAGTATCTCATCTTTTTCATTGAGCACCGGGATGGAGTCCTCAGCGTAATCCTTCAGGCTTTCGATGTTTTCGGTTATCTTCTCATGGTCGTACACATGAGGGTAATTACGGCTTATGATGTCCTCAAGCGGCACATCCGCGCGCGCAACCACAAGATCCCTTAGTTCTATCGCGCCGCTGTATTTTCCCTCCTTATCGGTAACATACAGCGTCATGATGTTGTCATTTTCTTCAGCCTGAGCCACGAGCGATCTCATGGCCTGCTTTATCGTAAAATTTTCGGGGATCGTGACGAAGTTTGTCGTCATCATGCTTCCGATCTCATCATCATCATACGATGAGATGAGTCGTACATCATCGGCGGCTTCCTGGTCCATGAGACCAAGGAGTTTCTCCCTCTGCTCTTCGTCATCGATGTTCTCGAGGACTTCGGCTGCATCGCCGGC
>JAEEGQ010000048.1 GCA_016280395.1 Lachnospiraceae bacterium | reverse complement strand
TTCCCATCATATCTATGATGGAAAGCCCTGCGGAAATGCTGCCGCCGGGTGAATCGATGTACATCTCGATCGGACCGGTGCCCTGAGAATCCAGATAGAGCAGCTGAGCGTTCACACTCATCGCCAGCTCCGAGGTGATGGTGCCCTGTACTATTACTATACCCTGGTTAATCAAAGTAGAAAAGACGTCACTGTATGCATCCCCGTTAAATTTTACTGTAGGTACTATAGTCATAATTATTTCTCCTTTCATTTTTACCCAGCAGCCTCCCGCGGTACAGATGCCCGCGGTGTTTTTCTGCCGATATAATAAAGCTCTTTATCCTATCAGACTGATCTTTCTTGCGCCCTTTCCTGTGCGGGTCAGTTCCATCTTCTTAAGCGAATCGATCGCTTTGCGGACGTCATCCACGCTGATGGTCGTAAGTTCCTCCTCCGTGATCTCATCAAGGCCCTTGCCATCCGTCACTTTTGAATGTATGCGCATCGCTTCGCTCACAAGATTTCTTGCCTCACGCCCGTTTCCAAAGGAAGGGTCTCCGGTTCTTTCCTTGAAATATGTTTCAACATCTGCTCTTAATCCCTCCGCCTCATCACCAGCAAATGAATAGCCGTTGTTGCCACAGATCTTCATGAAGATTCTCGACATGGCTGCCGCATCGTAAGACGGGAAGTTAATGACTGATGAAATACGGCTCTTGATACCGGGGTTCGAATTAAGGAACGTCTTCATGAGATTGTTATCATCAGTCGAATCGGAACCGCCATAGCCGGCAAAGATGAAGAGCTTGCTCCCGTTCTCTGCTGCCTCGGTCATAAGCAGGCATAACTCGGCAAGAGCTTCGGCCGCGTAGGGACTCTTATATTCCATGCTCTGGCTGAGAGAATAACACTCATCGATGAGCAAACAATCCGAGTTCTCGGCAAGAGATCTTACTTTCATACTGGTCTGCCCGACATAGGCCGCTTGCAGGCCGCTGCCGCTTATGGAATTAAAACGTCCGCCGGGTAAGAGCTGCTCTTCCGCAAGAATATCGCCTAAAGCCTGTGCCACCGTAGTCTTGGCCGTACCCGGCGCACCGGCGAACATGCATGCCACGATCGGTTCGCATTTGAGGCCCTTTTTCATTCTCGCTTTATTGAGCTTCATCGCATTCACGAGACTACGGATCTGTTCTTTGACTCCATCGACATCATCCATACCTTCAAGGGAGTTCAGAAGATCCCAGCCTTTTAATCTTTTAGAATCCCCAGCACGAAGACGTCCGAGAAGTTTTAAAAGCTCCATGCTGAGTGCCTTAGGCTCCTTGGCTCTCTCCGCCTCACGGAAAAGGAGCTGGTTGAGGAATTCAGCGCGCATGTCGTACATCACTCTCTTAAGGCTCATAATAAGGTCTTTTCTGGGATAATCCTCCGGGATCATAAGACCGTGTTTCTTACAAAGCCCTGTAAGAATCGTATCAAGGTATTCATCATCATCCATAGGTGCGACATCAAATGAGGATGCATTGTATTTCACAAGCGCCTTAAGAAATCCAGCATTTGCGGCCGGTACATACATTTCCTCTTCATCCTCTTCGTCGTGGAGATTGCACACAGGTTCAACGGCTATAACATATATATGTCTCTTGTTATTTATGACTTTGCCAATTGCATCCGATAGCGTATCATCATTAAGAACATAGAATCCGTCGAAACCGGAGCTGTTGAGGATTATGATAGACCCGTCATGTTCTAACCAGTACGGCGTTTTAATCGTGTTATTTACAACTCCGTTCATGTTCATAGGTCCAAAGCCAACGCCTACATCCTGGACTCTTGAACATATCAGCTCCCCGGTCGTGACAATCGGAAGCAGATTGTTTATCGTAGGATTCTCCGAAGGTTCGTATTTTTCAAGCTCGATGCTCACGGAGTCATCATATTCATCCGGACCTATCCCATCTACAGCATTCTGCTCTGATGCGATATACGCAGCCGCCATATAGCCGTACTCATGGTTAGGAACTCTGATGAGCACTACGCGACTGCGAAGATCAGTATCATCCATTTTCAGCAGACTCTTAAAAGGATACGCTCCCTTCTCGACATCATGCTTAAGAGTTCCTGACGTCATCCACTGCGGCAGGACAAGCGCCTGACGCAGCGTTCCTTCCGGCTCCCACGCTTTCTTCTTATCTGCCAACAGAAGGGAAATGTTATCATCTGCCAGGGGATCATACGCTATGGATCTGATCACAATCGTATCATCATCTTCAGGTTCGGGGATCTCATCCCTTACCGATCCTATCCATTCATTACCAGAACCAGACCTGGCGCATTCCACTGTGGGAGAATCACTGTTCTGTTTGATCAGACGGTAGATATAGTTAGCTTCGAGAATACTATCCCAATTGTCAGGATGTTCCTGACGAAGTCTGCCCGCAGGGGTAAGCCTCCAGACCACCTCATCACAGAAAAGATCTTCATCAGCCTCTTCTTCTTCAACAAGGCAATCCATGCACTGGATTATACGCTCGTAATCCGAGCAGCCTGTAGCCTCTGCTATCTCCCCTGCAGTCCAAAACTCATAATCTGCCTTGCGTACCATGATGTTGCGGATGACAGCCGTCGCATGCTCTACATCATCTGCCAGAAGACCCAGATTGGGGTTGATTTCCGTAGCAGCAGATGCTTCCCCACTTACTGTTGTTTTCTTTCCCTTTGCCATTGTTTTTCTCCTTTTCTTTATTATTTCTGACGCAAGACTACTCAATATCGTAAAATCTCAGTGTCTCACGGTCGAATCTGAGCTTAACCGTTGTCCTTATCGGTAAGGGGGTGCCCTTCTCGATTATCAACTCCGCAACACCCTGTTCGCAGGTCCTGAAATCATAGAACTCATCCCTGTACAGGAAGCCTGCGATATCCACGCCGTATTCATTCGCTATGCGCATATCGAGCGCCATTATTGGACGGTGATCCGCACGGGATGTTTCAACAGTCTTGCCTACCTTGTACGTCACGATGATCGCAACATCCTTTTTCTTCGCCAGATCCTTAAGACCGTATCCGGCGCATCTAGCAGGGCTTAGACCGTTTCCCTCATAAGGCGTAAGGTCAAGCCCCTGAAAGCTGTCAATTATGACCACATCCGTGCCTTTCAGATCACTGTCAAGGCGGCGCTCTATTTCAGCAACGGTGACACTGCCGCACGTCTCGATGGCGATATTCCCATTGCAGATCTTCCCGGCAGCCTCATCAAACCTTTCCAGCTCATAAGGCCTCAGCTCATGAAGTCGGACCATTTTCTGCGGTACGGCCGCTGCGATCCCGGTCAGGCGCTCCGCCAGGATATCTTCTCTTCCCGGCAGGCGGTCAAACCAGAAATATGCAACCTTCTTATTCTGTCCAAAGGCCAGCCTCCCGGCAATATTGAGGCATAACGAGGTAAGCCCCATCTTAGGTCTCGCACCAATCATCATGACATCCCCTTTTCTAAAGGTCACCTCCTTATCCAGCTCCGCAAATCCCGTCTGGATCTGCTCTCCACGGATCCTCACCGTTTCTCTCAGTACCTCTGCCTGTTCCGCATCAAGCCTCATCATTTCCGACCACCTCTTTTCTTCGAATCGCTTCGGCTACGATACCGTCGGCGGGCGCGAACATGATTCCGTCGAAATCATCAGCAGTAAGCCATTTCGCGTTCATATGCTCCGTAAGCGTGATGCGCTCCGTTATCAGACGGCATTCAAACACCTTCATATGCAGATGGAACGTCGGGTAGTCATAATCGATCGTATCGATCAGCTCCCCGACCTCGATCTCTGCCTTAAGCTCCTCGCGTATCTCGCGCCTTACCGCATCCTCAGCTGTCTCTCCGGCTTCAATCTTCCCACCTGGGAATTCATAGAAGCCTTTAAGCTCTCCATGATCGCGCTGCGCCGTGAAGTACTCTTTCTGTCCGTTCGCGCCGGTCCTTTCGATCGCAGCAGCCACCACATCAATGCAAGTTTTCTCATTGCTCATACTGTTACCTCCTTATTCTCTTTAAGTTCCTGCAGGTATTTCTTGATCATTTCATAATCACTTGCCAGGAACTTATCCCTTTCATTGATAAGATCAACAAGTGCCTCGTAATCTTCTATGGAACTTTTAGTTACCTTTCCGATGAAGTTTATATCCGTACTTCCGGTTTCTTTAACCGGAACCACTTTTTCGTCCCCAAATATCCCCCAGATAGGCTCTCCAAGCCAGATCCCGCCGTGGTATCTCACCCAGTCTTCGATGAAAAACTTGCCGTCTATGGTTACCTTTTTTTCCGACGCGTTTACTATCCTGTGCAGGTAGGCTTCCCAGAAGGGACCGCCGTCAAAATAGACGTATTCGAGATTTTTACAGCCCTCAAAGCAATCATTTAAGCCCTGGTTCTGAATATAGTCTTCACAGGTAAAAATGCAGTTGCTGGGTCCCGTTTCGAGATAGAGGCGTTTAAGGTTACTGCAGTCTTTAAACATAGCTCTAAAGTCTGTCTTATCAAGCCATCCCCGCTCTTCTGCCACCGGGAACTTAACTCCTCTCATGTCGATCTCTTCCACGGTGCAGTTCTTAGTAAAAAGGTATTCAACATTGCTGCAATCTCTCAGATCCCAGCCTGATATATCGAGCCGTTTCGCATCACTGTACGAGAAGGTGTTGTATAATTGGACCACATTAAAGGGCGCTTCCGGCCTTACATCATCTCCGAGACCCGTTCTGAGCCTGAAGTATCCGTAACCGACCTCATCCGAATATCCGAAATTCGTTTTCCTTTCGTACATCCCGGCCGGCAGCACGACAAGGTTCAAGCGTTCATTGCGGAAATCCACGTCCGCGCCGCTGTGTATGACACGGCTCGCCTCTTCGAATGCCACTTCATAACCCGGATTTCGCTGTCTGAACATTTCGCAGTTCTCATCAGTCCAGGAAGAAGGGTCTTTAATACTTAAGCCACACTCCTTCAACTTAAGAAGCTTCTCTTCTTTGTTGCATTCTCCAAATCTTTTAGTCGAAGATACTCCGTTCAATGCATCATCACTCATTCTGTTCTCTCTCTCTTTGCAAAAGAAAAGAGGCTATCCGGCAAAGGTTTATCACCTATACCGTATAGCCCCTATGGCTGTCTCC
The DNA here is from genome assembly GCA_016280395.1 of Lachnospiraceae bacterium. Lineage (GTDB taxonomy): Bacteria > Bacillota > Clostridia > Lachnospirales > Lachnospiraceae > SZUA-448. The sequence goes on along the minus strand of JAEEGQ010000048.1, from coordinate 2,244 downwards.
CGAAGCCCGATTGCTCCGGTCAATTGTTCTATTTATCTAGGCACTCTTCAGATAGAAAAAATAAATCCTAACGGGAGGCGAACACGCCACAAGTCACGGGACGTTAAATAGAAGATCTTACTGCCCGAGCCTCTTGCTATTGTCTCCAACTGGGCACGTTCCCCGGTAAGCACGTTCTGGCCGTTCTTCATGTGAGTAATGCTTATTCCGTTCTTTTTCAGATACGCGGTAACCCTCTTCGGTACCCACTTCCTCTCGAGGTCAAGTGACTTAACATGAATCTGCTTTCCTGCCTTATCAACCATTTCCAACGCACTACCCTCACCGGTAATCTGAATGGTATTGTTCCTGCATGCTCTAATTTTCATTTTCGCTCCTTTCCGTTGAACACAATAAGCTATATCTTATTGGTCACTGCTCCGTTTCGATTTTGATCAGTTTTTTGTTAACCACCAACACCTTGATCCCACCATTTGCTGCCAGTCTTAGCTCGATATCATTGCCTTTAAAGATCTCAGATACAATAACATCCGCATTACTTAGCAACTGCTTTTTAAGGCTATCTTTGTTCACGCTCATAGGTATCACCTCCTGTGGAAACACTACGCTTGCCCGATTAATGCCTGGCTACATATCGCCTGGAAAAAACGGTAGCAAAAAAATGATTTCAGAAATAATACGGCTTATGATTCCGCGGGATCATGGCCGGTGTTCCCTGTCGACGAGACCCAGAATACAGAAAAACAGCGCCGAAAACAAGAACGCGGCATAAATTAGCAAGCCTTTTTTGATAATGTGTGTTTCACTCCCATCGGGCATTATTACAGAACTCTCAATATACATTCCTTTTTAGGTGGAGTGCATTCCGATCCGACAGATTATACAGAAAAATTAATACGATAATGCACGTATTGCTGTAATGCGCATTATCTTGCTGTTGATATATATGCCTCGTGATGCTAATATACTTTTATAAGAATTCATTTCACCCGTAGCTGAAAGGAAGATCAAATGAGAAAAATAAACGAAGAGCAGAATAAGGGAAAACCTCATAGAATAAATCTGTACTTGACTTACAAGAATCCTCAATTAGTAAAACAGGTCAAGAGAGTCATCCTCACCGAAGAAGGAAAGCGGAAATATAAGGATGCTGCGAAAACCATACCTTGTTGCAACAGGGTCCCCGACGATGATAACCCCGGATATATAGATACTATGGCCAAAAGCATGGGGATCAATCGCGGCGCATTCGTATCTTTTTGTATTTTTTATTTTTGCGAAATGCCAAATTACACCATCCGACAGTTCATTTTTCCCTATTTCCAGTATTTCTGCGAATTATATAGTGATACCGGCAAGAATAAAGCTTCCTTCCTCGGAACTCAGAACCCGGTTCTATACGATACTGCAACAGATTTAGAACCCCGTGAAGGCTCCACTTCACCCTTCTACACAAAAAAGATTCAGCTTCTGACAGTCTCGTTACATGAAGATCTTTACAACAGGTTTGACGCGAAGCGTAGGGGATTACTCTGTACTAAAAAGGATGAGGTCAATACCAAAATACCCTTTTCTTCACTGAAGCAGACGGATCTAGAAAAGACCACCAGCCAATTCATTGCTGCTATTCTTACGTATATGTATGAGTACAAAATTATTAAACCCTGCAACGACGTTTTCTTGAATAAAAACCGCATAACTGACTGTAAAAAGTATCTGGGGAAAGATTTTTATAATCTCAACTCACGTCTAAACTCATATACTATAGAACCATACAGTTTCAAATCAGAGAGTGGAAAAGATCCATTTTCACAAGAAGTTTGGAAGCTTATTCACATAGCACCTAAGGAAACTATATTTAACAATTTCAAATCCTTTAAAAAATATAAGGACCAATTGCTTCGCCCCTGTCAGCTTCCCAGCTCAGAAGCGGAAGAAAAGGCAAAAGACGCAAATTCTATAGAACCGCATAAATAAAGAAAATCTGTAATGACTCGTTCAAATACAACCTCCGGTTGCCAAAGAGTTTTGAAGACAAGGTTCTATCATTATCCTATGTCTGTCCCTAATAAGAACTTGTACGCAGGAAGAACCTCAATTGTTACTCCGTTCTTTACAATTGCACGTTCTTCCTCATTTGTTACTATAATAAGTTTCTGTATTCCTTCTGTTTTCTCGGCAAAAGATATGAGGCTTTTGATTTCTCTGTCTTCTGCCGCTTCTATGCTATATGCGACCTGTATG
>JAEEGQ010000047.1 GCA_016280395.1 Lachnospiraceae bacterium | reverse complement strand
CCGATACGACAAGCCACAGATGAAGCCACTTGCCGGTGAATCCTTCATGTTATGTGACTACAAATACTTTGCACACGTACCGAATAATTACCATCTGCTTTATGATGACCACTATTATTCAGTATTGTACACGTATTATAACCAGCCTGCAATAATCAAGGCGACTATCGCAGAGATAAAGATTTGCGACCGCAACAACAAGCTCATATGCACTCACAGAAGGTCTTACAAGGACTTTCCGCGATATATCACAAATCCGGAACACATGAAGCAGGAACATCAGTATTACAAGGACGTCAACTCAAAGGATGGTGATTATTACAGACGCTGGGCTGCATGTATCGGGCCATACACAAAGAGCTTCATAGAACGCATCCTCATGGCATCAGAGCACGAGGAACAGGCTTACAACAGCTGCAATGGGATCCTTCACATGTGCAAGGATCAGTCGAAACTGCTGATCGAGGATATTTCCAAAACCTGCATTGACAGCAGTGCCTGCCGTTATTCATACTTTAAGCGCCTGCTCAAAGAAAGAACCGAAGGCGGTAACCGGTCTGTCACGAAAAACGTTCTTCCTACCCATGAAAACCTTCGCGGGAAGGAGGAATACAAGTGAAAAGCCTCACATCAAAACAGCTTACCATCGAAGAATACGAGATCTGTAACAAACTTAAGGCCATGCGCTTCTCAGGAATGGCCGCTGAGCTTGAAAAAGTCTTTGCAGACCCCAATACAGATCTTCTTCCATTCGATGACAAGATCAAACGTATCGTCGATGCTGAGTGGGATCTCCGATATACCAAGAAGCTCAACCGCTTTGTAAAAAAGGCTACTCTTAAGTATCCCAATGCCGATCTGGATGACACCATCTATGACCCATCGCGCCAGCTTGACACACATGTCATAGAAACACTTTCAAAGTGCGACTGGGTTGATCAGGGCAAGAACCTTGTCATCACGGGAAAAACGAGTTCAGGGAAGAGCTATCTTGCAAATGCCCTTGCCATCTGTGCATTGAAAAGATTCAAAACAGCCAGATACTATAAAGCAAGCGGTCTTATAAACGAACTCTCACGAGCCGAAAAACTCGGCACATACCCTGAGGAACTAAGCCAACTGGCATCATACGATCTTCTGGTAGTCGATGATTTTGGACTGATGAGCCTTGATATCGATAAATGTCGGAATCTTTTCGAAGTGTTCGATTCGAGAGACCCGTACAAATCGATACTTTTGGTATCCCAGATACCTGTAGCCTCCTGGTATGATATGTTCTCCGATCACACATATGCAGAGGCGAGCCTTGCTCGCATACTCAGCGACTCATATCGCCTGGAGATGAACGGTAAGAACATGCGAAACCTAGAACCAATAAACAAACGTAAAAACGGATAACGCACCGTTGGTGCGAAACTCCTGCACCGCTCATGCGGTGCGGGGGTACCGTTTATCCGAAATGTGCAGTAAGAGCGTTTTACGGACGAAAGTAGAATATAACATCATACAGATGCGTACAGGGAAAGGAGCGGCTTATGGCAGCATCAACAGAGGTCTGTTTAAGGTGTAAGCGGTTGTTCACGTATCCGGGCTTTGGAAGTATGTATTGTCAGGAATGCAGGGTTATTGACGAGGAAAACCGGCAGCGTGTGAAGGAGTTCTTAAACGAGCACGGCGCAGCGAATATGTACGAGATATGCGAGGCGACGGGCCTTAAGGAGTCTATGATCAAGCAGTATCTGCGCGACGGAATGCTTGAGATCCCGGAAAACTCGCCTGTTTTCATAAAATGCGAGAGGTGCGGCTGTGATATCAGATCCGGAAGGTGGTGTCCGGAGTGCGCAGCCCAGATGACTGCCGATCTGAAGGGGTGTTACGTGGACGTGGGAGACAAGCCCAAGAAGGACGTATCCGGCAAGATGCGGTTCTTGAACGGGCGAAAGTGAATAATACTGTTTTTGGATATTCTGTCACCCACGTGTCTGTCACCCACGGGGACGGTTCTCCGGGTCATTTTTGACCCGGAGAACCGTCCCCGTGGGTTTCGTGGGTTTTTTTGCGGTGTTATCGCTTTATCGGTGTAAAGCGATAAAATTCCCCCTTGCAATAAGGAAACAAGTGTGTTACTATGTTATGAAAATACAGAAATAAGAATATTATACGAACAGGAGGATAGACAATGGCAAAGCTCACGATTAACGAATCTGTTTGCAAGGGCTGCGGAATGTGCGTAAATGCATGTCCGAAGAACCTGCTGGAGCTGGCAAAGGATCATATCAACGCTAAAGGTTATCACCCCGCCTCCATTACCGATCAGGAGGCTTGTGTGGGATGTGTGTCCTGTGCCTTGATGTGTCCTGATGTGGCGATCACGGTTGAAAAATAAGAATTGAATGGAGATCAGTATGGCAGAAAAAGTATTGATGAAGGGAAACGAAGCGTTAGCAGAAGCCGCTATCCAGGCGGGCTGCAGGCATTTCTTCGGTTACCCGATCACACCTCAGACAGAGATATCGGCATATCTTTCAAAGCGTATGCCCAAAGTAGGCGGCTTGTTCCTTCAGGCAGAGTCTGAAGTTGCCGCTATAAATATGGTGCTCGGAGCAGCATCCACCGGCGTTCGCGCCATGACTAGCTCGAGCTCCCCGGGAATAAGTCTTAAATCTGAAGGCGTTTCCTATATCGCGGGCTCGGACCTTCCCTGCCTTATAATCAACGTACAGCGCGGCGGCCCCGGCCTTGGCGGCATCCAGCCTTCGCAGTCTGACTACTGGCAGGCAACAAAGGCCCTCGGACACGGTGACTTCCAGCTCTTTGTCCTTGCGCCTTCTACTATTCAGGAAATGGTGGACTTTGTGCCGCTGGCTTTCGATAAAGCAGAGCAGTACAGGATGCCCGCTATGATCCTTTCGGACGGTATGCTGGGCCAGATGATGGAGCCTGTTACCCTTCCCGATCCCGAGAAGCCTTTCGACCGCGAAGCGAACATCGCTTCAAAGCCCTGGGCAACAAACGGTACAAGGGGCAAGAGAAAGAAAAACATCGTAAACTCACT
>JAEEGQ010000046.1 GCA_016280395.1 Lachnospiraceae bacterium | reverse complement strand
CGGATGCGCTGGCGGGAACGCCCTTCCAGTGTACCTTTACGGTACGCTTGTACTGCTGTGTGTTGAAACCGAAAGCATCATTAAGGTATGTAAATACGATAATGCCCCAGTATTCATCCTTTGTGTCGTCCACGGGTTTAACGTAGATCTCGTTTGTTGCGGGCAGATACTGGAAGGAATGGTTTGAAGTGACCTCTCCGTCCTCACCCGTAAGGTCGAAGCACTCGACCTTGAAATGTTCCTCGCTGTACTGGATGTACTCTCTGCCGTTAATGGTGAACCTGTAGCTTTCCTCACCCTTTTCTACCGAGTCACAGTCCTCGGCCTCAACTTCGCCGCTCTCTAGTGCCATCATGTTCATCTTGAAGAGGTCTTTAGGAACCTTCATGGTGGTCTTTCCTGCTTCAAATTCTATATCGAGGTCGTCACTGTTCTTTTCTATCTCGAAATCAAGAGGTACCGCGACCGCTCCAAGCTGTACAAAAGGCCATTTGTTGGCGTAGAGCTCTATTGCCTTGCTGAGTTTTCCGTCTCCGAGCTGTGCCACAAAGTTTATCTCGAGGTATGCACCCACTTCGAAGAGCAGTGAGCCCATTGCGCCCCATTCCGAGCCCTTTCCGGACTCCCATGCGTAGTAAACATACAGGAAACCGTAAAGCTCCGCATAGATACCGACCTCTGCGGTAACACCGATGGAAGCCATCTTTGTGCTGATAAGGCCGACTCTTACATCAAGGAGCACGCCTACCCTGAAGCCCACCATACCGAAAGCAAAGAAGTCGGTACGGAAGTTCGGCGTCTCTATATCTTCATTTGTTGATGTTGACTTTCTTGCAAATACCTTTATGTTATAGCAGTACTGCTTTGCGTTGCCGTAAGAGATGCTTATGCCGATCATTGCGTTGATCTTCATGGATACAACGAAATCCGCCTCAAGACTGAACTCTATCAGGCAGAACGGGTCCGGATGCGCCGAAAGCGTAAACAGCTCCTGTTTTACAAGATAGATATACTCGGCATCGCTTTCGAGCATTCCGGAGTATTTATCCGCAAGGCCGCCGCCTGTGGAAAGGCCCTGGCTTCCGCCGTCATCATCACCGTCCTTGCGTCCTCCCTTTTCCTTGCCTTCCTTGTTGTAGCTCGTGCCGTTTTCAAGGATATCAAGGCTGTTGCTCAGGGTTTCAAGCTTTTCACCAAGCTTTGCAAGGCCGCCCGCTTCTTTTGTAAGGCTGCCGTTCGTGGTGCTTATAAGATCGCCCCACTCCTTGTCTTCGCTTTCGTTATCGGCCTTTGTCTGAACAGTAGCGATAACGCCGAAGCCCGAGAATGTACCTGCCCTGAAGGATGCCTCAAGGTTGATCTCCTGAAGGACGGGGATAAATGCATACCATTTCCACTCACTGCTGGACTTTAAGGAGAGTCCGAGGATGATCTCCTGTTCAAAGCCCGCCATGAGACCGATCTCTATCTTGTTTGTGGTGGAACCCACGGAGTTAAGCTCGATCTCGATGGTAAGGGATACTGTGAATTCCGCTCTTAAGCCCTTGCCTGTAAAGTGCTGGAGCGTGATGCTGAAGCCGAAGTTTACGACAGGGTCGGAAACCTTGACCTTCTTTGCGCCATCCGCAAGCTTCCTTACTTCGCCGACAGACATCGGATTTCCGTCTTTCGACAGGAATTTGAGGTTTTTGATCTCGTCCGCATATTCGGATGTCTCGGGATCGAACTTGTCGTCGGTAAGAAGCGAGATCACAAACTGCGAAGCCTGCTCGGCATACCCGCTCTCCTCTACCTGTTTCTGCATCTTCTCGCGAAGGCTCTTCGCGTTCTCCTCGGTCATGGGAATGTCGGTCTCTTTGTAGCCTGTGGCTATCTTCATGGCCTCCATGATCTCTTTCTGTTCTGCTTTAACATACTCTACCGAAAGAGATGCACCGTTTGCCGTTACCGATGTGATGCGCCCGTAGCCTGTGGACTGCATTGTTGCCGCATTTGCAAGGTCTCCGGTGTAGAATGCGATAAAGTCACCGGGCTCGACCTTTGTATCTTTGTTAAGCTTTAACTGTGCATGGTAAGGCTTGGTAAAATCAAGCTCTGCCGCAGCGATGACGCATTTTCCGTCATCAAAGGTGCCGTCGTCCTTAACCGGGATGACATCAGGGATAAAGATGACATCTTCAAACTGCGAACGCTCGTATTCATACTTGCCTTCGCCCACTACCTTTGTGATGTTGAAATATGCGATCTCACCGCTCTTTACGGTGCCGTCCGAATTAAGCTCGCCGGTATAGACCGCAACGGTATCGCCTGCCTTCAGGGTGCCGTCGTAATCGAGGACGCCGCTGTCGGCACCGTCTTCTATGGGATTCCCCTGCTCATCGGTTGCAAGGCTGTAAACGCCGCCCGTAACAACGACGCCGAATACACGGTTTGCGGGGATGTAGATGATGCCGTCCTTTGTGATAAGGTTGTTTACGGGTTCCTCGTAAAGAGAGAAATTGAACTTGACGACGGAAGCGCCCGTAAGAGTATCGTTATAAACGAAACGCAGCCTTTCGGTGCTCTTTATCACCACGCTGTAAAGCGTTCCGGGCTCAAACCCGCCGTCTGCGGGCAGAACATAATATTCTGCCGTTGTTGCGAGCATTGCCTCGTAATTCTCGACTATCTGCTGAAGGAAGAGGACCGTCTCTATATCAAGTCCCACATCCTCACGCCAATAACGCTCAAGGCTGTCACCGGCTTTTAAGCCGTAGCGTTCCTTAAGCTCTTTTGCAGTCGAGGACTCGATGCCGAGACCGTCAAGGCCGTATTCTTTAAGTTTTTCAATATCCTCCGGCGAAACGGAGCCTGCACGCCCCGTCTGCGAAGTCATACCTGTCTCTGCCGGGTCTTCTTCCTTTAAGACAAGTCTGAAAGGCACTTCCTCGTCAAGAGATGTGTTTCTTAAGGTTATAAGGGCCTTTATCTCCTCTTCGGAAAGCTCCATTCCCGCAACGACAACAGGCCTCTTTATCTTTGTATCCTTAACGGCAACATAGTTAAGATGGAATGTGCCGTCCATGCCTTCCTTGTTGCCGAATCGCGGATAAAGTGTCATATTCTTTGTGACCTTGTCCTCGCTGTCCGCATGCTTTAAGCCGGCTGCGTCATAGGTCCACCCGAGAAATACGCTGTTTTGCCTTGAAGGGGTCGTAAGCGCGCTTATGGCCGTCCCCTCGGTAACCATGACGGTTTCCGGCAGACGCGTCTTTTTGATATCGGTGTCTGAGGTACCGTTAAGGTTCGCGAATTTGACCTCGTAGTAGGTTTCGTTCGCAATACCGGTAGGTGTGGGCGAAGACGTAACGGTCGG
>JAEEGQ010000045.1 GCA_016280395.1 Lachnospiraceae bacterium | reverse complement strand
GGCTTTGGAGACACAGAAGAGACGAAGCTTCCCGAAAGCCGCGTGGACTTTCTGGAAAAAGCGGAGTGGCTCATAGCGGAAAGTGAAAACTCCTGCGGACTTGCGATAAAAGGCGGATCCAACGACGAACCGCATAACCACAACGATGTGGGGCATTTTATCTACTTTGCCGAAAACAAAGTCATTTCGGCGGACCTTGGCGCAGGAGAATATACCCGTGACTATTTCGGAGACGGGCGGTATGGGATCCTTTGCTGTTCTTCTTTGGGGCATTCGCTTCCTGTGATAGACGGACAGGGGCAGAAAGCGGGAAAAGAGCACAGGGCCGACAGCTTTTCGGTCGTGAGGCACGGTATTTCCGAAGGACAGAACGAAGAAACGGCAGAGATCGCGATCGATATGACATCCGCTTATGACATCTCTTATGTCACACGTGTCGCAAGAAATGTTACGTTTGGGCTTGAGAGTGGGAAACTCACTGTCACAGATACGGTGATCTCCGAAAGGGCTGTGGACGCAAAGACACGTATCGTTTCGTTCGGCGACATTAAAGACTTCCTGACCGTTACGGGAAAATGTGGCACAGATCCTTTACAGGGCGTTTTTGTAAAACAGGATGTTTTTTCGGACCATTTTGGAAACAAAAGGGACGTTAACATATATGAGATTGAGATGGAGGAAAGCAATGCAGATCTTAAAGAAAGAGATAACTGCGGGTTCGTATACCGCGCTTCTTACGTGTTACATCCATGACTATTACGATTCCTTTGACAAGGACAGAAAAAGACCGGCGATTCTTGTATGTCCGGGCGGCGCGTACCAGTACACATCCGAAAGAGAGGCAGAGCCTGTGGCTCTTAAGTTTTCCGGCATGGGCTACCAGACCTTTGTGCTCGACTATTCCTGTTCGCCCACAGGCGCGGAATATCCCACGGCGCTCACTCAGGCGCTCGCTTCGATAAAGTATATCCGGGAAAATGCCGAAGAATGGCATATCGACCCCAAAAAGATCACGATCATGGGCTTTTCCGCAGGTGGTCATCTTGCGGCAAATGTTTCCGTGGATCATGAAAACGAAGCGGTCTTAAAGGCTTTGGGAGCTAAAAAGAATGAATGCAGGCCCGATGCCTGCGTGCTCTGTTACCCCGTGATCTCATCGGGAAAATGGGCGCATCGCGGCTCCATTGACAATCTCATGGGTTCCAAGAAGAGTGAGGAGCTTCAGGAGCATCTTTCACTTGAGAACAGAGTTAACGCGGACACTCCGCCCACTTTTCTGTGGCATACATGGGCCGACGGCAGTGTTCCTGTGCAAAACACTTTGCTTTATGCGCTGGCGCTTAAAGATAAAAATGTGACCGCCGAAGTCCACATCTTCCCGTTCGGAGGACACGGGCTGTCGCTTGCAAACGCGGAAACAAGCTATCCCGCAGGCATTGAGATACAGGATGACTGTACGATCTGGCCCGAGCTTGCGGACAGATTTTTAAGAGAAGTTACGGAGGAAAGATAAATGTGCGGAATAATCGGCTATTCGGGATATCTTGACGCGAAGCAGGTCCTCATAGACGGCCTGTCGGAGCTTGAATACAGAGGCTATGATTCGGCAGGCATTGCATGCTTTACCGACAACGGCATCGAAGTGGTAAAGGAAGTGGGAAAGGTTCAGATGCTGAGGAACCTTGTTCCCGCCGATCTTCAGTCATCATGCGGAATAGGTCATACCAGATGGGCAACGCACGGCGGTGTATCAAGAGACAATGCCCACCCGCATTCCTGCGGCATGGTAACGCTCATCCACAACGGTATCATCGAAAACTATCATGAGCTCACAGAGGAACTGAAAGCTACCGGAAGGACACCCAAGTCACAGACGGATACCGAAGTTGCTGCGATGCTCATAGATTCCCTTTATACGGGAGATCCTTACAAGGCAATATCCGAAGCGGCAAAACGTCTCACGGGAGCCTATGCTTTCTGCATAATGTTTGCGGATCAGAAGGACGTGATCTACTGCATACGTAAGGGAAGCCCCCTTGTAGCCTGCATGTCTGAAGAGGGCAGCGTTATAGCATCCGATATGGTGGCGCTCTTAAAGTATTCCAAGGAATATTTCGTGCTTCCTGAGATGCACATAGCAAAACTCACAAAGAATTCCATTACCGTTACGGATCTTTACGGCACTGTGATAAGCCCGACCATCCTTTCCGTAAACTGGGATATGTCGGCAGCGCAGAAGAATGGCTTCAAGCACTACATGTTAAAGGAGATCCATGAGCAGCCCGAGGCCATAAAGAGGACGATAGAGCCCAGGATCAGACACGGCGAATACCTGATCCCCGACTTTTCCGGCGACCAGATCCCCGACGAGCTTTTCTTAAACGCAAACAGGATCATCATCACGGCATGCGGCACAGCAATGCATGCGGGACTCATGGGACGTGTCCTTATCGAAAGGATGCTAAGGATCCCTGTGACCGTTGAAGTTGCGTCCGAATTCAGATATGAGGATCCAATCCTCGACGAAAAGACTCTCGTGATCGTTGTTTCACAGTCTGGAGAGACCGCGGACACTCTTGCGGCGCTCAGACTTTCAAGAGAAAGACACGCGAAGACGCTTGCCATCGTTAATGTAAAGGGAAGCTCCATCGCGAGGGAGTCCGACCATGTGCTTTATACACATGCCGGCCCCGAGATCGCCGTAGCGAGCACAAAGGCTTATACTGCACAGCTTTCCGCATTTTATCTCATTGCGGTGCGTTTCGCGCTTGCGGCAGGAAAGAT
>JAEEGQ010000044.1 GCA_016280395.1 Lachnospiraceae bacterium | reverse complement strand
GGGTGAGATGATCGGGTTTGTCGGGGAGTCGGGGGCCGGCAAATCAACAATAATCAACCTTATCATGCGTCTTTATGATGTTGACAGGGGCAGGATAACCATAGACGGCATAGATATAAAGGATATCGATGTGGAATGCCTCCATTCACAGATAGGCGTCGTGCTTCAGGAGACCTTTCTGTTCTCCGGAACGATCCTCGACAATATCCGTTATGCCAAGCCGGATGCAACATTTGAAGAGATAATAAGGGCTTCGAAAGCGGCAAACGCGCATGATTTCATCTGCAAGACGCCGGACGGCTACAATACATACGTGGGAGAGCACGGCTACAGCCTTTCGGGCGGAGAACGGCAGAGGATATCCATCGCAAGAGCCATACTTAACGATCCAAAGCTTTTGATAATGGACGAAGCAACATCGGCACTTGATACGGAGAGTGAATTCCTTATCCAACAGGCTCTTTCGAGGCTTGTTGAGGGAAGGACGACCTTTGCGATAGCCCACAGGCTTTCGACCCTTCGAAACGCTGACAGGCTGATCGTTGTTGACAAACACGGTATCGCCGAGATGGGTACGCATAACGAGCTACTTGAAAAGAAGGGAATATATTACGGCCTTGTCGAAGCACAGTTGAAGATGGCAGGCAATGAGTGATATAATATGATCATGGCGCATGTGCCAAGCCGGGTGAAGGCGGTATCGGGTTACATGCGCGAAATAAGGTATATTGGGAGGCAAAACATGGCAGCATCAAAAGCTACAAAGGTACAGATCTACAGGAACAGCGCACTTGTTACACGCAGGGGAACGGTTTCGCTCAATGCCGGGACCAACACCGTCTATATTACGGGGCTGACGGAAACGACGGACTTAAACAGCATAAGGCTGCTGCTCTCCGGGAATGTTGTTACGGCGGACATCAATTATGTAAGCGCTGCTTCCGTATCGGAGGAGGAAAGAGGCGCGACACGGGAAGTCGAAAAGAAGATCGCAACAGTCGATTTTAAGCTCCAGACCTTAAAAGAGATGATGGCGCTCCGCAAGAGCAACGCCAATTTCCAAAACCGAAAGGATATAAGTGTTGAAGCTCAGGAAAGATGCATGACGGAGCTGCCGGGACAGCTTCTTGCGCTCTATGGCAAGATAAACGATCTTGAGGAAGAAAAACGGCTCTTAGGCGAGGAACTTGCAAAGCACCAGGCCGCAGAGCGCGAGAATGTCATTAAGGCGGAGCTTATTGCGGAAACTGCGGGAGAATATGCCTTTGAAGTACGATATGTGGAATTTTCCGCAAACTGGTTCCCTCTTTACGAGGTTCGCTATAATACCGACAAGGAGCCGCTCTGCATCATCATGAAGGCAAGGATAAACCAGGGAACGCGCGAGGACTGGGCCGGGGTTAGCACTCTGCTGTACACCGGAAATCCTTCCGTATCGAACGACCTTCCGAAGGTAAGACGGAAAGAACTTGGCATCATGGAGAATATCAGGGTACCGCGCTTGGCAGCCGCAAGGGGCAAGATGAGCGTGAATATGCTCGAGGATGCCGAATGCGGCGCTGCACCGGATGAAGTCTGTGAAGAAGCTATGGTGTACAGTGCCTGCATGCCTCAGGCAACGGTTGAAAGTTCAGAGACCATGACCGTATTCGAGCTTCCGGGAACAAAGGACATCCTTCACGGAAGCGAAGGCAACATGGCAGAACTCAGCCGTTTTGAGATACCTGCGGAATACAGGCTTCTGACGGTGCCTTCGGTAAACGACAAGGCATACTTAAGTGCCGTTGTAAAAACAGAAGACTGGCCTTTCCCTGCGGCAAACGCGAAGATCTATGTGCGTGACGCCTTCGCAGGCGAAGTATTCGTGGACCCGGAGACGGATGAGAATGAATTCGAGCTGTCGCTCGGAGCCGACGAACGCATCAACATATCAAGAAAAGAGAGCCCTGTGAAGATCTCGGATGTACTTCTTAGGGGACAGAAGAAGAAACAGTGCGAGTATAAGATCAGACTCCGCAACACCTCCGATAACGAGCTTAAGGTGCTTGTCAAAGACAGTGTTCCGGTTTCGACGGATAAGAGTATCGATGTTGATATCACGGAGCTTTCAAACGGAGAAAGGGAAGAAGAGACCGGTATCATCAAGTGGAACATCACGGCAAAGCCGGGCGAGGCGGAAGAACTGAAGGTCGCTTACACCGTATGCTGGCCCAAGGGCAAGAAACTTAACGAAAGAACAAGGATCTGATAATCCGCAGATAAGCCGGACGGAAGAACAACTATCCGAAAACCCGGCAGATAAGCCGGACGAAAAGACATCACGAAAAAACAGATATAAAAGCCGTGAAAACGCCCAAAACAGCGCTTTCACGGCTTTTTTGAAGGAGGAGCCGGCTCCGCGGACGAAAGCTTTTCCGCAGGGCACAAGCCCGGTGAAGAATGATCATTCGCTGATGAATTTATAAACGGTGATGGAGTTGAACTCTTCGTCTGCCTTTAAGGGCTTCCAGGGGAATGCGGGAATATTGCAGGAATTCGGGAAAAACTGTGATTCGAAGCATACTCCCTCGCGGCGGCCGTAGTCGTGTCCTCCCTTGCCGTTCTTGGTATCAAGGAAGTTGCCCGCATAGAACTGGATGCCGGGAAGGTCCGTATATACCTCCATTTTCCTGCCTGATGCAGGATCCTTAAGGGTTGCGACAAGGGTGGCATCCCCGGGTGTTGTCTTAAGAGCATAGTTCTGGTCAAAGCCGCCGGCATTCTTAAGGTCGATATGATCGGCATCTATATCGCGGCCGATGGGCTTCTCTGTCCTGAAATCAAGGGGCGTGCCTTCGACGGGAGCTACAACGCCGGTAGGGATAAGCTCTGCATCGGTAGGAGTGTAGCTGTCGGAATCGATCCATACAAGATGGTCGTAAACCGAGCCGGAAGCCTCACCCGCAAGGTTGAAGTAGGTGTGGTTTGTAAGGTTTAAGATCGTGTCCTTGTCCGAAACCGCAAAGTATTCGATTATGAACTCGTTATCATTTGTGAGTGTATATGTTACGCTGTAATCAAGGTTTCCGGGGAAGCCCTGTTCCATGCCGGGAGAAAGCCTCGAGAAAGTAACGCCTGCAGAGTCCTCGTCCTCGTTAAGCTCGTATTCGTGCATCATGGCGCCGTAGGGCTTGAAACCGCCGTGAAGACAGTTGTTGCCGTTGGTCTTGTCGACCTCGTACGTTGTTCCGTTAAGCGTGAACTTAGCGCCGCCGATACGGTTTGCGTAACGGCCTACAAGGGCACCGAGATAGTTTTCGTTGGTCTCGTAGCCTTTGACGTCATCAAAGCCGAGAGCAACATCCGCAATATTGCCGTTCTTATCCGGAACACAGATCTTAACCACATTTGCACCGAAATCGGTAACGGAAACGGACATGCCGTTGTCGTTGGTGAAAGTGAAGAGTGTTGCTTTTGCACCGTCTTTTGTGACCCCAAAAGACTCTGTTGTTGTTTTCATAGTTACCTCCCATATTTTTGTTTTCCTTGATGAAAACCTCCGGTAAACCCCGGAAAAATATAAAAAGCCACAGGTTACCCGTGGCCTTTTATTCCGTTTCTTTAATACAATATAGCTTATTTCATAACTTTGCGAAAAGCAGGTATGTGAAAAAGGTACACTGGATTAGTCCGGATCAGATTTTTGTTACGTTAATCGCCTGAAGTCCTTTAGGACCCTGTGTGGTTTCATATTCAACCTGCTGACCGTCGTCAAGAGTCTTGAAACCTTCCTGATTCAGTCCGGAGTAGTGAACGAAAATATCGTTGCCGTCTTCTCCGATGATGAAGCCGAAGCCCTTCTGAGCGTTGAACCACTTAACAGTACCTTTCATTTTGTTTCCTCCAAAAAAACTTATGTCTGTGATTCGTTCACAGCGACACTATAATAACATCATCTATTTTTGATGTCAACGGATTTTTTTCGGAGGTGTTACCGATTCGCCGGTTATGAGGGAACCGCTTATGACAATGCGCTCGATCAGAGTGGTCTTCGGGTTTTCTATCTGGCTGATGAGCTGCGTTGCGGCACGGCTGCCTATCTGTGTTGTATTCTGTCTGTATGTTGCGATCTTCGGATCGAGGTATCTTGAAACCTTAAGACCGTCAAAACCTGCTATGGATACATCATCCGGGATCTTAAGACCCATCTCGCGGATGCAGTTTGAACCGCCGATGAGTGCCGTGTCGTCCGGATAGAGGATGCATGTGGGCGGGATCTTGAGCTTAAGGAGTACCTCTGTGAAGTGTCTTGCAAGAGGAACATCAAGGTATCTTGAAGCGCAGACGTATTCGTTGGGAATGGTGATGTTATGGTCCGCAAGAGTCCTGTAGAAGCCAGCAAGACGCGTCTTTGTTACGGCAGAAGCCGAATCGCCGTGTACGTATGCTATGCGCTTATGTCCCTGCTGGATCACATACTCAACAAGGGCGGCGATACCGCTCTGGTTGTCGGAGGTGACGGAGGAACAGAAATTTGAGTTATAGTCGATGGTCACGGTGGGAATGTCTGCATTCATGAGCTCGATCGCACCCGGCTTTGTAAAGTCGATGCAGGCTATGACAACGCCGTCAAAGCAGCGCTGCCTGCAGCGCTCGAGATATGACATCGAGGTATCGTTTGTATTGATAAAGGTGATATCGTAGCCGTGGCTTTCCGCTTCATTCTTAAAGCTTTCAAGCACAGCAGAGAAATAATCATGGGTAAGACCGCTGTGCGCGGCATCTGAAAAGAGGACGCCGATATTGTATGAACGGTTTGTCTTTAAGGTCCTGGCGGCAACATTGGGATAGTAGCCCATTTCCTGGGCTATCTGTGCGATCCTGTCACGCGTGCCGACACTGATATCATTGTGATTGTTCAAGGCTTTGCTGACGGTTGCGACGGAAACACCGCATCTTTCAGCAATCTGTTTCATTGAAACCATAGTATAGCTCCCAATACATTTCCGATTTATGCTTACTTAATCGTTTACTTAATCAATATATCATATATTTTACAAAAAAACAAGAATAGATTTGACATAAACTTAAAAAAATTGCATACTGTAAAAAAAGTGGCGTATTAAACGGCGCTTTTTACCAATACACGGCGAAATGCCCGGGCAAAGGATAACATGAAAGAAAACAAGAGAAAAAACTGCATATACCTTGATCATGCTGCTTCGACACCCGTTTCGGGAACTGTACTCGAGGCTATGCTGCCGTTTCTTACGGATTTCCAGACAAACCCTCACGGAAGCTGTTACAGTGCAAGATACGCGCTTGATGCCGTAAAAAAGGCAAGAAAGCAGGTTGCGGAGCTGATAGGAAGCGAACCTTCGGGAGTGTTTTTTACTTCCGGAGGCACCGAGAGCGATAACCTCGCCGTTCTCGGGATTGCCCGCAAAGCCTTTGAAAACAGGGAGAAAAAGGCCGGAAAGCGCCTTGACAAAAAGGATTTCAGGATCGTTACATCGGCAATAGAACATCCTGCCGTGCTGAATGCAGCCAAACAGCTTGAAAATGAAGGCTTTGACGTTGTTTACGCTGATGTTGACTCTGAGGGGCTGATCAACGAAAACGATTTCGAAAAACTGTTAACCAAAAAAACACTTTTAGTCTCTATAATGACCGCAAACAATGAAACAGGCACAATTGAACCGGTCGGACGGCTTTCTGCGCTTGCCCGTGAAGCCGGAGCCCTGTTCCATACCGATGCCGTACAGGCAGCGGGCAGCATTCCGTTTTCGGTTAAGGAAACCGGGGCCGACGCCGTTTCCTTAAGCGCGCACAAGCTGAACGGTCCAAAGGGTGTTGGAGCACTTTATCTTAAGAACCCTGCCATAGTTGAGCCTTTGATGTTCGGAGGCGGGCAGGAAAAGGGGATACGCCCGGGAACACTGAACGTTCCCGGAATAGTGGGCTTTGGGAAGGCCTGCGAGGAGGCGGCCGAAAGGCTTGAAAACGGCGGTGCTTCAAGGCTTGCGGGACTTCGCGACAGGTTCCTTGACGGTATACTTGAGGCGGTTCCGGAGGCACACCTTAACGGTTCTAAGGATAAAAGGCTGCCGGGAAATATAAACATAAGCTTCCCGGGGTGTGATTCCTCCACACTGCTTGTAATGCTCGATGCAGCAGGGATCTGCGCTTCCGGCGGGTCGGCCTGCAGCAGCATTTCGGGCAGGAAGTCACATGTCCTTACGGCCCTCGGTCTTGACGACAAGGTCATAAACGGCGCGCTGCGCCTTACTCTCGGGCATGAGACAACGGAAGAGGAAACAAAGAAGTGCATCGGCGAGCTTGCAAGGATCGCCGATAACTACAGGAAAATGGGAATATTACGGGCTTTGTAGGAACAAAAGCCCTTTATCCGGATCACAATACCGGATCTGAAAGGAAACAAAAATGGCATTCGACGGCATTACGGTGGCTGCTCTTGTTAAGGAACTTAACGAAAAGCTCGCGGGAGGCAGGATCACAAAGATCTGCCAGCCGGAGCAGGAAGAGCTGCTCCTGACCGTAAAGAATTATGATCAATACAGACTGTTTATGTCTGTCGGGGCGGGGCTTCCGCTTGTTTACCTTACAGGGGAGAACAAGCAGTCGCCGCTTACGGCACCGAACTTCTGCATGCTTTTAAGAAAGCACATCGGGAACGCAAAGATCCTCGGCGCCGAACAGCCCGGGCTTGAGCGCGTGCTGAAGATAAAGCTTGAACACTGCAACGAAATGGGGGATATGTGCATAAGGTATCTTGTTATCGAGATAATGGGAAAGCACAGCAACATCATCCTCATAGACGACAACAATATCATCATCGACTCCATACGCAGGGTTTCGGGACTTGTAAGCTCTGTCCGCGAAGTGCTGCCGGGGAGGGAATATTTTATTCCCGCACAGGGAGACAAGGCGGATCCCTTAACAGCATCGAGAGAGGATTTCGCAGAAAGGGTGAAAAAACAGCCATTGCCGCTCGCAAAGGCAATATGCGCTTCTTATACCGGCATAAGTCCGTTTATGGCAGTAAGGTTCTGCGAAGCGGCCGGTGCCGATGCGGACAGGCCTGCAGATGCACTTGAAAGCGATGCTCTTATACATATCGGGCGTGTTTTTGAGGAGGAGATGCAGGCGGTAAAGGCCGGGGAGTTTTCTCCCGCGATCTGTGAAGAGAAGGGTGTTCCCACGGAGTTTTCCGTACTTCCCCTTAAAGAAACGGATGACACCTTTAGCCGTAAAGACTTTGACTCCGTTTCTGAGCTGCTCTTTGAATATTATTCCAAGAAAAACGCGGCCGCAAACATCAAGAACAGGTCGACGGAGTTAAGAAAGACCGTTGCGACCCACAGGGAACGTGTCTTCAGGAAACTCGAGCTGCAGGAAAAACAGCTTGAGGACGCTAAAAAAGCAGAGATATACAAGGTTTACGGCGATCTTTTGTCGGCCTACGGCTATGGAGTTGAAAAGAATGCCAAAACGGTGCGCCTGAACAATTTTTATGACGGAAACGATATAGATATCCCGCTTGATCCTTCGCTTTCGGCGATAGATAACGCAAAACGCTACTACGACAGGTTTGCAAGGCAGCGCCGCGCGGAAAAGATGCTTGACAGGCTTATCCCGGAGTCGAAGGCGGAGCTTGATTATCTTGATTCTGTAAAGCATGCACTTGAAGTGGCAAACGATATGGCGGATCTTACACAGATCAGGGACGAGCTTACGGAAAGCGGATACCTTAAGAAAAAGGCCGGTGCAAAGAAGCAGAAGGCGCAGGGCAGGACAAATGCCGCACCCATGCATTTTATGTCGAGCGACGGGTTTGACATCTACGTCGGAAAGAACAATATCCAGAACGAGGAACTGACCTTTAAGCTTTCAGACGGAAACGACTGGTGGTTCCACGCAAAGGGCGTACCGGGCTCACATGTGGTATTAAAGACTAACGGACGCGAGGTCCCTGACCGCGCCTTTGAAGAGGCTGCCGCACTTGCGGCAAGGTTCTCCTCGGCTAATTCCTCAGAAAAGGTCAGCGTTGACTACACCTTAAGAAAGAATGTTAAAAAGCCCTCCGGCGCAAGACCGGGATTTGTCGTTTATTATACCAATTATTCTATGATAGCGGAGGTTTCGAAAGCAGATGGTCTTGTATGATCAGCATACCCACACATATTTTTCCGGGGATTCGAGCGAGGAACCGGAGAATTACATAAAGCGCGGGCTGGAGCTTGGGCTTTCCGGCGTGACTTTCACGGATCACATGGATTACGACTACCCCTACGAACCCGCAGGCATATTTGAGTTTGATGTCGATAAGGCTTTTGCCGAGTTTGACTCGCTTAAGGAAAAGTACAGGGGAAGTTTCGATATAGGTAAAGGCATTGAGATCGGTTTAAGGACCGAAGCAGGTAAGTGCGAAGAAATGCGGGAACGCCTGAACAGGCTTATCGGAGAGCGTGAGTATGACGCGGTGATAGGCTCGGTGCATATGCTTGACAACATTGACCTTTTCTACGCCGATTACTGGAAGGACAAGGATCCACGGGCCTGTGTGGAGAATTATTTCAAGGCGGTCCTGTTTGCCGTAGGGTATTACGATTGCTTTGACATTTTCGGCCATTTGGATTATATTATTCGGTACGCACCCTGTGAAAAGAGTTTCTATGTACCGTCCGATTACAGGGATATTACCGATGAGATACTGAAAAAGCTGATAGAGCGCGGTAAGGCGCTCGAGGTGAATACAAAGAGCCTTAAGCCGGATTACGGCCTGAATGCGCCAAATCCCGGACCCGAAGTGATAAAACGCTATATCGAACTTGGGGGAGAGCTTCTGACCTTAGGGTCTGACGCTCACTTTAAGGAGGCACTTGCCTACAGGTTCGACACCGGCGAAGAGATACTTAAGAGCTGCGGAGTAAAGTATATCGCGGTGTACAGAAACAGAAAGCCGGTAATGATGAAACTTTGAATACCGGCATACAACGAGGTCAGACATGAAATTTCTTGCAAAACTTGAGCGAAAGCTCGGAAAATACGCCATAAGACATCTTATGAGGTATGTGCTCGCACTGTACATCATAGGATATATCATCTATTATGTGAGCATAGCGATCGACGTGGATATCTATTCCAGGTATCTGATGCTTGATATCGATATGCTCTTAAAAGGACAGGTATGGAGGCTTGTGACGTTCCTTATCCAGCCTGCGGATTCGAATATCATCTTCCTGGTATTCTTCCTGTACCTGTATTACATGATAGGTGAAGCACTTGAAGCGGCCTGGGGCAGCTTCGTGTTCAATCTGTACTATCTGTCAGGCGTGATCTTCAATATCCTTTCGGTAGTCTTTTTCTATATAGTTACAAAGAACTTATTCGGCATGGGCATTAGCTACAAGGTTTCGCTGGAATATATCAATCTGTCGCTGTTCCTTGCATTTGCGACGCTTTATCCGGA
Source organism: Lachnospiraceae bacterium (assembly GCA_016280395.1). GTDB lineage: Bacteria > Bacillota > Clostridia > Lachnospirales > Lachnospiraceae > SZUA-448. The sequence goes on along the minus strand of JAEEGQ010000044.1, from coordinate 6,415 downwards.
TGTTCAGCTGCTGCTGTTCTTCTTTATCCCCGTAAAGATAAAGTGGCTTGGCATACTTGACGCACTGCTGATCGGATACAATATCGTAAAGAATATTTCGGATGCTGTGAAGTATCACCAACCTGCATTTTATGGCGTTGCCGTATCTATAGTCCTTGCAATGGCCAATTTCCTGATCTACTTCTTTATCATGCGAAAACGAAGGTTTGGGTCCCCTGCAATGGCAAGACAGCGGGCGGAGTTCCGAAGGAACATGGAACGCGCGCAGCGTGAAACGGGGCAGGCAAGAGGCTACGGCAATATTGCAAGGCACAAATGCGCGATATGCGGCCGCACCGAACTTGATGACGATACGCTTGAATTCAGGTTCTGCACCAAGTGTGTAGGAAATTACGAATATTGTACGGAGCATCTGTACACCCATGTACATGTGGGAAATATGGCAGGAACCGGCAACGGGAATGTGCTCCATTTTGACGATAACGACAACGGAGAAAACTTATGAGCAAAAAGAAGAGGGAAAACGTGATGAATGCCGCACAGTTCAAGGAATTTCTATCACGTTACGCAGACGATCTGTATAAATATGCCGGGATCCAGTTTGGGATCTACGATTACGAGCTTTTCGAGAACACAAGGGAAACGGGAAGCCCCGTGAAGGAGTACACAAGGGCATACCGCGAAGTGGTAAAGGAATTCCTTGACGGTCCTGCGGATGAGACGCTCCTTGCAAAGTATACGGCCCTTCGTGACGCCGTGATCGCGAAAATGGAGGTCGTGAGCGCCTATACCGACAGGTTCACGGTCTATGAGTATCTCATGAACAGGGCGGAATTAAGATTTACCGAAAGCGAAAAAGACATTGATGTTTCGGACGACGAAGCCACCGCGCAGAGGCTTGTGGGAAGGATATTCAGGGAACAGGACAACAATTCCATAAGCTTAAAGCTTAAGACTATGCTTGCACAGCTCCCCGTAAGGCTCACAACCGACCGTTTCTTTGACATAGTAAAGAAGAGTCTTGAACTCTATATTAACAGCCAGCAGTCCTCATTGAAAAAGCTTGATTATATGATAAGGAGCGCGTCGGGCCTGTTTACGCCGGACGGCATGGACTATTTTGCGGATCTTCTTGAAGCCGAAAAACAGTTTGAAGCCGTGAAATTCAAAGAGATCACGGAGACGGAATTTGATGAGCTTTCGGATACGCTTGGGAATGTAACAACGGAGCTTACCGGGCTTTCGGAATACATCGGCATGCTCGAGAATGCGATAAACCAGCTCGGGATCCTTGTGATCCTTGACGGGTTTGTAAGCGAAGAGGCCAGAGAGGCCGCGTTCTCAACAAAGGAGCTTACACGTTGGATAGCTGAAAATGCGGACTCGAAAGAACCTGTGCCCGAAAATCTTGTGGCGCTGTTCAAGACAGGCGAGGGCAGGCTTGAGGAGCTTTCGTTCGGAATTCAGAAGCACGCGGCGGATTATGATGCTGCCGTAAGCAGCAATGTTGATGTGATCGGGGAACAGGGACTTTCGAAAGAGACAGATGCCATCGAAAAGTGCCAGATCCTTGCATCCGACAGTATTTATGCAACTCTTGACGAGGACGAATCCCTCGATGTCGCGGACGGGACATATATTGAAGAAACCGCTTTGAAGCTCGAAAAAGACCTGAAAGATCTTTTTGCGAAGAAAGAGCAGAAGAATAAACGCGCCGTTATGGCAGCGGTACTCGGGGAGCTGCCCGTATTCTTCTCTTCAAGGAAGGCTGTGCTCGATTATGTTACCAATTCTCTCAGAAACTGCAGCGACGAGGCCGAAAAACGCATGAGCGTCGAGCTCCTTGAAAGCGCGCTTGACGAGTACGAGAGCGAGTAAGGCTTAAAAACAGGACCAACATCAATAATCGTTTGATTTTTTGCTCAAATGTGGTAGAATAACACTATGGTCGTTTTTACTGAAAAAATCTTTTACAGCGAAAATATTAAAGAACGCAAACGCGCGGGAATACTGGGTAAACTGGAGAAAGGTAAGGGACAGGGAAACATCTTCTGCATCACATCCCCCACAAATCCGGAGACCCTCTTTGATATTATCCCGTCTAAGGAGCTGTTCAAGCGCTTTTACGAAAATGACGAGGTTAAGATAGCGGGGATAGCGAAGGGTAAGGATGAAGCCTGTGAGCTTGCGGGAAAGATGGTTGAGGCCATGTATGCGGCGACGGCGGGCTTTGATACCAAGAGCTTTTTCTTTGATCCGGAGTAGGGCTTCATGGGCTTTTTATTTATACTGCTGCAAATCTTAAAATGGATCGGGATAGTGCTTGCGGGGCTTGTGGGCCTTGTGCTGCTTATCATCCTTCTGCTCCTGTTTGTGCCGTTCCGGTACGAACTTAAGGGCGAGAAGTATGATAAGGCATGCGCAGAGGGCAAAGTGACCTGGCTCCTTAGGAGCGTCAGACTTGAAGCGGTCTACGAAGGCGGAAAGTCCCTTGTGACAAAGATCAAGGTCCTTATGTTCACGGTAAAGGATCTTACCTCGGATGCCGAAGAGGATGATATCAGCGACGAGGAGCTTGAAGAATTCGAAAAAGATGACGAAGAGCCCGGCGATGTCCCGGAAGATCAGGCAGAAGACGAAACTGCCGTAAACGGAGAACCTGAAGAAGGAGCGCCGGAAGAAGGAGCACCCGAAGACGGAGAGCACGGGACGCAGACTGCGGCAGAGCCCGGGAAAACCGAAGCCGGAGAGAAAACGGAAGCCGGAGAGAAACCGGCGGAAGGCAGCAGGCCGGAGGCCGGAGAGAAAACACCGGAAGACGACAGACCGGAAGACGAAGATAAACCCGCGGAAGGCGGAAAAGAGGAGAACGGAGAAAAACCGGAAGCCGGCGGAGGCTCAGAAACCGGAGGCGAAAAGGACCCGGACGGCGCAAAGGACGGTACGGACGGCACATCCGGCGAAGAACAGGAAGAAAAAAAGGAGCGCCGCTGCATAGGCGAGATCCTTCAGGATATAAACGACAAGATACTCGAGATCCTCGAAAAGCCGGGAAGGTTCATAGAATCTCTTGACAAAAAGAGGGGATATATCATAAAATTCATTGAGAGACCGGAGAGCGAAAGAACCGTCAAGCTGCTTAAGAAACAGGTAATAAGGCTGTTAAAGGCCATTCTTCCGAAAAAGGGCATGGCGGATGTGAAATTTGGCACCGGCGACCCTTACTCCACCGGCGAACTGCTTGCGGGAGCGGCCCTGCTGTATGTTCCCTGCAAAAAGAAGCTTAAGGTGGTGCCCGATTTCGAAAACAAGATCTTCGAAGGAAAGGCAGACATCAAAGGCAGGATATTCCTCTTCACACTGGTGGACATATTCCTCAAGGTGTGGTTCAACAAAGATTTCAAAGCAACAAAGAAAAACTTCGAGAGACTTAAGACCAAGCTCAAGAAATAAACGGAGGCAGTCATGGCAGACAATAACTTCATCGGAACAGTTGATTCCCTTTTCAAAGGGATGAGCAATTTTATCTCCAGCAAAACGGTGGTCGGAGACGCGGTAAGGATCGACGAGAAGACCATCATCCTTCCTCTTGTGGAGGTAAGCTTCGGCGTTGCTGCCGGTGCCTTTGCGGGTGACAAGAAGGACAACTCTGCGGGCGGCATGGGCGGAAAGATATCTCCCAGCTCCGTTCTCGTTCTTCAGGACGGTCATGCACGACTTGTAAACATCAAGAACCAGGATACCGTTACAAAGATCCTTGACATGGTACCCGAGGTCATCGACAAGTTTAAGAAGGATCCGAAGACAAAAGCAGAGGAAGAAGAAGTCGACGAAAAGGCGAAAAAGATAGCTACAGAGAAGGCGGAATGACGCCCTCGGATTTTAAATAAAAAAATACTTGCAAAGTTGATATTCATCTGATAGAATATATTCGTTTGCGAGAGTCGTGCTTTGGAACGGGAAGCTTAAGAGCCCGTGTTGTGCACGATCCAATCAATTATAAGGAGGTGCAACAACCATGGCCAGATGTGCAATGTGTGACAAGGATCCCCAGTTCGGAAAGGCTATCAGCCACTCCAGAAGCCACGTATCGGGCAGATCCGCAAAGATGTGGAAGCAGAACATCCGCAGCGTACGTGTTAACGTAAACGGTAACTCCAAGAAGTTATATCTGTGTGCTGCATGCCTCAGAAACTTAAGAAAGACTGCAGAAGCATAAAAAGATTGGGTATAAAGAGGGCGAGGTTTCGCCCTCTTTTTTCTTTCTTGCTATTTCGAAAAAACAGTAGTATAATATCACAAGCAATGCGCTTTTAAGATTTGCGGAAAGGAAGGATCATATGGCTTCTATCAATAAGACTATGGATACACAGCTTGGCGAAGTTCTTGTCAATACTGATGTTATCGCAAAATGCGCAGGCTCGGCTGCAGTAGAGTGCTTCGGCGTTGTGGGCATGGCCGCCATCAATGTCAAGGACGGCATCGCGAAGCTGCTCAAGCTCGAGAACCTTCAACAGGGAGTTAAAGTTGTCGTTAACGAAAATAAAATCACTATCAATCTGCACATCATCGTTTCTTACGGCGTAAGTATTTCGGCAGTGGCAGAAAACTTGATCGGCAATGTCAAATACAGGGTCAGCGAGTTCACGGGAATGGAAGTTGAGGCTGTAAACGTGTTTGTCGAGGGCGTTCGCGCTATTGACTAAAGGAGGTACTTCTAAATTGGCTATAAGAACAATAAATGCCGCACAGGTTCAGAAATGTTTCCTGACTGCCGCAAAAAGCCTTGAGGCGCAGAAGGAATATATCAACAAGCTGAACGTTTTCCCCGTTCCCGACGGGGATACCGGCACAAACATGACTATGACGATAATGTCTGCGGCAAATGATGTCGCAAGACTGAAAGATCCCTCAATGGCGCAGCTCGCTAAGAGTATCTCCAACGGTTCCCTTTGCGGTGCGAGAGGCAACTCGGGCGTTATCCTTTCACAGCTCTTCAGAGGCTTCTGCAAGGAGATCGGAAAGGTTGAAGAGATCGATGTCACCGTTATGACCAACGCCTTCCAGAAGGCTGTCGAGACGGCTTACAAAGCCGTTATGAAACCGAAGGAAGGTACGATCCTCACCGTCGCAAAGGGCGGCGCGGAGCGCGCAGCGGAGCTTGTTACCGAAACAGACGACCTTGAAGTCTTCGGAGCGGAAGTGCTCAAGAAGATGAAGGAAGTGCTCGAATACACACCCGAACTCCTTCCGGTATTAAAGGAAGCAGGCGTTGTGGATTCAGGCGGAGCAGGCCTTGTATATGTTATTTCCGGCGCTTATGATGCGCTGCTTGGCAAAGAGATCGACTTTACTCCCGAAAAGAGCGGGGAAGCAGCCGCTTCGGGCGTAAACTCCGGCAATATCTCCACATCCGACATCAAATACGGCTACTGTACGGAATTTATCATAAATCTTGAGAAGCCCTACAACGAGATGATCGAAGAGAAGTTCAAGTCGTTCCTTGAATCCATCGGCGATTCCCTTGTTGTCGTTTCCCTTGACAGCGTGGTAAAAGTCCACGTACATACGAACGATCCGGGCCTTGCGCTCCAGAAGGCGCTTACCTTCGGAAGCCTTTCAAGGATAAAGATCGACAATATGCGTGAGGAGCACAACGAGAAGCTCTTAAAAGAGATGGAGAGTGAGGCTCCCGCAGGTCCCAGGAAGGATACGGGATTTATCGCGGTTTCCATGGGCTCCGGTATCAACGAGATATTTAAAGGACTCGGCGTAGACCAGATAATCGAAGGCGGCCAGACCATGAACCCGAGCACGGACGACATGTTAAAGGCCATCCGTATGATAAATGCCGACAATATCTATATCCTGCCGAACAACAAGAATATAATCCTTGCTGCCGACCAGGCGAAGAACATGACGAAGGATAAGAACATCATCGTTATCCCGTCAAAGAACATCCCTCAGGGTATCGCTGCTCTCATCGGATATATTCCGGAGGTTGAACCCGCCCAGAACGAGGTCAACATGATCGAAGCCATGAAGGCCGTTAAGACCGGCCAGATCACATATTCCGTAAGAGATACATCTATCGACGGTTTTGAGATCAGGAACGGCGATATCATGGGCATAGGCGATCACGGCATCCTTGCTGTTGAGAAGAGCGTTGAGGAAGCGGTCACAGAGACGATAATGAAGCTTGTGGATGCAGATTCGGAGCTCGTAAGCATCTATTACGGTGAAGATGTTACCGAAGATGATGCAATTGCTCTTGCGGGTAAGATCGAAGAGCTATGCCCCGGCTGTGATGTTGAAGTGCATGCCGGCGGACAGCCCATTTATTACTACGTTGTATCTGTTGAATAAACTTAAGCCGGCAGCCTGCTGCCGGCTTTTTGTGCGATAAGCGAATGCC
>JAEEGQ010000043.1 GCA_016280395.1 Lachnospiraceae bacterium | reverse complement strand
TCCGCGCCATAGTACTGGACCATTATCGGATTTGCTTCCTTCGGGTTTTTATATGCCTTTGAAAGCTTCAGCCCTTCAAACAGAGTTTTGAATTTTTCGTTGTCCATGCTGTTTTCACCATCCTTGTCATTTTTTCCCGCATTCTCAGAAATTCCCGGTGTCAGATCTGCGGTCGTCCAGCCACCTCCAGGCGTCGCTTCCGCTGCCTTCCCACTGTCTCCGGGTGTCGTTTCCGCTGTCTTCCCACCACTTCCTGCCTCTCCTGCCCCGTTACCGCACGCCGAAAGAGTGAGCAGCGCCGTCACGGATAAAGCAAATAAGATACGTTTCATTTCGGTCTCCTTGTAAAAAAATCGCACAATAATGATACACTTTATTTCATGCTTTTTCTAACCATTTTTTGCTACCTTATCGCTAAACGATGTGTTTTCCATTTTCACTTGCCGCGCAAGTGATTTATGGTATAATAAAACAACCTTCAGCCCAACACATTTTACTGCAACAATTGTTTCATGGATAATAATACTGCTGCAAAAAATAAAATAACTCTTGGCATCCTGGCTCACGTCGATGCCGGAAAAACCACCCTTGCCGAGGCTTTGCTCTACAGCTGTGGAATCGTTAAAACTCCAGGAAGAGTCGACAAGGGCAATGCTTATCTCGACACCTTCGAACTGGAGAAAAAACGAGGTATCACCATTTTTTCAAAGCAGGCCGTTTTTGAGCATGACAACGTGGTCTATACCCTTCTCGACACGCCCGGGCATGCCGACTTTGCTTCCGAAGCTGAGCGCACGCTTTCCGTGCTTGACTATGCCGTCCTTGTGATATCGGGTACCGACGGAGTGCAAAGTCATACTGTGACTCTTTTTAATCTCCTTGAAGAATACAAAGTCCCCGTGATCGTATTTGTGAACAAGATGGATATCGCAGAGCGCTCTGAACAGAGCCTCATCGACGAGCTTACAGACCGCACGGGACACGCTTTCGGAAACTTTTCCACCCGCTCCGATGAAGACATCGCGTCCCTTTCCGAAGCACTTATGGAGGAATATCTTTCAACCGGAAAAATGTCAGATGACACGCTGAAAAAAGAAGTCAAGGGCCGGCATATCATCCCAGTGTTTTTCGGCTCCGCTCTAAAGCTTACAGGTGTAGAACAATTTCTCTTCAGACTGTCGAGCCTCACAATTCCGTTTATGGGTGACCCCGCAGCACCGGTCACCGCAAGGGTCATAAAGATCACTCACGAACCCGACGGCGCCAGACTCACCCACTTGAAGATCTTAAGCGGCACTCTTTCCGTGAGAGACATGATCAACGGAGAAAAAGTCGACCGCATAAGGCTCTATTCCGGAGGAAGCTTTAAGACCACCGAATCCGCAGGACCCGGCACAGTAGCCGCGATATGCGGCCTGTCATCAACTTATGCCGGAGAAATGATCGGCGCCGGAGAAAAGTCCGCAGACATAGTGCCGCGGCTTTTACCCGCCATGTCATACAGCCTGATCCTCCCTGAGGGTACAGACATCCACAAAGTTTTCCAGGACCTCAAAAACCTTGCCGAAGAACTTCCGGAAACAGGTTTTGAATATGTCGAAGAGACAAACGAGATCAAAGCCGGGATCATGGGCTCGATACAGACCGAGATCCTTAAAAGCCTGATCCTTGAACGCCTGGGGCTTGACGTGTCCTTCGGGCCCGGAAATATCATATATCGTGAGACCGTTACCGCAGTTTCCGAAGGAGTAGGTCATTTTGAGCCGCTCCGCCACTATGCCGAGGCTCATGTAAAAATCGAGCCCAACGAGCGCGGGCGCGGGATCGAGATCTTTTCTGACGTTTCCACGGACGAGCTCGAGATCAATTTTCAGCGGCTTATCATGACACATCTCGCAGAGCGCCGCCACAAAGGTGTTCTCACAGGTTCGGAGCTCACAGACGTAAAACTCACGGTGGTCGGAGGACGCTCACATCCAAAGCACACAGAGGGCGGAGATTTCCGCCAGGCCACTTACCGGGCGGTCCGGCAGGGCCTCATGTACAACACTTCCGTGCTGCTTGAGCCTTATTACGATTTTATGCTGGAAATACCGGCAGCGCAGCTCGGCCGCGCCATGAACGATATCACAAGGCTCAAGGGCACTGTGAAGACCCATTCGCTCACCCAGGAACACGCCGTGATATACGGCCGCGCTCCCGTTTCAACGATGCATGAATATGCTTTTGAAGTCACCGCCTACACTCGCGGAGAGGGAAAACTGTCATTGTCTCCCGGAGGCTATGACGTGTGCCACAATGCTGATGAGGTTATCGCGGAAAAAGCATACGATCCCGCTTCAGACCTCCGAAATACGCCCGATTCCGTTTTCTGCGCGCACGGTTCGGGATTTGTGGTTCCCTGGAATGAGGTATACAACTACATGCACGTACCGCTAAAGACATCGCAAAAGTCTACGGCAAACGGAAATGCAGTGCTTTTGGGTGCTTTGGGTCCCGATGCAGGCGCTTCGCAAAGTGAGCCGAATACCACAAGTTCAGGTTCAAGCCGCAGTTACACAGGCTCCGCGCTCGACGGAGAACTTGCGGAGATCTTCAACCGTACTTACGGAGGCGGCACCTCAAAAAAGTCCGGTAACCTTTTCTCCCCTCTCCCAGAAGTGCGCCACGAAGCGCAGCGCGAGCATGTTGAGATAAAGCCTCGGGACAGTGTTCCCGAATATCTTCTTGTCGACGGCTACAACATCATTTTTGCATGGGACGACCTTAACGACCTTGCAAAGACCAACCTCGACGGAGCGCGCCACCGCCTCATGGACATCCTCAGTAATTACAGGGGGTTCAAGGACATCACCCTGATCCTCGTATTTGACGCCTATAAGGTAAAAGGCGGCGTGGAAAAGATCGAAGAATATCACAACATCCACGTTGTCTACACCAAAGAAGC
>JAEEGQ010000042.1 GCA_016280395.1 Lachnospiraceae bacterium | reverse complement strand
CTCACAACACTGATAATCCCCGGCGAAAATGATTCCGAAGAGGAGATGCGGGAGCTTTCCGGCTGGGTTGCTTCCCTTGAGAGCAAGGAGGATATCCCCCTGCACATTTCCCGCTTTTTCCCGCGGTTCAAGATGACCGACCGACCCGCAACGGATGTGAACAAGGTTTACAGGCTTGCAGAGGTCGCAAGGGAAAAACTGAGATATGTTTATACGGGGAATTGTTGAAAGGAGACGATCATGAAAATACTTGTACTTAACGGCAGTCCCAAGCAGAAAAGCGACACCTTCAGGCTGACACAGGCTTTTCTTGATGGGATGAACAGCGAACAACAGCATGACGTGACGATCATCAACGTGATCGAAAAGACAATAGCGCCCTGCAGAGGGTGCTTTGGCTGCTGGGCCAAGATGGACGGGCATTGCGTTATCGAAGACGACCAGAACGCGATCCTTGACATGTACGTCAACGCGGATCTTATCATATGGAGTTTCCCGTTGTACTGCTACGCCATGCCGTCACATCTAAAGGCAGTCCTTGACCGTACGATACCGCTTATCAAGATGAAGATGGTCAGGAATGCGGACGGATCCGTGCAACACGAGGCTCTCGCGGATTTTTCAAGGCTGCATACACTTGTTATCAGCGGCTGCGGCTTTCCGGACTGGGAGGGCAATTTCGAGCCATTAAGGAAAATGTGCTTCAACTGTTTCCGGGATCCCGATATCGTCTGTGTTCCGGAAACACCGCTCCTCAACGTTCCCGCTGCTGCAGTTGTTGCTGAACCGCTTCTCGAAAAGTTCAGGAATGCCGGAAAAGAGTACTCAAAAACGTTCCGCCTTTCGAAAGAGACGGTAGCTGCTCTTGAAACCCCGATGATACCACAAGAAGAGTACATCAGGAATGTAAACGGAGGCTGAATGTGAGCCGGTGCGGGCGTTTCCCGGTGACCAGTTTTGCCTGTCCCGTGATACCCCTTGCACTACGGCTCGTTTCCTACTCGTCGCAAGTCGCTTTTTGCGGATGCTTTAGCGCTCTCGGGGCATAGCCCTCGTCCGCTTCGCGGAACGCGCGTCGCATCCGTGGCGAACTTGCGACTCCCTACGGAAGCCTCGCTCGTGGCCGTGCTGCGGGGCATCCCGGGGCAGGCAAAGCGAGTCACCGGGAACGCACCCCCGCTGACTCATTTGGGCCCATCACAACTTGACACCGCCGGCCCGAAAAACTATAATCCCGTATAGAAGAAGCGTTTTTCGGGAGGGCGGTTTATGGTTGAATCGGATGAAGTAATATACGACCGCTTTCTTAAAAAACGCCAAAACAGCGATTTTGCAGTGCTGCTTGACCGCCACAGAGACAACCTTATCCTTTTTGTGTATGGGATCGTGCATAACACGGAAGATGCGGAAGACATCATGCTTGATGCATTTGCTGCTACGGCAGCGGGCCCTGTTATGTTTGAAGGACGAAGCTCCTTTAAGACCTGGCTGTACGGGATCGCGCGGAAAAAGGCATTGATGCATCTTAGAAGCCACAGGCATGAAAGCGGTATACCTATAGAAAACGTTGAGGACTCCTTTGACAGCGCCCCGCTGCCTGAGACACAGGTCATCATCAACGAACAGAAAACAGCCGTTTTACAGGCATTAAGAGCCTTGCCAAAGGATTACGGAGACGTTCTCTATCTTGCTTACTTCGAGGATATGACCTACGATCAGGTTGCAAAAGTGCTCAAAAAGAACAAAAAACAGGTTTACAATCTTGCAAACCGCGGCAAAGAGCGGCTTCGCGAGATACTCGAAAAGCAGGAAGGCATAAAAGGGACTTTGAAAAGTCTTTTTGACATAAAATGAAAGAACTGCTGGCAACAATCGAATATACGGAAGCGATAGTTCAGTCTCTGGTTCTGCTGGTACTGATCATCCTTATGCTTGCAAAGGCGGACAGAAGGAACAATGTACTTCTGTCTGCTTTTTATGTTTTCGGTCTTATAAGCCTTCTGATGAGCGATCTCTACTGGATCGCATACAGCTTTTTGCGTCCGGGTACACGCATGCCCTTTGCCGCCAACGAAATAGGTGAAGGCGCGCTGTTCCTGCTTATGGGCGCTGCTTTGTCTTACGCCTTCAGGGAAAACAGGAAGAAAGCGCCGGAAGCTTTTCTTTCCGTTGTGTTTGTCGCCATAAACGCTGCGCTCTGGTACGGATGGTCGGGAGAATTATTCGAGGATATCCTGACCGGCGTCGAGGTCTCATATTTATTCTTTGTCACGGTCAATTCAGCCAAATATACACAGGCATTCAAACGTATGGAGTGGATAGCCGTCGGCACCGGCGCATTTCTGCTTGCCGGCATGCAGGGCCTGACGTTCATCCTTCCGAAAGGCTTGTCATTTATTGCGGACAAGTGCTGTTATGTGCTGATGGTCATGGGAGCGTGCTTTTTTGTCCTTAAGACCGTAAACGCGGTCATCAGAAAAAAAGCCTCACCTGAACAAGCCCTCTGCATAAGCTGGCTTGCCATGGGCTCGATGACGATCTTCATGTACATGAGTGCCGGCTTCGCATATTCAGCCTTCCTGACACTTTGCACCTTTTCCATTATATGCACGTATCTTGCCGTACGCAGACTTGATGAGAGGAGGGCAGAATCATGATCCATGCCGAAAACATCCTAATCTGCATAGTTTTCCCCATCATCATCAGTGGACTTTTCGTACGCGGTAATGCCAGACGCCTGGCCTTTTCCTTTGTCACCGGCATGCTGGTGTGCCTTATTTCCGCGTATTTGAGCGGCTATGTGGGTTATCTTGGGGTTACGGACATCGAAGAGACTGCAATCTTCATTTCGCCCATAATAGAGGAGATCATCAAATTTATTCCCCTGATCTTTTACATACTGCTTTTTGAGCCCGCGGACGATTCGTTCTATGTTTTCGCAACAGGGATCGGAGCGGGTTTCGCCACTTTTGAAAACTGCTGCTACATCCTTACGAAAGGTGCGGAAAGCCTGCCTTTTGTCATGGTCCGCGGCATGGCTGTCGGAGTAATGCACATAGTCAGCATTATCGCCCTTGCAAGCGGCCTCGTGATCATCCGCCGTTTCAAGGCTCTGTCGATAGCGGGGATCATGGGATCGCTTTCAATGGCCGTGATGTTTCACGCGCTCTACAATCTTCTTGTGTCAAAAGCAGGTGTTTCAAGCATTGTCGGATACGCAATGCCTATCGCCGCCGCCACCGGGATACTTGTGGTAAGAAAGTGGAAGGCTGATAAACATTACATAAAAATCCATGAGTAAAATCTGCTTTCTTTGCAACTAATCTATGAAAACATTAACTTTGCGGCAGAGCAGGGAAGAACGGGAAGTGCCCCCGCACATGGCAAAACGCCGCAACAGGGCGTATTGTGTGGCTTTTTGCAGCACAGGAGGTAACATCATGATCAACAGAGAAGATGAATTAAATGAGATAATCCGTCGTTCCGAAGAAACAAGAAAAAGACGGAGCCGTATAAGAGCGGCCTGCTTAGGTGCCGGAACAGCGGCGGCATGTCTTCTGCTGCTCGTGCTTGGCGTCGGCGGAACAGATGCAACGGGTGTCTGGACAAAGGACAATTACGGCGCATTTATCCTTAGTCCCCAATCCGGAGGATATGTGCTTACAGCCGTGATCGCTTTTATCCTCGGAGCAGCCCTAATTACCGCCATTGTTATCTACAGGAGGCGCAGTGACAGGTCTTCCGGGAACAGGGAAGATCGCGGCAGGCAGAATGAAAATGAACAGCTCACGACACAGTCGGAAAAAAGGAACAATGAAGTATAACAGGAGGCAGTAATGAAAGCATTCTTCACAAACAAGATCGTACTGATCGTTGCGGCGGTACTGGTCACAGCCGGGCTTGTCACAGGCGGGATACTTATCGGGAATAACATCAAAAAGAACAGAAACAACCCGACAGGTACGCCCACACCGACCGTTACGTCTTCGCCCACACCTACCGGTATTGCGAACGAAACCTACTACGAGGTCAAATTCGCGAACCTTAACGGTACCTCAGACACCGATATCAAAAAGACGCGTCTGCCGGAAACCGTCATGGTAACCGAGGGGACGGCCATAAGCGCGCTTACGACCCCTTCAAGGCAAAACAGCGTATTCCTTGGGTGGACCTATGACGCAGCCGGCTTAAAGCATGCGGACAGTGAAGACAAGGTCACAAAGAATATGACACTTTATCCGCGATTCGGCAACAAGGAAGGCATGGACGGCACATTCCATCTTAACTATGTTGCGGTTAAGGATACAAAGATAAAGAGGCCTGTTGTCGTTGCGGGAATGGAGCTTTCCGAAGAGGAGATAAAGGCTCTTATAACCTTAAGAAACACATCTCTTGATGAGGAAGTGCCTTTCAGGCTTGTCTTAAAGGAAGAAGATCCGACAGAGACAGGTACGACTTCGCAGACGGGGCGTGCAGGCTCCGTTTCGCCGGAGGATATTGAAAAACTTAAAGAATATGGTCTTGACGGTCTCGGCATTGAGTCCTCGACTGCAAAAGAGCTTAAGGAACGCTACGGCTTAAAAGCCGGTGACAGCCTTGAGCGTTATTGGCGTGAGGATGTGGGACTTGACATAGAGACGGTCCTCTTCCTTCAGCAGATAGTTGAGAATTACGAGGCAATGCTCGCAACAACGGCAGAATATTATGTTCTGCCCGCAGACGGCGGGTTTGAGCCCGGAACGCTTTACAGCGTGGTGATAAAGAATACCGAAAGGCTGCGTTTCGTTTATAACGATACTCTTACCGGCGCCTCCGTTGTAAAGTTCAATTTCTCTCTTTACGAGGAACCCGTAAACAACCTTATCACAAAGGACGGCATCATCTACATCCCCGCAAACCGGGTATTCGGCGTTG
>JAEEGQ010000041.1 GCA_016280395.1 Lachnospiraceae bacterium | reverse complement strand
GACAGAACTCTTCGGTAGCGGACGCACCGTTTACAGCACGGAGGGTTCGACCCAGTGCGTAAAAGCCATGCTTTTTCTTGCTTCTTTACAAAGCGGCGCCAAAAGGCCGCTTTTTGTTGCGGCAAGAAACGTTCATAAGTCGTTTGTTTTCGGAGCTGCATTTCTGGATGCCAGGATCAGGTGGATATATCCCGAAAAACAGGAAGGAATATGCAGCTGCACGGTGACTCCCGAAAGGCTTGAAAAAACTCTTGCATCGTTAAAGGAAACACCTGCGGGAGTTTACGTAACAAGTCCCGATTATCTCGGAAACATGTGCGATATAAGAGGTCTTGCGGATGTCTGCGCCCGTTTTGGGACACTTCTGCTTGTGGACAATGCACACGGTTCGTATCTTCATTTTTTGAAAAAACCGCTTCATCCCATGGATCTGGGTGCGGATATATGCTGCGATTCGGCACATAAGACGCTTCCTGTGCTGACCGGCGGTGCCTATCTGCATGTTTCAAAAAATGTTTCCGAAGAGCTTGCTTCGCAGATGAAATACGCGCTTGCGGCATTCGGGTCCACAAGTCCTTCATATCTTACACTTGCTTCTCTGGATCTGTGCAATGCGCATCTTGCGGCAGATGCTAAAAAAGAGATCGCTTCTGCTGTTGTAAAGGCAGAAAAACTGAAAAAAACACTTGCTGAAAACGGATGGCGCATTCCTGAAACGGATCCACTTAAGCTGACAGTTGACTGCAGAGAATCCGGAACCCGGCAGGATATGCGGGAGATGCTTGCCGCGGCGGATTTTGAGCCGGAAATGTATGACGGGGATTTTCTGTGTTTTATGTTTACCGGCAAAAATGATGATAAGGACTTTGAAGCAGTCGTAAAGGGTCTCGGAAAAGCACCGCAGGCGGGGGAAGGACCGGAAAGAGGATTTATATCGCTCAGCCCCGCAAAACGAAAAATGTCCGTCCGTAAAGGCGTTCTGGCCCGGAAGGAAACTGTCAGTGCAGAGGATGCTGCAGGCAGAGTCTGTGCCGCACCTGCGGTTTCCTGTCCTCCGGCGGTCCCGATCGCGATCCCCGGCGAGATCATCACCGAAAATGCGGTAAAGTGCATGCAGGCATATGGGATCACAGAGATAGAAACAGTCAGGGAATAAGCGCGGTTTATCGTACTAAAGAGGTAAAACGATAAATCGCTAAAAAACGATTTTATATAAATAAAATACTGTAAAATAGCGCATTTGATGAGTTTTTTAGTCAAAACTAAAAAACTCATTTTTTTATTCAAATTAACCAATATGGATTAGAAGGCTAATTAAAATCGTTTTGATTTTGTGCATATTGTATAATTTGGACTATTTTACGGAAAATAATTATATATATTTACTATAAAAACGTTTTTATTGTATTGCAATAAAATATGATCCATGTTAATATCTCACCATCAAAAGCCCCGGATGTTACAGTCCGGACTAAAGTTTATTTTTCTATCAATTCAGGAGGAAGTTTATGAAAACAATGAAGAGAGGGTTAGGATTTATCTTAGTTCTCGCGATGCTCATGGGTTGTCTGGCGGGCTGTACGAAGAATACAGACACCACAAACGAACCCGTAGCAAGCAGCGGTAATCAGACACAGACCGGCAGTACGGAAACCGGCAGCACAAAGACAGAGACCGGCAGCAGCACAAACACAGAGCCCGTTGTTACAGAGGTACCTGTATATGAGACACTTGACAAGGACGTAGCAGGCGATATCTCGATCATGGTTTGGTCGGGTGACAGCGTTTACTATGAGGACCTCGGTCACAAGGATATCGCGGTTGAAGATCTTACCTCACAGAACGTGGCAGCCGTATACGCTATGGCTAAGGCATTCAACAACAAGTATCCCAACGTAAAGATCAATCTTTATGCCAAGACTGACGATCCGAACGCAAATGATACTTCATGGTATCAGGAAATGGAAAACTTCAAGGCTGAGCACGGCAAGTATCCCGATGTTTATGCATCGACAGACCTTGTAGGTGATGTTTCAAAGGGTCTTGTAGCAGATCTTTCAGTATTTTCCGACGATCCCGTTTACCAGAGCTTCAACAAGTCCATCATGGGCATTATGAATTACTACGGATTCCAGGCAGGACTTCCCCAGTTCATGCAGCCCTGGGCTATCTGGGTAAACAAGGACCTTGCAGAACAGAACAACATCGACGTTCCCGAGCCTACATGGGACATCGACGAGTACACCGAGTTCATCAGCTCCGCAGACGGCAAGACCTTCTGGGGTGAAGTTGAACTTCCTATAAAGAACATCGATACCGGTTGTGACACCATCATCAAGTCGATGGCCAACTACAACGGTACCGGCGACAGAGTTGACCTTACATCTGAGCAGGTTGACAAACTCTTAAGCTACATTCCCACATGGTCCAAGTACACTATCTGGCAGCAGTACGGTCTTGGCAATGTTCCTCAGGAAGTAATGGATGACGGCTGGTGGTGGGGCTACCGCTTCTTCTGCCGCAACTACGTTCTTACTTCACAGGGTGATCCCTGGATGATGGGCGCTGCAGCAGCTCCCGGAGCTGAGGTTAACGTTGTTGAGTCTTCGG
>JAEEGQ010000040.1 GCA_016280395.1 Lachnospiraceae bacterium | reverse complement strand
TTCCAGCTCCCTGGGACGGATTATTCCTTCTAAATCCTTATCTTTGCCCTCACTTGTATCGTGCGGATTGAAATCAGACATTTCGATTCTCCTTTACAATTACAAATATAGTTCTTTTAATTTATAATTTGATGATGTTTTAAACCTCTGTTAATTTGTTAATATTTAACTAAGGTACTTGATTATCATTGATTTATACTTTAAAAGAGTGTTGAAAACCCTGTTACTGGGGCATAAAAACAGTTGTTAAAAACTTAAGTACCTTTTTTATCAACAGCTCTTACCGCCATTATCAACAGGCTTTTCAACAACTATATTAACAATACATAATAAACTACCGGCTGCAGACCGTCTGCGCCCACGCAGTCGTGAGTGAAATAAAGATGTTAATTAATTCTAAATCGACATCGCTTCTGGAAAGCAGATTATCTTCTTGCAAAGAGATTTTCTGCCGCTCCCTGTTTTTGTCCGCCCGCTGGTTCGTCCTTACCCAAGCCGCCCAAAAAGGCCTCCACTTCATAATCCTTCCTAACAAAGAAGCAGCTGAATACTGTTCGGCCGACCTTTACTCCCTTACCGAAGGCGACCGTGTATTCTTCCTTCCGGCCTCCGGTAAGAACATCGAACGCAGCAACTACAAGTCCTCACTTGGAGTACAGCGCACATCGGCAATAGAAAAAATACTTAACTACGACGGATCACTCCTTTATATAGTAACATATCCCGAAGCTATAGAAGAATATGTACCCTCGCAGACCAATATAAAGGATTCTACCTTCATTATTAACCCGGGAGACACTCTTAAATACGACTCAATCCTCGAAACCCTGGGCTCCCGCGGCTTCGAAAAAACCGACTTCGTATCGGCCCCGGGTCAGTTTGCCCTGAGAGGTTCGATTATAGACATATTCTCTTATTCCCGCAATCATCCTTTCCGTATTTCCTTATGGGGCAATGAGGTAGAGAGCATCCACCTGTTCGACTGCAACACGCAGCTGTCCATAGAAAAATGCCCCTCGGCTGAAATAATATCCGACATTATATCCGGCGGAAGCCAGGAAGGGGAGTGCCCGATCACACTCCTTCCCAAAGATTCTACCCTCTGGCTCGATTCGTCGGATATGTATAAGGAGAAGCCTTTCTATCAGTATATCAAAAACTACCGCAGGGTATACATCGATACCCCTCTTTCACGTCAGGATGTTGATGCGATAGAATTCAATATAGCACCACAGCCGGTATTCAACAAGAACTTCGAAATTCTTACCGAAGATATACGCGAAAAGATAGAAAACGGCTTCGAAGTGTATATCTACGGCGAAAAAGAAACGCAGCTGAACCGTATCCTGTCTATTCTTTCCCAGAACGGAGGCCTTATACCCAACTTCGTAAAGGGTAAGAATATCCACAACGGATTCATAGACAAGCAGGACAAGATTTGCTGCTACACCGACCACGAAATATTCGACCGTTTCCACCGTGTGAGCCTGAGGCGCAGCGTCGAAAAGAGCGAGCAACTAACCATCAACGACCTTAGTTCCTTTAACATAGGCGATTACGTGGTACACATCGACCATGGCGTGGGTGTATTCGGGGGCCTGGTCCGCCTGAGGGACGACTTCGGCCGCGTAAAGGAAGTAGTTAAACTCACCTACCGCGACGGCGATGTGGTGTTCGTGTCGGTACATGCCCTGCACAAGATATCCCGCTTCCGCTCCAAAGATGGCGATGTACCCAAGATAAACAAACTCGGCTCAAAGACCTGGATAACGCTCAAGAACAGCGCCAAGTCGAGGGTAAAAGACATTGCCAAAGACCTTATCCAGCTGTATGCTAAGCGTAAGGCTTCACAGGCATATGCTTTCTCGCCCGATACCTATCTTCAGGAAGAGTTGGAATCGTCGTTCATGTACGAGGATACTCCCGACCAGGAGCTGGCATCCAAGGCTGTCAAGCGCGATATGGAGAATACCTGCCCCATGGACCGCTTGATTTGCGGCGACGTGGGCTTCGGCAAGACAGAAATAGCCATACGCGCTGCTTTCAAAGCGGCTGTCGACGGCAAACAGACGGCGGTACTGGTGCCCACCACCATACTAGCCCTGCAGCATTTCAACACTTTCACCGAGAGGCTCAAAGACCTGCCCTGCACGGTCGATTATATCAGCCGCCTGCGCAGCGTCAAGGAGATAAACAACATTCGCCAGCGCCTTCTGGAAGGAAAGATAGACATCTTGATAGGCACCCACAAGATTCTTTCCGACAGCTTTGAATTCAAAGATCTCGGACTCCTGATAATAGACGAGGAACAAAAGTTCGGCGTGTCTGCAAAAGAAAAACTCCGCAAGCTGCGCTCGTCGGTAGATACCCTGACTCTTACGGCCACCCCCATTCCCCGCACCCTTCAGTTCTCGCTCCTGGGCGCCCGCGACCTTAGCATCATCAACACGCCTCCGCCCAACCGTATCCCTGTTCAGACCGAAATAATACTCTTCGACAAGAACGAAATAAAGAGCATAATAGAGTACGAACTCAACCGCGGC
>JAEEGQ010000039.1 GCA_016280395.1 Lachnospiraceae bacterium | reverse complement strand
TCGTTGACAGCATTGATCATTCCGGTGAGATTATTCATTACACCTTCAACGAGCAGATCATGCAACCAGTCACTGATTTTGTCGATAATGCTGCTCATTCAGTGCCCTCCATCATGCGAAGATGTTGGCAAGAAGAGGGATGAGGGTGATGCCGATGAGCGCTACACCGCCGCCGGCTACAAGCTGCTTCATACCCTGGCTCTTTGCACCGGGGTTGTCGTTGCCGTAGCCCTCCATGAGGTTGATGCCGCCCCATACGCCAAGACCAGCACCAAGACCGATAACGAGTTTCTGAAGTACGTCGATAGCTGATGTGAAAAATGCCATAATTGAATTTCCTCCTGATTTTCCATTGATTTTGGGTAATAAAAAGTGGCTGTTGCATTTTCTGCAACAACCACGGGTTACATGCGATGCGCGGCTCTTAAGGCTCTATGCCCTCGTCTTCGCTCACTGCATCTGCGTCCACCACATCGTAGACGTCTTCTTTATTCAGTTTTAGTTGGCGATGAAGGAACTTTCCGATATCGAAATAGTTCCTGTCATCGGCATCCGAAGTAAGATGATAGTTCGGATGTTTTGTCAGATCATACTTGTCTGACAGGAATGGTCTTACGCCTCGGAGCTGTAGTATGCATTTACTGCCGTCCATGACCGCCAGTTCATCGATCGACATCAGATCTTTACCGAGCTTGCTGTAATTCATTGAATGGCTCTCTTCGCGGCCTCGCGTTTCTCCGGTGTTATATGTGTCGATCGTCTCCTTGCCCAGGGCCTGGCTTAAGTCTTTCAGCGTTGTTGGTTCCGAGCCTCCGAGGAATAACTGTGAATCCATGTTTCCGACAATGGTATCTGCATGGTCTTTGTATATAGCCTTAAGCTGGCTTCGCGTCTGCAGTACCAAACATGCCGAGATCTCACGGCTTCGTATGGTGGCGACAAGCTTCTCCAGATTCGGGATCTGTCCGATGTTTGCCGCCTCATCGATCAGGCATCTCACATGCACCGGGAGTCTCCCGTGGTACACATCGTCCGCCTTCTCGCAAAGAAGATTGAACAGCTGCGTGTAGATCATGGCGATAAGAAAGTTAAAAGTCGGATCGTTGTCGCTCATGATGAGGAACAGCGCCGACTTTCTGTCGCCAAGAGTATCAAGATTCAGTTCATCGTAAGAAGTAATCTCGCGAAGCTCTGAAATATCGAAGGGAGCAAGCCTTGCGCCGCAGCTCACAAGGATTGATTTAGCTGTCTTCCCCGCCGCAAGTTTGAACTTGGCGTACTGGCGTACAGCGAAATGATTCGGATTCTTCTTTTTAAGCCGTTCAAACATCCTGTCCACGGCATTTTTGAAGTCCTCATCATCCTCCCTTACCTCAAATGCATTGATAAACTCTATCATGGTGGTGAAGTTCTGTTCTTCGGGCGGCGCCTCATAATGTATGTAACCTATAAGTGCCGTGTAGAGCAGCGTCTCCGCCTTCTCCCAGAAGGGATCGTTTCCTTTGCCATCGCCTTTTGTGTTGCTTATGAGCGCAGTAACGAGTTTCAGGATATCCTTCTCCGAATGGATGTATCTGAAAGGATTATAATGCATAGACTTTGAAAAGTTGATAGTATTGAAGACCTTTATGTCGTAGCCGTTCCTGTAAAGAGCCTTACCGGTCTCACCAAGTAGCTGTCCCTTTGGATCCGTAACGACATAGCTTGAATGCATCTGTAAGAGGTTCGGCTTTATGAAAAACCTTGTTTTACCGGAACCACTGCCTCCGACTACCAGAACGTTCTTGTTTCTAGCATACTTTGGATTGGCGGGACGGGATTCCATCGTGAGGGATTCCGTCGCTGTAAGTATCACATTCTTCATCGGATCCGGATCCTTATAAGGTGCTATATCCTCCGATCCTCCCCACCTTGCTGAGCCGTATTCCTCGCCGTGCCTGTATTTCTTTGCATTCTTTGACCTTATGTGCATCGCAAGCTTAAGCCCACCTCCTATCGCCACTCCGATAAGGAGATCAAAAGGATGGAGACTCGGAGAGACATTCGTAAATGCCGCCCCGAGCCCCTCGGAGAAAAATGAAAGAACCCTGTCTGAAGCCGTCCTTCCGGATGTAAAGCGCATGGCCTCACCTATGTTTGTGGCAAGAAGCCCTATGAGCGCATAGGGAAGGATACCTAAGATCATCTTTTTTGTTTTTGATGTCATCTGCCTTCCGTCCTTTCCTTGCGCCTTTTATGCTTTTTGATAAGGCCCTTGCCTTTTTCCTTCGCTTCCTGCCTTACTTTTTCCTTTTCTTCATTAAGCTGTTTCCGCACGCTCTCTTTATGATCAGTCAGGCGGGAATACTCTTCTACCACCTGGTTCAGGACTTCCTGATCCTTTGCCTTAAAGAAGACAACATACCTCGGAGGGTCCTTTGTGGGGTCCTTTCTGATAGCGTAATCCACGCCAAACTGCTTGGCTATCCTGCAGAAATCCTTTGCCGATCCGTCCACAAGTTCAACTCTGTCGGTGGGCAGCCCGGGTTTAAGGAGCTGCGCCACTGTCTGCTTTCCTGTTTTGAACGGATGCTCTGCTTTACTCCTCATGCGTTTCTGCCCCCTTCTGATGAGATACCACCTAACCGCCCGTGCAAACGTCCTCGCAGTAAGCTTTGTGGTGGATACCGCGAGGTTGACTGTTCTGTTTTCAACTTCTTCCTGCAAGTCAATACCTCCTTACTGTCTGCCATAGACCTATTTCCTCTTTGACTGCTTCCTGTCTATCGTGAGGATCCCTTCCAGCGTTGTTGATGCTATGCGAAGGTGCTTTGCGAGGGCGATATCCTCGAGTACGATGTCCGTCTCCGCCTCACCGCAGACCACAAGGATCCTCGAACGCCTTAACAGTTCGTTTGCCATTTCGCGCCCGTCCTTGTATTCCTGCGGCTTCTTCGCCTTGATGAACAGAGGTTGGAAAAGGAACGGGCATATGGGTGAATACCCGGCTTCGTAAACTGCTCTGCAGTATTTTGTAGCGGCCGCTTTTGCTTCAAGTTCGTCACCTGTGAAATCGGCTGTAATGTAAGCTAATGGTCTTGTCATTTTTCTCCTCCATGTAAAAAGGCCGCCCGTTCAGGCAGCCTATAAACTCTCTTCTCTTTGTCTTTTCTTTTGCCATTGTTCGAGAAGCTTTATTATCTGCTCCTCCATCTGGCGTGGCGTGTAACTCTTCGGGAAATATTTTCTAATGACATCGTGTTTGATGATGATGTGATCCTGTTCCGGTTTCTTCTCTTCATCCATGACCGCACACATGGCTTCAAGCGTACATATACCGTCTTGGCTCAGTTTCTTTATGCGCTGCGCCTGGGATAAAGAAGGCGTTGTCTGGGCATAATCCATAGCCTCAAGGAATTCCTCCTGCTCGGATGGTTTGATGTAAGAAAGCTCAACTGCGGGGTTAAAAGCAAGTTGTTTCTCATCTACCATGTCGAGGAGTTCGGGGATAAGCTCCGTAAGTCGGATAAACCTTTTTACTTGAGACTTACTTGAATTAGCCTCTTCAGCGACCTGTTCAGACGCCCATCCTAACTTCGGCCCAATTTGGGCCGAAGTTAAATCTCGCCTTTCGCCCTGCCTCTTTATAGCGTCTAACTTCATCTTAAACGCCCACGCTCTCTCACTTGGCAGTATTGTTTCCCTCTGCAAATTACTGTCTACCATAAGTATCGTCGCGGCATCATCATCAAGATTTCTAACAATACCTGGAACAGTTTCGAGCCCCGCAAGTTCCGATGCATGACACCTTCTGTGTCCAGAGACTATCTCATATCCGCCCTCCTCAAGAGGTCTTACGATCACAGGATTCAGAACCCCAAACTGCCTGATGCTGTCTACGGTCTTTTCCATTTCCTCATCATCCCTGACTTTAAAGGGATGATTCTTAAAAGGCACAAGCTCAGAAAGCTTTAACTGCTGTACATGTTCAACGTTTGCGGCATTTTCATCTCTTTCCGCCTGAGTGGAAAAGATGTCATCGTAGCTTTTCAAGCTTAAGTTTACGTCTGGCTTCGGCATCCGCGATCACCTCCTTTGTCACTTTCATATATGCTTCCGCCACCTTGCCGTTCGGATCATGCTTAAAGATGCTGTAGCCCATGGCCGATGTCTCAGCCGCTTTCGTTGCTTTAGGGATCTCTGCATCAAACACACGGAGATTGGTGCCGTATGTATCTCTTATAAGCCGACTTATGTCTTTTGAAAAGTTTGCCCTTGATTCAACCATCGTAAGAAGGATTCCCTCGATGTGAAGCTTGGGATTAATCTGCTTCTTAACCTTATTGATCGTTCCGAGTAGCTGTTCAAGGCCTTTTGCCGGCAGGTACTGAGCCTGCACCGGGATCAAAACCTCATCGGCCACAGCCAGCGCATTGATGGTAAGCATTCCAAGAGACGGCATACAGTCAAGAAGGATAAAATCATAGTTGTTCTCAATGTTTGAAAGATATCCCTTAAGGACCGTTTCACGGCTCATGGCATTTACAAGCCCGACTTCAAGGCCCGCAAGCTCTATGTTGGCAGGCATCAGATCAACTCCCTCTGGATGATGAAGGATCCCCTCGCCTTCTGCTATCTCCTTGTCCTCAAGCGTTTTGGCAAGGACTGTTGCAAGAGAAACAGGCAGATCGTCGGGCTGGGAACTACCCATACAGACTGTAAGCGATGCCTGCGGATCCGTATCCACAAGGAGTACCTTCTTTCCCTCCATTGCAAGGGCAACACCGATATTCTCGGTACTTGTAGTTTTACCGGTGCCGCCCTTCTGGTTTACGATAGCTATGGTTGTTGCTCTGTGTGACATTCTTTTTGATCACCTCCTTTACAAGAAACGGACCCGCAAGCGACTGCTATACGAGTCCGTTATGTATGTCATGGTTTACAAGTGCCGAATAATAACTGCTGATGGTTGTCGGTGCGTTGTAGAGTGCTGCCAGTAGATATGCCTTTATGTTTCTCACCTTTACCGGATTATCCTTCATTCCCTGAAGTACATACCTGATATGTTCGGAAGTGAGTTTCATGAATCTGCTCTTTACGATGCCTATGGGCTTGTCATCACCGGAAATGCGTATGCTGCCGGTTTTAGCGGTCATGACATCGGTAATGAGGGCTGCGATCTCCTGTAGCTCTTCCCTTTCATTCGGATGATCTTTTAAAAGGATGTCGTACTCGATGTTATCCTTTACCAGCGCCTCATACTTTGTATATCCATCCATCGTATCGCATCCATTTTTGCTGATAGATAGGATAGACTCAGTATCACTAATATCAGTCTTATTAATATCAGTATTATTAGGGTGTAGATTGTACATCTCTCGAGGTGTACTTTCTACATCTCTCGAGATGTACTTTTTACACGTCTCGTGATGTACTTTGTACACCACTGCAAGAAAGTTCATCACGTATATCCTGTCAGGCCTTGAAAAGCCCGACTTTTCCCTTGATATCAGGTGTACACTCTCAAGCTCGTTAAGGAGCCTTGTTACTGTCTTATTGCTGCAAGACAGCGCTCTCATGATCTGCTTTACGGAATAGTAGATGTATACTCTGCCTTTGTCATCAAGCCAGCCGTTCCCGGCGGAGAGCTGCATTCTGTCGAGCATCAGGCCGTACAAGACCTTTGCGTCAGTCGATATGTTTATTACGCTCTCCGCCTCAAATAACACCTTTGGTATCCGGTAAAATGTGAACTGCATGGACTCGGGGCCATAATAATAGTCATACACCGGTCTGTTCTGCCTTCCCTGCCTGATCTGTTTTCACGGTCTTTCGGGGATAGCCCTTGTAGAGTTCCTTCCAGCAGACTCCGATGCAGTATGTCTTGAACCCATACGGGCAGCTCTGGCACACCTTTGAAGTATGGAAACCATCACCGTAATCAACCTTTTTCTTCTTTCTCTTTCTGTTCTTTCCTGCTTCGCTCACAGTGACGCCTCCTCTCTCTTTACAGCCTTATCGGCCTTGATCTTTGGGGTGTCGGCGACTTCCTTCTTTTCAGCGGAAAGATCCTTCAGCACAGAGTCCTTCTCTGCTTTTTCAGCACTCTTTTCCTTCTTCCTTGCATCGAACTTATCTGCAAGTTCAAAAACCTTTTCCTTGGCGTCATAGTGGTAAACGTGGTCGGAAAGCTGGTCCTTAGGCTCAACCTGAGTGGCATTTACCTCCCTGACCATGCTTTCGAGTTCGCGGTAATCCGCATTTCCCCTGTCAGGGATAATGATGACCTCGTGCACAGATGAAGGTAAAAGGAAAAAGTCCCCTCCCACCTTTTCAGCAGCCATATCCATAAAGCCGGGATAAGCGATTATGCCAGCACCATTGGTCTTGTCCTGAGTCGATGCGACATACATCGGGATATCAGCATTCTGTACGGGTGCTCCGAAATGGTTTTCCAGTTCACTTACATCAACGCCCATCATCTCAGCGAGCACATCCGCCATTCCTCTTATCTCTGAAGGTCTGAGATCGGGCGCATAGGTGTTTGCATCGTTAAAAAGCTGCTCTTTGGTGACTCCCATACTCTTTAAAAGGTCATCTGTTACAAGAATGCTGCTGAATCCGTCATTGCTGTTAGAGATAATAAACCTGCATACCACGGACATATCCTCGATCTCTTTATGCGGGATCTTTTCGAGCAGCTCGGCGTTTCGTTCCGTAGCCACTACCTGAAGTGAAAGGTGTTCTTTCATGATGTCGTAATTGCTGAGAGAATCATAATCTATCGCTGGTGCTTCATTAAGTCCTCGTACAGCAATCTGCTCAACGCTATTAAGAATCTGGTCGTAATCACGGTTTCCGTTCTCCATTTCCTTATAGAAACTCGAAACATCAAGATTAAGCCCCACGGAGTCCCCTTCCCTTCTTACGGTGATACCCTCGTATCCTTCGTTCTGAAGCTTGGCTACGTGGTTCGATGCGATCTCGAAATCCTCACCGGTTCTCTGGAAAAGGCGCTCTTTCAGGTCTTCCTTAAGCTGCTCTCTGAATTCTTCAAAATCCATAGTTTTTCCTCCGTATTCTGTTGTGAGCCCCAAAAATGGGCATAATAAAAGCCCCGGATCTTACGTCGTACGCCGTAAGACCGAGGCCGGTTGTATAGTAGGCAAAAGCCAATACTATCGATATTAATTTGTATGTCCTGATCTTTCGCTACAGGAGTGGGCTTACAGGAGTGCCCTGCGAAAGATCTCTGACATAAGAAAAGCAGAAGGCTCATTTCTGATTGCCTACTACTTTGTCGAGTATAATAATATCACAGGTTTTTTCCTTTGTAAATGAGCATTTCGTGAGCAAAACGTGAGCAAAACGTGAGCATTTCGTGAGCATGGCAAAAAAATTGTACCTGTCTGTACCAGTCAAAGGTCAAAACTGATATAATTGCTCTTGGGTATAAAAATCATCTTACAGGATAATTAGGGTGAGATGTATTTCAGAATAATTGAGAAAGGTTACTTGAAGTTTATCGAGGAAAAAGCATGAAAGAGATAATACTTAGCGCAGATGGGGATAGTGTTCTATACTTGGTTCCGGACGAGGTAGCTGATAACCTGAAAGAATACTGTTTGAAATTCTGTTCTGATTGGCTTTGGAACAGTCCAAATGCAAAAAAGTACAGAGTAGATAATGGAGTTTGTTATTCGGAAGCAGATTTTATTGATTATTTGAATACATACGTTTTTCCTGATTACAAATCGAAAATGATCAAGAATCTGGGATGGACAGATTTGGGAGAGAACCTGCCCGAAGATTATAAGGACTATCCCTACTTTAATTTCTAGCTGATAACAACTTACTGGTTGTCGGTATGATGTATTGGTGCATTATTGGAATATAATCGGATTAAAATAACTCCAAAATCAAAACGACCTTCACTACATTTTTTTCAATGTAATGAAGGCCGTATTTTTTTATACCTTTGTGTACACAATCACAATTTTGACATCAAAATCGGGTCATTTTTGACCGATTTTTGTCGAGAGTCGAATGCCCGAAGCCCTTGTAAAATCAAGGTTTCAGAGGCTCATCCTACTTGTTTGCAATTGCTGCTTGTGCTGCTGCGAGTCTTGCGATCGGAACGCGGAAAGGTGAGCAGGATACATAGTTGAGGCCGATCTTGTGGCAGAACTCTACGGATGTCGGGTCGCCGCCGTGCTCGCCGCAGATACCTACGTGGAGCTTCGGATTTACGGGCTTGCCGAGGTCGATAGCCATCTTCATGAGCTTGCCTACACCGGTCTGGTCGAGACGTGCGAAAGGATCGGACTCGAAGATCTTCTGGTCATAGTAAGCGCCGAGGAACTTGCCTGCGTCGTCACGTGAGAAACCGAAGGTCATCTGAGTGAGGTCATTGGTACCGAAGCAGAAGAAATCAGCTTCCTTTGCGATCTCGTCAGCGGTAAGAGCCGCACGAGGGATCTCGATCATAGTACCAACCTCGTACTCGAGGTCAGCGCCTGCTGCCTTGATCTCGGCATCAGCTGTCTCAACAACGATCTTCTTGACGAACTTGAGCTCTTTGATCTCGCATACAAGAGGGATCATGATCTCGGGCTTAACGTTCCAGCCGGGATGAGCCTTCTTAACTTCGATGGCTGCACGGATAACTGCCTTTGTCTGCATCTTTGCGATCTCAGGATATGTAACCGCAAGACGGCATCCTCTGTGACCCATCATAGGGTTGAACTCGTGGAGGCTGTCGCAGATAGCCTTAACTTCCTCTACGGTCTTGTGCTTTGCAGCGGCAAGCTTCTTGAGATCGGCTTCCTCTGTAGGAACGAATTCATGAAGCGGAGGATCGAGGAAACGAATGGTAACCGGGTTGCCCTCAAGTGCCTCATAGAGAGCCTTGAAATCGCTCTGCTGGTAAGGAAGAATCTTGTTGAGAGCTTCTTCTCTCTCTTCAACTGTATCGGAGCAGATCATCTCACGGAAAGCTGCGATCCTCTCGGGATCGAAGAACATATGCTCTGTACGGCAGAGACCGATTCCTTCTGCGCCGAGCTCGCGAGCCTTCTTTGCATCTGCGGGTGTATCTGCGTTTGTACGAACCTTGAGCTTTCTGAACTCATCAGCCCAAGCCATGATGCGGCCGAACTCACCTGCGATGGTAGCATCTACAGTGGGAACGATACCGTCATAGATCTTACCTGTTGTACCGTCGATGGAGATCTCGTCACCCTCGTGGAATGTCTTTCCTGCGAGTGTGAACTTCTTGTTCTCTTCGTCCATTACGATATCACCGCATCCGGAAACGCAGCACTTACCCATACCACGTGCAACTACTGCCGCATGGCTGGTCATACCGCCGCGGACTGTAAGGATACCCTGTGCAGCCTTCATACCGGTGATGTCCTCAGGGCTGGTCTCAAGACGAACAAGAACTACCTTCTCGCCTCTTGCCTTCCAAGCCTCTGCATCTTCTGCGGAGAATACGATCTTACCGCATGCGGCTCCGGGTGAAGCGCCGAGACCCTTGCCGATAGCCTGAGCAGCCTTAAGAGCTGCGGCATCGAACTGAGGATGAAGGAGTGTATCAAGGTTTCTGGGATCGATCATAGCAACTGCCTCAGCGGGAGTCTTGTGTCCCTCATCAACAAGGTCGCATGCGATCTTGAGAGCAGCCTGAGCTGTTCTCTTACCGTTACGGCACTGGAGCATGTAGAGCTTCTTGTTCTCTACGGTGAACTCCATATCCTGCATATCATGATAGTGGTCCTCGAGGATCTTGCATACCTCAACGAACTGCTTGTATGCTTCGGGGAACTCCTGCTCCATCTGTGCGATGGGCATAGGAGTACGTACGCCTGCAACAACGTCCTCGCCCTGAGCGTTCTTGAGGAACTCACCCATGAGCTTCTTTTCGCCTGTTGCGGGATCACGTGTGAATGCAACGCCCGTACCGGACTCATCGTTTAAGTTACCGAATACCATGGGCATTACGTTTACTGCGGTACCCCATGAATAAGGGATATCATTGTCTCTTCTGTATACGTTTGCACGAGGGTTGTCCCATGAACGGAAAACTGCCTCGATAGCAAGCTTTAACTGAACAACGGGATCTGAAGGGAAATCCTCGCCGAGCTGGTTCTTGTACTCTTCCTTGAACTGATTTGCAAGTTCCTTGAGGTCAGCAGCGGTAAGCTCTACGTCGAACTTAACACCCTTCTGCTCCTTCATCTTGTCAATGAGCTGCTCAAAATACTTCTTGCCGACTTCCATTACGACGTCAGAGAACATCTGAATGAAACGTCTGTAAGAGTCATAAACGAATCTCTCGAACTTGGGATCGGGATTGCCTGCGATCATCGCAGCTACTACCTGATCGTTGAGACCAAGGTTGAGAATTGTGTCCATCATACCGGGCATTGATGCACGTGCACCGGAACGTACGGAAACGAGAAGGGGATTCTTGAGGTCGCCGAACTTCTTGCCGTTGATCTCTTCCATCTTCTTAACGCCTTCCATGGCCTGAGCCATGATCTCGTCGTTGATCTTTCTTCCGTCCTCATAGTACTGTGTGCAAGCCTCTGTAGTGATCGTGAAGCCCTGGGGAACGGGAAGACCGATGCTGGACATTTCAGCAAGGTTTGCGCCCTTTCCGCCAAGGAGATTGCGCATGGTCATGTCGCCTTCGCTGAACATGTATACCCATTTGTTTGCCATTAAAAATTTCCTCCTTTGGTATTTTGCGGTTAAGTATTCTACCACATTGTTATTTTGTATTCAAGGATTTTTTTGCGAAACGTATTTCGCAATTTTTAATATGTTTTTGTCAAACCGCTTATATCAGAAAGCGAGTTTTTCTTCGAAATAGTTTTTGAGATCCGCGATCTTTACGCGCTCCTGGGCCATGGTGTCACGGTCACGGACCGTTACCATTCCGTCATTTTCGGACTCGAAATCGTAGGTCACGCAGAAAGGTGTGCCGATCTCGTCCTGGCGGCGATAGCGCTTACCGATGTTTCCTCTGTCGTCAAACTCGCAGTTCCAGTACTTGGAAAGCTCGGTGAAGATCTTTTCCGCGCCCTCGTCAAGCTTCTTTGAAAGAGGAAGGACTCCGATCTTTATGGGAGCGAGCGCGGGATGGAAATGGAGCACCGTTCTGATGTCGGGAGCTTCTTCCGTGCCGATGTTCTCCTCGTCGTAAGCCGCGCAGAGGAAAGCAAGTGTCACGCGGTCTGCGCCGAGTGAAGGCTCAACAACGTAAGGAACGTACTTTTCGTTGGTCTCGTCGTCGAAGTAGCTCATATCCTGTCCGGAGGTGTTCTGGTGCTGTGTGAGGTCGTAGTCCGTGCGGTCCGCGATGCCCCAGAGCTCGCCCCAGCCGAACGGGAACAGGAACTCGATGTCCGTGGTGCCCTT
>JAEEGQ010000001.1 GCA_016280395.1 Lachnospiraceae bacterium | reverse complement strand
TGTTCATGGGAGTTGTATGCAGGGAGCGGCCGGAACATGAGTCCGAAGAGGGATACGGACAGATGTGATGCTCTTTTTTACGGAGGAGAAGATGAAAAGAAAGGTATTGGTGTTATTTATCGCGGTAACGGTGCTTATGACCGCACTTTCGGGCTGCGGCGGGCAGAAGGAGAACCAGAACGAACCGAAGCTCCTGCTTGGGTTCAGCCAGCTTGGTTCCGAGAGCGCCTGGAGGATAGGCAACACAAAGGATATAGAGACACAGGCCGATTTGCGCGGTATTTCGCTGATGTTTGAAAATGCCAATCAGAAACAGGAGAACCAGATAGCGGCCATAAGGCGGTTTATCGCCTACAAAGTGGATGTTATAGCCTTTTCGCCCATAGTTGAGGAGGGCTGGGACAATGTGCTGATGGAAGCGAAAACGGCAGGGATACCCGTTATCCTTGTGGACCGGGACATAAAGACCTCAAAAGCCGGGCTCACAGCATGTCTTATCGGCTCGGACTTTTACAAAGAAGGCGTTATGGCGGCGGAATATCTTATCAGGAAAGCCGACAGCCTCGGTCTTGAGCAAGTGAACATAGTCGAGATCACAGGAACCGAAAACTCAACACCCATGCGCCAGAGACAGGCAGGGTTCATGGATACCTTAAAGAACGATAACAGGATGCGCGTTATCGCCAGTGTCAACGGCGATTTCTTAAAGAGCAGGGGTGCCGAATGCATGAAACACCTGCTTGAGACATACGGGGAGACCATCGATGTCGTATTCAGCCACAATGACGAGATGACGCTCGGGGCACTGCCTGAGATCGAAAGAGCGGGATATGTCCCGGGGAAAGATATCATCATAATTTCCATAGACGGCGGGCAGGAAGCCATTGATGTCTTAAAGAGCGGAAAGATCAACTGCGTGGTGGAGTGTACTCCGAAGCTCGGGAGAGCTCTGATGGAGACCGCAATGAAGCTGAAGGCCGGTGGGGAAGTGGAGAAGGAGATACATCCGGAAGAGCAGATGTTCAGCGACGAAACGGACCTGACGAGGATAGGACCCAGAGGCTACTGAGAAACACACGGATCGTTACACGAGGTTGACGAATGGAGAAGGTAAAGAAGGAAAAGAGCATACTCGGAAAGATATCCGATATGAGCCATAAGCTTGTTATCATGCTTGTTATCCCGATAATCTTAAGCCTTGTGCTGATGCTTTTTTACGCAAGGCAATATCATAATTCGATAGTCAGGATGGAGACGATCGCAAGCCTGAAAACGCAGGTTGCGGAGGATATCCCGGGAGCTGCGTGGAACATTGTCAGCGGCCGCGAGACCTTTGCCGAGAACAATCTTTATGTCAGGATACATGACGTTGAAAAGACCATTGAGACAATAACCGAACGCACAAGGCCGGAGAACAGGCTTTCGCTCATAGTTGCGAGCCGTACCATGCAGACGCTTGAGAACTATGTTGACAGGATACGCGACAACATAGAGGCTGATGTACCTGTAGTGCAGAATGAGGAAGTACTTGCAGAGGTGCGCGGTGTGGCTGCTCTTGTTGACAGTATGCTCAACGACTACATAGCACAGGAGATAGCTTCAACGGCACGGATGAACACCAGCCTGCGCGTGGTCATCATACTCACGGCGGTGCTCGAGGGACTGGTTGTCATAGTGGCGCTGTGGTTTAGAAGCCGCTACACAAAGGCCACTGCGGAATTTGTACGCCGGCCCATCGAACGGCTTGAAGAAGTGGCAGACAAGCTTGCAAACGGGACATTTGATGCAAGGCTTTCGGACACCGATGTTACGGAACTTCGAAACCTGACACAGCAGGTGAACACCATGGCTGACAGGTTAAAGAGCATGATGGAGAAAAGCGCGAAGGACGGCAGGAACTTAAGAAAAGCAGAGCTTAGGACCCTGCAGGCCCAGATAAATCCGCACTTCCTGTACAATAC
Source organism: Lachnospiraceae bacterium (assembly GCA_016280395.1). Taxonomy (GTDB): domain Bacteria; phylum Bacillota; class Clostridia; order Lachnospirales; family Lachnospiraceae; genus SZUA-448. The sequence continues at coordinate 32,735 of JAEEGQ010000001.1, read as the reverse complement.
GCTTGATGCAATAGTCTGGAAGGCGGAAGCCGGCGATATGGAAGAGGTAATACATCTGACAAGCGCTCTGAGCGATTTCTTCCGCATAAGCCTTTCCTCAGGCGCGGACTGGATCCCGATAAGCCAGGAAAAGAAGCATATCGAAGGATATCTTAAGATACAGCAGACCAGATACAGGGATATAATGCAGTACGAGATAGACATCCCGGACGAGATCAAGGATTATTATATCTTAAAGCTCTTACTGCAGCCGCTTGTTGAGAACGCACTGTATCACGGCTTAAAGATCAAGCGCGGAGGCGGCGTCATAAAGGTTTCGGGAAAGCTTTCGGACGGGTATCTTGTGTTCAGTGTTAAGGATACCGGACTCGGCATGACACCGGAACAGCTGCTGGCGCTGAACGAACGCATGAAACTGGGGCAGCCGACAGTCAGCGAGGGCGGAGGCGGATTCGGCCTCGTAAACGTGAACCTGCGTATACGTCTGTATTACAATCAGCCCGAGGGGCTAAATATAACAAGCGGCCCAGACGGGACTGAGGTAAGCTTCAGGGTTCCCTGCAGGACAAGAGAGGAGATCTACGAGAATGAAAGTGTTTCTGGCTGATGACGAGATCGTTGTCAGGGAAGGTATAAGAGAATCCTTCCCGTGGGACGATACTCCGTATACACTCGTAGGAGAAGCACCGGACGGGGAGATGGCGCTTCCCATCATACGCGACACAAACCCGGATATCGTGATAACCGACATAAAAATGCCGTTCATGGACGGCATAGAGCTCTGCAGGGTGCTGAAGGCGCAGATGCCGTGGATAGGGATAATAGTCTTAAGCGGGTACGACGAGTTCGAATACGCAAGGCAGTGTATACAGCTCGGAGTACGGGAATACCTGCTTAAGCCCATAAACGCGGAGGAACTGCGTGCAGTGCTCGACAAGGTGAGTGCCCAGCTTGACACGGAAAGGAAGATGCTCGAACACGCAGTAAACTTAAGGGCCCGCATGGAAGGCGACGGCAAGTTTGTCAGGGAAAAGCTCATCGGAGCACTCTTCTCGGATGATGCCACCGAAAATGATGCACCGAATGTGTTGAAGCAGCTTCACAGCATGGGAACAGCCATAGAATCCCCGTTCTATTCCGTTGTGGATGCAGCCTTTGAACAGACACAGGAAGGGCAGGCAGCGGCAGCGGCGCTTGCGGAAAGCAGCGGGGGTATCGTGCATTCATCTGCAAGCAGGAAGGGAACGCGCCTGCTTGTGCTTGGGAAAAGCCAGGAAGAAGCAGAGGAAAGGGCTTATGCGTTTGCAAACTCCCTTACAAGAGAGCTTGAGCGTGCGGGCTGCGGTATGATACGCGTCGGGATAGGCGATATAGTGGACAGGCCGGACGAGATCTTAAAAAGTTTTAAGGCCGCAAGGCATATGAGACATCTGCTTGCGGAAAAGACCGATGAAAAGCCTCTCATACTCGGTGTCAGGGAGATGGGGGAAATGGCCGACGACAGGAAGATCCCGGCTGTGATAAACGAGGCCAAGCTCTACATGACAGAGCATTTTACGGATCCGAACCTTATGCTCCAGGATGTGGCAAAGGCTGTAAACATGAGCCACAGCAGGTTCTCAACCGTGTTCTCCCAACAGAACGGCCAGACTTTTACGGAGTACCTGCTCTCTTTAAGGCTTAACAAAGCAAAGGAACTGCTTAAGGGCACAACACTGAAAGCATCTGCCGTGGCGCTTGAATCAGGGTATAACGATGCCCACTATTTTAGCTATATCTTCAAGAAAAACACAGGCCTTACGCCTCTTGAATACAGAGCGCAGTATCAAAACGAACAGGTGTAAAAAGATTTTAAACCCCGGACAGAACGGTCCGGGGTTTTTTGATAAGATTTTCAACCAAGACAAAATCATCATTGATTTACCCCGAAAACAAAAAGAGTTATCCTTTTTCCAGACAGCCGAAAACGGCTGTACACATTAAGGAGGAGAATGTAATGAGGAAAACAAGATTATTACTTCTTGTAGTTGCTGTACTTGCCGCTATGGCACTTGCAGCTTGTGGGAAAAAGGGCAACGGACTTATCAAGGTCGGCGTTGTTAACAACCCCCCGTCAGAGTCAGGCTATCGTCAGGCTAACGTAGAGGACATGGAAAAAGTCTTCTCGAAGGAAAACGGCTATGAGCTTCATGCTTTCTACAGCATCAAGAACGACGAGCAGCTCCAGGCAGCTAAGGGATTCATCACCGACGGTGTTGATTACCTTCTTATCTCTGCAGCAGAGACAACAGGCTGGGATGCAGTTCTTAATGATGCAAAGAAGGCCGGCATCAAGGTATTCCTGTTCGACCGTATGATCAATGTTTCAGAGGATCTTTACGAGGCAGCCGTTGTTTCGGATATGGCAGCTGAAGGCGATACAGCCGTTAAGTGGCTCCTTAGCCAGAACCTCAGCGAGTACAAAGTTATCCACATCCAGGGTGCTATGGGTTCCGACGCTCAGATCGGACGTACCGGTGCTCTTGACAAGCAGTTCGCAGACGGCAAGATGACAAAGGTTGTTCAGCAGACAGCTACATGGGACGAGAACGCAGCTAAGCAGATTGTTGAGACCGTTATCAACAGCAAGGAAGACTTCAACGTTATCTACGCAGAGAACGACGGTATGGCAAAGGGCGCTGTTAAAGCTCTTGACGATGCAGGTATCACCCACGGTGTTAACGGTAAGGTTATCGTTATGGGCTTTGACTGCAACAAGTGGGCATTAAGAGAGCTTAAGGCCGGCAACTGGAACTATGACGGACAGTGCAGTCCTTTCCAGGCGCAGATCATCAGCGACATCATCAAGGGAACCAGAAAGGTTACCACAAAGAAGATCATTAACGAAGAAAAGGGCTTTGATGCAAAGACCATTACCGACGACGATATCAATAAATACGGACTTGGTAACTAAGTTTTGATTTTGACCGGCGCAGCTGAGCTGAAGCAAAAGCAGTTCGGCTGCGCCTTTTGTGTGATAGGATGCCGGGCGGGTGCCTGCCGGCACGGCAGCGATCAGTATAAAGGCTGGCAAGGAGGAGAGAAAAATGCAGGATGAATGCTTACTGCAGATGAGAAATATAGAGAAGCGGTTTCCGGGAGTCCTTGCACTTAACGGTGTGGATTTTACCCTGAGAAAAGGCGAGATCCATGCGCTTATGGGAGAGAACGGTGCCGGTAAATCGACTCTTATAAAGATTTTGACCGGTGTTTACAGGATGGATGGCGGAAGCATCAGCATTGAGGGGAGCCCCATCAATATCCATTCGCCGCAGGATGCCCAGAACAAGGGTATCAGTACTGTTTACCAGGAAATAACATTGTGTCCGAACCTGTCGGTTGCCGAGAATATGTTTATCGGCAGGGAAAAAGGGGTATGGGTCGATCAAAAGACAAACGAGAAGCGCGCAGATGAGATACTTGAGCGTCTCGGGATCCCCGCAAGGGGCGCAAAACAGCTTGGAAACTGCTCTCTGGCAGTTCAGCAGATGGTCGCCATTGCAAGAGCTGTAGATATGAAGTGCAAGGTCCTGATACTTGACGAACCCACTTCATCTCTTGATGACAAAGAAGTTAAGATGCTTTTTGACCTTATGAGAGACTTAAAGGCAAAGGGCGTTGGAATTATATTTGTTACTCACTTCTTAGAGCAGGTTTACGAAGTGAGTGACAGGATCACGGTCTTAAGGAACGGGGAACTTGTGGGAGAATATCTTACGGAAGAACTTCCGCAGGTACAGCTTGTCGCAAAGATGATAGGCAAGGACCTTGACGAACTCAATACTCTCGGTGAAGCGGGAGAGGACGGGAAAACAAGATCGGAAGAAGTATATTACGAGGCTAAAGGCCTTTCGAGCAGCGAGGCCCTGCCCTTCGATTTCAGCATACGAAAGGGCGAGGTCAACGGGTTTACGGGACTCCTCGGTTCGGGACGGAGCGAGAGCGTAAGAGCGATCTTTGGCGCCGACAAGGTTAACGGCGGCAAAGTTAAGATCAAGGGTGAACCCGTGAAGATCACAAGGCCCATTGAGGCCATGAAACACGGCATAGGGTACCTGGCTGAGGACAGAAAGCGCGACGGCATCATAGCGGAGCTTAGCGTGCGCGAGAATATAATCCTCGCGCTGCAGGTAATGAACGGCTTCTTTAAGCCCATCAGCCGCAGGGAATCCGAAGCTTTTGCCGACGAATACATCAAGGTGCTCAATATCAAGACCGCAAGCCGCGAGACACCGGTAGGGTCGCTCTCGGGCGGCAACCAGCAGAAGGTCATTCTTGCAAGGTGGCTGCTCACACATCCGGATTACTTGATCCTTGATGAACCTACACGCGGAATTGACATCGGCACAAAGCTTGAAATACAGAAACTTGTGTTAAAGCTTGCAGAGGACGGTGTGAGCGTTACCTTTATCTCCTCCGAGATAGAGGAGATGCTGCGTACCTGCAGCCGCCTGATCGTCATGAGAGACAGGCATATCGTGGGCGAGCTTACGGGGAAGGATCTTAATCAGAGCCAGGTAATGAAGACTATAGCGGGGGGTGAGGCATCGTGAAGAAAAAAGAGAGAAAACTTTTCGGTAACGGGCTTGGGCAGCTTGCCATCCCCATTATCGCGATCTGCGTGCTCGTCATCTTCAATCTGATAAGGGATCCGTCCTTCTTCAGCATAGAACTGCTGCAAAACAGCGACGGAAACATTGTTCTTTCGGGCAATCTGATAAGCGTCATCAACGGTGCGAGCGAGCTTGCGATACTTGCGATAGGCATGACGCTTGTTACGGCGGCATGCGGCGGGCAGGATATCTCTGTCGGCGCGGCAGCGGCCATCGCCGGAAGCACATTTGTAAAAGTATTAAAGAGCGGCGGCCAGATAACAGGCTTTAAGGTACTGCTCGCCTTCCTTCTTGCATGCCTTGTTGCGGTGATATTTGCTTCCTTTAACGGAACGCTTGTTGCCGTATTCAAGATACAGCCGATGATCGCTACGCTTATTCTTTACACCTGCGGCCGCTCGATCGCATACTGGATAAACGGCGGCGCGACACCGACCGTAGAAAGCCCGATCCTTACGGCTATCGGCGGGTTCATACCGTGGATACCGGTTCCGACGCCTATCCTCATAGTGCTTGTAATGGCCGTGATTATCAAGGTCTTCTTCCGTTTTACCTCGATCGAGCTGTTTACGCAGTCTGTGGGTATCAACGGAAGCGCTGCGCGCCTTAACGGTCTTAACTCGACATTTATCAAGATCCTTTCGTTCATGATCCTTGGAGTATGCGTGGCAGTTTCAGGCTGCATCGGCGTCAGCCGTCTCGGCCTTATCAACCATGAAACGCTCCTTCTCGATATCGAAATGGATGCCATCCTTGCAGTCGCTATCGGCGGAAACAGCCTTGGCGGCGGCAGGTTCAAGATCAGCGGCAGTATCATGGGCGCCTACGTTATCCAGATGCTTACCATCACCCTTTGGGCGATGAAGGTTCCTTCCACGAACGTAAAGGCATACAAGGCGATAGTCATCGTGCTGCTTGTTGTTGCAGGTTCACCTGTTGTTAAGAAATGGTTTGAAAAGACTGTTTCACGCTTCAAGAACAGAAAGCCCGAAGTGGCTGCGAAAGGAGCGGGTGAATCATGAAAAAGAACGGCAATGATAAAGTTATAAAGGCAAAGGTCAAGAGAGAGCCCCTTACAGAGACACAGCTCCTTATGACGATCACCATCTGCATCTTCGTTGTGATGTATGTGCTCGCCATGATAGTGTTTGAGGGCGGTTTCCTGCACGCGCAGCAGATATTTGACATGCTTAACGACAATGCGTCGCTGATAATCGTTTCCTGCGGACTGACTATAGTCATGATCGGCGGAGGCATCGATATCTCGGTCGGCGCGGTTACTTCGCTTGTTGTCATGAGCTGCGTACTCTATCTTAACAACGGCGGAAATATTTTTGTTGCGGTATTGCTCGCACTCGGCATAGGCCTTGCTTTCGGTCTTATACAGGGCGCGCTTATAAGCTATCTTGAGATACAGCCGTTTATTGTTACACTTGCGGGGCTTTTCTTTGCAAGAGGCTTTACAACGATCCTTTCGATCAACCCGCAGAAGGTTGCGCAGCCCGCATTTGTCAAGCTCCTTGATTTCAGATTTGAGATTGGCTGGCTCGGTTACACTGCGAAAAACGGGACCAAGATACCTGCAACGATGGAGATCGGCGTTATAGTGGCCTTTGTTTGTGTGGCAGCGATATTCGTACTGCTTCAGTTCACGCGTCTCGGCCGCAATTTCTATGCTATCGGCGGTAACCAGACAAGCGCGCTGATGCTCGGCATCAACGTTAAGATGACCCGGTTCCTGAGCTATGTGATAAGCGGTCTGTTAAGCGGTATCTCCGGCTTTGTGCTTATGCTCCATACAGGCGCCGGAAACGCCACAAACGCCGCGGGCATGGAGATGAATGCCATCGCGTCGAGTATCATCGGCGGCACGCTGCTCACAGGCGGTGTCGGAAACGTGATCGGAACCTTCTTTGGCGGCATGACACTTAACACCATCAAGAAGATAGTTGTCGCAAGCGGCTTAAACGACCCCTGGTGGCAGAGTATCACAACGGGCGGCATGCTTTGCTTCTTCATACTGCTCCAGAGCATCGTCCTCGGAAGAAGGGCACGTAAAAAACAGAAGAACTGATAAACTTCATATACCTCTTTTTTTCATTGTGTTTCAAGGGGGAGGAAGCCGGTGTCTGCGCGCCGGCTTCTTTTCGTGTACGATGAGCGAATGGCCTCTTGACAAAATATATTGTACAAAATATAATGTGAAAAAACATAAAATATTGAGAGGTAAAAAAACATATGGCACGAATCCTCAATCTTATAATAGTGATACTTGAACTTATAGGTTTTTTTAAGGCCCGTAAGAAAAAACATGACGGCAAAGGACCGGTCACCTACACGCAGCTTGCCAACTGCGTTACCTTCGTTTCATCCATGCTGCTTGTGATACTCGGACAAAAGGCCTTTGTTGAGGTACTGAGGCTCCTTTCCGTAAGCATGCTTGCCGTGACGCTTGTTGTGACGGTATGCATACTTGTACCTGTGAGCGGACATGCAGCGGATCTTCTGCTGTTTGGCGGCAGCCTGTTCCGTCACCTGCTCATCCCTGTAATTTCCGTCCTTTCGTACGGTTTTGCGGAAAACAAGGCCGGGATGGCGTGGATATTGCTTCCGGTCGCTGTTACGGCGGCTTACGGGATCATCATGGTGTACCTGAACGCTGTCGGAAAGGCCGAAGGACCTTATCCGTTTTTCAGGGTGAAGAAGATCGGGACAAAGCTTACCGCATTATGGATGGGAGGGCTTATCGTCATGACGACTGTCATATCGGGCGCCGTAGGGTTTCGCAGAGCACAGCAGACCGATATTAAATATATCTTTGTACACGGACTTTCGGGATGGGGAAGCTACGATATCCTGAATGAATTCTTCCCGTACTGGGGACTGTCGGGAGGCAGCATAATAAGATATCTGAACAACAGGGGTTATCGCAGCTATGCCGCATCCGTCGACCCGACAGGCAGTGCGTGGGACAGGGCATGCGAGCTCTATGCACAGCTTGCGGGGACAAGGGTGGATTACGGCGAAGCCCACAGCAAGGCTGCAGGGCATGAGAGGTTTGGCAGGGATTTTACAGGCAAGGCGCTCATAAAGGATTTTGATTCGTCAAGGATAGCACTTATAGGGCACTCATTCGGTGGAGCCACGGTCAGGCTGTTTTCGGAAATACTAAGGAACGGGAGTGCCGAGGAAAGAGCGGCAACAGACCCCGGCGACATTTCCCCGTTCTTTATGGGGGGTAACGGAGACGGTCTTGTGGCCGTTGTGACGCTTGCGGCACCGACAAACGGGACGACCGCTTATGATATGCACGAGGATACTTCCTTTGATCCGGGGAAAGTCACTGTGCCGGATAAATATGAAAAAAACAGTGATGCTGTGTCCAAGGGGACAAGACCGGTGCTTGACGGCAGAGCCTCATGGGACTATGCATCTTTCGATATGCATATAGATAACGCGCTCGCGCTCAACGAAAAGATCACGACATTCGATGATGTGTATTACTTTGCGTACCCGTGCTCGTCTTCGACGGTAAATCCCGACGGCAGTGTTGAACCGGATCCGTCGATAACGGAAAACATCTTTATGAAGAGTGCGATACAGATGAGCAAATACACGGGCGTCACAAGGGGCGGCTTCAGGATAGACAAGACATGGCAGTCGAACGACGGTCTTGTAAACGAGATATCGGCCGGCGCGCCCTTTGGGGCTTTGCAGAGCAGCTATGACGCGAATGGGCCGGTGGTGCCCGGACGCTGGTATGTTATGCCTGTTTTCAGGGGGGATCATATGTCTCTGCAGGGCGGGCTTACAAAAAGAATAAATATCAAGCCGTTTTATATCGAACTGGTAAGAGATATCATAGCGAAGAGCTGCGGGAAGTGATATCTTCTGAAGCTAAAGGCGGGGAACAAGGGGATTTCGGTTAAAAAATCCTTTTATAAGCGGGAGATTTATGGTATTATAACTCTGTCCTGATCCGGTACGACGGGAATGCATTACGGGCCGGGACAGACAGAATACGGAGGTTTACATGGAAAACAAAGTAAAGAATCTTAAGAAACTTGTGCTTTTGCACTCTAACGACATGCACGGCGATTTCCTTGCCGAAGATGTTGACACAAACCTTGTGGGCGGCGTATCCCTGCTCTCGGGCTATATCAACAAGGTGCGCCAGGAAGAGGAAAATGTTATATACGCCATTGCGGGTGACATGTTCCGCGGTTCGATAATCGATTCGGAGTTCCAGGGTATCTCCACTATCGAGATCATGAACATGCTTGCTCCCGATATCGTGACGCTCGGCAACCATGAGGTGGATTACGGTGTTGCGCACCTGCTCTTCCTTGAGAAATGTGCGAATTTTCCGATCGTTAACGCAAACCTGCATATACAGACCAACCATGCAAGGCTTTTCGATCCATGCAAGGTAATAGAAGTGGACGGCATGAGGATACTCTTTATCGGCATCCTTACCGAAAGTGTTATCGCGCAGTGCAAGACAGACGGTCTTATTGGCACCTTCGTTAATGTTGAAGACGCGGCCGAAGAGGTTGGACGCATCTGCAATACATATAATGCAACGGATATAGATTTCACCGTACTCCTTACGCATATCGGATTTGAGGAGGACAAGAAGCTTGCATCGATGCTCGACCCGGCGTGGGGCGTTGATGTCATCATCGGCGGCCATTCCCATACTTTCCTCACGGAACCCGCTGTTGTTAACGGTATCCCCATTGTTCAGGCCGGAACAGGCACAGATCAGATCGGCCGCTTTGATATCATGATCGATACGGATGAAAACTGCATCGATTCATATACATGGAGACCTATCCCGATAAGCGCGGCCACATGTCCGAGAGATACTTCGATCGAGGAGGTTATCGGTACTTACAAATCCCGCACGGACGCGAAGTATAATCAGATAGTTACTAAGTTTGTCCGTCAGCTTACACATCCGACGCGTATCCGCGAGACCGAGCTTGGCGACCTGTTCAGCGACACCTTGAAGGAGGCCCTCGGAGTGGATATCTTCCTGCTCGGATCCGGCAGTATCAGGAACGAACAGCTCGGGCCGGTAGTCACAAAGGGCGACCTCCGCGAGTGCTTCCCGTATGATGACGCGGTGCATCTGGTTTATGTCACCGGTGCTCAGCTTAAGCATATGATCAAGTATATGCTCCGCGACGGTGTCTTTGCAGGCGAGCATTGCGAGTTCTACCAGCTTTCGGAGGGGCTTGTCGTGGAGTACGACCAGGCAACGCATTCATTCCTCCGCTTTGAGTTTGAAGGAGAGCCTGTGACCGACGATCGTGTATTTACGCTCGGACTTCAGAATTTCCACTTCCTGAACGTTAAGAATTCCTTTGATATAACGCTTGACGAGCTTAAGGCAAATCACGCATTCCGCACCATCTCCACATCCTGTACGCAGGTTATCGAGGAGGCACTCCTTGCCGGCCAGCACCAGAACGCAAAGGGTGAAGGAAGGCTGATACTGCACCTGATTTGATGATAGAGTGGGCCGGTGGGATCGCTTCCCGCCGGCTAACTTTGTCTGCCGCGGTGAGTCACCGGGAAACGACCCCGCTGACTCACTTTTCATTGACAAAACAAGACGGGGTGTCGTATAATGTGCGCCGTAAAACTGTTATGAAAGGATGGCGGCAGTATGGAGCCTATTATTAGCATTGATGCGGAAGACGACCAGTTCGCTTACCGCTATGACACACAGATGTTGATCGACAGACGCGACAAAGACCTTGATGAGGACGAGATCGCAGAGTACATTACAACGCATATTGAGGGGAATTCCCTTATCGCTGCGGGTGACGAGGATATGGTGAAGATCCATTTCCATACAAACGAGCCCTGGAAGCTGCTTGAATACTGCAGTTCCGTAGGTGAGATCTACGATATCGTGGTAGAGGATATGATAAGACAGTCAAACGGGATGAAGGGCTGATGCCCCGGACCGGAGGTTTTTGTTTGTGAGTGGTTTTGAAGAAAAAGAACAGAAGGGCTTTACAGAGGATCAAACAAGCGCGGCCGCAAAAGCGCGTTTTAAGTATCTGACCGAAACTCCCGTCCCGAACCTTATCGGCAGACTTGCGGTGCCGACGATCATAAGCATGCTCGTGACCGCGATCTATAATACCGCAGATACGTACTTTGTGGGGAAAGTCTCTACGGAGGCGATATCTGCGGTTGGTGTTGCTTTCTCGGCCATGGCCATAATCCAGGCCTTTGGTTTTTTCTGCGGACAGGGCTCCGGCAATTTCCTCTCGAGGATGCTTGGCGCCGGAAAACGCAGGGATGCTGAGGAAATGGCAGCAACGGGGCTTGCTCTTTCGGGAATCATCGGAGTTGTGGTCGCGGCGCTTGTTATCGCGTATATCGAGCCTGTTGCATATTTTATCGGCGCAAAAGAAGATTTTGTGGCGGAGACCATAAGCTATGTCCGGATAATCATGTTCGGCGCGCCGTTTATGATGGCCCAGTTTGTGCTGAACAACCAGTTAAGATACCAGGGAAGCGCCATTTATGCCATGGCAGGGCTTCTTTGCGGAGCGATCCTTAATATCGGTCTCGATCCGCTGCTGATACTTGTGTTCGATATGGGCGTAAGCGGTGCCGCGATAGCGACCGTATGCGGGCAGATCATCAGCTTTTTCGTGCTGCTGATCGGTACCACGAAGGGTGCAAATATCAGGCTGAACCTTAAAAATATCAGATTTACCCCACACTATCTTATCGAGATCGTGAACGGAGGCATCCCGGCGCTTTTCAGGCAGGGGCTTGCCGCAGTCGCAACGCTGCTCTTAAACAGGGCTGCTGGCGAATACGGGGATGCTGCTATAGCCGGTATGACGGTCACAACTAAGGTGACGATGTTCATGGCAAGCGCCATAATAGGCTTTGGTCAGGGTTATCAGCCGGTATGTTCGTTTAATTACGGCGCCGGGAAGAAGGACAGGGTCCGCGAGGGCTATTTCTTCTGCGTGAAATGGGGAACAGCCGTGCTCCTGGTACTTTCTGCACTGTGCTTTGTATTTTCGCCGCAGATCATCTGGTTTTTCAGGCAGGATCCCGAAGTGGTCGAAGTTGGAAAGGTGGCGCTTAAATGGCAGGCTGCGGCGCTCCCGCTGTTTGCTTGTTCCTGCACGACCAATATGATGCTCCAGTCCATCGGAAAGGGCGTAAAAGCGAGCATTACCGCGTCTGCACGGAGCGGTCTGTTCTTTATCCCGCTGATACTGATCCTCCCGAGAGTATTTGGTCTTGCGGGTGTTGAGGCGGCACAGGCCGTTGCGGATATCCTGACGATATCGATATGCATTCCGCTGGCAGCGTCGGAACTGAGGAAAATGAAGGGCGGTTACGGAAACGGGCCGTTAAAGGAATGAATTATTATACAAAGCAGATGCATTAAAACCGCGGATTCCCGTTTCTGTATTCACGGAAACGGAATAGTCTGAATAGAAAAAATAATCCGAAAAGAAGGCAACAAAAGGCAAAATGATTCACGATAGTCACGCTGCTTTTTGTTGCTTTTTTATGTCAATCTGTGGTATATTTTTTATGGTCGGAGTAGTCTGACCGTTGGGAGAAATAACAATGTTTTAGGAGGAAAACCATGAAAAAACGGCTCTTGTCAGTGTTCTTATCACTGGCACTGATCGTCTCGTCTCTCGTGGGGTTTGCACCTGTGCAGAATGCCTATGCGGCAACTGCACCGGCATCGGAGCTTCATTACAACACGGGACACAGGGACACGGCTGCTGCTTCTTTAAGCACTGCCGCAAATGCGTATTATGCAGGCTTTGCATATGATTACGCTAAGCATGCATCGGAAGCCGAGGCACTTAACGGTACAGACCTGAAAGTGATCCTTGGAACTCTCATGCATGATACACTTGATAACCAGGTTTCATACAACTCACTTCCAAATTATTGGAAGTATACTGATGCTGAAGACGGAGATGCAGGAATGCTGTTTTTCTACAGCGACATGGAGAGCAGCTCCGCAGCCTACGATCGTGAACATGTTTGGCCCAAGAGCCATGCAAGTTTCTACGAGGATAACGGCGGCGCAGACCTTCATCATTTAAGACCGGCCATCAGAGTGATCAACTCTTTCCGCGGTAACTATGTCATGGGTGAGATCGACGAGGCACATGCGGATCAGACCAAGGTTTATGATGGCAAGACTGCCGGTTATATCAAGAACAACACCTTTGAACCCCTTCCCAATGTCAAGGGTGATGTTGCCCGTATATTCCTTTATGTGTACACCTGCTGGGGCCAGCCGAACCTCTTTGTTGACGTTACGGCAGACAAGCTTCCCAAACTTGAACAAACAAATAGCCAGAACAAGAACGATGGTTATAAGGTCATCGAAAGCCTTGAGACCCTTCTGAAGTGGCATTATGAAGATCCCGTTGATACATGGGAACTTGAGCGTAATGACCTTTCCGAAATGGTACAAGGCAACAGAAACGTATTCATCGATTATCCCGAGTACGCTTGGCTCATCTTCGACCTTGATGTTCCCGAAGGCCTTGTATCACCTACTTCCGAAAACAGAACGCTTGGTTCCTACGATCCCGGCGATCTTTCCCGACTCTATGACGAAGAAGAGGTCACCATTGACGAAAACGAGGCTGTATCCATTGCAGAGGCCAATGCTGCACCGGCATCTACACTTCTTACCGTTAAGGGTGAGGTTATCTACCGTTTCGGCTCGGGAGATTCCCTCGATTCGGCTATTATCCGCGATGAAAATGGCGATACCATCCAGCTTTACTACGAAACAAGACAGTTCCCTTACAATCCCGGGGATGTTATTCTTGTTAAGGGCTTAAAGGCTGTTTACCATGAAGTTTCCCAGATAAGCAATTTCGTTTCGACGCTTGTTTCGGAAGGGAACGGAACAGCATCCGTTGAGCCCGAAGAGGTTACTCTCGCTCAGCTGGCAGCGGATATTGACAGTTATGTTTCCAAGCCCGTAAAGGTTAAGAACGTAGTTCTTGGGAGAAAGAATACCGAAGAAAGCACAATAGCAATAACACAGACCATCGACGGAACCGAGACTGCGCTTGCACTTTACAAGGCGCCTTCGTATCCCGCCGGTGTTACAAGGGGGGATACGGTCGATATCATTGCCGTAGCCACAAAGCGTGACACAACACCCCAGCTTCGCGTAGGATCGACAAATGAATACACACTTGTTGCCAAAGGGCAAGGCGGCTACGATCTTACGACCGAGGCAGGTATCCTTGAAGCTATATCCGATCTTGATGCAGATGAGAAGCTGGGACAGAACGTTACTCTTACCGGTCAGATCACTGAAATCGTAGAAGCTTACAGTGATACCTACAATAATGTAACCGTTGATATAAAGGTCAGCGACAAGACAATAAGATGCTTCAGGCTCAAAGGCGGCAGCACGCTTAAAGTCGGGGATGTCATCAAGGTTACCGGTGATATCACGAACTACCTCGGAAAGACCAAAGAGTTCGTTGCCGGATCGACTTATGTTCTCGTAAGCTCTGCTGAACCTACGGATACACCGGAGCCTACAGGCAATCCTACAGATGTGCCTCAGCCTACAGACAATCCCCAGCCTACCGCTGCTCCTTCGGGAGACGTTGTTTACCTTGTTTCCGAAGAAGAGGCTGCAACACTTGAAGCAGCATTTGCACTCGCAAGCGGCAAGTCGCTTACAGGCACACATTCGCTCAGGGGTATCGTATCAGAGATCGTTACCGCTTACAGCGAGCAATATAATGACATTACGGTAAACCTTACCGTCGGCGACAAAGTTGTTCAGTGCTACCAGCTTGTTGGCGGCAAGGACCTTAAGGTCGGCGATGCCATAAAGGTTACCGGTTCCATCCAGAATTACAAGGGAACAGTTGAATTCAACAAGAAATGTACTTATGTTCCCTGCGTTTCAAGCAACATATTTGAGAAGATCGGATCCGTTGAGGATCTTGTAAACGGCAAGTATGTTATTTACGGTGCTAAGGAAGGCTTTGCAGGCGTTCTTGGCAATACCTTAAATGCAAATAAGGTTGTTCTGGTTTCTGCAGCTCCCGAGAACGGAGTGTTTACTGATCCCGATGCGGCTATCGTATGGACAGTCGCGAAAGACGAAGAGACCGGCGTTATCACTCTTTACAACGAAGCAGCAGGCAAGTATCTTGTTCTCAGTATCAACAAGACTGCGGGCTTCGAACTTAAGGATGAAGCAGAGCTCGGCTTTACAGCTTCCGCTCTTTCGGACGACGATCCGTCAAACATCTTCCTTAAGACGACCTTAAGCGGCTGCGAGAGAGGTATCTCGATCTATCAGTCAGACTTCAGGGCTTACTATTCAAGCAACCTTATAAAAGACGGCATTGTTACAAATCTGTACCGCCTTGCGGCTATCAACCTTGTTCCGGTTGAGCCCGAACCCACAGAGATCCCTCAGCCCACAGATGTGCCTGAACCTACGGGTGAGCCTCAGCCTACGGGTGCTGCATCGAATGTATTCAAGCCCGTTACTTCCGTTGAAGATATCACGGACGGCAAGTACATCCTTGTTACCGATATCGACGGCGTGCTCTATGCAATGGATATGGCGCCCCAGCTTGGCGCAAACACCAGAGGCGGCGTTGTTGTTACGGCAGCTGACGGTGTTATCGCAACAGATGCAGACAGCATTATCTGGACCTTTACAAAGGTTGTTGACGAGAACGGCAATGTAACCTACACACTTCAGGACAAGGACGGCAAGTTCCTTTCCATGAACGCTACGGATAAGAAGAATACTCCTTATACCGCAGGCGCAAATATCGACGAAGCCGATGAATACGCATACTTCACCATCCGTGCAAACGGTGAGGAAGGCGCAGTTTGGATCAAGAACGAGGCAAACGGCAGAAACATCAGCGCTTACAAGGGCAATAACGGTTTCCAGGATTACAGGGGCTATTTGGACGGTGGTACGAACCTTCAGGCACTTTATCTCTACAAGCTTGAAGAGAAGCCCGAGCCTACACCCGAACCTGGATTCAAGCCCGTTACTTCCGTAGAAGACATCACAGACGGCAAGTACATCCTTGTTACCGAGATCGACGGCGTGCTCTATGCAATGGATATGGCTCCCCAGCTTGGCGCAAACACCAGGGGCGGCATTGTAGTTGCAGTTGAGAACGGTGCTATCGTTCCCGGAACAGACAGCATTGTCTGGACCTTTACAAAGGTTGTTGACGAGAACGGCAACATAACCTACACGCTTCAGGATAAGGACGGCAAGTTCCTTTCCATGAATGCAACAGATAAGAAGAACACTCCTTACTCTGCAAACGAGAATATCAGCGAAGCTGATGGCTACGCATACTTCACGATCCGTGCAAACGGTGAGGAAGGCGCAGTTTGGATCAAGAACGAGAAGAACGGCAGAAACATCAGCGCTTACAAGGGCAATAACGGTTTCCAGGATTACAGGGGCTATTTGGACGGTGGTGCGAACCTTCAGGCACTTTATCTTTACAAGCTTGAGGGGGCAACTCCCGAGCCTACATATATACCTGAGCCTACAGATGTTCCCGAGCCTACAGACGTTCCCGAGCCTACAGACGTTCCCGAACCTACAGATGTTCCCGAACCTACAGACGTTCCCGAGCCTACAGATGTTCCTGAACCTGCAAAGACCGCGTTTGTTCCCGTAACAAGCCTTGAAGATCTTACAGACGGCAAGTACATCTTCGTTTCAGAAGCCGGCGGTGTGATCTATGCTATGGCTAATGCATGGACCGTTCATAAGAATTCACGCGATCCTTTCGTTGTAACAACTGACGAAAACGGATACATCAACACAGAAGAAGCTTCAATAATCTGGATCGTGACAAAGACCGAGAACGGTTATACCATCCAGGATGCGGACGGCAAGTATCTTGCCATGACCGCAAACAATAATGCATGCTTCACCGCTAACGGCAACAAGAGCGAAGCCGTTGAAGAGGCATACTACACAGTAACAAAGAACGGCGATGATGCATTCTTCTTCTACAATGCGAAGAATACAAGAAACATCAGCGCATACGTTTCCGGTGATGCTGTTGTAAACTTCAGAGGCTACAAGAACGGCAGCGACGCACTTGTTCCGCTTAAGGTATACAAGCTTACCGAGATCAAGGATGAGCCCGAGCCTACGGATGTTCCTGAACCCACAGGTGATCCCGAACCTACCGGCGATCCCGAACCTACCGGTGATCCCGAACCTACAGGTGATCCCGAACCCACAGGTGATCCCGAACCTACAGGTGATCCCGAACCTACAGGCGATCCCGAACCTACGGGTGATCCTGAACCTACCGGCGATCCTGAACCTACAGGCGATCCTGAACCTACAGGTGATCCCGAACCCACAGGTGATCCCGAACCCACAGGTGATCCCGAACCTACAGGAGATCCTGAACCTACAGGAGATCCCGAGCCCGAGGTTAAGAACGGCATCATCAAGATCGGTGAAGGCCAGTTCGTTGCTTACGAAAACGACGTACAGCTCTTCGGATGGCAGAACATCGATGGCAAGACCTACTACTTCGACCAGAAGACAGGTCTCATGGCACTTAAGAACATCAGGATCAACGGTATTACCTACAAGATCAACGCAGACGGCACACATACCGAAGGCACTGTTGTAAGCACATGGTTCTACACAAAGTACTACTTTGCAGGAGAAGCAGTTAAGGGCTTTGCACAGATCAATGGCAAGACCTACTACTTCGACAGAAATGGCAACATGGTAACAGGTTGGCAGAAGATCGGCGGTGACTACTACTACTTCAAGGCTGACGGCAGCATGGCAACAGGAACCGTTTCATATCTTGGCGTAAACTACACATTTGGTGCAGACGGCAAGCATACTACAGGGACCTGGGCAAGAACACTGCTCGGCTATCGCTACTACTTTGCAGGCCGCTATTTAACAGGCTGGCAGGAGATCGATGGCACAAAGTACTGCTTTGACGAACTTGGATTTGCCGTTACCGGCGCAAATCTTATCGGAAACAGGGTATATGTTTTCGACGGCAAGGGTGCGCTTACGGCAGATTATGACGCTTACAAGTACACCGGCTATGTATACATCAACGGCGTTGAAGTATACATAAAGAACGGTTATGTATATCCTTTGTACAGGATATTTGGAAACTTCCTTTCAATAGGCTTCCGCTTCTAAGCAGATAAATGCTTGGAAAACCTAAGAGACAAAGTCCCGGTCTGAAAAGACTGGGGCTTTTCTTATGCAATGACCCATCGGATCGGGCAGGAGTCAGGCTGCTCGATTATGGAGATGCAGGGTGCCTCCTGCCCAGAAAACACAATTTAAACACCGGACAAACACTTTTTCTTCACGATGGAAACATTTTTATGACACATTTGACCTGTATTATGTGGACAAGCTGAACGGCACTCCTTAGCCCGGCAAACAAGACTTCCGCAAAAATAAAGCCGGTAAAGCATTGGCATGAAAAGCCCGGACAGCTTATACAACTGTACAGGAAAACTAAGAAGTCCATGAAGGTGTGACAGCATGAACGACCATACAGGAAAACGAAGAAGTTCATGAAGATGTGACGGCGAGTAAAAGGCATTAACGGATGTTTCGCAGAGTATAGGAGGACAAGAGTATGAGAAAACATGGAATAAGAAGATTAACAGCAATTATTGCGGTATTGGTGCTCACGGCAGGTCTTACCGCGTGTGCCGCTTCGCGTTCGGGCAACACGACACCTGCCGGAACATCACAGAATAATACAAATAACGGCAGCACTATTAACAACAGCGGAACAACGGATAACAACAGCCCAAACAGCGGCACGGAAAACGGGAGTTCAAACAACGGCAGCACCGGACAGACAGGCAATACCGGTTCTGAAAACGGCAGTACTTCGACAGGTAACATCGACGGTACTTCCGGAAGTGATCTTTTCTCGTCAAGAGACCTTGAACAGACGGCAGACCTTAGCGAAGCCACAAATATCACGGTAAAGAGCGGCGAAGATGTTACGATAACTGCCGCGGGAGTGTATGTTCTCAGCGGGACTGCAACGGATGCAACGGTAATCATTGAGGCCGACAAGGATAAAGACAAGGTTCAGCTTGTGTTAAACGGCCTCACCATAACAAATGCCGATGCGCCCGCGATATATGTCAAGTCTGCGGACAAGGTGTTTGTCACAACAGCTTCAGGCACGGAAAATACGCTTAAGACAACAGGCACATTTAAAGCTGACGGGGAAACGAACCTTGATGCCGTGATCTATTCGAAGGACGACTTAACACTGAACGGTCTTGGCACGCTCAACATAGAGTCGACAAAGGGCAATGCCGTAAGCTGTAAGGATGATCTGAAGGTAACAGGCGGTACCTATGTTGTAAACTGCGCGCTTGACGCGTTTGAAGCTAACGATTCGATCCGTATTGCAGGCGGAACCTTTACGATAACCACTTCAAAAGACGGATTCCACAGCGAGAACAGCGACGATAACACTGTAGGTTATATATATATAAGCGGCGGCACGATCGGCATAAAAGCAAAGAGCGACGGCCTCCGGGGCACCACGACGGTGACGATCGACGGCGGAAACATTGACATTACCGCTTCCGAAGGAATAGAGGCGACACATGTAGCGATCAACGACGGAACCGTAAACATCAATGCTTCGGATGACGGAATAAACGCATCACAAAAGAGCACCGCAGAGAATGTGCTTGTAGAGCTTAACGGCGGAAACATCACCATAGTGATGGGGCAGGGCGACACGGATGCGGTCGATTCCAACGGATCGATAGCGGTTACAGGCGGAAATATCAACATTACGGCAACAGTGTCGTCCTTCGACTATGATGTATCCGGCACGATCACAGGCGGTACTGTTATCGTAAACGGAACACAGATTTCCGAAATGCCGAACCAGCAGTTCGGGCCCGGCGGTATGGGCGGTGGACAGATGCGCCCGGGCGGTCAGGGCGGCCAGGGCGGTCAGGGCGGATGGCCCGGAAGACGATAAGCTTGAAAGCCTGCTTTCAAACATCGAATTTGTGCTGCGTGATCCTTGCACAAACGCAACAGATGCACGCTGCGCGCAGCATGGAGGTTTAATCTAAATTTGCAGTTCCCCTCCACTCCTAATATACATAAAACACAAAGACAGCACCCTTCTTCCTTTCTTGGGGTGCTGTTTTTGTGCGATAAGCGAATGCCCTTTGCACAAGCCTGTTTGTATGCCAAAGGCTGAGCTAGCGTTCATCGAGCGGAGCGGGGACACGGGATGACCCATCGGATCGAGTAGGAGTCAGCCTGGTTGGGTATTTTGGAGCTTACTTGACAGTGACCGGGGGATTATTTGGGTTTACATAAAGGCAATCCTCGGTTATAATGCATTTACAATACAAACAATGCGATCAACACGGACCGCAACTACAATGGTGCGGTAAAGCCGGAGAGAAGCCGGGTGCAACAATTCCTGGTGCGGTAAAGCCGGTGAGAAGCCGGGTGTGAATAAAAATTCCCTGTATGCTGACGGAAAGACCGGGCATAGCGACGGAAGAATGACTATAGCAATGGAGGATGTATGATCCCTGATAAACTGTATTTTGATATGGACGGCGTGCTTGCCGATTTTGACAGGGGCGTGGAAGAGCTCCTCGGGCTTCCTGCTATCCCGCAAGGGAAGCAGAGTCCTGAGGAGACTGACAGGCTTTATGAAAATATGCGTGAGAAGGAAGCTCATTTTTACGGGAAGCTGCATCCAATCCCGGGGGCTTTGGAGTTTTTTAACGAGATGCATGAAAGATTTGGCACAAAATGTGGGATCCTGACCGGTATTCCGCGTCCGAAACGCGGTATTGATGAGGCAAGGGCGGATAAGGAGGAGTGGCTTAAGAAATATCTCCCCGGCGATTATGAGGTGAATATCGTATACCGCGCGGAAAAACCGCTGCTCTGCACAGGAAAAGGCTGCATCCTGATCGACGATTACCAGAGTAATGTGGATGCGTGGGAGAAGGCCGGTGGGACCGGGATCCTGCACACCAATTTTGAGAACACCAGAAAGAAGCTGGAGGAGCTGGGAGTTCTGTAATATGGCGGCAGTGTCGGTGCCAAGGCTATGCAACAGGCACGGGGAATGACAGCGGCTGTACAGTAAGCCGGTGCCAAGGCTATGCAACAGGCACGGAGAACGACAGTAGCTGTGTGGATAACGGAAGGACAGTATAGTTAAAAATGGAATATATCGTAACATTTACAGAGGGGCTCGTTTCGTTCATATCCCCATGCATGCTGCCGCTTTTGCCTGTGTATATCTCGTTTATCGCGGGCGGAGAAGGCAAGAAGAAGAAAACGATCCTGCATTCGCTTTTCTTTGTGCTGGGCTTCACACTGCTGTTTGTGTGCCTGGGCGTTTTTGCGGGAACGGTGGGAAAGCTGCTTGATGCAAACCTGCGGATCGTTGAGATCGTGTGCGGTATCATCGTGATACTATTCGGCGTTGTTTATATAGCGGGGATCGAGATCCCGTTTTTCAAGTCCGTTGACGGCTCGGGCATAAAGCGCGGAACATTTGTTTCGTCCATGCTTTTCGGCATGATCTATGCGATCAACCTGACCCCGTGCACCGGCCCGTTCCTTGGGTCGGCGCTTATGCTTGCGGCGTCTTCTGCGGGTGCCTTAAAGGGCGCGCTGCTATTGCTTGTTTATTCGCTTGGGCTTGCGGTTCCGTTTCTACTTGCGGCACTTGTCATCGGTCAGCTTTCCGAAGCGATACGCTTTGTGAGGGAACATTACAGGATAATAAATATCGTGTGCGGGGCGTTTCTTGTTATCGTGGGGATACTTATGATCTTCGGAGTCTTCGGGAAATACACGACGCTCTTTTCATAAAGATACGCCGGGGATCGCAGGAAATGCGGTAAAGAGATGGCGCAAAGGAGCAGTCGTCAAACTACCGGGTTAAACATCACTTTGGGCCATTGCTGAAACACCCCCGAAATAACACAAAATGAAAACAGAACATTCATCAACCTTAGTGATTTTAGAAATTAATACATGAAAGGAAGGTATATCCGGGAACGGATATAGGGATTTGAGAACTATGGAAAAAGGAAAAGGAGTCGCTTCGCTGATAGTTACGGGGGCACTTGTGATCATACTTGCGGTTGCAAGCCTTGTATATCCGAAGATTTCGGCATGGTATGAGAATATGGTCAATGGCGGGAATGAGGTTACGGGCAGTCCGGCACTCAACGGGTCACAGCAGGGGACCGGGACCCCGCAGCAGAACGGCAACCAGCAGAACAATGCCGCTGAGCCTGTGACGGTGACGGATGTTCCGCTTGCAGCCCCTAACGGTGATAACGGAGCAAAGGACTTCTATATAGTAAAGAGTGATGGAACTACCGCAAGGCTGTCGGATTTTTACGGAAAACCGCTGGTGGTGAACATCTGGGCCACATGGTGCGGGTACTGCAAGGAGGAATTCCCGTTTTTTGACGCAGCCTTAAAGACCTACGGAGACAGGGTGGAGTTCATGTTCGTGGATCTTTGCGACGGCCGGCAGGAAACAAGGGCAAAGGCGGATAAGTACATGGCGTCAAAGGGATATTCATTTCCTGTTTATTATGAGACTCTTGATAAGGTGCTCGATACCTACAATGCCGGCGGAATACCGCTTACACTTTTTATCAACCCCGACGGGACGATCTTCAAAAAAAGGATTGGCGCGTTCTCCGGTCAGATCGGCTTATTTGATATGATAGACAGGCTGCTTGCAAACAGCATGAAATAAGGGTAATTGAAGCACAGTGCAACAAGGCCACAGGATCCGGCCCGTAAACAGCGTGAAATATCGTGTCCGTGTGGAATTTGTTATCCGATGATTGTGTCCGTGCAGGAAAGACAAAAATTTTTTCAAGAATATTTATAAATCCCGGCATGCGTGTGCCGGGTGTTTTTTTGGAAACCGGGAAGCCTGCAAAACACATAAAAACATGCAAAATAAAGGAACAACACGGGAAACCAAAAGGGTCGGACAAACAAAAAGAACAAATGTACGGCACAGAAACACATTTGTATAATTATTAACATTTCGTGAAAAACAGTGTCCCTTTAACGCAATAAAGCGGAAAAGAAGCCAGCAACGGTGCGGCTTATCTCCTGTGTATAAAATATTCTCGATGCATTTTAATAAAAAAACTTGTCATTTCGAATTTTATGTTATATAATGTATCAACGTTAATCGTTAAACGATATCGTTTACGATTTGACAAATAAACAAAAGGAGAGACTATTTATGAAAAAAGTACTCAGTTTACTGCTTGTGCTTTGCATGGTTTTAGGTCTCGCAGCTTGCGGAAAGGATAAAAATCCTACTGCTACCGACAAGCCTACGAATACACCTACTCCCACACAAAGCGAATCAAAACCTACTGATACGCCTGCGACTCCTACTCCCCAAGTTCCTTGGGATGGCGCTTACATGGAAAAAGACGATTTCCAGGCATACATCGAATATGACCTCGATCTTCTTTACAAAGCCATTAAAGATCAGCTTAGCGCTGATTCGGACAAGAAGGTAAGCGCTGCCATCGAAGACGGCAAGAAGGCCGTTAAGGCAGGCAGCACGGTAGCAGAGATTGAAAAGGCATACAAAGATGCTTTATCGGCAGTTCTTGCTGCTATCCCGAAGGCAGACGGTGTTTATTCCTATGCCAAGGCTAACAACGACGAAAGAGCAAAGATCCTTGGTATCCTTGAAGCATATGCCGTTACAAACGGTATGACCGGTATCTCCCTCTTCGAAGATGGTGCTTATGTTATGTACAATCCCCGTATCACCCTTGGTACAGAGAACTACATCGTAGGTTACGGTTTCGGTCTTCTTGCTGAAGGCTCAATCAATGGGGACCTTGATTATGAAGAGGTTGCAGCATGGAAGAAATATCTCCACACAATGGAGTCTTCCGATCCCGGTACACTCAACTACCTGAACGACAAGGGCGCCGTTGTTGGTGATCTCTACGCCTATATCGCAGGTTCTTTCGTAGAAACCTTCATGAACTCCACAAAGGATGGTTATGACTGGGTTCCCGCACTTGCAAAAGAGAAGCCCGTTGCAGTTAACGATGATGACGGCGACGGAATGGCTACAAAGTGGCGCATGGAAGTAAAAACAGGCGCTGACGGCCTTAAGTACAAGACCGGTTCCACAGTTCCCAGCCGTCAGGCATTCGACGGCCGCGGCGTTGAACTTGCTGACTATGAGACAGCTTTCAAGCTTCTCTGCACACAGAAGAACAATTATGTACGTGGTTCCGAGACCGCAAAAGCAACATCGGGCGCTATCAAAGGCCTCAAGGAATATTATGAAAGCTCTGTTGACGGTTACAATGAAACAGCATGGAAGAATGTAGGTATCAAGACTTACACAGAAGACGGCAAGAACTATTTTGAGTTTGAGTACACAACAGAGGTTACTGCTTTCTATGCTATGTACTACATCACATCAAGCCTTTACATGCCTATTCCTCAGGACTTCATCGACCTTGTAACTCCTCAGAACTACCTTGGCTTTAACAAGGATGCCGGCGAGAGTCCCGTAGATAACTCTCTGTCTCTTGGCGCATACTACCTTGAAGCTTACAACAGCGATAAGGAAATCGTTTTCAAGAAGAACCCTTACTATGTATTTGCTGATACAAAGTACAGCATCGAAGGTATCCATGTAAAGATCTTCACCGCTGCACAGAATGATCCGAACGCAACCTTCAACGAATTCCTTGCAGGTCACTTCGATTCCGCAGGTATCCCTCAGGAATTCTTAAATGATTACAAGAACGATCCCCGTACACGTACAACAACAGGTACCTCCAACTTCAAGCTTAACGTAAATGCTTGCGATCAGGCAACCTGGGAGTACTACTTCGGTGAGAACGGCGTTGTTGAGCAGAATCAGAAATCCGATTACTGGGAAGTTAAACCCGCACTTGGCAATGCACACTTCCGTAAGGCATTAAGCCTTTCGATCGACCGTGTTACATTTGCTAACGCAAGAGGTTCCATCGGATCTGTAGACTGGCTGTCGTCAAACTACATGTCCGATCCTGAAAACGGTAAGTCTTACGCAAAGACAGCCGCACACAAGAGCGCTGTAGAACAGCTCCTTGAGGATACGGACGGCTGCGGTTACAACCTTGAGCTTGCTCGTGAATACTTCAGACTTGCTCTTACAGAGCTCGAAGCTGAAGGCAAATACACACCCGGAACGAAAGAGAATCCTACTGTCATCAAGATTGAGATCGCATGGCAGCGTCCGACTCATGAAGAGCTTTACCACAACGAGATCAAGAACTTCTTTGAGACAGCATTCAATGATGATTCCGTAACAGGCGGTCTCTACAAGCTTGAGTGCAGCTTCTGGGTAGGCGCTGAGTGGTCAGACGTTTACTACAACAAGATGCTTGTTGGTCAGTTTGATATGGGATTTGGTTCCATCTCCGGTAACTCGCTTAACCCGCTTGATTTCATCACTGTACTTTCGGCAGATCAGGACATTTCCGGTGGTTTCACACTTAACTGGGGTGTTAATACAAACAGCGCTGATGTTTACCCTCTTGTTTATGACGGTGTTCTCTGGTCATTCGACGCACTTGTTAACGCCGGCAATACATCCGCAGTTGTAAGTCAGGGTACTAACAAACTTGCTGTTGAATTCGATTATACCGCGATCACAAAGAATGCAGAGGGTCTCCAGACTGCTTCCTTCGAAGTAACACTCGGTCTTCCCGACAAGACGAAGTTTGCTGTTGAAAAGATCGTTGTTTGCAACTATGACCGCTACAAGAACGGCGACAAAAAGTATGATGAGCGTGAAGTTACTTATAATGTAGAGGATAAGGGCAATGGTAAGTACTTAATTACCGTTACCGTACCTGCTGAGATCTTCGAAGCGTTCACCAAGGGTGAAGGACATCCCGAAACACTTACCGGTGAGACAGGATTCGATGTTTACTACAACCTTGACCTTGACGGCAACAAGTCATCAACTTATTATTCGGTAAACGACAAGTTCGTTCTTGAATAATTAAACACAAACGGTTAATACCGTACGGCAGCTAACGGCGAAGACGCTTGGCGACTCCGCCGTTAGTTTTGCCGATATGATATCGATGTTTTTCGGCACAAAAATGTGCCGGAAAACTTAATTTTTCCATTTAGATATTAGAAAGGAGAATATTATGGGTAAATATATTGCAAAGCGTATCTTGCTCGCTTTCATGACTGCTTTCATAATACTCTCGCTGACGTTCATCCTTTGTAAACTGTTACCGTTTGAAAAACCGGTCGGCCAGGAAGCTGAACGTGTCGCTTACTACGATAAACAGTATCATCTCGGGTATTTGTTCCGTTTTGAAGAAGAAACGGACAAGTATGGCGAGGCTCTGTATAAAACAAGTGGGTCAAAAGGCGTAACGTATTATTATTACCAGGTTCCGGTACTTGAACAGTACGGAAGGTGGCTTGGTAACATTATCACAAAGTGGGATTGGGGTTACAGTAAGACTATTCAGCCAAATGTAAGCGCTGGTAAGATAATAAAGAGCAAAATCGGGTATTCCATCCGCTTGAATATATTTTCCACATTGTTTGCCGTGCCGATGGGCATCCTTCTCGGTATCTGGGCTGCTTTGAAGAAAAATACGATGACCGACCATATAATTTCCACGATAGTCACGGTCTTCATCTCTATCCCGGGATTTGTACTTATATCTTTCTTCCTTAAGATATTCTGTTATAACCTTGGGTGGCTGCCTTCGACATGGCCATCCGATATGGCACCCTTGGCACAAAAGATCAAAGGATATATTCTTCCGATATGCTGTCTTTCCTTCGGTTCGATCTGCGGTTATACACGTTATGTGCGAGGAGAGCTTTGCGAAGTTATGGAAAGCGACTACCTTCTTCTTGCAAGAACAAAAGGACTTACCAGGCGTCAGGCCATTATTCGTCATGCGATGAAGAATGCCATGGTGCCTCTTTTCCCGTCGATCCTTGCCGATGTCATCTTCATTTTCGGCGGTTCCATGATCCTTGAACAGCTCTATGTCATTCCCGGTATCGGTAAGCTTTTCGTTTCAGCGCTTACCGCAAAGGATTATGACATACTCTTTGTAGATATGGCGATTTTCACGACATTCGGCCTTCTGGCAGGTGTGGTGCTTGACCTTTCATACGGATTTATTGATCCCAGAATAAGAATGGGGGCGAAGAAATAATGAGTGAATTTGATAATACTCAGGTTCAGTTTAAAGATGATGATTTCGTCCTTGTCAAGAGAGATGCCATGATATCCGACAGAAAGCTCGAGACCAAGCCGACGACATTCTTTAAGGATGCACTCCGTCGATTTGCGAAAAACAAGTCATCCGTTATCGGCGGTATCATACTTGGCATACTGGTGGCACTGTCTGTCATTGTTCCTTTGGTGATAAAGGATGACATTGATAATGTTAAATCCTCGGAACGTTTCCTTGAACCGAAGCTTTTCGAAGCAGGAACAGGCTTCTGGGACGGAACGCGTAAGCGCACACATACGGTTTACGATCAGGAAAACGAAGTTCCCGCTATTTCCGAGAAGTATTCAATAGCATCGATAAAGCAATCCCTTATTTCAATCAAAGTTGATGAAGAACCGTCACTGATCGATACGGCGAATGTCTACGGACACGGCGGTTATATAGTTATCGCAACTGATACCCAGGTGGCCGGAAACGATATTTACATGCAGTCAAAGCCCGTTGCTTTTACTTCCAAAGGCAATTACAAAATCGATATCGTTTTTTCGGACGAAGAAAACTTTAACGGCGGAAAACTCGGCGAATACAGAGTTTATCTGAAAGTCGGCGAAAGTGATGACGATATTGTCATGATCCGCGATTTCGGAAAAGATTACAGCAATATTTCGTTTGATATAAGCAAGGCGCTTGAAGAAGCCGGACGCGACAGCGTTGAAGCAAGGGTTGTATTCGATGTAAAGGCATCCGCTTCGGAGATCCGTTATGTGCTTGTAAAGAGCATATCCCTTATAGCAAACGAAAATGTAAACAACGCAGAACTGCTTGCTGCCATATCCTTTACGGATGCAACGGAGATGATCAACAACGGTGACAAGGAATCCGACGGTTACTGGGCTTGCACGGGCCGTAAGGGTATCCATAACTCCGAGATCAAATACTGCGACTATGTGATCGATACTTACATGCTCGTTTACGGTGACTCAGACCCTGTTACCTATTCCGCATCGGAAGTCAAGACATGGATCGAAAACGGCTGGTGCCAGTACGATTACACCGTAGGTCCCGAGTCATTTGTGCGTCTTACAAATGACTGCCCAATCGACGTTGTCGATTCACAGAAACTGCTCAGCAGGACAAAGAAGCTTGAGAGCATTACCGGCCGTGGCTGGAACTACAGAAAGCTCGGCTATGACAAGATGCCGGTTCATCTGATGGGAACCGACGCATCGGGTATCGACCTTCTCAAGCGTGCATTCGCCGGCCTTCGTACTTCACTTATAATGGGTATTATCGTTGCTGCCGTAACATTCGCATTCGGTCTTGTCTGGGGTTCGATCTCCGGTTATTTCGGCGGAAATGTGGATATTATGATGGAGCGCTTTACCGAGATCCTTGGCGGCGTTCCGAGCATTGTAGTGCTTACGCTCTGCATACTGCACCTTGGCAACAATTTCGGTACATTTGTTATAGCCCTGTGTATGACGGGCTGGATCAGCACCGCCCATACCACCAGAACGCAGTTCTACCGTTTCAAAGGAAGAGAGTATGTCCTTGCATCAAGGACCCTCGGCGCTTCCGACTGGAGACTTATCTTCAAGCACATTCTGCCCAACTCAATGGGTACGATCATCACAGGCAGCGTGTTCATGATAACGGGTGTTATCTATTCCGAAGCTTCGCTTGCATACCTTAACCTCGGTCTGCAGGGCACACATTCCTTCGGTGTTATGATGTCCAACAACCAGCCTTACCTTGGCGTTTATCCGTATATGGTCATCTTCCCCGCTGTGATCATGGCACTTATGATGGTATCTTTCAACCTGTTCGGTAACGGTCTGAGAGATGCATTCAACCCGTCGCTGAAAGGAAGTGAATGAGATGGCGGAAACAAAAAATAAAGTCCTTTCCGTCAATAATCTCGAGATCAATTTCAAGACGGATAACGGTATATTAAAAGCGGTAAGAAACGTATCCTTCGACCTCTACGAAGGCGAAACACTCTGTATCGTAGGTGAATCGGGCTCAGGAAAGTCCGTTACATCAAAGGCCATCATGGGAATCCTCGCGAACAATGCGATCATCCAGGGCGGCAACATCATGTACAGGGGCGAAAACCTCCTCGAAGTATCCGAAGACGAGTTCTACAAGATCCGCGGACACAAGATCGGCATGATCTTCCAGGATCCGCTTTCATCCCTTAACCCCATCGTTAAGATCGGAAGGCAGATCACAGAAGCAATGATGCTCAATAACGATAAGCTCAAGCTCATGTACAACGATATCATCAGCGACGATCTTATCCGTTATAAGAACACTCTTGCGAAGATGAACATTGCCATCGAGAACGAGACAAAGAAAACCAATGTGCGCGTAGCCGAGCTCAAAGCACAGGGCAAAAGGGACGAGATAAAGAAGGCCAAAGAAGATCTTAACAAGTTCATCAAAGAGACAAAGAACACCTATCAGGATCAGGCCAAAAAGTATAAAGCCGTTCTCGACGAAACAAAGAAAAAAGCAAAAGAAGAAGTAAAAGCCTACAAGCATCAGGTTGAGACCGAGCACAAGGCAAATGTCGCAAACTTAAAGAAGCTCCATAGCGGCGCAGAACTTAAGGAAGCGCTTGAAAAAGAGGATATCGAATACCAGAACAAGATCCGCATTACCAAGGCCGAAGCCAAGAGACGCGCTCTTGAGATCATGAAGGAAGTAGGTATCCCGGATCCCGAGAAGAGATATGAGCAGTATCCCTTCGAGTTTTCGGGTGGTATGAGACAGCGTATCGTTATTGCGATCGCGCTCACCGCATCACCCGAGATCCTTATCTGCGACGAGCCCACGACCGCGCTTGATGTTACGATCCAGGCACAGATCCTCGAGCTTATCAACAGGATCAAAAAAGAGAGAAAGCTTTCCTGTATCTTCATTACGCATGACCTTGGCGTTGTTGCCAATATGGCAGACAGAGTTGCGGTTATGTATGCCGGAAAGATAGTAGAATACGGTACCGCGGACGAGATCTTCTATGATCCGAGACACCCGTACACATGGGCACTTCTTTCGAGTATCCCGGATGTGGACAGCAAAGAGAAGCTCGAAGCGA
This sequence comes from Lachnospiraceae bacterium, assembly GCA_016280395.1. GTDB lineage: Bacteria > Bacillota > Clostridia > Lachnospirales > Lachnospiraceae > SZUA-448. The sequence goes on along the minus strand of JAEEGQ010000001.1, from coordinate 2,627 downwards.
TCCCCGGTACGCCTCCTAACATGATCTATCCGCCCAAGGGCGATGCATTTGCAGACAGAAGCAGATATGCCATGAACATCGACTACAGGGAGCAGCCGCCGTTCTTTAAGGTGACCGATACCCACTATGCCGCTACATGGCTGCTTCACGAGAATGCGCCCAAGGTTGAGATGCCCAAGATCGTTAGCGAAAGAATCCGTATCTCTTTGGAAGGAGGAAAACAATGAGTGAGCGAAAAAACATTGTCGAAATCTCACGCGAAAAAGAGCAGGAGCTCTCTGTGATGGATGAGGCAAGAGTTTCGGATACCATGTTCTATCTTCCCGAAGAGAAGGATTACTCCGGTTCCCTTGAAACACCGTCGGGCCGCGCTGAATTCAACAAGAAATACAAGATCAGTTCCAAAGTAAAACAGAAGCCTGAGCTGCGCGAGAAGAACATTCTTCTTTCGGTAAGGCACTTAAAGCAGTTCTTCTTCTTCGGAAAAGGACGCAACAGGCAGAAGCTTAAAGCTGTATCGAACGTATCCTTCGATGTTCATGAAGGCGAATGCGTAGGTATCGTAGGCGAGAGCGGCTGCGGCAAGACCACCACGGGCCGCTGCATCATGCACCTTTACGATATCACCTCCGGTTCCATCTATTACCGTGGTGTGCGCATCAGTGCAGGAAACCGCTGGAACAGGAAAGAGATCAAGTGGTCTGCGATCCACGCAAAGGAAAAGATCAAAGCATTACAGGAACAGGCAGAGAAAGACATCGCGCTTATCCCCGCAGGCGGCGATCACGACAAGCAGGTAGCGGAGATCCGCGAAAATACAGCAAAGCAGATCAATGAGATCAACGAAAAAGTAAAGATCATCAGAGACGAGCAGAAGGAAAAGATCCGCCAGATCAAGACGGATAACGACAACTTAAGCAGAAGGCTCTTAAACGAGATCCAGATGATATTCCAGGATCCCATCGATTCCCTCGACCCCCGTATGACCGTCGAGGATATCATCCAGGAAGGCTTAAAGATCCAGGGCTTCAAGAACAAAAAGAAAAACCACGAGAAAGTGGTTGAGATGCTTAAGACCGTAGGCCTTGTCGAGGAGCACGCATCCCGTTATCCTCACGAGTTTTCGGGCGGACAGCGTCAGCGTATCGGTATAGCCCGTGCGCTTATCATGAATCCGAAGCTCCTTATCTGCGATGAGCCTATTTCGGCACTTGATGTTTCCATCAGGGCGCAGGTTATCAACCTTTTGAACGAACTTAAGAACAAGCTTAACCTTTCGATCATCTTCATCGCGCATGACCTTTCCGTTGTCAAGTATTTCTGCGATACCATCGTGGTTATGTACTTCGGCAAGGTTGTTGAGAAGGCTTCGAGCGATGAGCTGTTCAAAAACCCGATGCATCCTTACACAAGGGCTCTGCTTTCGGCTATCCCGAAGCCCGATCCCAGATCCGAGCGTACGAGACAGAGAATACTTTACGATCCCAAGACGGCGCATGATTACAGCCAGGGCGACACTCCTTCGCTTAAGGAGATAACTCCGGGACACTTTGTATACTGCAACAATGCCGAGCTTGAGAAATACAAGAGTGAGCTTAAATAATTGTTAAGTAAATGCGAGCCGGATTACAGATCCGGCTCGGGTTTTATCCGCAAAACACGTGGCCTTTTGCGGAAAAGATAGGAGTATCCATGAACTTTTTCAGAAAATTTTTCTGGCATTCACCCGTACATTATGTCATCGCTGTTTTGATAGCGGGAGGCTTTAGCTGCGCCGTTCTGTTTACAAAGGGCGCGGGCAGCACCATTATGTGGATGGATGCGCTTACCACAGGCGGCGCAATAGCAGCGCTCTTCGGTCTTTTGCTGCTTTCGGCAAGGCTTGGCTCATTTGAGATCTTCGGCTATTCTTTCCGCAAGTTTGGAGGAAGGACAGATAAAGATTTTTACGCCTACATGGAAGAAAATAAACAGAAACGCTCTGCACAGGAGTATACATTCATGCCTTATATAACTGTCGGGCTGCTGTTTATCGTGACGGGAATGCTTATAAGGCCGCTGTGAGATTTTTGATTCATAAATTTGTAACAATAAAATAGATGACAAATCCGACTTTATAATGTATAATACGCAAGGATAATTTTTTCCGTCCTTTCCCCAAGGGTTCGGAGACGTGTTATTTTATTAACGATATCAATTTAAGGAGGCAATTCCAATGAGTAACATCGATTTAACTCAGTATGGTATCACAGGAACAACCGAGATCGTATACAATCCTTCATACGATATGTTGTTCGCAGAAGAGACAAAGGCAGAGCTTACAGGCTATGACATCGGCAAGGTAAGTGAACTTGGCGCAGTAGACGTATTCACAGGTATCTACACCGGCCGTTCGCCTAAAGACAAGTACATCGTTATGGATGAGAACTCCAAGGACACCGTTTGGTGGACAACAGACGAGTACAAGAACGACAACCATCCCATGTCCAAAGAAGTTTGGGCAACCGTTAAGGATCTTGCACAGAAGGAACTCTGCAACAAGAGACTCTTTGTTGTAGACGCATTCTGCGGCGCAAACAAAGATACCCGCATGGCTATCCGCTTCATCATGGAAGTAGCTTGGCAGG
>JAEEGQ010000038.1 GCA_016280395.1 Lachnospiraceae bacterium | reverse complement strand
GGAAGACCATGGTGATTATGTAATACGGGGAATGTGCCTCATACTCTCCGAAATCGCCGGACTCATCTATGAAAATGCTTAATTCCTTCAAGGGGATTACCTCACAGCATATGATATGAAAAAAGCGGGGAACTTCCCCGCTGTTGATGGACCTGGGTCTTACGACCAGCCCAATAGAAACATTGTTTCTGTTGACTATATTATATGCGATTACCCTTAAAAAATCAACAAAAATAAATTATAAAAGGTCGCACGATCCTTACGCCAGGAATCCTCTGTTCCCGACGCCTGTTGTTACCTCGTCAAGCTTGCCTTTCCCGTAGGTAAGGCCGGCTGTGATCTGCTGGGTGTTCTTCATCAAAGGGCCGCTTGTATCCTGCTTTGCAACCTCTTCAAAGCTGTTCCTAAGCCGCGACATTATCTCTTCCGGCTCGTCAAGTGCGTTGGCATCGCCCGAAAAAGCTGCTTTTGCCAGTATCCCGCTAACGTATTCATACAAAGACCATAGGTTCTTTGCCAGCGGATACTTGAAATCAAGCGTTATCATAAGCTCGTTCACGAACTTGTTCGCGTGGAGCAGCAGCTGTCTGAAGGCTTCCCTGTCGCCCGTCTTTTCACGTGCCTCCTTAATATCCTCAAGGATCACGTCGTAAACGATGACCGTAAGCTCCGAACGGGAGCTTTCGGCTATCCTTGCAGCAAACTCCTGTGTTTTGCCGTTTTCCATAACCATATCCTCCAAATTCATTCAAGCCCGGGCTAAAGACCTGAGCTTCCGGTATCCTTCTTTTCGCCCTGTTATGACTGCAGGAGCGAAAGGATGTTCTGAGGCCTCTGGTTTGCCTGTGTAAGCATGGAAACACCCGCCTGAACAAGAACATTGTACTGTGTATAGTTGGTCATTTCTTTCGCCATATCCGTATCCGTGATACGCGACATCGCATCGGTCATGTTTTCTTCCGCCGTATTAAGGTTTGCCACAGCATGATCGAGACGGTTCTGGTACGCACCGAGCCTTGCTCTTACGGCGGAAATTGCTTCTATGGCCTTATCCGTAAGGGTTATAGCCTTCTGGGCGCCTTCCTGTGTGCAGACGTTGACATTCTCGATACCAAGCGTCTCGCAGGAAACACGGGGAATGCGTACCTCCATGAACTGGTCCTCGTTTGCACCGATCTGCAGATCGAGAGGACCGGCCGCAAGGACCGTTATGCCTACATCGGAAGGAGTGGAGCCGCTTACGTTTGCCTCGGTGCCGTCAAGTGTCGCATCGGTAAACTGTGTTGCGCTTGTGCCCGGAGCCACCTTGAACTTCATCTCGAAGCCGCCTATATCGGTAACAGTCAGCACGCGTCCGTCGCCCGAGATCGTTGCCGACGGTCTGAAGCCTGTTCCGAGAGTGCCCTGCGCATCAACGCCGTACGCTTTTGCTCCGTCTTCGCCGATACCAAGCTTTGCGCGAAGGTCCTCGTTCTCGCAGAAGATCTCAAGCGTCGCTTCCTTGCCGTATTCCTTCGTAACGAAGGTAAGGCTTCCGCCGTCTGCGGGAGACTGGATCGTATAACCGGCTGTTTCGTTTGTCTTGCTGTCCGGATCTATCGTGCCGTCGCTGAAAAATGCGTTTACATTGATGATATCGCAGGCGTTGCGGATATTCTCATAAACTTCTTCCATCGTCTGGCCGGCTTTAATGTCTATCCTGTAGCCGTTTACGATGAGCGCGCCCTCTTCCTCATCCGTAATGTCGCTTGTATCAACATTTCCACTCAAAAGCACAGCCTGTCTGGGATCCTGCGTGATCGTAAGCTCATATTCCTTGATCTCGACACTGTCGGAAATGGAAATAAGCGTAACATCGCTGTTCTTTGTGTAGGATTTGTTGTCTGCGCTGCCGTCAAGGAGCTTCTTTGTGTTGAATTCGGTGTCATTGCCGATCCTGTCTATCTCTTCGCGGAGCTCGTCTATCTCCTGCTGGATGGCGGACCTGTCGTTTGCTGTATTTGTGCCGTTTGACGCCTGCACGGAAAGCTCGCGGATGCGCTGCAGCATATTGCTTACTTCGTTAAGTGCTCCTTCAGCCGTCTGGATGATGGAGATACCGTCGGAAGCGTTTGTCGATGCCTGCCCGAGGCCTCTTATCTGGGTTCGCATCTTCGAGGAGATCGCCATGCCTGCGGCATTGTCCGCTGCCCTGTTGATCTTGTAGCCCGAAGAAAGTCTTTCAAGACTCTTGCTGAGCGCGCTGTCGGACCTTCCGATGTTGGTGTTTGCTTTGATAGCTGACATGTTGTGGTTGATTCTCATACATTCTCTCCTGTTCTCGCAAATCTTCTGAGATAAAGCACTGTTTCTTTTGCTGCTGTGTATAATCTTGCCGATTCCGTGTTGTTATCGCCGTTGTACGTGGGGGTGAGCCTTCCCACCGAAACAGCGGTATGAACACCCTTGAAACCTGCGGCTTTAAGCCTTTCCACAAGCCCTCCGTCCTTTTTTATAAGGCCTTCGGTCTCTCTGGATGAGGCAGTTATCAGTATTGTCACGTTTTCGTCGGAAACCGTGCCCGACGCCCGTATTCCCTCCATCGACACAAGGAAGCTTCCCCTTGAGGCCGATTCATGGGAGACGGTGAGGTGGATATTCAGGATGCCGTCTTCATCTTCAAGCGGTATCTCGTAGAAACTCCTGCGCAAAAGCCCTGTTTTCAGGGCTATCATATTGCCGACTTCCTTTAGCTCAAAGGCCTCGCGCCCGGTAAGTCCCGCCCCGGAATACAGCGTTTCTATCATTTCCGAAGCCTTAAGGTGTATCCCTTCAAGCTCATTCCGAAGCTCATGTTCGGTCTCCGGCATTTCCCGGAGCTCAAGCTTTTCCTGCCTGCCGTTCTTTCTTTCGTTTACCGCCTTAAGCCTTTCAAAACCGTGCTGCGCCAGGATCCCGGCTGCGGCGCGGATATTTACCGCGCTGTCTTCCTGTTCGAACTGCTTCAGGAACTCTGTTTCCCCGCTGTTTCCGGAGATCGTCTGTCTGAAATTATCAAGGCGCGACGTGCGGTAAGACGCATCATCCGTTGTTTCGGGTGTTTCAAGCAGGTTTTCGAGAAGGTTTTCCAAAGTCCCGTTTTCCGGTGTCTTTCCCTGTTCGGAAAGCCTTTCGAGCGCCTTCTCAAGGCGTCCCGGAGTCGCATTCCGGAAAGTCTCCTCCGCGATCCTTGTCCCATAAGCTTTAGCCACCTGCTCGTCAATAGAAAGCCCCTCGTAATTTCTTGCCTCGAGTCCTCCGAAATCATCATCTACGGAAACATCAAGTGTCTTCTTCCTTAAAGTCCTCGATTCCGTAAGGAGATTTGCAAGGGTAAGCCCGCGTCCGCTCTTCACAAGAGCGCCGATGGCCGCTCCGTCCGTCTTTTCTATGCTGTAGAGCATCCTGTAGATGCCGATATAGCTTTCACGCTGTTCTGCGGTTATCTCCCGCGCCCTGTCAAGCTTCACGAGATATTCGCTGAAACGCTCCTCCGGAGTCGTGCCAAGCTCCTTTGCGATCTCATGCGCCTTTGCGCTGAGTTCGCGAACGGTAGTCTCAAGAGGATTTATCCCGCGTTTGATGATCTCAGCGGTAACCTGCGGCTTTAAGTCGTTCTTAAGGGTCTCTATCTGCGAATCAAAATACTTCATTTCGCTGATATTCTCAGCCGTTATCTCTATGGAGTTGTACCCGAGCATCCTCACGGCCCTGGTATTTGCGGCGTTTACTTCAAGATCTAAGCTCTTAAGGATATCTTCGATGCCGCTAAAGGCTTTGTTTATCGAGTCTCCAAGGTCTTTCCTGATCTCTGTTGCGGATGCCTCGTAAGAAGCGCTTGCGGCCTGCAGCCTGCCTGTCCCTGTAAGGCTTTTTGCCGTTACGGATATCTCGCTTAAGGTTATAGTCCGTCTGGCCTCGAAAACCCTTGCGGCAAGCGGCTCTCCGGCTTCTTCAACAGCGTCTCGCGCATCGAGAGTCTTCTCGAAAAGCTCCTTTAAGTCTTCCTCGTCCATCATGCCGTCAAGAGCGCTCTTTGAGGCATTGCGTTCTTTAAGCTTCAGGTCTTCAAGCCGTTCCGTCAGCGCTTCTATGTCGGGCTCAAGTCCGAGCTCCCTCATCCTCGAAAGGCTTTCAACGGTGCCGGAGAGCCTTATTTCCTCGCGATTTATAACCGTCGCGAGATTCATGTCCTTTGGCGCAAAGCCTTCTTTAAGGGTCGCTACAGCGCTTTCCGTAAGCCCTGCCGTACTCACCTTTCCGGTCTCAAAAGCATCCTTTACGGCTCCAAGCTCTTCCCGGTACGCAAGGTTTTCAGCCGTTACCGGAATTCCGCTCTCTATAAGGCTCTTCGCCTCCTGCATGGTCTTTTCCGAAGGCTCAAAGCCTGCATCCGATACCACACGCTCTATATCGTTTTTAAGCTGCAAAAGCGCGTCGCTGTCTATGGTCCGCTTTGCTGCAGCACCTGTGTGCACCGCTTTATAGATATTCCCGACAGTCGGCCTCAGTCTGTTCTCGATCAGATACGAAAAAGAAGCATCAGTCATAAACTGCGCCTCTCCTGCCATTTTCACGGCTTCGGCGATGCGGGAGAGGTTGCTTTCCGTAACGGGAAGATCTGCCTGTATAAGGCGTTCTGCGATCGCTGCGTACTTAGGCTCCATGCGGCTTATTGCCGCCTCTTTGCCCTCGCGCTCCGCGTTCTCGCGCTTTGCCGCGATCTTCTGCCCAAAGCTTTCAAGAGCCGCTTCTTCCAGCTCGTTCATCACCTTGCGCATTTCAAGCAGACGGCTCAAACGCTCTTTGTTGTAGCGTTCGATGCTCATGCCGTCTTCCTCGAGTTCTTCGCAGTCCTCTTCCGTTATTCGGTTGGCAGTGTCCTCCGTTGTGTCGGACATTGTGTCCACGACCATGCCTTTTGCTGTCGTGTCCGTTTCGTCAAACGGGTACAGGTTTCCCGCTATACCGCTTGACGGCGCATTTCCTATCTCCTTTAGGACGAATGCCGCTCCCGATGCCTCCGTGATCTTTATGTTACTCTGTCCGCCATCCTTGGCGATTTGCTTTGCTTCGTTAAAGTTGATGGGAATATTGTCCGGGCGAACTCCGTTCGCATTCTTGGTAAATATTCCGTCCATCTTTTTCTCCGTAGTCCTTTTATCAGGTCAGCTCACGACTGACATACTTTATTTCGGACACATGTGTGAAAATCTTTAGCGCAAGGATACGGCAAAGAAAAAATCGGGCAGAACGCCTCCTGCCCGGGCCAATATAAAAACTCCGGCGGAGCCTCAGGGCCCGCCGGAGTAAAAGCTTTTCAGATGTCGTTTACCGTTCCCATAAGTACGGGAACCATTGTTTCTGTATCGATGATCATGTACAGGAAAGGCCTGTCAAAACGAAGATATATCGGATCGTCGTCAATTTCGTTCTCACGTACAAACTCACATTTTGTTTCTTCCGCTTTCACTCCCTCCGCATTAACCGAAAGAGCTGTTTCATGCACCATCCCGCCAAGATACAGAGCGCTGTTTTCGTCCGGCACAATACCCCCGAAATCTGCCGTCTGCTTATCAAAGGCATCGATAATGCCCATCTTACGCATTATTTCGTCAAACGAAGCGCTCGAAGAAGCCTCAAATGCAGGTATTGAAGCATTGACATACCATGCCGATCTGTGCTTTAACATGTTCTGCAGCTTTGCAGAATCAAGTCTTGAAAGGTATTCGTCAAGGCTCGTGCCCTCGGAGGGCAGAATCGCAAGAAATGCGTACTTGTCGCCGTCATAAAACTTCATAAAGCCTTCGGCATATGTCTGTTTCCCATCCCATGACTTGTCAAAGACATAATCTCTCTCCCATGAAGTCATCCATGTTACATTTTTCGTTTCCCCGGCAGCGTTTGTAAAGGTACCATCGGTTACCGCGCTCTCCACATAACCGTTTGCCCATTTTGCGGCTAAAGATGCGGCGCTTACGGCATACATCGATGTACCGGCGGACAGACTTACGGCTGCTTCGGTTATCTTCCCGCCTGTGGCTTCATTCACCCATTTGTTGATATCGCCCGCGGTCGTATTGTCAAACGGAGTACTGTACACCGCTGCCTTGTAAAAGTCCGCATTCGAGTAAAAGAAATGCCTGTCGAGAAGACTTAACGGGTATGTATTCTTTAACCACAGCGAATTTGCAATATCAATTTTACCCTGCATTTCCCCGGCATTCATGACCGTAAAGAAGTAACTCTCGAGTTCATCCTTTGTCATGCCGAGTGCCGTTTCAATCTGCGAAAGTGTATTTCCTTCCGCACCCGCGGAGAGCAATCCGGCAGATGCGCTTACGGAAAGCGGCGAAACTAGCGTATTCTTCCCATCATAGCAGTTCTTGAACAGTCTTACCGCAAAATCCGTGGCCTTAGAATAAATAGTTTCATCTATGTTGAACCTGTAATTGGTTCTCGCCTTAATACCAAAGGTTGCCATTATGTCCTTTGAGGAAGTACCGAACTTTGTTACCGATACATCGGGTTCAGGAGACGAGGTCAGAAGCTGCTCATTCCCTGCTAGCGGAACATAAACCGCATACCCATCATTAACCGGGTATCCGATCATTTTCCTGCCGTTTATGTCGATAGCAACAACTTTTGCTGGCTCGCAACGGTCGAATTTTCCATCTATGTAGTAGCCCTTTATAGCTTTCTCGTAAATCAGATGATAGTACTTTGTACCGTTTTGAAGAACAATCCTTTCTTCTTGCTTTGTCAATTCAACTCCGGGAGAGATACCTTCAGGAGCATACCAGAATTTGTATTCTTCTTCACCGTCGACCACAGCAATTCCAAACGAATAACGTCCACTGAGCGGACCGTAATTAAGCAGATATACTTCATTTTCACCATCGTCGTCGATATCGCCGGCTGCGATCTGACCGCAATCCGACCTGTACGCTTTTCCGTCGCGGACGAAGTAAGCACGCAGCCAGTAATGCTCATTAGACGGATGAAGAGACTTCTTTCCGTAAATATCAAGGGAATACTGTGGGTCATCAAAAGAATAATCGGCAAAGGCAAATATCTGACCGTCAGTAGCCTCAAAGAAGCCTTCAGGTGTTACATCTACAGCATAAACAGGAATTGGCGAATATGTATCCGCAGGTGTTATGATTTTTGCCGCTTCAGCCTCGGAGATGCCGTGTTCGGGTGCGTACTTACTCCTTGCTCGCCAGTCTATTACAAGTCTTTCGGTCTCTTGTTTATAACTTAGAACGATAAGGCACCCTTCTTTTTCGTAAAAATCACTGTATATCATTCCTTTGTGTATAAAACCCGCCGCCAACAGTTTTATATGGTAATCCGCATAATCCTCATAGCTAAAATTATCGAAAACATACGCGCCATCCTGTTTCTTTGCTTCCCCCTGTGGCAACTCAAACGACAGCTCATCGATTACTCTTAAATCTGCGGGTCCGATCGTTTTCGGAGGTTTGCGCTCCGTACCGAGACTCTTTATTGTGGGAATCGCCACCCCCACAGCAAGGAGCAACAAAACACCGAGGATTGCCGTCGTTGTCACGGTTTTACGTTTTTCTGCCAGGTACTGCTCTGTTCTTCGTTTCACCCTTCTTAGTACTTCATCATGACTTCTCATAATCTTCCTCCTTCAAAAGGTCCGAAAGCGCCTTTTTGGCGCGTTTAATGATTCCGTTTACACTGTAGACCGTTTTGTTCATGGCGAGCGCCACATCCTTTGACGGCATTTCCTCAAAATACTTTAACCACAGCGCCTTTTTGTATTCTTCCGGAAGTTTTTTCATTGCGCTGTAAAGGGCGGAGCGTTCTTCGTTCTCCACAAGTTCCTCGAGGATTCCCGTACCGGCAGGGAGCATTTCTTCCATCTCCTCGGATGGCATCGGAAGAAATCTGCCGTTCTTCTTGAGCCGGCTCAGCGTCAGATGCCGTCCGATCCCGAAAAGCCATGTCTTAAATGTGGATTTTCCTTCGAACGGCCGGCGTTTTTCGGTAAGAACAAGCAATGTTTCTTCCGCCATATCTTCTGCGTCATCCATATTGCCTGTGTATCTGTTCAGAAAAAGGACGAGGTCATCATAATATGTATCGATGATATCCTTCATACCGGCCCAGTCTCCCGAAAGAAACCTGCGATAGCTCTCAGATATTCCGTTTTCGGTGTTTTGAACCATTAATAAGTCCCCCGTCTCTTCCACTCTGCTTATTAGTGGCCTTAAGAATGAAAATTAGTCACTGTAAAACCAAAATTTTTTTGCCGGGATGAATGCCAAACCACCTTCCGGTTTTGTGACATCTTGACTTTAGCATAAAAGAACCCCGAAAGCCATAACTTCCGGGGTTCTGTAATTCATTATTTCAGGTACTGTTTTAATTCTTCGGCCTTGTCCGTGCGTTCCCAGGTGAAGTCTGCGTCCTCGCGTCCGAAGTGGCCGTAGGAAGAGGTCTTCTTGTAGATGGGACGGCGAAGGTCGAGCATCTTGATGATGCCTGCGGGACGAAGATCGAAGTGCTTTGTGATGATCTTCGAGATCTCGGTGTCGGGAAGCTTGCCGGTTCCAAAGGTGTCAACCGCAACGGATGTGGGATGTGCAACGCCGATAGCGTAGGAAAGCTGGATCTCGCAGCGCTTTGCAAGGCCCGCAGCAACAACGTTCTTTGCTACATAGCGTGCTGCGTAAGCTGCAGAACGGTCAACCTTTGTCGGATCCTTTCCGGAGAAAGCGCCGCCGCCGTGTCTTGCGTAGCCGCCATAGGTGTCAACGATGATCTTACGGCCGGTAAGACCGGAATCGCCGTTTGGACCGCCGATAACGAAACGGCCGGTGGGATTGATATAATACTTTGTGTCGGGTGTGAGGAGCTCCTTCGGAAGGACCTCGTCAAACACATATTTCTTTATATCCTCGTGCAGCTGCTCCTGCGAAACCGAAGCCGCATGCTGTGTGGAAAGGACTACGGCATCAAGCGCAACAGGCCTGCCGTCCTCGTCGTATTCAACGGTAACCTGCGACTTTCCGTCGGGACGAAGGTACGGGAGTGTCCCGTTCTTCCTGACTTCCGTAAGCTTTCTTGTAAGCTTGTGCGCAAGTGCGATGGGATACGGCATAAGCTCGGGTGTTTCGTCGGTTGCGTAACCGAACATCATACCCTGGTCGCCTGCGCCGATGGTATCGAATACATCATCATCGTTTGCTTTTGCTTCATAGGATTTGTCAACGCCCATAGCGATATCCGACGACTGTTCGTCTATCGAAACTATGATACCGCAGGTATTTGCGTCAAAGCCCGCATCAGAGCTGGTATACCCGATCTCACGGATGGTATCGCGGACGATCTTCGGGATATCGGCATAGCCCTGTGTGGTGATCTCGCCCATAACAAGCACGAGACCTGTTGTAATAGCTGTTTCGCAGGCAACACGGCTCATAGGGTCCTGCGCCAGCATGGAATCGAGAACCGCATCCGAAATAGCATCGCATATCTTATCGGGATGCCCTTCGGTCACGGATTCGGATGTAAAAAGTCTTCTGTTCATGATCAGCCTTTCTGCCGCCACGGCGGCTTAACATAACTAATAATTATGCCGGTGCACACGCAACCGGACACACTAGCGGATATATATTACACCCTTTTCGTTTTTTTTTCAACTATGAAAGAAGTGAGTCAACGGGGTCGTTTCTCTGTGACTCATTTTTGTTTTCAAAAATGAGTCACAGAGAAACGACCCCACTGACTCAAAACATATTTTTTCCTGTTTTATTCCTGTTTACCGGCATTCTTAAGCCCGTCGATAAAGGTGTCGAGTTCACTGTCGTTCATCCGCATCTCGTCCTTTAAGAAATTGCGCTGGGCCATGGAATACTCGAAAAGCCTGTATTTCTGCTCAAGATTTTTTGAAAGCGACATGGCTTTTGCCGGATCGACCATATCTTCGGAGGAAAGTCCGAGGCGGTCCATCCTCTTGTTTACGTTGTTTTCGTTGGTGCGAAGGATAGAGGCCACATTCCCTACTACATAATCCTTCAGCTTCTGCGCCTGAACATCGCTCTGTTTCCGCCCCGTCCTTGTGTATCCGCCGTAATCGGTCTTCGGACGCTCCGAACTTTTTTCGTAGATCGCTTCTATGGGCATCCGCTGCAGTCCGTCCGAGGTAACGGCATTCTCCTGCACCGGCGCTTTGGAGACGGTACTTTCCCGTTCCGGAAGGTCGCCAACGTTAAGATTCAAGCCTGTATTGTAATTTGTATATGCGTCTATTCTCATAAATGCCTCCAAAACCTCCAAACAGATCACATGTGCAAATGTTTTCCCGCAGTCCGCAAAGGTGCGCAGCTGCCTGTTTTTCTTCTCTTTCTTGTTTTCAGGATATAAAAAACGAGTATAAAAAAGGACAGCCCGGTCCCACCCTGTTGATGCTGTCCTTAGCGTTATACTCGTCCTTGTGACGATAACATATCACGTTTTGTGTAGTTTGTCAACTAAAAATTTTGCAATCTCGAAATTTTGTATCTTAATTTGTATCTATTTATTAAAAAGATACACCGATTCCGTACAGCTTAGAAACAAATCAAAACCGCCGTCTGTCTGAGGTCTATCCCAGCACGATCCTGATCCTTGTCCCGAGCCCCGGTCTCGAAGTCACCTCAAAATGCCCTTTATGCTTGTCTATTATCCACTTTGCGATAGAAAGTCCAAGCCCTGTGCCCTTGTAAGACCTTGCCTCATCGGCACGGTAAAAGCGTTCGAACATGTGCGATACCGCATTTTCCTCCATTCCGATACCCGTATCCTGAACCTGCAGATAGGGAACGCCGTTTTGCACTCCCTGCGAAAGGAGTATCTCGTCGCCTTCGTTTGTGTACTTTGCCGCATTATCCACGAGAATGCGGACAGCCTGCTTCATGAGCGCCGGATCGCAATCCGCATATACAGGCGCTTCGGATTCCTGGAATCTGTAGATATGCCTTTCGTCTATCATGAGCGACTCTTCGTAGATCTCACGCATCATATCGCAGAGATTTAAGTGTTCGGGATGAAGAACGGTCTTTCCGCTGTCGCCGCGGGCGAGGAACAAAAGCTGTTCCACAAGGTATTTCATGTGCGCCGATTCGTTGCGGATGGCGTTTATGGACTCGTCAAGCACCTTCTCGTCTTCACGGCCCCATCTCGCAAGCATGTTTGAATAGCCTTCGATCACGGCTATAGGCGTGCGAAGCTCATGGGAAGCGTCATTTACAAAGCGGGCCTGGCGCATGTTGCTCTCGCGCATACGGGTCAGAAGCCTGTTTATTGCCGACTCTATGCGCTCAAGCTCCTTGTCGCCCTGGGAAACCTGGAGCGTATCCTCTGTTGCAAGGTTGTTGATCTTTTCTTCAAGGATAACATATTTTTCTTCGTCAAACTCGATGCGGGACAGCTCATCCGCCTTGTCTGCGATCTCTTCAAGCGGATTGAGGATCCGCTCAACTTTCCGTCTTTCGCTTATTGTGCCAAAGAGCGCGCCCACAAACTGCAGCAGAAAGAAAGCGCCGAAAAAGGTGATCGGATAAACGAAATATGCGCCTACCTTGAAGCTGTACTCTTCATCCGAGCCTTTGAGTCTGACGGTGTAGACCGCAGTCTCGTTTATCCTTTCTATATCCGCAAAATACTCGGCCTTTTTCTTTGCGTCCGTACTTATAAGCTCCTCGTTCACCTCAGGCCTGTAGAATTTCACCTTACGCTTTGCGTTGGAAAAGGGCTTTCCGCCGTTTGCGGACAGTTCCGTCACTGCAAGGCACAGAAATATCACCAGTACGCACACAAAGAAATCGGCTATAAGGCAGCTTGAAATCTGTTTCCTGAAGCCTCTGCGCACCAGACGCCTTACTATCGACGTTACCTTTCGTTTTCCTGTTCTACTCTGATTTGATGACATATCCGACACCTCTTACGGTCTGAATGATCTTGACTCCGAATGCATCATCTATCTTTGCACGCAGATATCTCACATATACATCGACAATGTTCGTCTCCCCAAGATAGTCGTAGCCGCAGACCTGCTCAAGCAGCGTGTCGCGTGAAAGCACGATATCCATGTTCTTGAGCAGTATCTTTAACATCGTGAACTCGCGGTTTGTAAGCTCTATCGAATGCCCGTCGTATTTCACATCGTGCTTCTTTTCGTTGAGCACCAGGCCTTTATATCGATAAACGCCCTCTTCGTCCCTGCCGTCCTGTTCCGCATCCACCTTGGCTGTGTGTCCGTAAAGCTTCAACGCAACACGGATACGGGCGAGAAGCTCTTCTATGGCAAAGGGCTTTGTAATGTAGTCAACGGCTCCTGCGTCAAGCCCCGAAACCTTGTCCATTACGGCATCTCTTGCGGTAAGCAGGATGACCGGCGTGTCCTTTTCGGCTTTTAAGCGGCGTAAAACTTCAAGGCCGTTTATTCCGGGGAGCATGATATCCAGAAGGATCAGGCTGTAGTCGCCGGAAAGCGCCATTTCAAGCGCAGTTCTCCCGTCGCCCGCCTTACTTACCTCATATCCCTCATGCTTTAATTCAAGCTCCGTAAAGCGCGCAAGCTGTTCTTCGTCTTCTACGATCAGAATGTGTGACATTTCCTGTTCCTCCGGTATCTTTTACTTCTGTTTATCCGGCAGCGTTCTCCCGCATGCCTTTAACGCGCTGTAGCGGGAGCAGACGCTCCCGCCTTTCGCGCTTTATTACCTGCAGTCATTACTGCTGATTGTTCTTGTTGCTGTTGAAAGCATCCTTTATGGAATCTGCGGTTTCTTCGCAGGTGTTCATGACTTTGTTCGCAACATCCATCTTTGCGGGTCCTATGAAGCTGTAGCCGCATCCGCAGAAGAGACCGATGATGAAGAGAACAAGTGCAAATCCGTGAAGGGCGATAACAAGGATGATAGCAAGCCAGATGGGGAACTCGATGAGCTTCTCGCCGTTCTTTCTTGTGATCCTGAAGTGATTCTCGTCGCTCTTCCTAAGGAGATCCTTTACCTTGTCGCCGAAGGTCTTCTTGTTTGCGTTGCTGCTGCGGTTATACTGCTCGCCGCCGTAAGCGTTGCTCTCATATGTGGTAGAGTAGGTGCTGCCCGAACCTGCTGCCTTGCCCTGTCTCTCAAGATAGATCATTGCATCGAGCATATCCCAGTTTGTAGCCTCAAGTGCTGCCTTTGCATCCTCAAATGATACGTGTGCGCGTTCTGCGATCTTTTCAACCTTTTCGAAGTTATCCATGATTTTGTCCATCCTTTCAATGATGAGTTTGATGAGTTTGATCTTTTTATTAGTTTTTCGGACCGGATACCGTGTCCGGTGTTCAAGGCAAAGGGCCCTTTGTCTTTGGCACCGGTTGTTCCGTTCCTTTGACGATACCCACTATACCAAGAGAAAATTAAACTG
This sequence comes from Lachnospiraceae bacterium, assembly GCA_016280395.1. Taxonomy (GTDB): domain Bacteria; phylum Bacillota; class Clostridia; order Lachnospirales; family Lachnospiraceae; genus SZUA-448. The sequence continues at coordinate 44,538 of JAEEGQ010000038.1, read as the reverse complement.
TCTTGTATAAAAGATTAAAAACTCATTAAGAATTCATTTGAGTAAATTAAGGTTCGTGATACAGGATATGTCCTATTCCTTTATAACCTATTTGTTGACAAATTTCAATTTATGAGTATAATATTTGTATAATCACTTTATTCAATTAAAATGTTTTCGGTCAAATCCGGGACATTATTAATTGGCGCGGAGGAAAATGGTTAACATGAAATCGGTAAAATTATTCACGAATCAGCTTGCGCCCGGCATGGTCGTTGCAGAGGACGTTTATTCCTATAACAACCAGTCTATCGCAAAAGCCGGTACCAAGATCGATGACAAGCTGATCACAAGGTTCAAGTTTTATTCAATCAATGCAGTTTCCATCCGCGTTGAGGAAGATGAAACGGCTTCTCCGGAGGCGCCCATCGGCACACCCGAGCTCTCCAATTCCGACATAGTCCGGAGCACTCCCGAGTTCCAGTATTACAAGAATGCGCTCCCCAAGTCCGTTGCTTCCCTGCAAAAGGAGTTCAATTCCATTGTGACGGGCAATGTTCCGGACCAGAGCGTCCTTCTTGAGACCGTGCACGGCATGCTCCAGCAGTCCCGTAACGGCATCCATGTATTCGACATGATCCATTGCCTGCGTGACTACAGCGACGAAACATACGCTCACTGCCTTAATGTCGCGCTCATCTGCTATGTTCTCGGCAACTGGCTCGGCTATTCGAAGGTCGATCTCGAGATCCTCACTCTGAGCGGTCTTTTGCACGATATCGGCAAATCCGTTATCCCGAAGGAGATCCTTTCAAAGCCTGCCGCTCTCAGTGCCGACGAATACAGCAAGGTCAAGACACACGCCGTTCGCGGGTACGATATCCTTCGTCCCCAGCCTCTTGATAACCGCATCAAGCTTGCAGCCATGATGCATCACGAGCGCTGCGACGGTTCCGGCTATCCGATGAACCTCAAAGGCGGCCAGATAGAGCCTTTTGCAAAGATCGTTGCCATCGCCGATGTTTACGAGGCAATGACCGCAGCCCGCTCATATCGCGCTCCCATCTGTCCCTTCGACGTTATCCACCTGTTCGAGACAGAAGGTCTTTCGCAGTTTGATACGCATTTCCTCATGTGCTTCTTAGAGCACCTGAACCTCACTTATATCAACAGCCGTGTACGCCTGAGCGACGGCAACGAGGGCAAGATCGTCATGATGAACCGTTTCGCGCTCTCCCGTCCTATCGTAAAGCTCGGCAGGAAATACATCGATCTGTCGCTTGAGCCGCAGATCAGCATAGAAGCGCTTCTTTAAGCATGTATCCGCGCGGTGTTTCACCTATCCTTTCGTTTATATCTTTATCTTACACCACCCACCGCGCGAAAAACCCTGCAGATCAAGGTCTGCAGGGTTTTGTTTTATATTATCACGCCCTCTTGCGGGCCCGACGGCTTTCGCCGTTATGCTGTTTTCAGTTTGAACTTCTTGATGGCACGCTCATTGCCCTGTTCGATCTTAGCCATAACAGCGCCAAGCTCCATCATCTTCTTTTCAAAGTCTTCGTAACCGCGTTCGATGTACTCGATCTGCTCAACTACCGTGTAGCCTTCCGCAGCAAGCCCCGCAAGTACGAGAGCTGCTCCCGCGCGAAGATCCGGAGCGGAAACGGTTGCGCCCGTAAGGGATTTGGGTCCCTTTATTACAGCGGTGTTGCCTTCGATCATGATCTCGGCACCCATCCTTGAAAGCTCGTCAACATACTTGAAACGGCTCTCAAACACGCTTTCCGTAACAACGCTCGTGCCGGTGCAGGTTGCAAGCACTGTTGTCGTCTGCGGCTGCATATCGGTAGGGAAGCCCGGATAAGGGAACGTCTTTACGTTAACGCCCGAAAGCTCCTTGCCTGCCCTTACACGGAGCGAATCTCCGCTTTCTTCTATCTCTGCGCCCATCTCCATAAGCTTCGCCGAAATAACTTCAAGGTGCTTCGGGATGACGTTCTTAAGTACGATATCACCGTGTGTAATGGCTGCAGCCATCATGAACGTGCCGGCCTCGATCTGGTCCGGGATGATCGAATATGTGGTGCCGTGAAGCTTCTCCACGCCTTTGATCCTGATAACGTCGGTGCCTGCGCCCTTGATGTTTGCGCCCATACTGTTCAGGAAGCTTGCAACATCAACAACGTGCGGCTCTTTTGCGGGGTTCTCGATAACGGTCTGACCCGTAGCGAGAACGCTTGCGAGCATTATGTTGATAGTTGCCCCGACACTGCTTATATCAAGGTAAATGTGGTTTCCTGTGAGTTTTTCGGCATCAGCAAACACAAGTCCATGCTTTTTCTCGGTGGTTGCGCCAAGAGCCTGGAATCCTTTTTCATGCTGGTCGATGGGACGGCTGCCGATACTGCATCCGCCGGGAAGAGCCACCTCTGCGTGATGGTACTTTCCGAGCAGTGCCCCGATAAGATAGTACGAACCGCGGATCTTGCGGATCGCCTCGGAATCGGCGCGGAAAGAATTGATCTTTGTTGCGTTGATCTTGACCGTATGACGGTTAATTCTCTGAACCCTTACTCCCAATTCTGTAAGAGCATCAAGAAGAACATTGATATCCCTGACATCGGGGATATTCTCTATAGTAACGGAATCATCAGCCATTATGGCTGCTGCGATAATACCAAGTGCTGCGTTCTTGGCACCTCCGATGCTTACCTCTCCCGTAAGCGGTGTGCCACCTTTTATTATATATTGACTCATGTATATATATATACCGGAAAAACCGGATTTCCTTTCAAATTAGTATAGGAAAACTCCAATACACCTTTACATATTGCATTATAACAATACAAGAATAATTTGTAAACCAAAAATTTAACTTTAATTTAAAAAATTTTGCAAATCCGGTCCAAATTTGCTATACTGCGCAAAATGAGTCGGCGGGGTCGTTTCCCGGTGACTCATATGAGTCAGTTGGGGCGTATCTCGCTGCTGCACTCTGATTCATAATCCCAACCTTGCAAAAAACCGATCCATCTGCTATACTGTATTGTTAGAAAGTATCGGCATTTCCGATATAAGCCGGAGGACAGACATGCCCACAAACTATATAGAGATCCTCTCAGTTTCCGAGGGATCCGAAGGCAAAGTAAAACAGGATCTTAAATTCAAGACCGGCAAATTTGTTTGGCGCGTCAAGTTTACTGCGCCCTTAAACCCGGCAACAGTCAACAACAACAACCTCTATGTAACCGATTCAAACGGCAACCTCTTAAACACCATCATCCGTTATGATGCCGAAAAAAAGATAATAGAAGTTGAGCCCGCAGGCGTCTACACCCCGCTCGAAACATACACCCTGAACATAACCAAAAGAGTCGAATCCCAGGGCGGCCAGAAACTAAAAGAAGAAGTCCAGGTAAGGTTCAACATGACATAAAGCAAAAAGTACACTTCGCAGATGTAAGAAAGACGAGGTCATTTCGAAAGCTTGCTTTCAGAAATGGCCTTGTTTTTCTTATATGGTTACTGCGAAGCAGTAACAACCCCCGCTCCACATGAGCAAGCCGCGAAGCGGGTTGCGAATGGGGAACGGGGGCTGCGAATTGTATGTGTATTTTCCCATATGCCTACTGCGAAGCAGTAACAACCCCCGCTCCACATGAGCAAACCGCGAAGCGGATTGCGAATGAGGAACGGGGGCTGCGAATTGTATCCCTGTTATCCTGTATGGTTGCCGTAAAGCGGGTTGCGAATGTTATATATCCTCCGCCTTAACAGTCATGATATCTGCATTTTCAATCTGTCCGTTATTCATCATTTCCACAAGCAGCTCGGAATTCCGCGCCTCCGCGGCCTCCGTCGCAGTCTTTGCGATCGCTATCGCAGAATCTATCGGGCTTTCCGGCTTAAGCGCCATGATCTTTGCAAGCTTCTCGTCAAGCGCCCTGTCGGCGTTCACCTCAAGCTCATACTCCGTATTCACAAGATACTCATAAATAAAGCCCTTAAGCTCTTCAAGCCTGTACTCCTGCGGCAGATGTATCCTGTTGTTGAATACGCTCCCAACCTCCGGATAATCGCGCATGAGCTCATTCATGCTCTTCCTGTCATCCTCAAGGAATACCAGGCTGCTTTCAGCGTGTCCGGCGCAGAATCCGATAAGGTCGCTGACCGTATCCTTCGAGAGCCCACCCGCCTTCTCCACGATAACCGTGCATCCGGCCAGCTTTTCGCGCTGGCTTGCGAGATTGACCTTGTTGAGCTTTTCAGCAGTAACGATAAGAGCCTTCTTAGACTCCGTGACACCGAATTTATTCAGTGTTTTCGCTATCTTCTTGGCAAGCGTTGTCTTTCCGGTCTTTCTTCCGCCGGTGATTATGATGCTGCCGCCGCGCTTAAGCGGATCGAACAGAACCTCAAGGCTGCGGATGAGCTGCTTGCGCACAGAATCGATGCGCGCATAATTGCCGAAATAATCTTCAAGCACCGCCTCGCCGCTCTTAAGCCTCTCGCCGAGCACTCCGCCTATCTCCGTGACAGGCTCGCGCTGCTCTCGAAGCTTTACGGTTGCAGAGCTGTTCTCCTCAAGGAATTTCATAAAGCCCTGCATTGCTTCAATCTCGTAATCGTCTTTGGCGCCTGCTTCCGCTGCCCCTTGTGTCTCCCGCTCGGATGCGGCCTCAACCTCATGTACCTCTATGGATTCGTCGGCCTTGACCGGGTTTTCGGGCTGCTTTGTCTCCTCATACCGGCCGCCGTTCATCTCGTCCTGTACAGCGGCAACCGCTGCCGCAAGATCCGCGGTAAAATCGTAATCGGGCTCTGCTGCGGGGATCTCGGGTGTAAACGCCTCTTCAGGCTCCGTAAATGCAGGAGCCGGTTCCGCAGGCTCCGCTGCAGCTTCATTTTCCTGCTCCCTGCGTTCCTCGGCCTTTTTCCTGCTTCTTCTCTTCTTAGGCTTCTTAACGGGCTCTTCTTCCGGCACAAAAGCCGTCTCTGTCTGTACGGGTTCGCTTTCAGCCCCCGTGACTGCCTCGGTTTCATTCTCCCCGGCAAATGCGTTCTCCGCGGCAAATTCTTCCCGGTCCTTTAACTCCTCTGCGGCGCTCTCGGTTTCCTCAGGCTCCGGAACATCCCTTATCGGCGTTATCAGCGTCGTTGCGCCCATATCCGGAATAAGCTCCGTAACATCGTCCGTGCGGCCGACAGTCTTTGCGATCTCCGCGCCGGAAGCATTTCTTAAGTCGATCTCTCCCTGCAGGTGCGCCTTTAAGGCCTTGGCCCAGTCAACATACTCGCCGTCGCCGAAATAATTCATGATGCTGTCGCATTCCTCTATACACCGCTTCTCATTCCCGGCCTTGTAATAAAGCTTTGCGAGCTCTAATGCCCATCGCTCCGTATATTCCTCGTTCTTCCACTTCTCAAGCGTTGCGATGCGCTCGGGATAAGGAGCCTTTTCAAGCTTCTCGATGCGGTATCTGTAAATAAGGCGTTTTGGATCCCTCGGTGCCACCTGCTCGTACTTTGTCAGCAGTTCTCTGGCTTTTTCCGTCTTTTCGGTCTTGATGTTAAGGTAAACGAGCGAGCTTAAAGCATGCTTCGATCCGCTCTTTTTGTAGATCTTGTCATACGCCCCCAAAGACCGCTCATAGTCCCCGTTTTCGTTGCAGACATCAGCGATCATGTTGCAGTCGGATACATCCCTTACCTTTTTCAGGTTAATGTCCTTTACGATCTCGTACGCCCCCGCGTAATCCCCCTGTTTCCTAAGCTCCTTGATATGAGCAAGCGAAACTATCGTTCTGTAATTCTCCATTTTTAACCTCCATGCTGCGAATGCAACGGGCAGCCAATGGTTGCATTTGTGCAAAGATTACGCAGCACAAATGCGCTGTTTGAAAGTTTACTTTCAAACTTAACCTCGTTATAGATTGCTGTAAAACTCTTTTGTGATCTGAAGCTCCGGAGTGATCTCCGCGCCTGCTTTTTCAAGATTCTTATAGTGCAGGTCAAGATCATACACCTTTTTCTTGAGATTTCTCTCAAAACGCGCAAACGCGTCGTCAAACACCGGCTGCTGTTCCACCGTTGCCCTTGTGTTCTTCGGGAACGGGATGTATGTCGCAAACAGCTCACGCACCACTTTGTTCAGGCGCAGGGCGCCGTTTGCCTCATACTTGATCCAGCATTCATAGTCCTGCACAAAGACCTCGCGGATGTTGTTCCTTGCCTTTGTGAGCTGAGTCTTTATCTTTTCCTTCTTTTCGTCCGAAAGATCGTGATTCTTGCGGTAATACGTCACATAATCGAAATACTCGGAGGTAAGGGATTTGACCTGGATATTGTTCCACGAAAGTCCCATTATCGTCTTGCAGAGCTCCCATCTGAAGCGTCCGAGTGCACGCAGCATCGCGTCATCCGGCGCTCCCTCAAAGAACATCGGGACTAGGATGCGTCCTGCGCTGTCGCGCTTTCTTGAGGAAGTCTCCTGCCACATGAGGATATTCGAGCCGTTCACGGGGAACAGGATAAATTCCGGGTAAACCCGGCGCATTATCGGTTCGCGCTCGATCTTTGCCTCCGCGTTGTTGTAGATTATCTCGCGGTGGAAGACCGAAGGATCGTTTACCGTAAGCATTGCTATCAGTGTATTTATGCGGTCTTTTGTGATCTTCATGCGTGACGGGATGCCAGCAAGAGCCTCCTCATACATAACCGGCACGAAGGTGGTTACCTGACCGTTCAAAAGCCTTTCATTACTTGTAAACATGTTGTGGACTTCGTAGGAGACCCACTGTACAGGATCCTTTGCGATGGCCGCCATCTGCGTTTCCGTTATCTCCCCGCGTTTCTTCCTGTCACGGAGACTGTCCTCGAAATCCATGTCAAGCTCGCTTCTTGAAGGCGTGCGGCGCATTTCGTAAATAAGGTTCAGCCATTCCCTGAATGTATATACCTGGCAGGGAGCCGAAGGCTTGTCGGGCTTTAACGCACAAAGATCGCTAAGCTGCTCGTCGTTAAGAAGCCTTTCATCAACGAAACCGTAGTTCAGGAACAGATCGACGATCTGCGGTACGGCCGGGGATCCGGCCTGCCCGAGGAACACATCCATATACAGGTCAAAGAAGCTCCTGGAGATATTTCTCTTGAGCTGGCGCAGGTTCTCGTCCACAGCCATCCTGTTCTTTGTTCCTACAAAGGACTCGATGTCGTTTACAAACTCCGCGGCTCTTTCTCTCTCCCAGCCCGCAAAGTCGGTAAGCGCCTTTGCGCCGTTAGCAAGCGATTTTCTAAGTATTGAGACCGCCTCGGCGTCCATCGGCCCGGACTTTGCTTCCTCCTTGGTCTCAATGCCTTCGAGGGCATTCATATATGCCGTTTCCATGCGTTCCATATCGACATTGAGCCTGTAATGCATATTCTGCTCAAAGAATATCACCGCTTCGATGATGCTGTTCTTGATCTTTTCAAGAAGCTGCTCCGCTGCGGACCTGTCCTTTCCGAGGCTGTTCTGGCGCCTTATCAGCTCGACACATTTCATGTACAGGTTTTCCTTTGTGTTGTTCACCAGCACATAAACCGCTTCTTCAAGGAACTGGGCAACAGTCTTGCAGCGCTGCTGCATTTCCCACATAAGCACCGATTCCTCGTTCACGTGGCGGAGCGCCATCACGGGAGAATCGCCGAAATACGTCTTGCAGTTGTCAACAGGCTGCTTTATCATCTCCTGATAGTAGGTAAGGGCTTCCGGATCCGATACCTCCGATCTCTCGAAGCTCTCAAGCCTGCCCGCTATTCCGAGCTCATCGGGAAAACCCGCTGCCTTGGCGGTCCTTATGTATTCATCATGGAAACTCCTGACCGATGCCGAAAGCTCTTCAGCCTTTACCGCAAGCTCACGTTCAAGCCTGTCATAATCGCTGATGCTTCTTGCGAGCGTCCAGACGGCAATGCCGGCATAATCCTTTTTTGCCTTGAATATCTGGAGCACACCATCGGCATTTTTAACCGGAAAAGCAAAGACAGACGAATCCTCCCTGACATATACGGATGCCGAGAATTCGCCCTTAACAAGATCGTTTAATCCGACAAAGCACCCGGGGCCGCAGGTAATGCTGCACCCGCCGCTCTCAAGCGCAATGTGGCCTTTTATTATCATGAAGACATAGTTTACAAATTCCTGCTCACGCGCAAGATACGTGCCTGCGGGCACATTGTTTACGTTTCCCGGATTTACTGTAAACTCCATATTGTTCCCCCGTTTTTGAATATAAAAAATCCGTGCGTCCTGCTTCGAATGACGCTCACGAACGTTACCGGTACAGTTAACTCGGTCCAGGCTGACTTACAACACACGGAAGACATCACTTAGTGCTGCTGCATTCCTGCCCTGACACGGTTCGTAAGCTTCCGTTGTGTAAGACCCAAACGTCAACGCCACTTATACCGGGCTGCTTCGCAAAACGAACACCCTCGGCAGAACATCACCCCTGCTATAGCGGATTGCAGGTTCAGGGCACCGCTATCTCCCCGGCTGCACGGAAATTTGAGACTTATTTGAGCGCTGCTGTACCCTTTCGGGCACAGCAACTCATGTATTATATCCTCTCGAACCGTTTCTGTCAAGGTCTGCCCGTTACACTTTTGATATGCTTGACCGGCGACCAGTCTGTAATGCTGTTTCCGCCAAGGTTTAATGTCGCGGATGCCTTCATCCCCGAAAGAGCCGATACCGATGTTATCTTGTTGAAGGCGAGCCACAGTGAATCAAGGTTTGCCGCTATGGCGGACAGATTGCCGATATTCGACAGTTTATTGCCCTCAAGCCGCAATATCTTAAGCCCGGAAAGGCCTGTCATTGTCGGAAGGGATGCTATTCCGTTGTAGGACAGGTCAAGCTCCGTTATCGAAGAAAGGCCTGCTATCGCGGAAAAGTCGGATACTGAATTGTTCGAGAGCCACACCTTCTGCAGCTTTGTAAGCTTTGAAAGGGCGCTTATGTTCGTTATCGAGTTATACCCGGCACTAAGCGACGTGAGGGATGTACAGCCTGCAAGTCCCGAGATATCCGATATCCCGTTTTCGCTTATGTCAAGCGTTGTAAGGCCTGTAAATACCGACAGATTCGAAAGATTCTTCACTCCCTTGCCGGCAAGGTTCAGAGTGGTGATCTTCTTTACATCTTCCTCGGTAATGGCACCGGAAGCCTTCCCGAGCGCTGTCCTTACAGCGGCTTCAAGCTTTGCATCCTTCCATTCTATCCCTGCCTGCGGAACCGGTGTGGGCGTAGGTGTGGGCTTCGTTGTCGGAGTGGGTGTGTTGGGCTTGTTTGTGGGTGTAGGCGTGTTCGGCTTATTTGTAGGCGTCGGTGTGTTTGTAGGTTTATTGGTTGGTGTCGGCGTGTTCGTCGGCTTTTCTGTCGGTGTAGGTGTATTTGTAGGGGTATTTGAGGGCTCTGACGTAGGTGTCGGAGTTGCCGTTTCCGTAGGCGTGGGTGTTGCGGGCTCCTCTGTGGGAGTTGCGGCCTGCTCCGTAGGAGAAGGCTCAACGGGAGTCGGTGTATCCGGCGTATCCGTAGGTGTATTCACGGGTTCTGTGGTCGGTGTAGGGTTAGCAGGAGCGGTAGGCGTATCTGCCGGCTCCGATGTAGGTGTTGCGGGCACGTCCGTAGGTGTCGGATCCCCGGCACTCAAAGAAGGCGTAGGAGTCTTTGCAGCCGAAGAAGTCGGCGAGCTCACAGGCGCAGTAACAGAAGGTTCATCGCCGCAGCCGAAAGCCAGACAAGAAACCAGAGCAAGTACCAGTATTAAAGCCAATGATCTGCCGTGCCTCATAACCAATCTCCATACTTTGAATGCAATACTATCCTCAACTAAAAAATATAACATATTCCCGCAAAGATGTAAAGAGAGGGGTGAAGATACCATAACCGAGCATACCATAACCGAACAGGGTGACTCCTACGCGATTCGACGGGTCATCTCGCGTACGAAGTCCGCTCAATGACCGTTCACTCAGCCCCCGTCCAGCAAGCGAGCTTGCTGCCGAGGGCATTCGCTTATCGCACAAAAAAGGCTGCCACCGTGGTGACAGCCCAAAACATTGCTTTCAGTTATTTCTCAACCTTTTCGATCTTAGCGCCTACAACGTTCTTACGAACGGACTCAACGCCGTTGAGGCATGCCTTGAGAGTGGTGTAACCCTCGCCCGATGCAACAATCTGGCCGTTGGAAGCCTTAAGACGGAAACGGAATTCGCCCTTCTTGTCATTGTAAACTTCGAATTTGGGATTCTTCTGCTGTGCGAAATCCTTCTCGGTCTGATTCTCAAGATTAGCTTCGGGAGCGATCTTCATAACGCTTGCAATACCCTTCTTGCAGGTTGCATCTGTCTTGTAAACCTGTGAGGACGCGATAACTTCGCCGTTGCCGGCCTTGAGATTGAACATTACGCCTTTTGCTGCAGGCTTGATAACGAACTTGCCCATAAAATAGTCTCCTCCTTAGCGGGATGATTGTATTGGAATCAAGCTTATCCTGATCCTTAAGATAATCTTACAACAACGAAAAATAAAAAACAAGCAATTTTGCACAAAAATTACTATTTTTCACCGTATTCGCAGCCCACATGGTCGGCGATAAGATCGGCGATAAGCCTTAATCCCGAAATGCCGCGCTTATAGAGCTTAACGGTCGCGCGTCCGGTGCCGCCGTTCCAGAGCTCGTCGAAGGTCTTTTCACCCGACGGGGACATATAGCGGATCTTTAACATCTCGTCCTTTGGACATACGGCTTTTATCTCGATGGCGCCGGACTTGTTTGCCATCCTCACAAGCCATGTTACCTTGTCGCCGTCGGCTTTGCATTTGAATTTTGTCTGTGTGAAGGTCCAGAACTTCGAGAAATTAAACTCATATTCCCTGCCTTCGTAACGGATCTTGCCAAGGAGCGTACGCTCTATCGGAATGCCGAAAACTACCGGTCTGCCGCCGCCAAAGTCAAATACGGTATCCTTAAGGTACTCTGTGTCGCCCTTTCTCCTTAAATGGCAGGACGAAAGCCATACCCAGGGCTTCGTAAAGCCGGAACCCCAGTTTTTATCGGCATATCCATAGCAGGTCTCGGGAGTTACGGTAAACTTCTCGCCGTTGTAGTAAACCGTGCCGCTGTAGGCCGTTTTCATGCCTGCCGCGTGCCAGTACATGCCGAAAGCATTAAGGAAACGGAGCGGATAAGAAGTGCCGTAGCCCACATCAAAGGCCACACGCCTGTCTATCCTTAAAAGCCATGACATCGAGCCCGCGTCCGACATATATTCGGGATGCTCTTCAGCCGCGTTCCTGCTGACATTTACGCTGCCCTTTAATATCTCGTCCGAAAGGAAACAGTCACCCACAACTATCCTGAGCTCAGTCGGGTCGGTCTCGAGCTCGTTCGTTCCAAAGAAACGGTGCAGCTGCTTTGCATCCTTGCCCCATGCGCCCGCTTTTATCATGACATAAGCGGGATGCGCGGCCCCTTTTTCCACAAACTGCGGAAGATCGCCGCCTCTTGCGGGATTCATGACATAATACTCGATAAAGAAGGACTTCTCTTCACCTGTCTTCTCGCTCTTTCCTGTAAAGGAATGCCACCACCAGTCGTAACCCTTGCGGGCAAGCGGCCCGTAAAGCATATAATTGTTCTTATTGTCTGTTTTCACGTGTAAACCCTCCGTTTCAGATTCCCCTTATCTCAACTTTATCTATGTCGCCTTTTAAGGCTTCGCATACGCTTTTAAGAAGCTCCGGGTCCGGAGCGTGGTATGTTCCGGCTTTTGCGCCCACAAGCTCGTCGTAATCCCTGAAGGACTGGAGATAATAAGCCCTGGCGCCCTTTATCATGCCGCCGGCACCGATAAGATCTTCCTTTGTATGCAGTTCCTTAACAACAGTTGTCCGAAACTCATAATCGATCCCGGAATCCATTATTATCCCCACAGATTCCCGGATCTTTTCAAGCAGCTCCGGAGTATCCTTGATCCCTGCGGTTGCAGCATATTTTTCCGGCGAACTCTTTATGTCCATGGCTATGTAATCAAGGAGCCTTGCACCAAGAAGCCGTTTTATCACATCCGGTGCAGTGCCGTTTGTGTCAAGCTTTACAAGATATCCCTCATCCTTGACCTTTGCGATGAAATCGAAAAGATCCGCATTAAGAGTAGGTTCGCCGCCGGTTATCACCAGGCCCTCAAGGACCCCCTTGCGTTTTTTCAGGAACGAGAATATCTCCTCCTCCGGGATCACGGGCTGGCTTGCCGGAGCAAGCACCAGATCTGTATTCTGGCAGAAAGGGCACCTGAAATTGCACCCTCCCGTAAAAACAAGACACGCCATATGCTCCGGATAATCCAGGAGCGTTAATTTGTTAAGACCGTGAATTATCATACTTCACCTAATTTCTCTGCCTTAAGCCTTACCCGCAGGTTGGAAAAGAAGGAGGTAAGAAGTTCGGCACATTCATCCTTTAAGACATTATAAGTTATCTCGACCTGATGGTTGAACTCGGGCATCTGCAGGATATTTAAGATCGATCCCGCGCATCCCGCCTTCGGGTTCATCGTTCCGATCACAACGCGGTCAAGACGCGACTGGACTATGGCCCCGGAACACATCTGGCAAGGCTCTAAGGTCACATACATGGTGCAGCCTTCAAGCCGCCAGTCGCCCAGCTTCCTGCTTGCCTTGTCTATAGCAAGGAGTTCGGCGTGGGCAAGCGTGGTATGTTTTGTTTTACGCTTGTTATATCCCGTCCCGACTATCTCGTCACCGCAAACGATAACACAGCCTATCGGCACTTCACCGAGCTTTGCTGCGCGTTTTGCGAGTGATATCGCTTTTTTCATGTATTTTTCGTCGTCCATGGCTGCCTCTCTTATGCCATTTTATCATAAACACCTTGCCAAAACAAGAAAAATGCCCTCAGTCATCTGCCGTTTATCTGATCAAAAACCCCCACTTTTTAAGTGAGGGTCTTTAGATCAGCTTATCTTCTTCACATACGAGCGTCTTCTCTTGTGCTCGATGCTGTCGAAACGCTTCCAGAAGTTGCGGATGTTCGTATTGTCTTCAAGATTCAGGTTGGTCTCCGCATATTCTATCCCGTCATTTTTCAGCATCCGCATGATGCCTGCCATAGCCACGGTGCTTATGCCGCGGTTCGCCCATTCGGGGTCAACGCCCACAAGCCCGAGATCTATTACCTTCGGGTGCTTTATGTCATGCAGGAGCTTTATAAGTGTTGTGGGATACAGGTGTCCGCCCGAGCCCCTGAGCGCATTTGCAAGGGACGGGAAGCATACCCCGAGGCACACCACTTTGTCGTTCTCGTCAAGGATGACCACAACGAACCTTAAGTCGATTATCAGCTTGAAATTCTCGATGGTCATCTTTATCATGCCCTCCGTAAAGGGCACCGTCCCGTAAAGGTTTGCATAGGATTTATCGAGGATCTCAAAGAGCTGTGAAGCGTATTTGTCTATGAATTCATTAACATTCTTCGCGGGGCCGATATGAAGGTTGTATTTCTTCATGATGGTCTCCGCAAGCCTGTCAAGCTTGCCGTCGTCCTGTGCCGGATACCGCAGCTGGCACTCCGTCCAGTCAACCTCCTTCACATAACCGCAGCTTTCGATCAACTTTCCGTAATATTCGGCATTATACTGCTCTTCAAAGGTTGATACCTGGTCAAAGCCGTATATGAGCAGGCCTTCGCGCTCAAGATCCGAATATCCGAGCGGGCCGCAGACGGTGTCCATTCCCTTCGAAACGGCCCAGTCCTCGACCGCCTTAAAAAGCGCGCCGGCAACTTCTTTATCGTCTATGGAGTCAAAACGGGTGAACCTTACACGCTTTTCGTTACGTTTTTCGTTTGACACGCGCTGGAGGATACCGGATATCCTGCCGACGATCTTTCCGTCCCTGTAAGCGTTAAAAAAGACGGATTCGCACATATCGTTATAGACATAATCCTTACGGAATATCTTCATCTCGTCGCCATAAAACGGCGGAACGAAGCAGGGATTGTCCTTGTACATCTTAAGCGGGAATTCAACGAACTGTTTTCTTTCCTTCCGCGTCTTTACTTCACGTATCTCGATCATCTGACATTTTCCCTTCCGTTTACCTGTGTATCGCGTGGAAAGAAACACCTACGCTGTCGGGCCCGCAATGGCTTCCTACCGTGGGGTTCGCAACTACCGTTATGATGTCAAGATCGCCGAATTCGTCCTTAAGCTTGCTCTCGAGCATAGCCGCAAGCTCGGGGGCATCGGCATGCGCAATGATCACGCGGTGTCCCTTCACGTCATCACCAAGCTCCTTAACACGGTTCACAAGGTGTTTGAGAGCATTCTCACGCCCGCGTTCCTTGCCGATATTGACCATCTTCCCTTCATCGCTGATATAGATGATGGGACGGATGCCTATCATATTGCCCATGGTTGCTGCGATACCGCTCACACGGCCGCTGCGCTTGAAGAATTTAAGGTCGTCGGCAAAGAAATAGATGGCAAAATGATCCCGTTCCCTTTCAACCCAGGAAACGATCTCTTCGGCAGTCTTGCCGGCTTTGTACAGGTCGCCCGCCTCATAAACGACACTCAGTGCGCCGATGGTGATGGCCTTTGTATCGACGGTATATATCTTTCTGTCCGGGAACTGCTCTTTAAGCTCTTTTATCGCTTCATCCATGCTCTCAAAAGTAGCTGTCATCGCTCTTGAAAAATGAACGTAAAGGATGTCGTCACCGGCTTCAAGGAAGGGCTTGAAATACGTGATATATCTCTCCCTGCCGATGGCGCTTGTGGTAGGGATCACGCCTGAACGGAGCATATCGTAGAAGGGTTTCGACTCAAATACATCAAAATCCTCGTAAGGGAATACGGTCTTTCCGTCGTAGCTGTAGGGCATGCTGATAAGGTTATACCCGAACTCCTTCGCCACTTCCGGCGTCATATCGGTATCCGTGTCTGTGAACAAACGTAACATAATAGTCCTCCCTGCTCTGTGTTATTCAAATATCATGATAAAATCGTAGATCGGCTGGCCGCCCGCAGCCGGGGCAAACTCTGTGCCCGGGAATTTAGCGGAAAGCCTGTTGCAGAGCTTCTCCGCATCCTCTTCCGTACGGTTTTCGCCGCTCAGCACTATGACAAGATCGTGCTCTCCTGCCGAAAGCTTCTCGCAAAGCCCCTCTGCGGCCTTTTCGATATCCTTGTCATCCGACAGTATCTCGCCGCCTTCAAAGCCTACATAATCACCGGCCGTAACCTTTATGCTGCCTGTTGCCGAATCCCTGACAGCCTTTGAGACATAGCCCGTGGCAACGCCTGCCGAGCTCTCCTCCATCATCTTTAACATTTCGTCGGGAGAAACCGTGCTCGAGCTGTCCGCGCAGGCAAGCGCCGCATAGCCTTCGCCTACTGTCCTTGACGGGAAGACAACAACCTTGCTGTCCGTATAAAGCTCCGCCGCCTGGTTGGCCGTAAGTATGATGTTCTTGTTGTTTGGAAGGACTACGATAGTCTTTGCCCTGACCGTCTTAAAGGCTTCTATAAAGGTCTGGGCCGACGGATTGTTGCTCTGTCCGCCGTCAACAACGCAGTCCGCTCCGCCGTCACGAAAGACCTGCGAAAGGCCGTCCCCTGCGGCAACAGCCACAAAGGCATACTCACTGACAGGCTTTTCAACGGTAAGCACAGGGGCCTTTTCAACCGCATCCGCACCTGCTTTGCGGTTCTCTTCATCCGCCTTTTCCCCCACTGACGGGAAATTGTTCCTGATATGGACGTTCTTGTTCTGGAGTGTCATATTCTCTATCTTTAGCTTCAGGTATTCGCCGTATTTCTGGAAATGTTCAAGGACCTTGCCCGGATTCCTTGTATGCACATGGACCTTTACGATATCGCCGTCCCTGAAGGCAACGATGGAATCGCCGCCGATGCCTTTGAGCCATTTCTCGACCTGTTCGATCTTAAGGGATGTCCCGTGACTCTTTGACGCCATGAGCTGCAAAAGGAACTCCGTACAGTAACCGTAAACGGTTCCGTCCTCTTCGAGCCTGTCCGTGCTGTCGTTGTTTACAAGCGCGTAGGTCTCTGAAGCGCCTTCGCTTTCTTCCGTAACGGTCCCAAGTTCTTCGGAGTCAAGGGCTTTTTTCATACCCTCGATGATATAATAGAGCCCTGCGCCGCCGCTGTCCACAACGCCCGCCTCGCGCAGCACCTTTAAGAGCTGTGGCGTGCGTTCGAGCGAACGCCTTGTTTCCGCAAGGAAATCATCAAAAAGCTCCTCAAAAGTAGTATATCTGTCGCGGTTTTTTGAAACATACTCGGCTGCTTCACGGTAAACCGTGAGGATCGTTCCCTCGACCGGGGTCGAAACAGCGCCGTATGCCTTCTTTACTCCTTCTTCAAAGGCATGGCACATGGTCTTCACATCCGAAGTCTCACGGCCTTCAAGGGCATCCGCAATGCCTGCGAAGATACGCGAAAGTATGACGCCTGAGTTGCCCCTCGCACCGAGCAGCATTCCTCTTGCGGCATCCTTTGACGCGCATCCAAGATCTTTTGTTTCAGGTGTGACATTGTCACAGCCGGACTTTACGGTCATGTACATATTGTCGCCCGTATCGCCGTCCGGCACCGGAAAGACGTTAAGATCGTTAACGATAGTCCTGTTTTTCCTCAAGTTTTCGGTACCGCATCTCATCATTGTGGTAAAAAGCGGTCCGTCAAGCACAAAGCTGTTCATTCCATAATCTCCCGATAATACGCTCAAACACCGGATATGCCTGTCTTTGACCGTGTTTGGTACTGTGGGCGCACTGCCCCACATTCTGTATTGTACCACCGGATTATGAACCAAAGATAAACAAATCCCGACTTTTAAATGAGTCAGCGAGAAACGACCCCACTGACTCACTCTGTCAGATCTTTTCGAGAGCGCCTGCTACATCCTCGATGATATCCTGAACATTCTCGATGCCGACCGAAAGCCTGATCATATCGGGCATAACACCGCATGCAACAAGCTCTTCGTCGGAAAGCTGCCTGTGCGTCGAGGAAGCGGGATGGAGCACACAGGTATGCGCATCGGCAACATGTGTTGCGATAATGGCCAGCTTAAGCCCCTTCATGAATTCCTCTGCCTTTGCCCTTCCGCCCTTTACTCCGAAAGAGATAACGCCGCAAGTGCCGTTTGGCATGTACTTCTTAGCCCTCTCGTAGTATTTGTCGCCGGGAAGGCCGGGATATGTAACATATGCAACCTTGGGATGATCCTTCAGGAATTCTGCTACTTTCTCGGCATTCCTGCAGTGTCTTTCCATCCTTACCGCAAGGGACTCAAGCCCGAGATTTAACAGGTAGCAGTTCATTGGCGAAGGGATCGAGCCGAGGTCGCGCATGAGCTGTGCCGTAGCCTTTGTGATATATGCGCCTTCTTTTCCGAAGCGCTCTGCATATGTGATGCCGTGGTAGGATTCGTCCGGAGTGCAAAGTCCCGGGAACTTGTCCGCATGCGCCATCCAGTCGAATTTTCCGCTGTCAACGATAACACCGCCGACCGTGGCATCATGACCGTCCATATATTTCGTAGTCGAATGGATGACAATGTCTGCGCCCCACTCGATAGGCCTGCAGTTTATGGGTGTTGCGAAGGTATTATCGATGATGAGCGGAACTCCGTGCGCATGCGCAGCCTTTGCAAAGCGCTCGATATCGAAAACGACAAGTGCGGGATTTGCGATGGTCTCGCCGAAAACGACCTTGGTATTCGGCTTAAACGCAGCTTCAAGCTCTTCATCGGAGCAGTCGGGATCGACAAAAGTAAAGTCGATGCCCATCTTTTTCATCGTCACATTGAACAGGTTGAAGGTCCCGCCGTAGATGGACGCGGATGCGACCACGTGATCGCCCGCATTTGCAAGGTTAAAAACAGAAAAGAAGGATGCCGCCTGACCGGACGAAGTCATCATCGCAGCCGTACCGCCCTCTAACGCCGCTATCTTTGCGGCAACAAAGTCATTTGTGGGGTTCTGCAGACGGGTATAAAAATAACCCGATGCCTCAAGGTCAAAGAGCTTTCCCATATCTTCGCTGGTATCGTACTTGAAGGTAGTGCTCTGTATAATGGGGATCATGCGGGATTCGCCGTTTTTCGGTGTATAGCCTGCTTCGATGCATTTCGTTTCCGTTCTCATATCATCCTCCGAAAAAAACTTTTTCAACAGTATAGCACATTAAAGCGAAAGTGTAAAACAGAATGTTAAGTGAGTCACCGGGAAAATTCCCCACTGACTCACTAAAAAGGGCACCGCCCCGAAGCGATGCCCTGTAATTCCCGTGTTCAGTTCTTTCGTGCCCTTCTGTCGCGGCCCGTCTCACTGTAATATGCCTCTTTTTCCTTGTACATCTCGGCGTCCGCAAGCTTTGCGATCCCGGAAGGATCTGTGTCCGGGTTGTCGGCAGATCTCACATAACCGCAGGATACGGCAAGCGGCAGCCCGCTGGCCTCAGCCCAGGATTTGACTCGTTTCTTGAACAGGAGCTTAAGCTCGTCCAGCTCAAAAGGCGGAAGATACAGGATTGCAGCAAATTCGTCTCCGCCTATCCTGTAAATGTTCCCATACTTCGAAAACACCTTTGCCATGCACTCCGCCGCGCCTTTTATAAGCCTGTCGCCGGCCTCGTGCCCGTGTGAATCGTTCACTTCCTTAAGGCCGTTAAGATCCATCGAAACATATACATATTCCTGTCCCAAAGCGTCCTTCGCGGCATTCAGCACATCCGTCTCGTACGCGCGCCTGTTAAGGAAGCCCGTCATCTGGTCGGTATTGGCGGATTTATGCTCATTGCCTATCTTCGCAGTCAGTTTCCGCACTATGAAGAACACTATCGCAAGGGCGATAAGTACATAACCCGTCATCATTATCAGCCCGCGGGTTATGTTTTGGTTCGCGGAAGAATGCGTCTGTGAAACAACGATCACATAATCGCCGTACGGTTCAAGGGTGCAGTAAGAATGCACTCCCCTGTTTTTATAAGTCCAGTGGGACACTTCCCCTCTGGCCCGGTTCTTATAGTCGATACCGATCTCTTCAAGTGTACTCTTGTGGTATTCTGCTTTGGAAGAGCCTTCGATCACGCCTGTGCCAGCATTTGCTATGATGACCGTGTAACCCTCCGAAAACAGCAGCCCGTCTACAATGCGTCCGAGCGAATTTTCATCCATCGCATCGATAAGGCTCTGCGGCTTGACGCCCACCTGCACAAGACGGTCTCCCGTCTCGCTCCAGCACATCGCATACATCATCAGCTCGCCGTTGGCCGTGTTTGGCGTTATATCCTGGCAAAGGCTTAAGTTCCGGTCTTTAAGCATCGGCTTAAAAAAGCCTATCTGCTCTCCCGAATCCATGTTGAGCCCGATATAATTTCTGTTGGTGCCGCTGTAGATGGTCCCTCCGACGTCGAAGAGATATATCTCATCAACACTTACCAGCTTTGCAATTTTCTTAAGCTCCTCGCTGTCCGCGCCTATCAGCGGTTCGTGGTCTATGATATACGACACTGCGCGCGCTCTGGTAATGTAATCCTCTTTATGGCTCTCGGTGAGCGACGCGACCTGCTCCCTGTTCCTGTCAAGGAGCACCTCTATCTGATCTATGAGCAACTCACCCGTATTAAACGCCTGGGTTCTGTTTCCGCTTACCTGTACATAATAGAACCCCATTATCAGAACAAAGACCGCAAGCAATACAACAGCAAGAAGAACAAGACTTCTGAATCGTTTCAAAACGAAATCCCGCCTTTTTTTGCGTATTTGTAAACGACAAATAATTGTCAGTAATATTATAGCAGATTAATGTACGATGTCAAACCGGCGGAACCGGCCGACACCTTTCCTTATGACCGGCTGCCTGTCCCTGCTTGCAAAAGCAGCCGCCCGGTCCTTTCTTTGCCCTGTCTTACTGCAGCGAAAGGAATATCCCAAGGATCATCCATGTTGCAAGGGAATAGAAATTACCGTGTTCGTCCCTGCCCGTCTTATATATCTCCTTCGCGTGTTTCCTGTCAAGAAGCTCAAAGCCGTCAAAAAGCTCGGTCCCGACTGCCCCGTTCTGGTTGATCCCGTCGAGGCTGTCCAGCGTTATCTCCGCGCACATGAAAGCATTGCTCTCGTCAGTCATTCCGGGAGTCGAAAAGGCGCATGGGTTCATCACATAGACCTTGTCTTCCGGCTTTACGATCAACCCCGTCTCCTCCCTGATCTCGCGGATAGCCGCCGTAACAAGCGGGTCATCCCCGTTTTTGTCATCGGGGTCAAGAAGCCCTGCCACGGGACTTAAGAGGAACTGCCCTACGGGATACCTGTACTCATAGTTCATAAGGAGCCTGGTATCTCCGCCCGGAAGGTGCAGTATTACAGCGATAGTTACCGCATCCGGGAGCATTTTCTTAAAATTATAGTCGCTCTTTTTTACCACAAGATCGCGCTTTTCCCTGCGGGAAGCCTCAAAATAATGCTTCCCTTCCGCGTACTGAAGGTCATAAAAGCTCAAAAACCTTGATTCGTATAGTGTCTGTACACGATCCTTGTCAATTTTGGAAACCTCACTCATATTATACCTCTTACCAGATACTTATCCTGTTTTCGGGCGCAAGATACATCCCGTCTTTGTCCGTAACTCCAAATGCTTCGTACCACTCGGCAAAGTTCCTCGGCGGCATATTGGCCCGCACGGGTCCCGGCGAATGCACGTCGCTTGCAAGACGGAGCATGAAATACTCCTCCTTGGCCTTTATGCACCACACTCTTGCCCAGTTCATGAAATACGCCTTGAAATCAGCATTGTCGAGCGTGTGCATGATCTCAAGAGTCACGCCCATTCCGCCGTTGTCGGCAATGTTCTCGCTCACCGTAAGCTCACCGCTCACTTTGCCGCCATGGAAAGCGATGCCGTCAAACTGCTTTACCATATCCTGCGTAAGTGCCTTGAATGCTGCAAAATCCTCTTCAAGCCACCAGTTCTTTAAGTTTCCGTTCTCATCAAAGTTCGCGCCGTTGTTATCAAAGGCATGCGATATCTCGTGGCCGATGACAGCGCCGATACCGCCAAGGTTCTCGCTTGCGCTCTGCTTAAGCGAGTAGAACGGCTTCTGAAGGATCGCCGCCGGGAAAGTGATATCGTTGCTGAAAGGGTTGTAGCAGGCGTTCACCATATGGCCGGGCATTACCCACTTAGTCCTGTCAACCGGTTTATATAGCTTATCAAGCTGATCCTCGTTGCGGACCCTTTCTATCTTTTCGACAGCGGCAAGAAGCGAATCCTCCTCGTCAAATACAAGCTTAGACCAGATCTCCCGGATAGTATCGGGATAGCCCATCTTCACGACTATTGTGGAAAGCTTCTTTATCGCCTGTTCCTTTGTCTGATCCGCAAGAAATGTATTCCGTCGCATCCTGAGCTTGTAGGTGTCTATGATCCTGTGGCACATGTCCACAACATCTTTTTTCGCTTCCTCGCCAAAGTACGTCCTGCCGTAGTACACGCCGACAGGCTCCGAGTACGTGTTGGAAGCGTACCTGTAGGCCTCTTTTTCAAGCGACGGATCCGCCGCAACGCCTGTCAGGGCGCGCCTGTAGGCATTGGCAAGGGTCTTGAGTTCTACCGAAAGGCACGCGCAGGAGAGCAGGAGCTTCTTCACATACAGCCAGTGCTTGTAAAGAGTGAAATTACCGGCGTTGAAATATCCGTTCATCTCCTTTATCGCTCTCGGGTCATAAACGATCACTGTCTTTGGAGCCCTGTCTCCGTAAAGCTCCTTTAATAGCCTCTTTATATCGAAAGGCGCAAGATATCCCGCAACCTCATCTATATCCATCGGGTTATGGTTCTTGTAGTATTCGGACCATTCGAGCCTGCTCTTTACCTTCTTTGCGATAAGGGCATCATAGGCAAGGGTGTCAGCAAGGTAAGCCTTCTGCTCGTCTTCGGTCAGGGGTGTAAATTTCAGCACTTTTTTTACCATGTCGGAAAAGTCGGCAAGAAGCGCCTTTCCCTGCACATTATCCTCCGCATAGTAGGTAGTGTCCGGAAGGATTATCTGCGGACTCGTTACGATAAACGAGTGTTTTGTAACATCCTGCATGTCCGTTGCAACACCGAGCACAACGGGAAGCGAGATATCGTCAAGAAGGAACTCCTTTGCTGCGTTGTTCAGATCCTCAACGCTTTCAAGGGCATTGATCCTCTCAAGGATCGGAAGCGCCGGCGCTATGCCATCCCTGCTCCTCCTGTCCTCATCGAGCACTTTTTTGTAGAGGGATATGGCGTACTTCATCTCGGGGATGTCGCTTGTCTTTTCCCCGTTTGCAAAGGCTTTGAAATCCTCCATCATCAGCTTTTCGACTTCATCCGAAAGCGTGGCAAAGCCGCCGATGGAAGGCCTGTCGTCGGGGATAACGGCAGTTTTGAGCCACTCCCCGTTCACGGCTTCATAAAGATCGTCCTGGATCCTGACATTTGTATCACTCATTTTATATAGTTCCTTTCATGTGCTTTGACAGCACTCTTTTCTGAATCTTTGCGTTATTAATATATCACAACAGAGCCGGTGCATTCAATCCGTTTTTTTGATATGATTTTTAAAATATTATTCTTGACATATTTTCTAAAGCATGATATACAATACATATCACCCGATATTATTTCGGCGATAATATTCCCGGAACATATCAAAAAAAACGAAACCCGCCTTCGCGGTTTTCGCACACAACTTCGCATTATTGCTCATTTAGGAGGTAATCATGGCAAGCAAAACAAAAAAGACCACAGGGCCTGCGGCGCCGGCCCCCGTAACGGTTGAAGATCACATCAACGTCGGAAAAGCAGACACACAAAAGAAAAAAAATGCCGTCAACGAGGCATTGAAGTTTCCTGTAGGAGAAGCTTTTGAGAAGGATCTTACAGAGATCCTCGCGGGAGACTGCGAGGCAGAAGGCGAAACTGTCGTTATCGCCCTTATAGACCTCGACAACTTTCTTCACATCAACACCGATTTCGGCAGGGATGCAGGCGACAGAATGCTTATCGAAACCGGACGCTACATCCGTGAAAACGTCCCGGCGGATGTCGCCGTATACCGCATCGGTGGCGACGAATTCGGCCTTATCTTCAAGGGCGAGACCGAGCGTGAGGATATTTTCCTGTTCCTGAACGACCTTAAGAACAATTTCAACGTCAAGGCCCCCGACGGCATGCAGCAGTCCATGACCATCGGCATGGCTACAGCCTTTGTTGATGCTTCGCGCTGTGCCGAGCTGGTGCGGAAAGCAGACGGAGCGCTGTACCGCGCTAAGCTTGCGGGACGCAACCGCGTAGCCATGGCCCGCGAAGAAAAGATGATCCCGAAGACCAGCCACTACACAGGAGACCAGCTCCAGCGCCTGGCAAAGCTTGCAAAGCGTGAAGGCATCGGCGAAGCCATCCTTCTGCGCGAAGCCCTCGACATGCTGCTAAAGAAGTATGATATTTAAGAGATACAGCAAAACGGAACAGGCTGCAGTCACGCAGTCTGTTCCGCTGTTTTTACATCAGTCTCTTGTATATATCCAGCATGCTCTCCATGTGGTACTGAAGCAGCCATGCGGCGTTGTTAAAATCTGTTTCAGCTTTGACCACCTTTAAGAGTCTTGGGAAATACTCCTCCGTTTCCCTTATCATCCTATAGATCCTGTCGCGGCTTAAGCCCCAGGACATTGTTGTCAGGTTGTTGCAGCGGTCAATCTTATTGATGTCCTTTTTCATTTTATTCGCTTATATATATTTTGCTGTACGTATCCAGTATTTCTTCTTTTGTAACATCAATACCGATCTGCTTCGTTTCAAACGGTAGAACCTTTACAGCGTCAATAAACGCTCTTATATCTTCGTACACCTCAATCGGCGCTGTAATCTCGGCTTCGCTATCTATTATTTCAAACAACCGGAATACATCCTGCCTGTGTTTTCGAAGATCTCTGTCATTTACGTGAATGCCGTGAGCTTTTTTATCGGCCAGATCAAGCCACGCTTTCATCTTAAGAGGGACCAGGTGTTCCGCGTCTACCACAGGCACACCGCCCGAGATTATCCGTCCCGCAAGCATAAACCTGTAGTAAGATTCGTTCAGCAGAATTGCCGAAAGACTCGATATTTCATCATCTATATGAAGCGGTATCAAGTCTCCTCTGTATGTGAAGTCCACATTACCGCCGGGTCTTGCAAACAATTCTATCATCACAGGATATCCTTCAACCTTCGGATCTACAAACCTGTAAAACTCGTGTTTGCCGTCTTTCCTTTGCCGAGGCACATAGCCCCCATCATCAATAAACTGCCAGAATGCCTTTGCAAATTCTGTCGTGAGGCCCTCTACGATCAAAACCATGTCAATGTCCTTCGTGGGCCGAAAGGAAGCCCCTGCTTCACCTAACACAAGATCACAGGCCGCTCCCCCAATAAGAATATACTGATTCTGATATTCACTAAAATAATCCCTAAATACATCGATCCCCAAAGCCATTAAATCTCTTCTCCTTTTATCCCATACCGTTCTCTGATTGCATCTAGCTCGTTTTGAACCCGTTCGTCCGGATCATCCTTTAATTCAAGATACAATGAAATATCATCAACCCGTTTTCCCTTCGAAAGCAGGTTGGGATCATACTTCCACACCTCAATGATCTCGCCTCCAAAATCCCTGTATGACTGTTCATCTATAAGAATTTCACGAGATATGCTCAAAGAAATATCTTTACTTACAGCATACCCGGGATCGGAATCCGAAAAAGCCAGCATGGTGTCGAGCGCCAATGCCTTTATTCCGGTATATTTCAAATGAAGCTGCTCCGGTTTACTGCTGACAAACAGTCTCTTTGCCACCGGTGATGTCATATGCGGAAGTGCTCTGTTAATTACAGTTTCCCTCTCGTTTATGCAGACCCGGTTTGCCGCTCCCACTCCGGTTACCGAGATCAGATTCAGCGCATTCAATTGCTGAATTGCTCTGGAGCAAGTCGCTTTGGGTATAGTTAGTAATGCAGCGATTTTTGTCTGGTTAAGCGGTTCCATCGCGGAATTATAATAAAGCGCCAAAAAAACAAGCTGCGCGTTTGCAGAAAGGACCTCTACAGGCTTGGCAGGATTTAAGATTTTTTCTTCAAAATAGCTGCCCCAGAATGGGATAAACACCTGCCCAGTGCCTGAAACAAAAGCAATACCCGACTCTATCAGATTTGTTCGTTGTGCCGCTGTCAGCCTGTCTAAATCGAGTACGGCGGGTTCTTTAGCAATCTCTTCAATGTTCCTAAGCTGAGTCTTAAGAGTGGCAAGGTTCCATTCTTTGGTCTTTGGCTTAACCAGAATGCACCTCATGTCGTTCAGCCGAAGACTACTGACATAATACCCATACCGGATATAGTTGGGTACTTTTCCCGTTAACGCGTAAGGTTCTTCTTTGACTGCATTTCCGAATATTTTATTGATCATCTCGTTCATATGTTCCACCTCGATATGTATTGTACCACAATGCATGGAACATTGCAAGTTGTTGTGGAACATTTGAGTGTTTTAGACTAAAAGGCGGGAGTTTACGAAAAGTAATCTTTTATTCTTCACGATTAGGTTCCTCAAGTTTCCCGAGGCCGTTTTCTTCAAGCATTTCGTCAATCTCATAGGGATCAAAGATCCTGTTGTTTATCGCGATGATAAAGCAGGCATCCCGCGAATTCTTCGGGTACAGCTCGTTCATGCCGTATAGTTTCAGTGCTTTGTTGGTTTCCCGCAGATCAAAATGCCCTGCGACACATAGACGGATAATATAATCACGCTTTTTCGTATGTTTTTCCATGCGGATGATCTTACCGGCCAAACCCTCACTTATGTTTGAGTCGCGGTAAACATCCTTCAGCTTGAGATTTTTTGTCTCAAGAACCTCCGTGAAATAGTTGTAAAAGGCGCGCTTGTAATCACCTTTATTAAGCTCCTCTTTGTTGGCTTTAAGGTATTCTCCGAGCTGTTCGGTGCCCATCTGTTCAAGGATGCTGCTAAGTTCCTGAGTTGGTTTCTCAATTTTCTTTGGGTTCTCGCTCATTTTAACCTCTGCTATATGTATGTTTATTGCAATTGTTCAAGCTCTTTTCGAAGTTCCTCTGCCGTAAATCTTTCGTCCGCATTCAGCCTGATACACCGCTCAATAATGCTCCATGCCTGCCCTTCAGCTTTCTTTTCTTTCGGAAATGCCCCTGTCAGCATCACATTCAAAAGCATCCCGCAAGCGTAGATATCCGCCTTTACAGAAGACGCCGAAAGTCCGTACCCAACCTGCTCCGGCGCCGCATAATACTGCGTTCCGAGGTACCGTGTATCATCGGTCTCGTCCGGGTCATACCACTTCGCAACATTCATATCCAGCAAAAAGACTGCATTCTCCGGTGTTATGATGATGTTTGCAGGCTTTATATCCCTGTGAACGATAGAAACCGGCTGCCCATGCAGGTTTTCAAGAATCCTGCAGACCTCCCGGGCTATAAAGAGCCCCTGTTTTTCGGGAAGCGGTCCGTTTGCAAGCAGTTCCTCAACGGTCTCCCCGGCAATATAGCTTTCTATCACTATCAGGCAGTTCGCACTTTCGTAAAGTGCCTCGATCCGCGGCATATTCGGGATCGGGTGCGCCATGATATGCTCATAAATGCTCTTTTCGTATGTGGTCAGGAACTTTCGAATATAGCGCCTTCCGGTGTCCGGATCCCGCACAACAGCGATATCCTCGCGACCGTTTATCTGCTCCTCTGTCTGATATGCCGAAACCTCCAGCAGATCCTTGTTTGACAGGCCTTTGAATGGATTTCGCAGATCTGCCTCGTACTCATCCACAGTCCTGTAAAGCTCTCTGCTGCTGATCTTGTTCGGGTATCCGCACTCCGTGCACTGCCACTCCCCGCAACCCTCGGAAAAGCCCTTTTGCACATTCAGAACCGCTTCGCAGTTATCACACTGCCAGAGAATACCGGACTCGCTCTCAAGCTCAGGATTTATCAACATTTCCCCGCACCCGAGGCACACCCAGTAGGGCAAAGTGTTGCTGTAACCTTTCTGAAGAGTGAGGTTTGCTTCGCAACGAGGGCAGAATTCATAGGCAGGGGCGGAAGGTTCCGGATCCTGCCTGGGTGAAAGCATGGTTTGGAGTTTGGAGAGGAGATCGAAGAACATATAGGCCTCAAAATAAGCTTTTTTGATTGTTTCAGTGTCTGTTGGAAAGCGCTAATCTGCACACTTTTTTACATCTGTGAGATTGCGCCCCTTTCGAGAAATTTGTCCAAGGTGTCTTTCTGGCGCAGGAACAGGTCTATTTTCTTTTTATTTTCCATTTTTCCGAACCTTCCCGTTTTTACCACGAAAGTCAGTCTACCTCCGGATGCATATCTTTGTATTCTAAATACTCCAATTTAGTTGATTTATCTCCAAAACCGCCAACCAACTTCATCGAAAGCCCTCGATACCATTCCACATAGCAGTTGCATTTTTGAGCAGCTTCATCAAGCCTCTCACTCAAGTTTGTTATATCCATAGGACTAGAATAGAACATAACTTCTTTAGGTAGTGTTTGCCCATCTGTTAGTCGCAAACCGCCGATTTTTTTAGTCAGTTCCAGGGCAACGAACTTTTCATTCACCACAGGATCATTTGGACTAACAATAAAATCAAACTCCTGCGGTGCAATCGTTACAAGCTTTGGATCCATTGAGTCAAGCACCAACTCCAATGTCCTCTTATACGCATCTTTCACAGTTGCATATGTATCATAAAATGGTTCAACAACGCTATAATAGGTGTCGTCCTCGTTATCCTTATATAATACGATAGCAGAAACATTCTCACTAATTCTTAATCTGTTTCCACCAACTCCTGATACATCTGTTAGAAGCAATGCTTCACGAATTCTATTATAATAGTTGTCATCGCACAGACTGACCTTTGCGAAACTCATAGAATTGATTACTTTATAACCTTTATCATGCATAAGCGCTTGAAAGAATGTGAACAGAAATTCCCGGTTTCTGGCACTCTGAAGATCCTCTCCGCTCAACTTCAATTGCGATAATAACACTTTTTGTCTTGCTTCAAGGTTTGCCTTCTCTGTCTCATCAGCACTCATACCTTGACTTCCATTAAGCAACTCAGGATGCACCAGAATCAACCAGTTCTTAAGCTCATCCATTTTCTCGACAAACTGTTTCATTACTTCGTAACTATATGCATGATTAATGAATTCGTTATATAGATACTCATTAAAATCTCTAAGACAAATAAATGCAAACAAATACGCTTCCGTTGAGGGGTTTGGATAAGGCTCATCTTCAGGCACCCAGTTAGGTATTTCCTCTTTGTTTTCTGCCATTTTTCTTAGAAGCAGGAAGTTGTTCAAAAGTCGTTTTACTGTTCTGGGATTCTCTTTCCCCGCTGCTCGCAACAGAGACGCAAAAGTACTTGCAGCCAACGGATAGATATTATTTTTTTGGAGTATCTTCACAATATAATCTTCCGAATGTTCCGTAACCGTCGGAACCTTATAGACTACCTGTATTAATTTCTCAAAGAAGTCATTTCCCTTGTTTACGCTGATGGTGTCCTTGTATTTCAGTTTAACGCCATTTACAACTACTTTATAATCAATTGCCAGAATGAATACGCAGTTCCTGCAATCCAAGAAGATCTTTAAGGCTTCCAGCATTTCCAGGGCCTTGTCCGGAACAAGCCTGTCCAGGTCATCTACAAAAACTATTATCCTTTTATCGCTTTCTTTCTCCTTTTCTTTGATACCCAAACTACTATTGATGCAATCCTGTAGTTCACGATTTAATGACGCAATAACCTCTGTTCCATCGGGCCCGTTAGGTTTCACAGTTAACAATTCCTCGATTTCATCTCTTGTTGCCGCAGCTTCTTTAACGTCCTTATAATACTTCGACAACTCGAGCCCTAAAAACTTCTGTGCAATTGCATCAGTCACTCCTAAAAGCCCAGCCTGCACCATCTTACCAACACGGGAAATGGTCTCCTGAGTTTTATGGGCTTTTTCCTGAACAACTTCCTTGTTCCTTCCTTTTGCCGTTTTTTCAATCTTGTCTACGATAGAATAAAACAAGTCTATGGCCAAATTATCTGACCGCTTAAATTGACTGTATTGCCATGCGTTGAAATCCACAAACAGATATTTTTTTCCCAGTTTATCCGATTCTTGAACGAGACTCTTTACTGCATTATAAAAGCTCGTTTTACCGCTACCCCAATCCCCTTCAATAGAAATCGTCATTGGAGTATCGCAATTTTTTATAAAATCTGCAAACCCACCTATCTGACACTGCAAAGACAAAGCGTCATCACCAAAAAATTGTATTGGCTCGTCTTTTTCTCCGATCAAATATTTGCTTTCTTCCACCTCATTATCCTCCTTCATCTATAACATTATTTACCGCTCTACCTCTATTCGTTCTTCTTTTGTTGACATATATCGTGCCTCGCTTTTTAATCGTCGCTTTTCTTGGCCTTCCCCGCCTTCTCCAGCATCTCCCCCGTCTCCGCAATCCATTCACCGCAATAATCGTAGTTTTCCTGCGTCCACCAGTCAAAAAGGCGGTTGAGGGTTTCAATATCTTCCTCGACGCTTGTGCACTTGTACTGCTCGGGGTCGCGGTTTGCGGTGACTGTGTGGTTGCCGTCCGGCTTAAACTCGATCTTGTAAATGCAGATCCCGGACCAGCTGCGGTGCGCAAAAAGCGTGTCGCCGTCCATGTACCAGAACCACTTGTCCTCCATCTCCTGAGGGATGTGGCCATGCCTTAAGGCTGCCATCTCCTTCGGGGTAAAGGCGCGCCTGAGCACGAATGTTTCGTGTTTTGCGGGCATGTCCGACGTTTTCCAGTCCTTCTTTTGTGCCACACTTACCCGGGACGCAACAAGCTCGCCAAACACGTTTTCCCCCGTTTCCAGAATGTCTTGCGCAAGCACCGCAAACACAATATCGAGCGGAGCATCCGCATGCTCGTCCAAAAAAGTCATACAGGCGTCAAGCGCCACTTTCCACGCGTTTCGCACAGGGTATCCGAAGATCCCGGCTGAAATAAGCGGGAAACCGACAGACTTACAGCCGTTTTCAACCGCAAGCTCCAGGGACTTGCGATAGGCGCTGTAAAGCAACTCCGGCTCTTTGTGAAGCCCGTCGATAAACCGCGGCCCGACAGCATGGATTATATACTTTGCCTTAAGATCAAAGCCCGGCGTGATCACCGCAGATCCGGTGTCGCAATGGCCAATCTTTTGGCATGCGGCCTCCATTTTATCGTGTCCCGCTGCCGCAAAAATCGCGCCGCATACGCCGCCTCCGGCCCACAGGCCGTCATTTGCGGCATTTACGACCGCGTCTGTGTCAAGATCGGTAATGCTGGTCTTGCGAATATCTATCGTGCTCATGGTGCCCCTTCCTTGCCATACAAGCTTTTTCGACATTAATCCGATTCATCCTCCAAATCCGAAAGCATATCATATGCCGTATCGTATCCGGCGTTTGCCGAGCGTCTAAGCCAATTCATTGCTTCGTCTTTGTTCTTTTCATAATCCTTGGTAAGAAGGATTTTTGCGACATTGTACATCGCTTCAGGTATGTCCTGCTCGGCTGCCTTAAGAAACAGATCGTACGCTTTATCGATATCCGGTTCCGTTCCTCTGCCGGACCAATACATAAAGCCCAAAGTAAACTGTGAAATCGCGTCGCCGCTCTCCGCAGCGACAGTCAGATAGCGCAGAGCGCGGTCAAGATCCTGGGGTATGTTTATGCCATAATAAAATTCTTTTCCGAGAAACGCGCACATTTCCGGGTCACCTTCCTCGCACAATTCGATGCAGGCTTTCAGTTTTTCATCCATTGTAGGTTCCATATTTTCATCCTCCTCCGTAATGACAGATATGTGATTAGTGCTATCTTCATGTGATGGGATTATCTAACGATTTTATCAAGCACAAAGTTGAACACATTGAACATTGCAACTCCTTAACCGCATTATTATCGCAGTTAAGGAGCGCGTATATCATGTAAACAGATCTTCAAGCGTTATCTCGTTGCCAACAATGCCTTTATATTCATTTTGTTTTAGGCCATATGTTGTAACAAATGTCAGTCTCAAATCTTTACCGATACGCTCTGCATGCCTAAACATAGCCATTCTGTCTCGTAATAATTTCTCGTATTTTTTATCTATCAAGAACTCACCATTTGAATACTTCATTTCACAAAGATTCATAACTCCATCACTTCTGTCAATAATTAAATCAATTTGACCTCCATCCCATTCACTACCATCCGAATCAGTAAAGGATTTTCTACTCCATGCGTATACATTACTGAGAATCCCGGCAATACCGAGTTTTTTCTTTATTTGTGCTATGTGATGAAGACAAACCTGTTCAAACGCATATCCCGACCAAGCATTTCTTTTCCCCGAGTTTATCATGGCAGTCCAGAAATGCTCGTCCTGTCTTGGTGCATTTTTTACAAACTTCAAATAGAACAAGGAAAACATATCTGTAAGCTGATACATCTGATCCCGTTCTTTCTTTTTTGGAGCAACATAGTTTCTGATAAAATCACAAGATGCAAGATTGGACAAAATTTTGCTTAGTTCTCCTCCCGTCAAACCGCTCTCCTTTGATATGTCTTCTCTTGTAAGACCTGATAATTTCTTCGATAGGACTTCTATCACCTTTCTGTAATTTATGCTATCTTTGAATAACGATCTGAACAAGAAATCGTACTCGGTTCTCAGTGGTGCATTATCTGCAAACAATAGTTTATCAATGTTTACCGTTAATGGAAGCTTTTTGTCAAACATATCCAAATAGTAAGGAATGCCACCAAAAACCATGTATACATCCAGAATCTGCTTTTTCCCATAACCCATCTTCTTTACAGCGTTAAGGTATTGTTCTGTTTCTGAAAGTGTAAATGGTGCCAGATATATTGGTCTGGTAATCCTTCCGTAAAGACCGCCTCTGTCACCTATCAGTTTATCAACCATCCAAGTTGTAGCTGACCCACAAACATACAATTTTAATATTGGGTTCCCGTTTCCCCAGCCATTCCAGAAAGATGAAAGTGCGGTCTTAAAATTACTTTTGTTTGTATCCATCCATGGAAGCTCGTCTATAAACACCGTAACTTTGTCCTTTTTTGAAGACAAAAGATATTCCTTAAGATTATTAAATGCATCGAACCAATTTTGAGGTATAGGTTGGCTGACTCTTCCTAATCTGTTTATTGTTTTTTGGAATTCTGCTCTTTGAATCGATGCCGGCGTCTCATACAGACCCGTGAACTCAAAATCAAATAAATCCCCTAAGGTTTCTCTAACCAAAAAGGTTTTTCCTACCCTGCGTCTTCCGTAGACAGCAACAAACTCGGACTTTGGAGAATCCTGATAGCTTTTCAAAAGGTCTATTTCTTCACCACGCCCAATCAGCATGTTCTTCTTCATGTTCATCCCTCTCAATCAGATACTTTTACTATGAAAATTATAAAAGATACCGTGATAATTGTCAACGATAAGGACTCCTTAACTCGTTTTAAAATCAAGTTAAGGAGTCCCTATCCCTACCTGTTCTTTATCTCGATCCTGTCCAAAATCCCCTGAACTCCGACATTCCGGTGTGAAGGTCCTTAAAGCCCGCAACCTGTTCGCCGGTGCAGATGCTTGACCGGATCATCGGCTACAGCCTTTCCAAACTGCATATAAACGCAGGGTACACGGTCTGGTCGGTCTCGAAGCTGAATTTTAGCGACTGGAGGGCCATGTCCCCGTAAAGCGTCCCGGACACTGTTATATGCCCCAGGCCGTCGCCTGTGAAGCGTATCTCGGAATCATACGCAAGTTCCTTAAAGACCACCTCTCGGGTCTTAAAACCGGCCAATTCCCGCAGCTCTTTCGCAAGGTCTTTTATGTCCTTATAGTCGCATTCGCAGCCGACCGCTTCACCCGCGAACCCGTCCGACTCTACCCGCATGCTGAATGCGCAATTATACGGGTTCCCGGAGCGCTCGTCCTCCACGCTGTGAAAAAAGTTGTTTATCTCAAAGAAATTTCCGCCGTATTCAAGTTTGGCGGTGCAAACCGGTTCGTGCATTTCTGTTTTCCCCTCAATAAAACTTATATAAAAAGAATACCAAAATATGCATAAATTTTAAAGAAAAAAAGCAGCTTCGGAAAAGTCTGTTTTTGATATGTCCATAACCATGTCTTCACAAAGCAAATTGACACTGATAATAGAAATTGCTGTAATATTTTAATACAAATTTTGTTGCAAATAAACATACTCCGCGATACAATATAATTGATAGTTGACGTTGATCTCAAACATGCTCTAAAAACGGAGGATCCATATTATGCCGAACATTATGCCCATATCTGAACTTAGAAACTATACAAAAGTCGTTAACAACGTAAAATACGGAAGCCGCGTCTATCTTACAAAGAACGGCCACGGTCAGATTGCCATGATCAACATGAAAGAACTCGACGAGATGGAAAAAGAGCTCGCTTTATACCGTTTCAAACTCGAAATGGAAAAAGGCGAGCGCTCAATACTTGAAGAGGGCACTATTTCATCCGAAGACTTAAAACAGGAGCTTGGCATCTGAATGAAAAAACTCGAATACTCCCCCATCGTGCGAAACAAATTGAAGGACCTAAAAAAGTGGCTTGCAGAGCATTTTGATGAAAGCACTGCAAGGAGAGTCCTTTCTGAAATGACTTCCGATGCCGATATCCTGAAAAACCACGACAAGGCAGGCACCAATATCAAAGCTATGTACGATATAGATACTGATTACTGGTTTCTTTTCACTCACCAACACTACCTTGTTTACAGGATCGAGCCAAAAAAAGTCGTAATTGTCCAGATGTTCCATGAACGTGAGGACTTTATGATGAAACTTTTCGGCATCTCGGGCAGAACCCAGGAATCTATTGACTACTGGGGAGAATAAATACTTTTTTGTCATTAATAATAAAGCTTTTTTCAGCCGTTAACAGCGATATCCCATCAGATTATCAAGGAGCGCAGTTTTTCAGAAACTGCGCTCCTTGCGTGTTCGTAGTTCTAACCGTGGTGTTCCAACCACGGAAGGCATTCAAACCGGTTTTCACCGATCATTTCCGGATTGGTCCTATACAATAAATTCGGTCAGATTCACCGGGCATTCAGTTTATCCCTATAATTTTATCAAAGATGCGGCTTAAATTCAAGTGACAATGCCCGTTTCGAAACATGCCGGAATATAATTATTTCTGCATTAAAGTGGTTCAACATCACCCCCTCCCCGTGCAAATAATATGTTATAATTAAAATAATTGTAACCACCTGTACCAAAAAGTTGCTATAAAGGGTGAAGGCCTTATTACACGGAGGGGAGGGATCGTTCTGGAAGACAATGAGATAGTCAGCCTGTATCTTGCAAGGGATGAAGCTGCCATAGCGCAGACATCAGAAAAGTACGGGACCGGGCTTAAGGCGATAGCTAACCGGATACTCAGGGACGACCGCTCCGCCGAGGAATGCGTGAATGATGCTTACCTCGAGGCCTGGAACCTGATCCCGCCGCACAAGCCGGAAAACTACCTGTTTGCGTTTTTAGGCAGGATCGTGCGAAACATTGCGCTTAACGAATGCAAGAAGCAGCAAAGGCAGAAAAGAAGCGCCGTTTACTGCGAGCTGACACAGGAAATGCAGGAATGCCTGCCTTCGCCTGAAAACATGCAGGAACGGCTTGAAGCAGAAGAACTCTCCGGCATCATAAACAGTTTCTTAAAGACCTGCTCCGAAGAACAGCAAAAGGTATTTGTAAGGCGCTACTGGTACTTTGACCCCATATCCAAAATAGCGAAAGACTACGGCTATTCGCAGAGCAAGGTCAAGACAATGCTCTTCAGGATGAGATCGGAACTCAAAGAGTATTTAGAAAAAGGTGGTTACAGCATATGAATAACGAAAACGAGAAAGAGAACAGGCTGCTTGAAGCTATCGGCGGCATAGATGAGAACTTCATAAAGAATGCAGCTCCGGGCCCCGGTTCCGGCAGCAAAAAGATTAACTATATAAGACTTGTGGCGATCGCGGCAGCATTTGTGATCCTTGTAATTGCGGGAGCGCTCCTGATCCCGGGACTTTTTAAGAATTCCGCGAGCACGGAAAAACCCGATAACAACCGCCCTGACACTCCAACCGTGACGGGAACGGGTGTTGCGCAAAACAGCCCCGCTCCCACACAAAGCGGCGGGGATAACCGGCAGGAAAAAGAGCCTGACACCGATGATAAAGACCGTCCGGTAACAAGCCGGGGTTCCGTCGATCTTATGGAGGGGATAGCTGTAAGCAGCGCCGCTGCCGCGGTGCCTTCCGCCGAAATGCTAAATCGCGCCGCAGATTTTGCATTTAAGCTTTTTAAGGCATGTTATAACGGTGAAAACATGCTTATCTCCCCTCTTTCTGTGGCTGCCGCGCTCGGCATGGCCACGAATGGCGCAGAAGGTGACACGCTTTCCGGCATGGAAGAGACGCTCGGTATGAGCAGAAAGATGATAAACGACTATATTGATCACGTTACGCAAAAAATCGCGAAGGATGGCGTTCTTACTCTGGCAAACTCGATCTGGTTCCGCGATAAGCTGAGTGACGGTTCCCTATTCAATGTGCGCGAAGATTTTCTGAACAAAAATGCCCTTTTTTACAGAGCATCGCTCTACAAAGCGCCTTTCGACGCCGGCACGGTAAAAGATATAAATGACTGGGTAAACAAGAATACGCATGAAATGATCCCGACACTGCTGGATCAGATCCCGGATAATACTTTAATGTATCTGATTAATGCGCTCGTATTTGAAGGGGCATGGCGAGCTCCGTTCGATCCCAACAGCACGGCCCGGTCTACCTTCACAGAAGAAGACGGGACCCAGGGTTCTGCAGAATATATGCATTCAGAAGAAGACCTGTTATATATCAAATGCGCAAATGCAAAAGGCTTTGCAAAATACTACGAAGGCGACAAATACGCTTATGTTGCGCTTTTGCCTAATGAAGGCACTACCGTTTCGGAACTTGTAAACTCGCTTGACGGCCATTCTTTCAGGTCTATGCTCTCAGATGCTTATGAATGGCCTGTCGAACTGTTTCTTCCAAAGTATAAGACCGAGTACTCCCTGGATATGAATAAGGTTCTTTCAGATCTTGGCATGGGCATTGCCTTTACCGACAGTGCGGATTTCTCGGGCATTTCGGATCTGAACCTTGCAATCGGTTCTGTAGCACACAAGACATTTATGTCTGTAGACGAAAAGGGTACGGTAGCTGCCGCAATAACCGGAGTGTCCCTCTACTGTAATGCAGATCACCTGTTGATCAGGCTCGACCGCCCGTTTATATATATGCTTGTGGATATGACAACCGGTGTTCCGTTCTTCACCGGAGCGATGATGAGTATGGAATAAACAAAAGCCCTAAAGGGAAGCTTACTTCTCTTTAGGGCTTGCTTTTTCTTGTCCTCATGCACTTTTCACGGCTTGTTTAATATCCTGCTCAATATATCCATGTAGCTTCCGCAGTATTTTTCGTATATAGGCTGCATCAAAGTGCGGATCTTTTCCGTCTCTTCCCTGTTCAGCGTGGTCACCTGCACACCGTTTTCAAGCGTTTTCTCACGGGATCTTTCAACTCTTATCTCCCACATCTCGCGCTCGTATCGGGACGATTCTTCCGCACACTCGCTTATCAGCTTCCTGTCCTCTTCCGAAAGAAGATTCCATGTATGCAGCGAGCAAAGCTGCATTTCAGGAACTCTTGTGTGCTCGTCCTCACAGAAATACCGCGCAACCTTATAGTGGTCGGTATCTTCATAGGACGGCCAGTTGTTCTCGGCGCCGTCTATCGTGCCGCGCTCGAGCGCCGAATAAACCTCTTCGTAGCTTAAAGGCACCGCTTTTGCACCGAGGGCATTGACCATGTCTATCATAAGGTCCGACTGCTGGACACGAATGTTCAGGCCTTCAATGTCCTTAAGTGTCCTTATCGGACGCACTGAATTGTAGAAATTTCGGGCACCGGACTCATACCACGAAAGACCGCAGAGGTCGATCTCTTTCACGGCATTCTTGAAGTATTCACCGATCTCGCCTTCAAGCACCGACCACATGTGCGCTGCGTCGTTATAAAGGAACGGCATCTGGAGCACGTTTAGCTCGGGGTAGAACTCGGCAAGCTGGGACAGGGATACTCTTGTAAAATCAACTCCGCCGTACTGCATCTGCCGTATGACCTCGGCTTCGCGCCCAAGCTTTGCGGATGTGTACACCATGATCTTTATCCTGCCGCCGCTGCGTTCCTCAACAAGCTCGGCAAATTTGTAAGCTCCCATTGAAGTCGGATATCCGTCGGACTGGTTTTCGGCATACGTAAATATATATTCCGGCGCCGGCTTCCTGTTAAGGACCTTAACCGCAATACAGACCGCCGTTATAAGCAACAGCGCGGCTATTACTGCCAAAAAAACTGTTTTTTTCTTCATATGATCCCCCGGATGATCCTGTACTCCGTCGGAGTTATCCCTTCCATCCGCTTAAATACTTTGGTGTAATAATTTGAGTCCCTGAATCCGACCTTTGTGCTGATATCCTTGATATTTACGGTGATATCGTTCAAAAGCTCCTTTGATTTCCCGATGCGGAGCTCTGTCAGATAGAGGATAAAGCTTTTTCCGAAGCAGTCCTTGAACACCTTGCAGAAATACGGGTCCGAATAATGCAGCGCGCACGCGGCATCAGACAGGGAAATATCCCGTACATAGTTCTCTTCGATATAATCCGCAATACGCTTTTTTATGGCCGATTGCTTGACCGATGAGAGATCTTCCTTTGTCGCAAGCGTCTCGGACCTGTACTGTCCTTCGTTTTCTCCGCTCCCCGCGATCCTTATCGCTTCGTCGAGCACTGCTACAAGCTCGTTCTCGCTGACAGGCTTGAGAAGATAATCAAGGGCATGCACCCGTATCGCCTTCTGGGCGTAATCAAATTCGTCAAATGCCGTCAGGAATATGATCACGCAGGAATCATCCTTTTGCCTTATCATCTCCGCTGCCTCGAGCCCGTTGATGCCCGGCATCGAAATATCAAGCACGGCGATGTCCGCGTTCTTTTCCTGCCAGATGTCCACGGCCTCCCTGCCGTTGCATGCGGGATAAA
The DNA here is from genome assembly GCA_016280395.1 of Lachnospiraceae bacterium. GTDB lineage: Bacteria > Bacillota > Clostridia > Lachnospirales > Lachnospiraceae > SZUA-448. Next base: position 6,194 of record JAEEGQ010000038.1, on the reverse strand, counting down.
CTTCCGCATCCGCACCGAAGGCGGCATCCAGTATCTTTTTGACGACCGCTCTTTCTATCGGTTCATCATCCGCAACTACGATCTTTATCATGGCACTCCTTTATTTCGAGCAAGGGATCGAAAACCTGACAACCGTTCCTTCTCCCTCGATGCTGTCTATGTCAAAATCGGCACTGTCGTACAGGAGCTTCAGCCTGCCAAAGATGTTGCTGATGCCTATTGTACTTCTGTCCTTTTCTTCTTCGACAAGGTTCTTTCGTATCTGTTCGAGCCTGTCTTTTTCAATGCCCACACCGGTATCGGAGACAACCACGTTAAGCCGCTTCTCTTCCCCGTTCAATGATGTAAACACGTGAATGCGTATGCGACCGCCTTCTTCCTTCTTTGAAAGCCCGTGTATTATACTGTTCTCGACAATGGGCTGGATCACAAATGTAGGAACATACATCTTCCCGAGCTCTTCATCGCAGTCTATCTCGAATTTGATACGATCGCCGAAGCGCATTTCCTGAAGATACATATAGTCCTTTATCATGGACAGTTCCTGCTCTAAGGTGATCTCGTTCTCCTCTGTCCTTAAGATATAGCGCAAAAGAGAGCTGAGAGCGTTTATCATCCTGTCGGTTGACGCAGCGTCCTCAAGCTTTGCCATTCCGCTTATCACACAGAGCGTATTGAAAAGGAAATGGGGGTTGATCTGATTTCGCAGGACCTGATAACGCATGCGCACAAGACGGTTTTCCGCGTCGATCTTTTCAAGCTCCTCGGCATGAAGCCTGTCGAGCGCGATCCTGTTTTCTTCAAGAGTACGGATATATTCGGCGGTTGCTGCCTTCATCTTGTTGAAGGCATGAACGAGATCGCCGATCTCGTCCTTGTTTTCGACGACAACATCCTCCACTTTCAGATCGTTTGAAGCGATCTTGCGTGAAGCATCTGCCAGCTTTTCGATAGGCTCAACGAGCGTTTTTTTCATGGCCCGGGATGTTTTTGCAACGATCATGATCATCACGAGGGCTGCAACCAGGATAACCGCAGGGAAAAAGAACAGAAACGGGAAACGCTGTTTATAGAAATCGTTGACCGCCCTGCTTGTGAGCGACATAAGCGTACTTCCGTAGTTTTTCAGGTAATCCTGCATCTGGAACAGCGTATATTCCCGGGTAATGTACTCCGGATCCTGCGGATCTGTCCCAAAAAACACGGCGCATTCCTGCCTGTATATCTTGAAGGCACGCATTGTCTTCTCGGTCCATGCAAGCCTTTCCTCGCCTATCCTGTAATAGTCCGTCTGAAGACTGCTTACGGCCTTGTCGGCGTTTGCCATGAGCTTTTTCAGGTCTGCGATCGAAACGTCGCCTTTTGTATAATCCGAGAAGCCCTCGGATTCTTTCTCAACAGCCTCCACAAGCGTTCCGACCAGTTCGTTGCTCTGCAGGGAATACCTGAAGTCCCAGAGCGATATCTTTATTGTCCAAAAATCAAGTAAAACGGTCATCAGGATTATGGAGAACACAATAAGTAACATGGCGGAGATTTTCTCTTTAAGAGATCTTCTGCTCCACCCGCCCGTTATGATCCTGCTCCAAAAATGCCCTCCGGCCGTTTTGCCCATTGTATGCTATCCTATCTGCTTGTTCGCGTAATCTATGAACGGTCTTTTTTTATCGCCGAGTACCCTGTTGAAAAGGAAGTAGCCGCTGCCTCCGGTAAGCTTTAAGACAACGCAGTCGCCGGTATCTATTACCCTGCTTACTTTATTCCAGCCGATCCGCTCGGACTGTTCCCCGGCTTCGACGAGAAGACCGCCGGTTCCTGCCTCGAGCGTAAGCCCCTGCGGTATTGCGCGGGCATATTCCCTTGCCTTGAAATAAACGGCTACGGGCTGCAGGACGGGGATCACGATGCACATCAGTATCAGGCCCGCCTGCGCAAGCGGCGGCGCGACTTTATAAAACTTCAGTGTCAAAAGGACGGAAGCCGCAAAAAATATGATATTGCAGACACCAAGAGGCGATCTGTATGTCTTTTTCATCGACATCAGGAAAAAGTCCAAAGGCGTTGCCTTTATCTGAAATCTGTATTCCATGTCAGCCTCCTGTCTGTATCGGGGAACAAAAGCCTCTGTCCCCTTAAAAATCATTCTACTATTGAATGCCCGCGCTGGCAAGCGGAAAACTCACCGGCGCGGTGCATTTTAAAGGAGAATTTGATGAAGTAGTTTTTTATGTTATTTCATGAACATGTTCGGTAAGAACATGCACAGTTCCGGAATGAACGTTATCAGCATCAGTGCAATGAGCATGCAGATATAGAACGGGATCGTCGCCTTAACAACTCTCTCCATCTTTACCTTGCCCACTGCGGAACCGATGAACAGTACGGCGCCAACCGGAGGTGTTAAAAGTCCGATACCGCAGTTTAAGATCATTATGATACCGAACTGGATCGGATTGATGCCGATCGCGGTCGCTATCGGAAGCAGGATGGGTGTCGCGATAAGGATTATCGGCGACATATCCATGATACAGCCGAGTACGAGCAGGATCAGGTTCATTAACAGCGCGATGACGATCTTATTGTCGGTGAGGCCTATGATAGCCTGTGCCGCAAGATCCGGAACATGGAGCGTTGTCAGGCAGTAGCCGAACGCGCAGGATGTCGAGATAAGGATCAGCACGATGGCAAGCGTGTCAACACACTGTTCAAGCGCCTTCCAGACGCCCTTCCAGGTCAGTCCCCTGTATATGAACACACTGACGAAAAGCGAGTAGATAACTGCGATCGCTGCGGATTCGGTAGCTGTGAAAACGCCGCCTACAACACCGACAACAACGATAATTACCGCCGCAAGTGCCCAGAAAGACTTGATCAGCTGCTTTAACAGAGTTATCAGCGAGAACTTATCGCCCTTCGGATAATGTCTCTTTTTCGAAATGATGAACGAACCGATCATAAGCGATACCGCAAGGATAGCGCCCGGTATGTAGCCGGCAAGGAACAGGCTTCCTACCGAAACACCGCCCGCTGCCATCGCGTAGATGACCATGTTGTGGCTTGGCGGAACGAGAAGTCCCTCACAGGATGAGGTGATCGTTACAGCTGTCGAGAAATCGTCGTCATAGCCCTGTTCGACCATCATCGGGATAAGGATGCTGCCAAGAGATGCGGTATCTGCCGCAGCAGAACCCGAGATGCCGCCGAAGAAATACGAAGCCACGATGTTTACCATGGCCATGCCGCCTGTCATCCACCCTACGAATGCATTGGCAAGATCTATCAGTTTCTGGGATATGCCTCCCGTGCCCATCAATACGCCCATCGTTATAAAGAACGGGACGGCCATCAGGGAGAATGAATTGATGCCCTTGACCATCTGCTGGCATACGGTCATGATCGGTACGCCGCGGTACAAAAAGCAGAGTATCGAGGAAATGCCGACAGCATAGGCGATCGGGAATCTTAAGATTATCATTAACAGGAAAGACCCTAAAAGGATTATAATAGCAATGGTGTTCGGACTCATTTCTTTTCCTCCTCCTTCTTTTCCTCTTCAGGTGCGTTTCCTGCCATCTTGTTTATCTGACGGTAGATAGCTTCAAGCTCGAAGATTATCATCGCAAAGCCCGCTACGGGAACCGGGAAATACATCCAGAACTTAGACACGGACGGCATGCTGACATAGGTTCCCTTTGCGCCTATTGTAGTGGCATATTTCCAGCCCACGATAAGCATTACCACGCCGAGCGCAAGTACTGCGATATCCGCGATCAGATCGAGAACATTCAGGAGCTTTTTGGGTAAATACTTGTCAAAAGAAGTCATTCGGATATGGCTGCCTTTACGGATAGCGAGTGCCGCCGAAAGTACCGCCATATAAGTCATTAATGTGAGGACCACTTCTTCGGTCCAGGCAGGGTCGGGAATAAACGGAACAAAACGCCCGAGTACCGCCATACAGGTGATAAGGATATCACCGATCAGGAATATCTTACAAATGAACAGGACTACCTTGTATACAACATCATACACAGGCTTCAGTCTGTCCAGAGAAGTTAAAAAACCCTTCATGTAAACCTCCATAAACAATTTGAAGGCGCACAGAATCTATATCCATGCGCCTTCAAAAGACAAATTCAATTATTTGAAGGACAGGATCTTCTGGTACAGATCTTCAAGGCCCTTGGTGTTGTCGGCAATGACGTTCTTAACTGCGTCCTGCCAAGGCTTAAGATCCTTAACCTCTACGATATTGCATCCTTTTTCCTTGAGTTCTTTAAGGACTGCATCCTCTTTTGCCTGAGAATTCTTCTTGTTATTCTCCTGAGCGTACTTGCCGGCCTGGATGAGGATGTTCTGCTGGTCTTTTGTAAGCTTGTCCCAAACAGGTGTTGCAACAACGATCTCGATAGCGCCGAGTGTGTGACCGTCAAGGATCATGTTGTTTGCAACTTCGGGGAACGAATTTGACTTGTAGTTGGCGATAGGCTGCTCAGCACCGTCAACAACGCCTGATGAAAGAGCTGAATAAAGCTCACCGAAAGCAACAACTGTGGGAGAAGCGCCAAGACCCTTTACAAGACCGTTCATAACGGGGTCATTGGAAACACGGAGCTTCATGCCTGCAAGATCGCTGATGCTGTTAACGGGATTCTTTGTGAAGAAATGACGGAAACCTTCCTCGCCGTAGAAAAGACCCTTAACGCCAAGTTTCTTCTCATAGGACTCGTTGAGGAATTCATCTGCAAGTGAGCTTGTAGCGAACTTCCAGAAATGTTCTCTCGATTCAAATGTGTAAGGGAGAGAAAGAAGAACGGACTTCTGTGCACCGTAAGAGGTAAGCGAGAATGCCGAGATTCTTGAGATGTCTGCTGCGCCTGCTCCTGCGAGCATAGCGTCGAGAACGTCGTTTTCGGAACCGAGAACACCGCTGTACTGAACGTCAATGATGATCTGTCCCTTTGAAAGCTCTTCAACTTTCGACTTAAAGTCGGCTGCTACCTGTCCAACGATCGTATCCTGCGGGTTAACTTCCGCATATACAAGCTTGATCGGACCGTCTCCCTCTTTTTTGCCGCACCCGATGAAGCACGAAAGCGCGAGAACCACAACAAGTACAGTTGCTAAAATACGTTTTTTCATACTATAGCCTCCTCCAAAGATAAATAGTTTTGTAACTTTTGTTACACCACCATTATAACGTCGGACAGGTCTATGAAAAATCGTAAATATTTACGATTCACAGTAAAATTTTAAGTTTATTCAGAAAACGCCGTCAGTGTCCCGCTTTTATCACACCGTAGAGACTCTGGTATTCCTTCGGAGACAGGCCGAACTCCTTTTTGAAAGCTTTGAAAAAGCTGGAATAATCCCTGAAGCCGTACCTTTCGTACACAGCGCTTATCACATTCCCGCCGACAACGGCATCACGGCAGAGAGAAAGGCGCTTCTTTAAGATGTACTGGTGCGGCGAGATACCGAGAATGTCCTTAAAGAGGTGTGAAACATAGAATTTGCTGACATAGAATTCCCCTGCGAGATGCTCTAAGGACAGGGGCTGCTCGATGTTTGCCTCTATATAGGAGATCATGCTCTCAAAAAGGCTTGCTTCGTCGCTTCCCTCAAGGCGGTTGTTCCCGTCGTATATGATCCTGTTGAGCGTAAGGACGATATCGCGGACACACAGGTTCTCGGCCGCGTTTTTGCCGTATCTGTCGGAATGGATCTCTTCTAAGAGTCTTATGAGCTTAGAGATAACGGCGTGATAATCGGCGGATTTTAAGGAATAGAAATAATGTCCGAACGATGCTGCCTGCTGAAAGAGATAACCGTAATCCGGAGATTCCTTCATCAGCTGCTCGCAGTATTCCGTGCTTATCCAGAAAACAAAGCGCCTGTAGGGGACATCCGCGTCTTTTATCACGGAATGGTGCTTTATCCCGGGCGGGATAATTGTAAGGTCTCCCGGCGCAAGGTCCTTTTTTATAACATCAGACATGGGCGTTTCCACCTCAAGAGACACCTCTCCCGCAAGGAAGAAGTAGAATTCATAGTAGTCGTGCCTGTGCATCTTAAGGGTCTTCATTCCTATATCGCTGTAATAATACAGTTCAAAATCCTTGGAGACCATGTATTGTCTTGTATTAAATGCCGATCTTAAGCTGTTCTTCATGATATGCTCCCTGTGATATGGG